>JAFZBK010000069.1 GCA_017561825.1 Prevotella sp.
ATTGCCCCAACTAAGCCTGTTTGGAGCTTGGAAAGACACCACAACACACTAATCACAAAAATGGCGGCATAAAGTGGTCATCGGACCAATGAAAGCTATAGATGAATATAAAAAGAGGATGTGCCTATTTGACACACCCTCTTTATTATATAAAAAGTTGCTTCCGCTTAGAGTTTCGGACCAGCAGCTTTGCCCTGCATAGGGCGAAGTTGCTTCCGGCCTAAGCCTTACAACTTCGGTCCTGCAGCGACAAGTGCCTTACCAGCCTCGTTTCCTTCATACTTCTTGAAATTCTTGATGAAGCGGGCAGCAAGATCCTTGGCCTTCTCTTCCCACTCGTTGCGGTTCTGGTAGGTGTCGCGCGGATCAAGAATACCCCAAGCTACACCGTCGAGCTCTGTGGGAACCTCGAAGTCGAAGTAAGGAATCTTCTTGGTAGGAGCCTTCAGGATAGCACCGCCCAGGATAGCATCGATGATACCACGTGTATCCTTGATAGAGATACGCTTGCCTGTACCGTTCCAACCTGTGTTTACGAGGTAAGCTTTAGCACCGCTCTTCTCCATCTTCTTCACCAGTTCCTCAGCATACTTGGTAGGATGCAGCTCGAGGAAGGCCTGACCGAAGCAAGCACTGAAGGTAGGAGTGGGCTCAGTGATGCCACGCTCTGTACCAGCCAGCTTAGCTGTGAAACCAGAGAGGAAGTAGTACTTGGTCTGCTCGGGAGTCAGGATAGATACCGGAGGCAGTACGCCAAAGGCGTCAGCTGAGAGGAAGATCACGTTCTTTGCCTCAGGACCAGCACTCTTACCGTTCACCTTCTGGGCAATCTTCTCAATGTGGTTGATAGGATAAGAAACGCGGGTGTTCTCGGTTACGCTCTTGTCGGCGAAGTCAATCTTACCAGCCTCATCAACAGTTACATTCTCCAACAGTGCATCACGACGGATAGCATTGTAGATATCGGGCTCGCTCTCCTTGTCGAGGTTGATAACCTTGGCATAGCAACCACCCTCGAAGTTGAACACACCCTCGTCGTCCCATCCGTGCTCGTCGTCACCAATCAGCAGACGCTTAGGATCGGTAGAAAGAGTGGTCTTACCTGTACCAGACAGACCGAAGAAGATAGCAGTGTTCTTACCCTCCATATCGGTGTTGGCAGAGCAGTGCATAGAAGCGATACCCTGCAGAGGCAGATAGTAGTTCATCATTGAGAACATACCCTTCTTCATCTCACCACCGTACCAGGTGTTGATGATGCACTGTTCACGGCTTGAAGTGTTGAAGGCAACACAAGTCTCTGAGTTCAGACCCAGCTCCTTGTAGTTCTCAACCTTTGCCTTGGAAGCGTTGTAGATGACGAAGTTCGGCTCGAAGCTCTCCAGTTCCTCAGCAGTAGGCTGGATGAACATGTTCTTTACGAAGTGTGCCTGCCAAGCAACCTCAACGATGAAGCGGACACGCAGACGGGTAGCCTCGTTGGCACCACAGAAAGCGTCCATCACATACAGGTTCTTGTTGCAGAGCTCCTTGATGGCGATTTCCTTTACCTTAGCCCAAACCTCTTCGCTCATAGGATGGTTGTCGTTCTTGTATTCCTCAGATGTCCACCATACCTTATCATTGCTCTGTGCATCCTTCACGATGTACTTGTCCTTAGGTGAACGACCGGTATAGATACCTGTCATCACGTTAACAGCATCGAGCTCGGTGTTCACACCTTTGTCGAAGCCTTCAAGACCAGCTTTTGTCTCCTCCTCAAAGAGGTACTCATACGACGGATTATGAGCAATCACGGTTGAACCCGTAATGCCATACTGTGTCAAATCTAACTTTGCCATATTTATCGATAAAATTTAAATTGTGAATCCTCAATCAATCTTATAAGTAAGAAGGAAAAAATCCTAATACCTTTTAAATCGGGTGCAAAGTTACGAATTTCTTAAGAATTAAGAATGAATTATTTAGAATTATTTGCGCGCACACAATTCTTTTTAGGTTAAAGAATATAAAAAAGGAAAAGATAATCACACTTTTGTAACACCGAGATATCAAATAATCCTCTTTTTTTGCTACTTTTGCATCAAAACTCGAAACAATGATACAGGTAATCAACATTTCCGAAAGCACCAGCATCATGAATCAGTACATGGCTGAGTTGCGTGACAAGAAGTATCAACAGAACCGTCTGCTCTTCCGAAACAATATCAAACGGGTGGGTGAGATGATGGCTTTTGAACTCTCAAAAACCTTTGAATATAAACCGAAAACCGTAACCACCCCGTTGGGAACCCTTGACATCCCCCTACCCAAAGATGATATCGTGGTGGCCACAGTGTTACGTGCTGGTCTGCCGTTCCACGAAGGATTCCTGCAGGTCTTCGACAAGGCAGAGAACGCCTTCGTTTCAGCCTATCGTATGTACACCAACCGCGAACATACGGAAGTGGGTATCCATACGGAGTATATGGCCTCGCCCAGCGTGAAGGGGAAGACACTGATTATTGCCGACCCCATGCTTGCCACTGGCGGAAGCATGGCTGCTGCCATCGAGGCTTTGATAAAAACGGGTAAGCCCAAGAAAATATACATTGCCTGTGTGATTGCCACACCCGAAGGTATCGATGTGGTAAAACAAGTGCTGCCCGACAATGCCGAGATATGGTGCGCAGCCATTGATCCAGGCATGAACGAGCATAAGTATATCGTTCCTGGCTTCGGTGATGCCGGTGATCTGTGTTACGGAGAAAAACTGTAGTAGGAATCCTACTTGAGCATTTCCAACATCTTCATCAGTGAAGGTTCATCCGTCCAGCTGAAGTCGGGCAGACTCATGACCGACTCCATGATTCTTTGTTTCTCTTTCGACAAGACGCGTTTGAGGTTACGCTCATGCACCCGCACAAACTGATTGTCTAACCGGAAGTAATAAAGGGGGATGACGGGGAACTCCACGCCCTCTTTCCCAATGGCATCAATGGTGCTGAAACTGAGCATGTTGGTGATGTTACTGAGATCGAGGTTTGTGATGTTTGCACTGTTGGCAATGGTCTGCTTGTAGGATTTGATGTCGATTACCTTCGCGCAATACAATGCGTTCCTTCCCACGGAGTCCACCTGGTAGGCCAGCAGACTGTCGATGCGGAGATAGGTACGGTCGTCAAACTGCACCTGCAGCACATTCTTCAGCTCAGCCTCTTTCACTACATCATCAGTCATATAGAGCAGCGAGCTGTTTTTCAGGAAGATGTTTGCCAAGGGCACTTTCAGCTTACTACCATTGGTCAGAAGAATGGTAGCAGGACGGAATTCGGGATAAACGGTCAGGGAAGGTGTAATCTGCTGGGCAACCCCAGTAAGGGTTGCCAGCAGTAGAATAGTTGTTAGAAGTAAATGTTTCATAGAAAAAAGTTTTGTAAATAATAGTGATTTCCTTTATGTCACCTCCCAGGTGTCGTTGGTCTCGAGCAGCTCAGCGAAGTTATGGTACTTCTTCTGTGCGCTCACCTCTTCCAACTGGGCGTGTACAGCCTCGTTATAGGTAGGAGCAGTCACGTCGCGAATCACACCAAGAGCTACAGGGAAGCCATGCTCATTGTCCATCATAGCCAGCTTGAGCTGCAGGGTATCATCCTCGCAATGTGCATCATGCACCAGTACGTCATCAAGGGTATAGCCATCCTGTCCGATGGTCACCACCTTCAGTCCGAAACCTTCCTGTACCAGTCCGAACTCGTTGTTAGGACCGAACACCAGCTTCTCGCCATGACGAACATAGATACAGTTCTGCTTACGTCCTTCCTTTGTATAGATAGGATCATAGCAACCGTTGTTGAAGATCACGCAGTTCTGCAGGATCTCGCAAACGGCAGCACCTTTATGGTTGTAGGCAGCCTTCAGGATCTCTACGGTCTCAGCATTGTCGGTAGCCACTGAGCGGGCAAAGAACTTACCACGGGCACCAAAGCAGAGCTCAGCAGGACGGAACGGATCCTCAACTGTTCCATAGGGAGACGACTTGCTGACGAATCCGCGAGGAGAGGTCGGTGAGTACTGTCCTTTTGTCAAACCGTAGATCCTGTTGTTCAGCAGAATCATATTCAGGTCGATATTACGACGCATGGCATGGATGAAGTGGTTACCACCAATAGCCAGTCCGTCACCATCACCCGAGATCTGCCAGATGGTAAGGTTGGGATTCACCACCTTGGCACCTGTGGCGATAGAGGCAGCACGACCGTGGATGGTCTGCATGGCATAGGTGCTGACATAATAAGGCAGACGACTGGAGCAGCCAATACCTGAGATCACAGCCATCTCGTGGGGTGCTACACCTACCTCGGCCATGGCCTTATGCAGCGAAGCCAGGAAGAAATGGTCGCCGCAACCGGGACACCAACGGGGCTGTCCCTTTTTATAATCATTTGCTGTAAACATACTATTTTAAATTAAGAGTTAAGAATTAATTAGTTTGTCGAACTCGGCAACGAGTTCGGAAACCACGAAAGGCTGTCCCTTAACCTGGTTGAACTGGTAGGGAACGAAACCATCGACCTTGGAACGCAGGTAGGCAGCAAGCTGTCCGAGGTTCTGCTCGGCCACCACCACCTTCTTGTACTTAGAGAGCACCTCAGCTGTGTTCTTCGGCAGCGGGTTGATATACTTGAACTGTGCCAGGGCCACCTTGTTACCATTGGCACGCAGCTCGTCCATGGCAGCATGCAGATGTCCATAAGTAGAACCGAAGCCCACAATGAGCAGGTCAGCATCCTTATCACCCTCAACATTCAGATCGGGAACAGGAATCTTAGCCACCTTCTCAGCACGCAGACGGCACATCATATCATGGTTCTCAGGCTCTGTGGAGATAGCACCGGTCTTACCATCTTTCTCCAGTCCGCCGAGGATATGTGTGTAGCCCTCCTGACCTGGAATGGCCCAGTAGCGTACCTTGGTCTCCTCATCACGGAAATAAGGTGTGTAGTTACCCTTCATCTCAGGAGTTACATAATGGGGCTGAATTACAGGAAGCTCTTCCATCTTCGGCAGTTTCCATGCGGCAGAGCCATTGGCGATGAAGGCATCAGTAAGCAGCACCACCGGTGTTAGATGCTCCAAGGCAATCTTTGAAGCCTCGTAGGCAGCATCGAAGCAGTCGGTAGGACTGGTTGCGGCAATCACGGGCATCGGACTCTCACCATTACGTCCATAGAGTGCCTGCAGCAAGTCGGTCTGTTCGCTCTTGGTGGGAAGACCTGTTGAAGGACCGCCACGCTGCACATCGACAATCACCAAGGGTAACTCATCGATAACAGCCAGGTTCATGGCCTCTGATTTCAGACAGATACCAGGACCAGATGTAGAAGTTACTGCCAAAGCACCTGCAAAGGCAGCACCTACTGAACTGGCACAACCGCTGATCTCATCCTCGCACTGAACGGTGATGACACCGCAGCTCTTGTGCTTTGACAATTCATGGAGGATATCTGTTGCAGGAGTGATGGGGTAGCTACCCAGATACAGACGAAGACCTGCTTTCTCTGCAGCGGCAATCAGTCCGTAGGCAGTAGCCTTGTTACCTGTAATATCCATATATCTTCCAGGCACCTTCTCCTTTGATTCGATGCGATAAGTTGCGGGAACACTGGCATGGGTGTTATGACCATAGTCGAAACCAGCCTGCACCACCTTGATGTTGTTCTCGGCAATAGCCGGCTTTTTGGCGAACTTCTCACGAAGGAAATTAGCCACCAGATTCAGGTCGCGGTTGAACAACCAGCAGACCAGTCCGAGAGCGAACATATTACGGCATTTGAGCACGGCCTTGTTATCCATGCCTGAGTCGGCCAGGCATTCCTTCACCATGGTTGTCAACGGGCACTGGATCACTCGGTCGGGATCAATACCCATCTCTCCCAGATAATCCTCTGTCTGGAAAGCGGCCTTCTTCAAATCGTTCGGACCAAATGAGTCTGTATCTATGATAATGGTTGCCTGCGGCTTGGCGTAACGATACTGTGTCTTCAGTGCTGCGGCATTCATCGCAACGAGAACATCGCATAGATCACCAGGGGTATAGACCTTACCTGCACCGATATGTACCTGGAATCCGCTCACGCCTGTCAATGATCCTTGCGGGGCGCGGATATCAGCGGGATAGTCGGGGAATGTAGAGATACCGTTACCTACAGTGGCACTGACCGTAGAGAAAATGTTTCCGGCTAACTGCATACCGTCACCGGAGTCACCAGAGAAGCGTACGACCACCTGGTCGAGCTCTTTCACTTCAAGTTTATCTGCCATACATATATCTGTTTGAATTTCAGGGTGCAAAGTTCATAAATATTCTTGAGATTACAAAATGTTTTTGCATAAATTTGTATTTTTGACACTTATATTAGGATTTTATACCAATAAATTGCATATTATACAAAAAACTTGGCAATTCTTGAACAAAAAGTGAACAAGATCATTGCCAAGTCTTACAAGTTGCTTCTCACCTCTTACCTCATCCCTCTCACCTCTTGCTTCTTGCCTCTTGCTTCTAATACTTGAACGAGCTCCCACCTACGAACTCCCTCAACAAGGAGGTTGGCGGGATATCAGCGTCGGGAATGGGTTTGATATACTTCAGGAACTTCAGCAGTCGGTAGGCCTCTGCATGTTCCTCGCAGTTTTCAGGTACCTGCTCCAACAGCGGCTCCGCCTGTGCTTTGATCACGGCCAGTTCGAAGAGCATGGCGGTATTGAACATTGCATCCGCATTCTCCTGATAAGGGAAGATCCATCTGTTCTCACCAGCGCGGACACTTGCCCAACGGTGGATGGTCTCCTGGGCACTGACACCCCTGTATTTATGGTCGCGGATAATACGTCGCAACATACGGTTATCGGTGGTGGGCACATAGTTATGCGCATCCAGCAGCAAGGTGGTCAGCGCTGAAGCATAGATACGGTATATCTGTTTCTGCGGAATCTGAGATGTCAGTTCGGGGTTCAAGGCGTGGATTCCCTCCACCACCAGGATCTCATCATCATGGAGCGTCAGCTTCCGTCCATCCATCGTGCTCTTTCCTGTATGGAAATCATAGCGCGGCAGCTGCACCTCCTCTCCGGCAAAGAGCGCGTTGAGCTGTTCGTTCAGCAAGGGCAGGTTCAGGGAGTGCAGGTGCTCATAGTCATAATCGCCACTTTCATCGCGCGGCGTAAATTCACGGTCAACGAAGTAGTCATCCAATGAGATAGGAACAGGTTTGATGCCGTTTGTTACCAGCTGTACAGAGAGACGTTTGCAGGTAGTGGTCTTGCCTGATGACGAAGGTCCGGCAATGAGCACCATTCTGACGCCTTTCCTCTGGGCAATCTCATCCGCGATCTGTGCAATCTTCTTCTCCTGCAGGGCTTCACCCACCTGAATGAGCTGCGCAGCCCATCCTTTCTCCACAATTTCGTTCAGGTCGCCTATGGTACGCATCCCCAGCAGTTTCTGCCAACTGTGGTGTTCGCGGAAGATGTTGAACATCTTGTCCTGATGCGTCATCTCACCCAATTCGCCAGGATGCTGTCTTGACGGGATGCGCAGCAGCAGACCATCGAAGTATTTCTCCACGCCGAAGAGGTACAACTGCGAGGTGTTGGTGAGCAGGGAACCATAGTAATAATCATAGTACCCATCGATATCATAATACACGGTATATAGACTTCCCGTGCTCTTCAGCAGTTTCACCTTCGAGTAGGTCTTCATCTTCTCAAACAGCTGGATGGCCTCCTCGGTGGTAGCCTCATGTCGGTGTATGGGCAGGGCTGCCTGGATGATTTCCTGCATACGGGTACGGATCATTCCCACATCCTCAAGGGTGATGGGGCGCCCGAGCTGAAAATCCACATAGTAGCCGTTGCTTACTGGCGTGTCTATCCATACCGCGCAGTTCTTGAAGATATCGTGTGCCGCCTTGCACAAGACAAAGAACAAGGTGCGTGTATAGGCACGAGAACCACTAGCTGAGGTCATATCAAGAAATTCCACGGTCTTGGGGTTATACACTCTGAAATGCATTCCTTCCACCTTGTTGTTCACCTTGGCACTCACTGGTCCGTATTCCATAGTCAGTCCGAAGGCAGAGAAGACATCTGAGAGGTTGCTACCTATGGGAATCTCCCTTTCCTGGTTGTTATTCTTACAGAAGATCTTTACCGTTTTCATATGCGTAATTCGTTTTATTTCCTTTTTCAGGCTGTAAAGGTACGCATTTTTTTTCAAAGAAGCAGCATTTTTCAAATGTTAACAGAATTATCCCGGTTCTTCGCCTATGTTTTTTTTGGCTGCTTCAGGATTTTATTGTATATTTGCACCAAAATAGCACGCCCTTATTTCGATGATAGAAACATCAACGACGATATAATATATGTCTATTTGGATTGTCTTTAAGCTTTTAGGCTCATTGGCCCTGCTGATGTTCGGTATGAAGTCAATGAGTGAGGCCCTGCAGAAGATGGCAGGTCCGCAGTTACGTCACGCCTTGGGTGCCATGACCACCAACCGCTTTACAGGATTGCTTACAGGTGCTGTTGTCACAGCTTCTGTACAGTCATCTACGGCCACTACAGTGATGACTGTTTCTTTTGTGAATGCCGGATTGTTGACGTTGGCACAAGCCATCTCCGTCATCATGGGTGCCAACATCGGAACAACACTCACAGCATGGATTATGGCACTGGGAACATCGTACGACATCAGTTTGGCGGTCTATCCAGGCTTCTTCCTCGGTATTATCCTTATTTATCTGAAGAAGCACCGCTACATCGGCGATTTCCTCTTCGGTCTGGCCTTCCTGTTATTAGGTCTGACCACCCTGAAAGCCACAGGTACAGCCATGGACTTAGGGCATAACGAAGCCGTAACATCCTTCTTCCAGTCGTTCGACCCCAACTCATTCCTCACCACCATCATATTCCTGTTCTTAGGTGGTGTCATGACTTTCTGCGTGCAGTCGAGTGCTGCCGTAATGGCCATCACCATGTTGCTCTGTTCTACTGGTGCCATGCCTATCTATCAGGGTATTGCATTGGTGCTGGGTGAGAATATCGGTACCACTATTACTTCAAACCTCGCTGCACTGTCGGCCAACACACAAGCCCGCCGTGCTGCTTTGGCTCATATGTTCTTCAACGTGTTCGGCGTGATCTGGATCCTGTTCATCTTCCATTGGTTCATCGATGGTGTGATCTGGCTTGTTGACTATGTCGGAAACTGGCTGGGCAAGGACATGGCCAACATGGCTTCCACAGAGAAACTGAACTTTGTGCTGGCTGCCTTCCACTCCTGCTTCAACGTCATCAATGCCGGCATTTTGATCTGGCTGATTCCCCAGATTGAGCGCTTTGTCTGCTGGGTAATCAAACCGAAGAAGGTGGATGAGGAAGAGGACTTCCGTCTGCACTTCATTACAGCAGGTTTCATGAAAACGCCAGAACTTTCCGTGCTGGAGGCCCAGAAGGAAATCATCAGTTTCAGTGAGCGTATGCAAAGGATGTTCGGAATGGTACGTGAGCTGCTGACCGAAAAAGATGACCAAAAGTTCACCAAACTCTATACGCGCATTGAGAAATACGAAAGTATCTCCGACAATATGGAGATAGAGATTGCAACCTATCTGGAACAGGTCTCTGACGCCCATCTTTCTGACGACACCAAGGGTAAGATCCGTGCCATGTTGCGTGAGATCTCGGAATTGGAGAGTATCGGTGATTCCTGCTATAACATGGCTCGTACCATTAACCGAAAGGTACAGGGTAAGAACGAGCACTTTACCGCACGTCAGTATGAGCACATGCATCAGATGATGGAACTTACCGACAGTGCCCTCACACAGCTGAATAACCTGATGGGTGGTCGTAAGGAGAGTTTCAATGTGAACCGCTCATTCAACATCGAGAACGAGATCAACAATTTCCGCGATCAGCTGAAGAGTCAGAACATCAACGATGTGAACAACCATGTCTATACCTACGGCATTGGTACCATCTACATGGATATCATCAGTGAGTGCGAGAAGCTGGGCGACTATATCATCAATGTGGTTGAGGCTCGTATGGGAACCAAGCAACGGGATGCATAAATAGGGATTTCCCCCGAACAATTAGGAAAAATACCCATCGTGTTACGCAGGTTTTTTCGTTATTTTGCCACCGATAAAGGATTTGTTGGACTAAAACAAGAAGAAAATGAAAAAGACCATTATCCTGGCCATGCTCAGTCTGCTGACTGTCATGCCTATACAAGCGCAGAACCATCGTCACAGCAGGTATTATAACAATCGTACCGGACGACTTGACTACAATCACCGCCGTTACAGTTCCTATTATGATTATGATGCGTATGTAGGATTCCGCCTCGGTCCTGCTTTCACCACTGTGAACAGTGATGAAAGATACCTGGATGGAAGCAGTGTAAAGACCGGTTTGAACGTGGGTGTGGCTGCAGGCTTCGCCCTAATGCCACGCGGTCCGTTATACCTCGAGTCTGGTTTGTACTACACCGAGAAAGGTGGTAAGGGAAATGTGGGCGGTGATAAGTTCACCTACAACCTCGACTACCTGGAGATGCCGGTTGTGATGAAGTATCAGATTGACATCGAACGCTATTGTGCCATCGAGCCCTTCTTAGGAGGATATGTAGCCTGCGGTGTGGGTGGCAAGGTAAAGGACTTTGGAAAACGTGCCGCCTATAACTCTTTCTCTGACAACCCCTACTCCTTCCGTCGGATGGATGCAGGACTGAGAACAGGCTGCGGTATTCAGTGCGACATGTTCTATGCTGAGGTGAGCTACGACTTAGGTCTGGCGAATATCTGCAACGATGATTTCGACACGAGTAAGAACAGTGCGCTGATGCTCACGTTAGGACTTACCTTCTGATCAAATCTTCTTATAACAAAGTGCTGCACCGATGGCTGTGCAGAACTCCGCATATTCAGGAATAATGAAATGCACATTATAGAGCTTCTCCATCATCGGGAAGATCTGACGGCACTGTGGCATCAGGGTGAGGTTACCAATCATTACGAACTCCTTGATGCCACTGCCTAATGAGGCCATATAGGTGGCAGAGCCAATGGTCTGAATCACGGTACAGATCAGTCCTGCGGCAATATCCTCACGACGGGAATTGCTGGTCGCCTTTCCCAGAATAGACGCTGTCACATCAAGAGGCAATCCTGGTAGTGGCACGGCACTGATGTCACCGATATTCAGGTTGACATTGTTGAAATCACCCTCTTCTGCTATCTGTGCCACCAGCTTCATGTCGTCGGTGTTCAACAGCAACTGTGCCAAACCCTTCAGTGTTCCGCCGCCAATACCCATACCACCGATATGCTTGATGTCGTTTCCTTCCACCTTGACGATGGAAGTACCTGTTCCCATGCTCACCACCAGCATACGGTCCTGCTTCGACTCAAACTGTGCACCAAGACCGTCAGCCATGAACTCCTCAGCCTTGTTGGTGGGCAGTCCGTAGATGGGCTCGTTGACATATGCACTACCTACACCTGTCAGCATCACCTGCTTGATTTCGTTCAGCGAGATACTGTTGTCGTGCAGGAACTTACCGAATGCTCCATATAAGGATGTCACGGGGTCGGTTGCCCTGATACGGATGGGTGAAACTACTTCATTGTCACGTAACCCTACAATCTTTGTGGTACTGGTGCCCACGTCGATACCGATAACCATGTTCTTTCTTTTTTGAAGGTTTGACCATGAGTCCTTTGCAAGAGGACTACTAAGAATGTGCAAATATAGTAAAAAAAACAATGATAGGATACTCTTTGGCAAAAAAACAACGAATTCTTTAGTTTTCACCTGGTTTTTTGTTACCTTTGCAGAAACCAAAGCTTAAAATGATGAGCAACAAACGATGCTGGCTGATACTGGCCATTGCGGCAGTCACAATATTGCCGTTTATCGGATTAACGGAGTTCAATACCAAGGGTGAGCCTCGCGAGGCTGTTGTCGCCCTGTCGATGATCAACGACGGGAACTGGATCCTGCCTATCAACAATGGCGGTGATATTCCCTATAAGCCACCTTTCTTCCATTGGCTGATTGCCTTGTTCTCATTACTGCCTGGCTATGTGAGTGAGTTTACCGCACGACTCCCGTCTGCCTTGGCTCTGATCATCATGGTGGTAGCCGGCTATCGGTTCTTTGCCCGCAGGGGTGATGAGTCTGCAGCCTTTGTGGCTTCCCTGCTCACCCTCACCGCTTTCGAGGTGCATCGTGCAGGCATGAACTGCAGGGTGGATATGGTACTTACAGCCTGTATCGTTGGTGCACTCTACATCCTGTACCGATGGTATGAAAAGGGATTGAAAGGTGTGCCCTGGCTGGCCATTTTATGTATGAGTTTAGGAACGCTGACCAAGGGTCCTGTGGGCATCATTCTGCCTTGTTTCGTGATGGGTGTATTCCTCTTGTTGCGCGGAGAGCGCTTCTGGCTTACCTTCGGACGGTTCCTGCTCTTTGCCGTTCTTGCCTGCATCCTGCCCGCCTTATGGTATGTGGCCGCCTGGCAGCAGGGAGGTGATGCGTTCCTCGAATTGGTAAAGGAAGAGAACCTTGGACGGTTTATGGGGAAGATGACATACGAGTCGCACGAGAACCCATTCTACTATAACTTCATTACGCTGATTGCAGGATGGATTCCTTGGACGCTTTTATTGGTGATTTCCCTTCCTGTATTGTTTGCCAAGCGTACGGCACTCCGTCAGTTCTCCTGGAAGAAGATATCACCGCTACAGCTCTTCACCTGGCTGTCGTTCCTGCTGATCCTCTTCTTCTACTGCATCCCCAAGAGTAAGCGCAGTGTATATCTCCTGCCCGTATATCCCTTCATGGCCTATCTGCTGGCACAGTTTATCCTGTGGTTGACACGTCGTCATGTCAAACCCATCAAGATCTTCACCTTCATCATGGGCATCATCGCCTTGTTGTTAGTAGCTGCTTTCGGCATTGTCAAGGCAGGATGGATTCCCGACACGCTTTTCCACGGAAAGCATGCTGCAGAGAATATCCAGATGCTGAGTGCCCTGGAGAATTGTCATGGGGTTTGGGTGGTGCTGGTCTTATGTGCCTTGCTTCTTGCAGGTATCTATGCCTTGCGGAAACGCAACCTGTTGTCAGCCTTACTAGTGATCTTTGTCGTCTTTGTATCTCTCGACGGACTCTTCCAGCCTACAGCCTTGAATACGCGTAGTGACAGACCGTTAGCCAACAGGGTAAGGAAAGACTTTATCGATCAGGGTGAGAAAGTATATATGTACACCTCTATTGACATGCTTCATTTCTTCGGCACGAATTTCTATACAGGTGATAAGATGGGACAGTTCCTGCGAAGCAAGCCTGATAAGGGAGTGTTGATGATTGCTGCCAAGGATCGTAAGGATTTCTTCGAAACCTACTCCGACTACACCTTCATCCCTATTGAGCGCACCCAACGACGGATGTCAGAGATGAAGGACACGGTGTATTTCTACAGGTTCAACCGCTCTTCGATGAAATAGCGAGGACGGCGTTTCACTTCGGTGAAGATCTTCCCGATATAGATGCCAGTGATACCTACGCCTGTTGTCACCACACCACCTATGAACCATAGCGACACGAGGATGGAGGTCCAACCAGGAATGGCGTTATGGCGACAGTAGCTTATGAGGGCATAGATCATCATCACTAAGGCAATCAGTGTCATCAGGATACCAGCTGCCGAGATGAACTTCAGCGGGGCTACAGAAAAAGAGGTGATACCGTCGATAGAGAAACTCAGCATCTTCCTCAGCGGGTATTTCGACTCCCCCGCCTCACGCGCCTTTCGGTTGTAATAAGCGTATCCCTCCTTGAATCCTAATTGTCGTACCAGTCCTCGCAGGAACACGTTCCTTTCCGGATACTCCATCAGCGCCTTCACCGCACGGTTGCTCATCATACGGAAATCGGCATGGTTATAGATCATCTCCTTGTCAACGCTCCTCATCAGTTGGTAGAACATCTGTGCTGTGAACCGCTTGAAGAACGTATCGGTCTTCCGTTCCTTCCTTACGCCATATACGATGTCACACCCATCCTGGATCTGTCTGGCCATGTCAACAATCACTTGCTCGTCATCCTGCAGGTCAGCATCTATGGACACCATCGCATCACATTTGTCGATGCTCTCCTCCATACCAGCCCATAGGGCGTTCTGATGACCGCGGTTATGCGACAGCTTGATGCCGCACACATCGTCGTTCTGGGCACAGAAGGCCGAGATGAGCTGCCAGGTGCGGTCCTTGCTGCCATCATCAACCAACAAGATCCTGCCCTCTATCTGCAGTTCATCCTTCAGTCGTTGGATCACAACCTGCATCTTCTCCATGGTGAGTGGCAGCACCTCTTCCTCACAATAACAAGGTATGACAATCAGTATCTTCATTCTTTTTCTCCTTTCTCTTTTGTCCTTACTCCTTCATGAAATCGCAGATTTCTTGAATCCTCCTTTCACCCATTTCACGACCGATTTCATAAACGCGTTTCATTTCTTCGGGATTGTGTGATATATGACCAATGGGTAGTTTCTCCAGCGGACGGATAACAAGGGTATTGCCCTTCTGTTCCTCCTGCTCAAGGTAGGCCAGCTGACGGTTGTACATCTCAGGACGATGACGCATGGCCTCAACAGCATGGGGGTAGCGGTGCAGACTCGCACTGATCAGTGGCATCAACCGGTTAGGGGTCTTCAGGTAACCGATGGGCTGGGTGAGAATCACGATGTTCCTCTCGAATCCTATCTGTTGGAAATAAGCCAGTGGAATACTGTCGGTCATCCCACCATCCAGGAGCTTATAACCTTCCAGTTCCACCACCTTCGACACCACCGGCATGGAAGCCGAAGCCCGTATCCAGTCGTATGTCTGATGTCCCCCTCGCGTACATTTCTTATATATAGGCTTACCAGTCACCACATCCGTACAAACGATATAGAACTCAGTAGGATTGTTTTCAAAGGCCTCGTTGTCGAACTTATCGTATTCCTCAGGTACCACATGGTAGGCATATTCCGCGCCGAACAGATCACCCGTCTTCAGGAACGACTGTACACTGCAGTACTTCTTGTCGTGGGCAAACCGCATGTTATAACGAATGGCACGTCCTATCTGTCCTGATTTATAGTTACAGCCGAAGGCGGCACCTGCCGAAACGCCGATGATGCCATCGAAGGTAACACCCCGCTCCATCATCACGTCCATCACGCCAGCAGAGAACAATCCCCGCATGGCCCCTCCTTCCAGCACCAGTCCTTTTTTCATCTTTCCCTCAGATCCTCATCGGTAGCCTGCAAGATGGCCTTTCCAATCTCGATGGCCTCACCCGCCTTACCAGCCATCACCTGGTTAGTCTTGAGGTTATATGCATTGAAGCCCGAAGCATCATAGGTAGCAAAACCCTCCGTCCAGTTGGTCATGGCAAACTGTCGTTGGTAGTTCTTGCTGAGGATGTCACGACTGAAGGTGAAGTCATCATGCTTGATGCCCATCTGTCCTAGCAACGTGGCGGGGAGGTCAGTCTGGTTACAAGCCAGTCCGATGCGCTTAGCCGTCTTCACGGCACCACCCGTCCAGATCATCGGTATCAGATGCCGCATGGGCTTGGTCTGGTCAATATCCTTATACTGCACGCTATGGTCGGGCAGGATCACCACGAGGGTGTTCTCCCAAGCAGGAGTATTCTTCAGTTTATTGATGAAGTCACCCAAGCAGATATCCAGGAAATAGAACGCATTGAAGATAGGATCATCGAACTTCTTCTTCATCGGCACTGTCCATGGCTCATGACTGCTCAGGGTGAGCATTGTGGTAAACCACGGCTTGACAGGTGCTTGAACCTGCTGTTCTTCCGTCTTCTCCTTGATGATATCCAATAACCTGCCGAAGGTCACCCAGTCGTTCACGCCCCACTTCGAGTCGCCTCGCTCCTTTTTCGAGAAGTCATCCTCGCTGATAATCTTCTCGAAGCCCGTACTCAGCAGATAGCCCCGTGTATTGGTGAAGTTCGCATCACCGCCATAGAGGAACGTGGTGGAGTAGTCGTTGTCTTTCAGGGTACGGGCAATCGACGGCAGCGTCTCGCATTTCTGTGCCATCTTCATCACCGACTTATCAGGAAATGCCGGATAACCGCTCAGGATGCTTACCATACCACGGTCGGTACGCCAGCTGTTAGCCACGCAACTGGTAAAGTACACACCCTCCTGCATCAGCTTCGTGAGGTTAGGCGTGACATGTCCGTTACCGTTAGCCTCCGTGAAGATGCTGCCGCAACTCTCCATGATGATCAGCAGTACATTGGGGCGCTGGGTGTTCAGTAATGTATCAGGATTCACACTCTGTGTATCGAAGATGCCCTTGAGCTGTTTCTTCAGGGCCTTCTGACTGAAGTACTCATACTGTCCTTTCTCATCCTTCTTGTTGTTGGTCTTCACTGCCGTGGCGGTCTTGCCGAACGAGGAAAGGAAGCTGAATATCGGATTCACGGCTGAATGGTTCAGGAACTGATCCTGCGAGAAATACACCTGTCCTACATTACTCGTCGATACGCTCGTGCCGCCCCGCATGCCAATCACGAACAGCGGGATGAGGAGCAGTCCTATAATGGTGGCCAGCAGACGGGTGCCTGCAGGTTTCACAGGACTGATAAAGAACGCCCCGCGCTGACGTCTGCCCTTGGAGTAGCCTATCTGACTGATGCTACGTCTGCGTTCTTTCTGCACTGGAGTAAGCCACACCAGTATCTTGTAGAAGATGAAGGTGAGCAGAATGATGATCAGTCCGCGTACCAGCAGATACCAAACAGACACACTGGCAAAGGCCTCCTTGGGTGTTGATAGATAAGGAAGAACGGAAGCATCGAGCTTGAAACCCCAGAACTCATACAAACTGGTGTCCGACACAAATGCCAATGCCAGCACAAAAGCCGCCAGCACATAATACACCTTCAGCAGTCGGTAGATACCGTTCCAGCTCCATAGCCAGATGGAGAGGAGTGTGAGAAGGAAAGGCACGATGATCAGATACAGCGCTGTTGACAGGTCGAGCGTGATGCCATGTCCCATCACCTGCATCACATCACCGAAGGTGAACGGATGGTTAGCATGGTTATACAGCATGAATACGGGCTTGGCCAGCATCAGCACCAACACCATGAACACGTAAACCCTAATCAAATAAAAAATCCTTTCCTTCATATCTGTTCTTTTTCAAGTTTCGTTTCACTCCTCCTTACTCCTTTTTCAAGCTCCCTCCCTCTTGGGGAGGGCTGGGGAGAGGCTCTCCTTACTCAAGCAGCCTCCTCGCGAAGTACCTCACCGGATACCACACAGCCAGGAATCCCACAATGAGCACGGTGAAGAACACCAGGATGATATCCGTAGGATGAACGCTTACCGGGTAGGCATCCACCACAAAGGAGCCACTCGACTGTCCCAGACTCACCAGTCCGAACCGCTGCTGCAGCCAGCAGAGGAACAGTCCGATAGCAATACCGATGATAGCCCCAAAGAACGAGATCAGTCGTCCCTCAAAGAGGAAGATCCTGATGATCTGTTTATCGCTGGCACCTAAGTTCCGCAGTGTCACCACATCGTCCTTTTTATCGATAATCAACATCGAGAGCGATCCGATGATATTAAAGCAGGCCACCACCAGGATAAAGGTGAGGAAGATATAGGCGATGAACTTCTCGATCTCCATGATACGGAACGTGTCAGCCTGTTGCTCATAGCGATCCTCCACCTTGTATTTATCCCCAGCGATTTTCTGCATCTGCTTCTTCACCGCATCCAAGTCGCTCCCCTGCTTCAGTCGTAGTTCCAACGAGGAGATCATCCCCTCCTTCCAGAACAAGTTCCGTGCAAAGGCGATGGGTGCGATGATATAGTTCTTGTCGTACTTCGCTTGTTTCACCGAGAAGATCACACCTGGCGAGAGCAGTGAGTCCTCTACGAATGCCTCCTCGGGGTTCGCCATGTCCAGCTGTCCCTCCCTTTTGGGTGCATAGATCTTCAGGTAGTCGTTCCAGCGGGCACCTGTAGCCAGCTCAGCCGCCAGTCGTAAGCCCAGCACACCATATTGAAGGTTGGCTGCCTGCAGCTCGAACTCCCCGTCGCCATACAGAATCTCCGTGATATGCGTCAGCTCCGCGAAGTTATCATCCACGCCCTTGATCACCACCATGGCCTGCTTGTCGCGATACATCGCCAGGGCGTTGTCCTCCAGACTCTCCGTGGCCACATCCACCTGCGGCAGTTGTCGTATCTGTGTCAGGATGGAATCATCGGCAGGAGCGGTCTTTCCCGTCACGGGCGTGACCTTCAGTTGCGGATCAAAGGCCGTAAAGAACGTAGCCACCATGTCATGGAACCCGTTGAACACGCTCAGTGTCACCACCAGCGCCATCGTTGCCACAGCCACACCAATCACGCTGATCGCACTGATCACGTTGATGGCGTTCGTGCTTTTCTTCGAGAAGAGGTAGCGTTTGGCGATGTAGAACGGGAAATTCATGCGACGTATTATTTCTTCAGCAATTCATCGATATGCTCGATGTAGTCGAGCGAGTCGTCAATAAAGAACCGCAGTTCGGGGATAATACGTAACTGGTTACGCACTCGTGTTCCCAGTTCGTAGCGGATGGTTTTCTCGTTCGTCTGGATGTTTGTCAGCAGCTCCTCTCCTTTCTCGCTGGGGAAGATGCTGAGATAGGCGGTACAGATGCTCAGGTCGGGTGAAATCTTCACTCTCGTCACGCTCACCATTACCCCGTGCATCATTCTTGTCTGACTCTGGAAGATGAGGCTCAGCTCCTTCTGCAGCAGACGTGAAATCCTATTTTGTCTTGTTTCTTGCATGTTCTATTCCTATTTTTGAATGCAAAAGTAATGAATAATATGCAATAATCCACATTATTTATTGAAAAAATGCAGGAGCCACTGTTGAGACATTACATTTTCGGTTCAGCAATTTCCTTTCCACGACAGAAGCGGTGAGCAATCTGACGGTCGTCACCTACATAGATGAATCGTTCCAAACGATGCAAGAGTGAGTATTCATCAGGATGCAGCACTTCATCGTCAATGACCAGTGCATCGAAATCGTAGCCGGGCTCGAAACTGCCGACCTTTCCGAAGAAGCTTCCTGCCGACTTGGTGGCTATCCAGAACACTTCGGGCAAGGTTAAGAAGGCCTTACTATGATCAAGTTGGTAGTGCATTTTGCTTACCTGGATGGCGTAAGTCAACATGCGGAACATGCACAGGTCATGACCACCGCTGATGTCGCTGCCGAGGCCTACACGCAATCCCTCGTCGAGGAAGGTGCGTACAGGAGCCATGCCCGACGACAGGTTGAAGTTGGATGTAGGACAGTGGGCCACCATGACACCGTTGTGTTTCATCATTTCAAGTTCATCGCCCGATGTCCAAACGCAGTGGGCCATGATCGTTGGCGTTTGTCCAAAGAGACCATAGCGGTTATAGGCATCACCATAGCAAGTACTCTCTTTTTCCAACTCTTGCACCCATGCAATCTCCGACGTGTTTTCCGACAGGTGCGACTGTACAGGCAACTGATATTTATTGGCCAGTTCACCACAGGCCTTCAGCAACTCTGGTGTACACGACGGAACGAAGCGTGGCGTGATAATGGGACGCACAAGGGGAGTTGACAGTTGACAATTGACAATTGACAATTGTGGGAATTCCTTGATTAGAGACTCATTGCCCCGCACCATCTCTTCCACGTCCTCAGAGAGATTGTCAGGACAGTTGCGGTTCATGGCCACCTTACCTACCAGTGCGCCCATGCCAGCTTCTTGATACAATTTCATCAGCAGACGGGTGCTTTCGGTGTGTATGGTTCCGAAGACGCAACTACGCATGGTACCGAAGAGCCATTGTGTATGCAGGAAACGACGGTACATGCGCTCAGCATAATGGATGTCGGCATACTTCGCCTCCTCAGGGAACGTGTAGTTCTGCAACCACGGTAACAGTTCCAGATCCATGGCCACGCCCTGATTATGCACCTGAGGCGCATGCACATGCATGTCGTTCATGGCAGGAATGAGCAGACGGTTGCCGAAATCCACGAACTCCGCATCCTCATAGCCAGTCCGCGGTCTTTCTGTCATCACCTCTTCCACACGCCCATCGGCATCCACGGCGATATAGCCGTTTTCCAACACTTCAAAACGGTCTTTCTCCTTTGTATAGATGATATGAGCCTTATATACCTTTCGCATGATAATTATATGAGTTTCTCCGTTAAATGTTATTCGACTACAAAAATAGTGAAAAATAAGGAAACATCGCAATATTTGAACGTATATTTAACAAAAGAAAAGAGGATGCGTATGCATCCTCTTCTATCGTTCAACCACAAATCTCAACTTCCTTACTTATTCTTCTGATAGTACTCCAGTCCGCGTTTCACGTTCTCCTTCACGGCATCGCTCGACATGGTAGCACCGGTTACACCATCAACCTTCATTTTCACGGCCTTGGCAACCTTCTGACCATTCCACTTGGCAAGGATCGCGTTCTTAACCTGAACGAAATACTTGGGCGTTTCCTGGTTCTTCAATGCCTCCACCTTCTCCACCTTACCGTTCTTGATGTAGATGTTCAACGGGGTGGTGCTGCGGTAACCCTTCACATCGCTGGCCAAGGTGGTGGTGTTCACGACATAAGTGCCGTCGGCCATCTTGGTCATCACAGACGACTGATTCTTACCTGCAAAGGCGGTGGTACCCAATGTAGTAATAACCATCAGGGTACAGCATATGGTCAAAATAAAACCTGTTCTTTTCATTTTCCTATAAATTGTTTAATATTTTCGATGCAAAAGTACGAATTAAATGCGAAGTACCAAGGATATTGCCATAAAAACATGTCGTATTTTGGAAATATTAGCTAATTTTAGGGGAAAACTGCACCGACTCTTGCGAGTCAGTATAGGGGAGGAGTATAGGAAAAGTGTGCAAAGTTGCGTTTCAAATTGGGTATAGGCGACAGATCGTTTGCCTATAGGCGCACGATCGTTTGGGTATAGGCAAACGATCGTTTGGGTATAGGCAAACGATGGGAAAACGGCACTTTTCTCCCTTATTCCTTAAGGTATTACCCCAGTAAGAACTATAATAATGCCCTCCAATTCCATACATACAAAACAGCAAATGGTTACATGGTTACAGCTGTAACCGTAACCGTTTGCCCATAATTAAATGACAGAGTAAATGCCCCACACCAACTAGCCTGGGTGTTACCAGTAGTATGACCGCACTTAATAATGGTGCCATGAGAATGGGAACTGCTATTTACAAGAAAAACGCCCCCGATTTTCGGAGGCGTTCTATCATTGCTAAATCCTGCTCTTATTTGAAGAGGTGGGGGATGAACTGCTTGAGACCGCGGCGCCAAGTAAGCCACTCGTGGGCTGTGCCGGTTGACTCATAGTAATGAGCGTTGACACCCATGTCGTTGAGACTCTTGACGAGGCGTTCTGTACCGAACATCTTATCCATACCCTCCGTACCACTCATCATGAAGAAGTAGTGGATCTTCTTGTTCAGCTCATCAGCCTTGGTGAACACACCGTCGTAGGCAGTCTTGACATCGAGGTTGAAGATAGCACCACTGAAGGTTCCCAGGTAAGAGAACTTGTCGAGGTTGTTGAACACGATATCGAAGGTTTGATGACCACCCCAAGAGAGTCCTGCCATGGCACGATTGTCACGGTCGGTCTTGGTACGGTAGTTGGCATCGATGTAAGGAATCAGGTCGTTCAACAGAACAGGATAGAACGTGTTACCATAGCTATCCATACCCTGACCGCGTCCCATCGGGGCCTTGATATCACCACTCTCCATGACCACGATCATAGGAACAGCCTCGCCGCTGGCAATGGCGTTATCCATGATGTGCTGCATGTTACCCTGCTTGCTCCAGCCAGTCTCATCCTCGCCCATACCATGCTGCAGATAGAGCACGGGGTAGCGCTTCTTGATGTTCTTCTTGGCCTCATAGCCAGCTGGTGTATAGACCATAGCGTGACGCCATGTCTGCTGCTCGTTGCTGAAATAGTAGATGCTGCTCACCTTACCATGCTCGATTCCCTGCTGCGGACGGTAGTAGTCGCCTTCGGGTCCCTCAGGAACCTCGATACCACCAGCCTCGCGGTTGCAACCGAAGAAGGTCTCGGTGGCAGGATCGATGAAGTTGATACCGCCAATGTTCATGAAGTAGTAGTGGAAACCTGCTACCAGCGGATCAGTAACGGCAGTCCAGCCACCTTCACCATCTGAATTCATATCGTATTTCTTGTCACAGATATCGAGCACCACACCCTTAGCTTCAGGAGCCTTGATGTAGAAGTAGCCACGACCCTGGGAGTCGATCTTGGGATAGTCGTTACCAGGAACAGTGGTAGAGGCGAGAACAGCATCAGCAGGAACCCTCATCTTCTTGATAACCAATGGCAGGTTAGGACGCTTGGGCTCGAAACCCAGCTGACGGGCAACGGCCTCACCATAGCGGCAACCTAACTCACGATAACCTGCTGCATCAAAGTGCAGACGGTCGGGAGCATTGGTACAGTTATCAGAAGAGATGACCTGTGAGGTATGAATGGTCTTCGGCAGGTTGTCGATCTGCTCCTTGCAGCCGATGCAAACACCCTGACCATTGGCCTGTACGATATTTCCCACATAGAGGTTTACATCCTCGGGCTTCAGCTTCAGGTCGCTGCAGAGTGCATCATACACCACCTGCACCTTCTTGGCCCAGTCAGGATCACCCGTGTTCGACTCACCCTGGTGCATCAGGATACCCTTGATGACACCATCCTTCTGGGCTTTCTTGGCCAATGTAACCAGTCGCTCATAAGGATTATTGTTGTATGCCTCGAGCATACCCTTCATCCAGCCAGGAGCCTCAGTCTTGACATAGTTGGCAATCTCCTTAGGCATGAAACCTTCGATCTTGATACCACCAATAGCCACATGGATTACACCAATCTTGATGTTCTCGGGCAGAGAGGCAACGAGGGTACGACCGAACCAGTCAACTGGCGTAAGACCGGTGTTGGGACGACAAAGGGGTGCAGATGCTTCGCACCACTCACCCATCTTACGACCGCGCTGCGGATCGTCCACTGCGGGCATTAAAAGGAATCGAGGACCAGGACTTGCAATGTCGGCTGCCTCAGGACGTGCTGCACCTTCCATGTTCGACTGTCCAAAGCAGAGGAAGATGTAGAAGTTTGGATCAACGGCTGCTGTCACCTTGGTGAAAGACATAGCCAGTAATGCTGTTGCCAGCATCGTTTTCATAGAAAATCTCATATTAATAAATTGTTTGTAATGAATTTCTTTTGCAAAGGTACGGATAAACGAGGGAAATACAAAATAAAAGTTCGCTTTTATTATTATTTCCGAGTGCAAGTACCTTCGATGTAATCAAAGGTACAACTTAGTGAGCGAAAAAACAATTTTTTGTTTTGGTTTTTCTCTCGCTTATTCGTAATTTGGCTTCGCCGAACTTACTTCCGCTCGACAACTTTGACTTCGTCGAACTTACTTCCGTTCGGAAAAACCCAAATATATTTGGACCTTCGGTCTTACTTTTTCAGCATCCCAACAATGAAATGCAAGCATTTCTTTGTTTTGATGCTTCAAAATTTGGTTTTTCGCTCACTTAATCGTAACTTTGCACCCATGAATACAAAACTATTTAATCAGGCGTATGCTGAAATAAGCTGTTTTGACAACGGAACAGAGGTAACGGAATACCACGTGATGCTGCATGTGAGCGATGGGACACTGTCCTATCGCGAACAACTGGCAGCCATCGATCAGGCCTATACCAAGCTACTGAGGGAAGACCTTCCTGGTGCCAAGACGGTGTTCAAACGCTATTTCCTGAGTGACGCATACAACCAGGCTGACGCTATTCTTGCCATGGAATGCGACTATGCCGACTATGCCTTGTCGATCATCGAGCAAGCACCGCTCGATGGTACGAAGATTGCTGTATGGGCTTATCTGCAGACTGGTGTGGAGACACGTGCCCTGCACTGCGGACTCCATGAGGTGACACATGGTCAATACCGTCATCTATGGAATGCCAGCGCCCATAATCTGGCCAAGAACTCTGAATACCAGACCCGTCTGCTGCTCAACGAATATATCATGCAGCTGATGCAGGAGGGATGCAGTCTGGCCGACAACTGTATCCGCACCTGGTTCTTCGTGAACGATGTGGATAACAACTATCCGGGTGTAGTGAAGGCACGTAATACGGTGTTCTTCACGCAGAACCTTACCGACGAGACTCATTTCATTGCCAGTACGGGTATCGGTGGCCGACAAGCTGATGCCCATGTGCTCTCACAAATGGATAACTACGCCGTTGACGGTATCAGCAGAGAGCAGGTTCACTACCTGTATGCTGCCACCCACCTGAACAGAACCAGCGACTACGGAGTGAGCTTCGAGCGTGGCACCTATATCAACTACGGTGACCGTCGTCATGTGTTCATCTCGGGTACTGCCAGCATCAACAACAAAGGTGAGATCGTTCACAAAGGAGATGTGGCAGCCCAGACACGACACATGTGGGGTAACGTGGAAGCCTTGCTGAAGGAAGCAGGTTCTTCTTATGATGAGGTGATGCAGATGATTGTGTATCTGCGCGATATATCCGACTATCACACCGTGAAGGCGCTCTACGACGAGCGGTTCCCCGATAAACCGAAGGTGTTCGTAAACGGACCCGTTTGTCGTCCAGGCTGGCTCGTGGAGATGGAGTGCATGGCCATCAAGAACATTCAGGATGACGCCTTCGCCCCATTCTGATACCCGATTTTGTCAACTGCATTGAGCATTCGGAAAAGTAGCACGTGCAATCTGACGGTTTGTGTATTAAAAATCATTAAATCGATAGTAATTCAAAAGTCGATTTTTTCCGATATAGCCAAAATCGCTGTATCTTTGCACCCGCATTATATATATAATAAGGTGTAATCCTTATTCTTACACGGACGAGTTTATCATTATTTTAAATAAATAGTTATTATGAGAATCGAAAAAGTTCATGCAAGAGAAATCCTCGACTCAAGAGGTAACCCAACTGTTGAATGTGAAGTAACACTGGAGAACGGCGTGATGGGTCGCGCTGCAGTACCGTCAGGTGCTTCTACCGGTGAGAATGAGGCCCTGGAGCTCCGTGATGGCGACAAAGGCCGTTATCTGGGCAAGGGTGTTCAGAAGGCTGTTGACAATGTCAACAATATCATCGCTCCCGCTTTGAAGGGTGACTGCGTATTCAACCAGCGCGGTCTTGACATGAAGATGTTGGAACTCGATGGCACTCCTACCAAGAGCAAGCTCGGTGCCAACGCTATCCTTAGTGTTTCTCTGGCTGCTGCTCAGGCTGCTGCCAAGGCACTTAACATTCCCCTCTATCGTTACATCGGCGGTTGCAACAGCTATACCATGCCTCTCCCGATGATGAACATCGTGAACGGTGGTGCTCACTCTGACGCTCCCATCGCTTTCCAGGAGTTCATGATTGGTCCGGTTGGCGCTACTTCTATCAAGGAAGCCGTTCGCATGGGTGCTGAGGTGTTCCATAACCTCGCTAAGCTGCTGAAGGCTCGCGGCCTCTCTACAGCTGTAGGTGATGAGGGTGGTTTCGCTCCTAACTTCAACGGTATCGAGGATGCACTCGACACCATCATGGAGGCTATCAAGGCTGCCGGTTATGAGCCGGGCAAGGATGTGAAGATCGCTATGGACTGCGCTGCTTCTGAGTTCGCTGTTTGCGAGGATGGCAAGTGGTTCTACGACTATCGTCAGCTGAAGAACGGTAAGAAGAAGGATCCTAACGGTAAGAAGCTCTCTGCTGATGAGCAGATCGCTTACCTCGAGGAGCTCATCAACAAGTATCCTATCTACTCTATCGAGGACGGTCTCGATGAGAACGACTGGGAGAACTGGGTGAAGCTGACCGAGAAGGTTGGTAACAAGTGCCAGCTCGTAGGTGACGACCTCTTTGTAACCAACGTGAAGTTCCTGCAGAAGGGTATCCAGATGGGCGCTGGTAACAGCATCCTGATCAAGGTTAACCAGATTGGTTCACTCACTGAGACACTCGACGCTATCGAGATGGCTCACCGTCATGGCTACACCACCGTTACCTCTCACCGCTCTGGTGAGACTGAGGACACCACGATTGCTGACATCGCCGTGGCTACCAACAGTGGTCAGATCAAGACTGGTTCACTCTCTCGTACAGACCGTATGGCTAAGTACAACCAGCTTATCCGCATCGAGGAAGAGCTCGGTAAGACCAGTGCTTACAAGTATGCCAAGCTGAAGTAATCAGTCTGACAACAACAAAACAAAGGCTCCTGAGTTCGCACTCAGGAGCTTTTTTTATTCGAGGAAGGAGGAATTTTCGGAGCAGCGAGTGCATAACCAAGCTTGCTTGAGTTTTGCCGAGTCGTGACGAAATTCATGGAACGAAGTGACATAATGTGGAATGCAAAAAAAGAATCCGCACGGTGAAAACCATGCGGATTCAAATTGTATGTAAAGTAGGTTTAAGCCTTTACTACATCATCTTCCTTGATCTTACGACCCATCACCAGGTAAGCAACGGGAGAAGCAATGAAGATGGATGAGAGTGTACCGAAGATCACACCGAGGATCATGGCGAAGGCGAAGCTGCGGATGCTTGCACCACCAAGGATGAAGATACACAGCAACACGAGCAACGTAGAGATAGAGGTGTTAACGGTACGAGCCAGTGTCTGGTTGATACTCTCGTTGAACAACGACTGCTTGTCCTGCTTCGGATGCAGACCGAGGTTCTCACGGATACGATCGAACACCACCACCTTATCGTTGATAGAGTAACCGATCACCGTCAGAATAGCACCAATGAACGTCTGGTCAATCTCCAACGACCAGGGTACGATACCCCAGAGCAGTGAGTAGAGACCAAGCACTACCAATGTATCCACAGCCAGAGCAACGATAGAACCTACAGAGAAGGCCACGTTGCGGAAGCGGAACAGGATATAGAGGAAGATAGCCACCAAGGCGATCAGCACACTGATGATAGCGCCATAGGTGATATCCTTAGCCACTGAAGGACCTACCTTTGTAGAACTGATGATAGAGCCACCCTCACGAACATCAGGGTTCTTGAACGACTCAACGTCAGCCTGAGAAACCAAGCCAGCCTTCTTCAAAGCAGAATAGAGGATGGTCTCAGCCTCATCATCAGCTGTAGGACTGTTGCTCTCAATCTTATAGTTGGTAGAGATACGGATGGTCTTGTTGTCAGTACCGATAGAGATAGCACCTGTGTTGCAGCCGGGGAAGGCCTGCACGAGGATACCACGGATCTCCTCAGGTTGAACTGACTTTTCGAAGGCAACCACATAGTTACGACCACCAGTGAAGTCGATACTCTTGCTCAAGCCACGAACGAAGAAGCTGATCAGGAACACCACAACGGCAGCAGCCACCAGTACGAAGGTCTTCTTGTAGAAGCTCATGAACGGGATGTGGAGGTTCTGCAGCATGTTCTTGGAGATGCTGGTATAGAACTTCAGGTTCAGCCACTTGTCTTTCTTCAGACGGTTCTCGTAGATCAGACGTGTGAGGAACACAGCGGTGAAGAATGAGCAGGCGATACCAATGATCCAGGTTGTTGCGAAGCCCTTTACAGGACCTGTACCGAAGTAGAGCAGGATGATACCTGTGATCAAAGAGGTAAGGTTAGAGTCGAAGATAGCCGAGAAGGCGTTGCTGTAACCAGCCTTCAGTGCTTCCTTGATACCCTTGCCGTTTCGCATCTCCTCCTTGATACGCTCGTAGATCAGCACGTTCGCATCCACTGCCGTACCCAACGTCAATACGATACCGGCCAAACCTGACATGGTCAATGCCGCCTGGAACGACGTCAGAATACCCAGGGTGAAGAACAGGTTCACGATCAGGGCGAAGTTAGCCATCATACCAGGGATGAAGCCGTACATCATCACCATGTAGATCATCAACAGGATGAAGGCAACGATGAATGACATGATACCCTGCTTGATAGACTGAGCACCCAGCGTAGGACCAACCACCTCTTCCTGTACGATACGTGCAGGAGCAGGCATACGACCAGACTTCAGCGTGTTGGCCAAGTCCTTGGTGGTCTCAACGGTGAAGTTACCAGTGATCTGTGAGTTACCACCAGAGATCTCACCGTTTACACGAGGAGCTGAATAAACAGCATCGTCGAGAACGATAGCAATAGCCTTACCTACGTTAGCCTTGGTAAGTGTTGCCCAACGACGAGCACCGTCGCTATTCATTGACATGCTTACACAAGGACGACCAGTTACATGGTCGAACTCATCCTTAGCATCCACAACCACGTCACCCTCTAACGGAGCACGACCGTTGGTACCAGTCTTCTTCAAAGCATACAGCTCATATACGTTCTTGCTGTTAACCATATCTGAAGGAGTAGCACCCCAGCAGAGTTTCAGGTCTGACGGGAAGATCTGCTGTGCCAGTTCACTGTAGATATACTTGTTGATCTCGGCTGTATCACGAACATTGGCATAAGCCACAACGCTCAGACTACCCTGGGGAGCCAGCGACATCATGGCGAGCAGCGGGTGCTGCTTCTTCAGTGCGGCAATCTTAGCCTCGTCGGTAGCAGCATCGGCAGTCTTGTTAGCCTTGATATCAAGTTTGGGCGCATCAGCCTTTACTGTATCCTCCTTAGCCACGGCAGCAGAATCAACTGCAGCATCGGGATCAGCAGAAGCCAGCAGACGCTGGTCGAGTTGAGAGAAGTAAGAAGTAATCTCCTGACTGTTATAAGTCTCCCAGAACTCGAGGTTAGCACTACCCTGGAGCAACTTACGGATACGCTCCGGCTCGCGGATACCTGGCATTTCCACCATGATACGTCCCTGCTGACCTTCCAGTTTCTGGATGTTGGGCTGTACCACGCCGAACTTATCGATACGGTTACGCACTACGTTGAAAGAGTTGTCGATAGCGGTCTGCACTTCCTCGCGCAGTGCCTTCTCCACCTCTTTGTCGGTGCTCTGGGTAGAAACCTTGCCCTTCAGCTGCTGTGTAGCGAAGATCTCTGCCAGGCGATGACCCGGTGCGTTACGGTGATAAGCGTCGATAAACAACGAAATGAAATCACTCTGACTCGTCTCTTCCTCTTTCTTAGCCTCCTGCATAGACTTCACGAAAGCCTGGTCAGTCTTGTGGTCTGCCAATACTTCCACTACATCAGGAACACTGATTTCGAGGATGACGTTCATACCGCCTTTCAAGTCAAGACCGAGACCAATCTGTGTCTCCAAGCACTTCTGATAAGAATAGACGCCCAGATACTTCACAGAGTCCTTATAGTCCTGCTGTGCAATCGGGTCCTGGATCTTTGCTGCCTGACTGTCAAAGTAGCGTGTAGCTACAGAGAACGACAGGTAGAAGATGCTTGCAAGCGTCAGTAAGACGGCTGTACAAATTACGATACCTTTGTTTTGCATTTTATTATAAATTGTTTTTAATTATTATTTCACTGTTTTCAACACCTTTTTTGCCATTCATTTTTCAACGAACGGCATTAAGAGCGTGCAAAGATACACAATTTTTCACATTCCCGAAAAAAAACAGGCCGTTAATTGTTGATTTTTTGCGATTTAGGCTCAATTTTTAGCCAACAGCTCACTGGATGGTGGTCGCTGACGTCGATTTTGTTCTCCACACGGCACTTGTAAGGGGTGATATCTTTCGAGCATAAGATATGGTCGATACGTACACGAATGCGGTTACGGTTGAACGTCCAACCTGGTCCGTTACCTGTAGTCACATAGCAGTCGGTGAGTCCTTCGGCAATAGTATGACGGGCATACGACAGCGGGTTGTCGTTGAAATCACCGCAGACAATCATCGGGTAATGACTGTGTTCACGGATATATGCAGCCACCTTCCTGGCCTGTGGAGCCCTGATCTTTGCCGCCTCAGCGAGTTTCTCCAGCAACTGTTTCGATTCCTTGCCTGCAAACTTACGGTCCTGGCCCCCCTCTGCTATCTTCTCGAAGTTCTCACGATCCTGTAACGACAACTGGTTCGATTCCAGATGACAGTTCACCACAATCACCGTATCCTCATTGATCTTCAGGTAGAAGGCTGCGCAGGTGTTCAGACTGTTCAAACGGATATGTTCCTTGTTGATGATAGGGTATTTGCTGAAGAGGGTGAGGCACGAGCCACCATGTTCGTTTCTGGCCGTATCGGCATACTCATAGATATGTCGTAGGTTTATCGCCTTCTCTTTGGTCATATACGCCTCCTGCACACAAACCACATGAGCCCCGCTAGTACCAATAAATTCCAGGGCAGGATAGGTTACCTTTCCCTGCGCATCTGTTTCCGTCTTCATAGATACGTCCACATTGTAGGTCATTACTTTGATGCATCCTCTGGGCTTATCACTCTTCATGTTCAGCGGACAATAGGTGCGCACGGGTACATAACTTATTATGAGACCAAGGATGGAAACGAAGACACCTTTGGGATAGAAAAGAATCCAGAAGAACAGGAAGGCGATGTTGATGATGAGCAGAATGGGGAAGGTAAGACAGGCATTCGACAGGATAGGGAACGACTCAGGATTGAGTTGTCCGGAAAACCCCACCAATATCATGATGATCACCGTGGCGATGTTCGCCCCGATAATCAGGTTTCTTGTGAATGTCTTTATCGTCTTGAAAAGCGGCATGTACTATGATTCGTTCCCATTCTCGAACAGTTGCCGTTTCTCGTCTGCCGTCAGACTGTCATAGCCGCTGCGGCGGATCTTGTCGAGAATACGGTCTATTTCCTGTTGGTTAGCTTTTTCCTTATGGTTTTGTTCTATGTTGTCAGAAGAGCGGGAGTTGTCAACGGAACGGGAGTCCTTATGACTACGGTTCTCCCAATTCTTGCGCAGTTTGTCGAAGAACTGCTGTCCGTTGCTCCTTCCATAATTGTCACTACCTGGATGCTTGCGCCAATAGCGTATCATCAGGAAACCGAACAGCATACCACCCAGGTGGGCAAAGTGAGCCACGCTGTCGTTCGTTGTTGCCAAGGCCGAGAACAGTTCAATGGCAGCATAGACACCCACGAACCATTTCGCCTTGATGGGGATGGGCAGCGGGAAGATGAAGATGCGCTCTTCGGGGAAGATCATACCGAAGGCAAGCAGGATGGCATAGATGGCACCCGAAGCTCCCACGGTGGTCCATTGACTCAGAACAGCTGACGAGTTCTGTGCGATCTGCCACAAATCACCGAATCCTGCCTCAGGAATCTGTGATGTCGCCATGAAGTAGAACGACACAAATTGTACGATTTCTTGAATAATTCCGGCACCAACTCCGCAAGAAATGTAATAAAAAAGGAATTTTTTCGGTCCCCATACACTCTCTACCACACAGCCGAACATCCATAGGGCGAACATATTGAAGAAGATATGCTCAAAGTTCGCGTGCATAAACATATAGGTGACGAGCTGATAGAGGTGGAAATCCTTCGACATAAAGAAATGGAGTCCCAGCACGTCGTTCAGGTCAATGCCCCTCATTTGGAACACCAGAAGTGCCAGGAACATCAACCCGTTTATAATCAGTAGGTTCTTTGTAATGGTAGGAATTCTTCGCATATACTTTTTGTTCTTAACCTTGAATTATGCGACAAAAATACGAAAAATATCTGTTATTAGACAGAAAAAAGGGGGTAATAGCACTTTTTTTCATGAAATTCTTCACTTTTTTCACTTTTTTGTTTGTTTTATGAATTGTTTCGCTTATATTTGCGAAAGAAATCTGAATAACGTATTTATTTTTAATCATTTAATAGGTAAAATTATGAACAAGACAGAATTAATTGAGAAGATTGCAGCTGGTGCTGGTTTGACAAAGGCTGATTCTAAGAAGGCTCTCGACGCTACTATTGCAGCTATCAAGGGTGCGCTCGTAGCAGGTGACAAGGTTGCTCTTGTAGGTTTTGGTACATTCAGCGTAAACAAGCGTCCTGCTCGTGAAGGTATCAACCCCGCAACAAAGCAGAAGATTAAGATTGCTGCTAAGAAGGTGGCTAAATTCAAGGCTGGTGCTGAGTTGGCAGATGCTATCAAGTAATCAGATTGTAAAGAATTTTACAAAACACAATAGAGAGATACCGCGGTATCTCTCTATTTGTTTATCCAGTGTTCTGGAGTTGGGTGACTCGGATTCGAACCGGGAATGACAGAACCAAAACCTGTAGTGTTACCATTACACCATCACCCAATCAAAAACTTTGCAAAGGTACGAATTTATTTTCAAACTACCAAAACAAAAAACATATTCTCCCTTATTACTTCACAGTCAGGAGGAAATAGTTCTTCTTTCCTTTCTGAGCCAGCAGATACTTACCGTCGATCAGATCCTCTTCCGTAATCAGACTGTTCTGGTCAGTCAGCTTCTCCTTGTTCAGACTGACACCACCTCCCTGTACCATCTTACGCATCTCACCCTTTGAGGGGAAGACAGGAGCAGCGGCGGTCAGCAGCTCAATGGCTGGTTGTCCGAGCTGATCCTTACTGATCTCGTACTGCGGCACACCATCGAACACATCGAGGAAGGTCTGCTCATCGAGTTTCTGAAGACTCTCCTTGGTGCTCTTACCAAAGAGGATGTTGCTGGCCTCAATAGCTGTGTCAAGGGCCTCACGGGAGTGAACCATTACCGTTACCTCTTCTGCCAGACGGCGCTGGAGGATTCTACGTCCGGGATCCTGCTTGTGCTCCTCTACCAAAGCATCAATCACATCCTTCTCCAAAGAAGTGAAGATCTTGATGTAACACTCAGCATCATCATCGCTCACGTTCAACCAGAACTGATAGAACTTATACGGTGTGGTGCGGTTAGGATCAAGCCAGATATTACCACTCTCGGTCTTACCGAACTTCTTACCGTCACTCTTGGTGATCAACGGACAAGTAAGTGCAAAGGTCTCTACCTCGTTACCTAATGTACGACGGATCAGTTCCGTACCGGTAGTCATGTTACCCCACTGGTCGTTACCGCCCAACTGCAGCTTCACACCATAGTGCTGGTAGAGATAGAGGAAGTCGTATCCTTGCAGAAGCTGATAGGTGAACTCCGTGAACGAAAGACCGTCACGAGCTGTACCGTTCAGTCGTTGCTGTACCGACTCCTTAGCCATCATATAATTTACGGTGATATGCTTACCCACCTCACGGGCAAAATCGAGGAAGGTGAAATCCTTCATCCAGTCGTAGTTGTTCACCATGATGGCAGCATTCTTCTCCTTTGACTCAAAGTCGAGGAACTTAGCCACCTGTGCTTTGATACATTCCTGGTTATGACGCAGGGTCTCATCGTTGAGCAGGTTACGCTCCTGTGATTTTCCTGAGGGGTCACCAATCATACCTGTAGCTCCACCTACGAGGATGATGGGTCTATGACCGCAACGCTGCAGGTGACGCAGCATCATGATACCACACAGATGACCAATATGCAATGAATCGGCCGTGGGGTCTGTACCCAGGTAGGCCGTTACCATTTCTTTCTGGAGCAGTTCTTCCGTGCCAGGCATTATCTGTGCCAGCATGCCGCGCCATTTCAGTTCTTCTACGAAATTCTTCATATATCTTTTAAAGTTCAATGTTCAATGTTCAATGTCACGGAACCGGATCATATCCCGAGCCACCCCATGGATGGCAGCGTGAAATTCTCTTGATGGCCAGCCACAACCCTTTGATAGGACCATGTTTCTTCAGTGCCTGTTTGGCATATTCACTACAGGTGGGCGTAAACCGACACGAAGGCGGTGTGTAGGGAGAGATGGCTTTCTGATAGATCCAGATGGGAAGGAGCAGTAACGACACCAGCACCCATGACACTCCATGTATAATGGCTTTGAGTACTTTCATCATCGTTCTGATAATCCTTGTAAGAGTTTGACAACCTTACGTTCCACCACTTCGCTGCTACGCAGATGATCATCAAGCCAGATAAAGGCCATCACGAAACATTTTCCTTGCTCCTTGGGCAGAAGATGCTTGTTCTTCCGATAAGCCTCGCGGATCTGTCGCTTCACCCTGTTACGTTTCACCGCCCTCTTGAAATAGCGCTTGGATACACTCACCAGGATCTGCGCCTGAGGATCATCCTTCTCTATTTGCTTATAGACCAATCGGATAGGAAAGGCCACCAACGAACGACTGTTGCCGCCTGTGAAGAGCTCGTCAATCATCCGTTTGCTCGAAACGCGCTCTTCCTTTGGTAAAGTGAAAGCTGCGGTGTCAAGCATGTTTTAATCCTCGTCCTGACGCGCCAGATATGATTTCAGTGCACCTGTCATGGAAGGGAACTTCTCAGAAGGTGCCTCTATCACCACATTCAGACCTGCCTCGTGGGCAGACTTGGAAGTAGAGGGTCCGAAGGTTGCCACGGCGATATCGTTCTTCGAGGAACCGAAGGTCTTGGTAAAGGCATTGATGCCTGCAGGACTGAAGAACACGCACATGTCGTAGTCGAAGGCTTTCACCTCCTCCTCCGTGAAATCATTGCTCACCGTGCGGTACATGATACACTCCGTGTGCTGCAGCTTCTTCGAGTCGAGCAGCTCCTTCACGCTGTCGTCATGCACATCGCTCATAGGAATCAGAAACTTCTCTGTCTTGTGCTTCACCATCGAAGGCACCAGGTCAGCAATCTTTCCCGTCTGACCGAAGAACACCTTTCTTTTGCGATACTGCACATACTTCTGAATATAGAAAGCGATCTGCTCGGTTACGCAGAAGTATTTCATATCCTCAGGAATCTCCAATCGCATCTCCTTAGCCAGTTTGAAGAAATTGTCAATCGCGTGGCGTGATGTGAACACGACGGCAGTATGTCCTGAGATGCTCACTTTCTGCTGACGGAATTCCTTTGACGTCAGTCCTTCCACCTTGATGAACGGTCTGAAGACAAGTTCTACGTCATAGTCCTTTGCGATGTCGAAATATGGGGACTTGTCACTGGTTGGTTGCGGCTGTGAAATGAGAATTTTCTTTATCATGAATGTCCTAAAAATTTATTTTCAAATAATCAACTATCATCACCAGAAAACCCGCCAAAGCGAGCATGGGAATTATTTCGAGCGCACAAAAGTACAAAATTATTTGCAGAATGGCCACATTTTGTCTGAAAAAGATTACAAAGCACTTGTAAATCGTTAGTATTTTCACTAAAATTAAAACAATTGCTGCATAAATGATGGCACTTTGCACAGAAATTCCGAAATAACTCTGCAACATAACGACAGGGAACAGCACCACCCCTTCCATGGCAGAGAGGTAGAGTATCGACTTCATCCATTGTTCATTTTTTTTCCTGTTGAAGAAGAGGGAATTCAGGATGGGATAAAGCATTCCTTTCAACAAGAAATAAGCAGAGAAGCAACCGAAGAAGATAGCGATGAGCTGATACTGTGATTGGAGGATGAACGTATCCGCTACCTTTGTCTGCGTGTAGAAGAAGGCCAGCAGGGCCCACAGCAGACAGGTGAGTGCCACCATGAAGAACTGGAAGCGGAACTCATCCGAGGTCTCTGTTGTCACCGTTACATTCTCACTGCGCGGGATATGGAAGAAGTCCTTTGCCTGTTGCAGGATGAAATGATGAAGACGCGAGAAGGCGAACACCATCAGCAGGAAGCAGCCTAACAGCAGACCCGTGATGACATCATCGTTCTGGATGGAGTAAGGCACTGGGTCGCCTGCTATACCATAGCGTTCCACATTCAGTTCCGGGTGCAGCAAAGCATTATTGGTGAAGAAGCCATCGCGGTAGTAATGCGAGAAGTTGATATCCGTGGTATCCTTCACACTGTCTTTTGAGGATAGGAACAGGGTGTCCTGATTGGTAAACGACTTCAGTTCCGGCTGGAATACCGACTGGATGGCAGAGTCCTGCTGAGCAGGTGTGGCATTGGGAGGCAGTTCCTGCAGTACCTGATAGGTATGTCTCGGCTTAGGCGTATTTTCCTGCGGAACAGTTGCAACGGGTTCTTCCTCAAGAGAAGCCTCTGAGGTTGTACCCTCCACCGTCTCAGTAACGGGTTGTGACGGGTGGATGTGCTGCAACGTATCCTGTTGCTGGAACCAATCTGTGTGCATGCTTCTGCCTACGGATGGTAAAACGGGAACCTAATCAGCCAAAGTAAGTTTTACGAATCTCATCAACCTTGTCGAGTTTCTCCCAAGTGAAGAGCTCCACGTCGATGGTCTTTGTTTCGTGGTAGAAGCTGGTGAATGTTTTCTTCACCACTTCGTTCTTGCGCCCCATGTGTCCATAGGCTGCTGTCTCCAGATACATCGGCTGACGCAGTTTCAGCATGCGCTCAATGGCTTTCGGGCGCAGGTCGAACATCTCCCCTATACGCTTGGCAATCTCACTGTCAGTCATATTCACATGACTCTTCCCGTATGTGTTGACATAGATGCTTACGGGTTTGGCCACACCAATGGCGTAGCTCAACTGTACCAGCATCTCATCCGCAACACCTGCTGCCACCATGTTCTTCGCGATGTAACGGGCAGCATAGGCAGCAGAGCGGTCAACCTTCGAGGAGTCCTTTCCTGAGAAAGCACCGCCACCATGAGCACCCTTACCTCCATAGGTATCAACGATGATCTTCCTACCTGTCAGACCCGTATCTCCATGAGGACCGCCAATAACGAATTTTCCTGTGGGGTTCACCAAGTAGTTGATGTCAAATCCGAAGAGGTCGAGCACCTTCTGTGAATGAATCTGCTGCTTTACGCGTGGTATGAGGATATTGATCACATCATCCTTGATACGGTTAAGCATAGCCTCATCCTCACCGAACTCATCATGCTGTGTAGAAACAACAATCGTATCGATGCGCTGGGGAACACCCTCGTCGGAGTATTCCACGGTTACCTGACTCTTTGCATCAGGACGGAGGTATGTCATCACCTTCCCTTCCTTGCGGATATCAGCCAACGTACTCATAATCAGGTGTGCAAGGTCAAGACTTACCGGCATATAGTTCTCCGTTTCGTTCACGGCGTAGCCGAACATCATACCCTGGTCGCCTGCGCCCTGGTCATCAATATCCTCCTTGTCAACACCTCTGTTGATATCCGCGCTTTGTTCATGGATACTCGTAAGGATACCGCAGGAATCACCATCGAACTGGTATTCGCTCTTGGTATAACCAATCTTCTTGATGGTCTTGCGGGCAATGGTCTGCAGGTCGATATACGCATCTGAGTGCACCTCACCCATAATCACCACCTGACCAGTGGTTACAAACGTCTCTATGGCACAGCGTGCCTTATCATCGTAAGCCAGGAACTGATCCAGCAAAGCATCTGAAATCTGGTCGGACACCTTGTCGGGATGTCCCTCTGAAACGGATTCTGAAGTAAATAAATAAGCCATACCTTTACACCTTAATTAATAACAGGGTCATTAAATAGGGTGCAAAGGTACGAATAAGCGAGCACAAAACCAAAGGAAAACTAGTTTTTCTTTATTTTGTCGAGCGGAAGTACTTTCGGCGAAGCCAAAGTACGGCAATTACTCCTTCGGCAGCATGGTTACTTCCACCTTGTTGCCAGCACTCAGGAACTCCTGCATGAACTTGCAGATAGTCTCAGGAGTCTGTGCTTCCACCACCTTCTTGTAATCAGTATGGAGGTCAACACCGAACTTACGATAGTTGGTGATAACGTTGCTCCAATAGCTGTTTGACTTGGCGGCATCATCCACGTTCTTCAGCATATACTCCTTCACCTTGGTCAGCATGTCGGCATCACAGCTCTTAGCCAGGGCGGGAACCTCCTCGCTCATGATCTTCAGGGCCACGTCAGCCATCTCGGGCTTCATGGGGCAATAAACCTGCAGCAGAACCATCTTGTCGAACTCATCGCGCTGGAAGGCACCCTGTGCGCCACATGAGTAGGCAGCGCTGGCGTCCTCGCGGATCTTCTTCAGGTAGATCATGCTGAGGATCTGTCCTGCCATATCGGCCTGTATTTCGTTCTTCAGGTTATGTTCCATCTCCTTGTTTGTCCATACCATCACCGAGATAGCCGACGGTGTCTCCATCTTCTGCTTGAAGCTGTTCTTGACGTTGCCCTTCACGATATCGACCATCTTACGACTCTTCTTCACGTTACCGCTTACAGGCAGTGAAGCGAGGTATGTCTCGATGAGCGGACGGATAGAATCCTCCTCGAAGTTACCGATGATGGTGAAGGTGTAGTCGTCAGCATAGCTGAAACGCTCTTTGGCGATCTGCAGGATGCGGTCGTAGTTCACCTTCTTCAGGTCTTTCATCTCCATGGGCTTTGCCCACTTGTTATGTGCGTACAAGGTATTGGTGAGCGAGTCCTGATACACCGCCATGGGGTCGAGGGCTTTGTTCTTCAGCTGCAGTTCCATGCTGTTCATCAATTGGTCGAACGACTTCTGGTCTTTCTGTATCTTGGTGAAGTACAGGTAGATCAGCTGGAACATCGTCTCCATATCCTTAGGTGTAGAGTTACCGCTCACGGTCTGCTTGCGTTCTGACAGTGAGACGGTGGCACCGGCAATCTTTCCTGCCAAAGCCTTCTTCAGCTCCGTATTGGAGAAGCTGCCCAGACCGCTGGCATCAATCACGCGGTTGAACATGCTCAGGTTGGGGATATCCTTCTCGGTATAGAGAGAGGATCCTCCTTCTGAAGAGCCACTCAGAATCACCTGGTCTTTCTTGTAGTCGGTCTTCTTCAGCACCACCTTCACACCGTTGGAGAGGAGCAGTGTCTGATAGTCGAACTTATCACTGTTCTTGGTCTCCAGGATTGCACCGCGCTTAGGCAGTGTGGTCATCAGCGGCTCGTCCTTCACGTTATCCACGTATGCAGTGAGCTGCTCGGCGCGAGCACCGTCAATGGCTTTCTTCAGTGAAGCCTCTGTGGGATACACGTTCCCTTCCTTCTCGTTGAGCATGGTCAGCACCACCACGTTCGTATCTGATGGAGGAACAAGTTCCTTCATGTACTCGTTCACTACATCCAGTGGGATGGCGGGCATGATCTGCTTCATCAGCGTATAGTGATCATCTATCGATGGAATCGGGTCGTTGTCCAAGAAGTTCTCCACGTACTCGCTCACGAACTGCGAATTGGTACGCTTGTCCTTGTTGCTGTACGACTTATCCAGATAACTCTCGTAGTCAGACTTCGAGCGCTGGAACTCAGTGGCTGTGAAGCCGAACTCAGCAGCGCGGCGAGCCTCTTTGAATGCTGCTGCCAGTGCAGCCTCCAGTTTTCCGTCCTTTGGTGTCACGTCGATATCGAGCGCCTCCTTGGTCTTTGAGAAAACATACCTGCCGTCAGAGATCGAGGCTCTTACGAAGGGACAGTCGGGCTGCTGTGCCATCTCGTCCAGACGGTCGTTGAGCATATCCATGGCACGACCTCTGATATAGTTGTTCAGGATGAAGGCCACGGTGTTCTTCAGCGAGTCGGGGAAGGCGTCGTGCTTGATCATCATCTCCACGCCGTTGGTCTTCTGCTCCTTATCCTTCTCGATCACATAGATCGGTGTATCATTGTCGGGCACCTGCTCATCAACAACGGGAGCGGGGTTCTCAGGCTCCTTAATACTGCCGAACAGCTCCTTGATCTTACCTTCGATACGGTCAACATCCACGTCACCCACCACGATGATAGCTTGGTTGCTGGGATGATACCATTTCTCGTAGTAGTCGCGCAAGGTCTGCGGCTTGAAGTTGTCAACCACCTCCATCGTACCGATGGGATAGCGCATACCGTACTTACTGCCCGGGTAGAGCAGCGGCAGACAGCGCTCTATCATACGACCCTGTGCATCTGAGTGCATGCGCCACTCCTCATGGATCACACCGCGCTCCTTGTCAATCTCCTCGGGATCGAGCAGCAGACCGTCAGCCCAGTCGTGCAAGATCAGCAGACAGCTGTCCTGTGCGCTCTGTCTGGCCGTTGGCACATTCGAGATGTTGTACACGGTACGGTCGATGCTGGTGTACGCATTCAGGTCACGACCAAACTGCACGCCAATGCTCTCGCAGTAGCGTATCACGCCGTTGCCGGGGAAGTTCTGCGTGCCGTTGAAGCACATGTGCTCCAAGAAGTGCGCCAAACCACGCTGGTCGTCATTCTCCTGGATAGAGCCCACCTTTTGGGCGATGTAGAACTCAGCCCTGTTCTCGGGCCAGTTGTTGTAACGGATGTAATACGTCAATCCGTTGTCCAGTTTACCAATCCTCACGTCTTTGTCAACTGGAAGCGGCGGCATTTGCTGCGCCGTAGCATGTACGGCGATGAAGAGAAATGCCATCATGAAAAGATTCTTTAATCGCATAGACTTTTGTTTAAGATGATATATTTATTTCATTAGAGACTTAAATGTTCAGAAAAACTACAAGGTTCAGGGATTATTTTCATCTTCGCTATAGGCAAGAATGTCTCCAGGCTGGCATCCCAGCACATGACAAATCGCCTCAAGGGTAGAGAAACGAACGGCTCGCGCCTTCCCCGTTTTCAGGATGGATAGGTTCGCAGGAGTCAGTCCCACCTTCTCGGCCAACTCGCCCAGTGAGATCTTCCGCTTCGCCATCTCCACGTCTAAGTTAACAACAATCCGTCCCATAGGCTAAATAGTTAAATCCTGGTCTTCTTTCATCTTTGCTGCCATGGCAAACACCTGCGCCGCCACGAATGCAATCAATCCCAATAGCAGGGGCGTATAAGTGATTCCGCCCAGCCAGTCCACTTGGTAGCCCTCCAGACGGAACATCTTCGAGGCCTCCACCTGCGCTAAGATATCCCATCCTACCACGATGATGCCATAGGCCAGCAGACCAATGCCTACCCATCTCAACAAGGTGATGTTCCGCTTGTCGAAGATCATTCCGCGGTTCACTCTTACGATGAAGGTGATGAAAGCCAGCAGGGCACCGACAAAGCCGACAACGCCCAGAATGGCTGCCACTGTTTCCGCCAGATAAGCCCATCCGCTATCCTTATAGTTCTCATAGGTCTCTGGCTCCACATACATCTCTGTGGGCCATGCGTTCACTTCCTTACCCGAAACCGCGTTCTTCACCTGTATGGCAGTCCGTTTGTCGGCTGTGGGTATCAGCTTCACCATGTCTGCATCCAGCACCATGTTCTCCGCATCGTCCAGATTCATACCCATCTCATGGTTCGCTGCGTTCTTCCCGATCTTGAAATCGAAGAAACCAGCCATCACATCCGCAAGGATCACCACAAAGATGAGTGCACAAATGATATTCAGTTTTGTCTTCATGTTATTTAATTGTTTCGCTTGCAAAGGTACAAACTATCTTTGAAACCACCAAATATTTTCAATAATAATTTATCGAGAAACAATAATTTAACATTATGAAACAATAAATCACCGCATATTTCTTGGGTGATGATTCAGGATCTCTTCGCGTAGCGTATGCGTATCTATATGGGTATAGATCTCGGTGGTGCCAATAGACTCATGACCTAACATGGCCTGAATGGCGCGAAGGTCGGCACCGCCTTCCAATAACACCGTGGCGAAGGAATGACGGAGGGTGTGGGGTGAGATGGTTTTATGTATTCCCGCATCCACCGCCAGTCGTTTAATCATAATCAGAATCATGGTACGGGTAAGGTGAGCACCTCTGCGGTTCAGGAACACATAGTCTTCCTCACCTGGTTTGATGTTCATCAAACGACGGTCATAGAACCACAACTCCAATTCCTTGATGGCTCTTGGTGAGATGGGTACCAGTCGTTCCTTCCTGCCCTTCCCCTCTACCCGCAGGAATTCCTCGTCGAGATAGAGGTTCGACAGTTTCAGGTTCACTAGTTCGCTGACACGCAGTCCGCACGAGAACAACACCTCGATGATGGCCTTGTTGCGGTGTCCTTCCCATTTCGAGAGATCAATAGCCTGCTCCAGCATATCCACCTCCTCGGTGGAGAGCACCTCGGGCAGATGTTCCCCTATCTGTGGCGATTCCAATAGTTCTGAGGGATCGTTGTCCATCCATCCGTCAACAAACAGGAAGCGGTAGAAGGCTCGGATGCCGCTGAGGATACGACATTGCGAACGCGGACCAATACCGATGTCGTGCAACGAGGCGGCGAAATGCTGCAAGTCCTCCAGCTTCACCTCCTGCGGCTCTATCCCTTCACATCGCAGGTAGTCGATGAGTTTCTGCAGGTCACGCATGTACGCATCCACGGTATTCCCCGTGAAGTTCCGCTCCAGCTTCAAGTACCGCTGGTAAGCTTTTACGATGTCGTGATCACCGCCATTCTTCATACAAATGCAAAAGACTACATTTGAAGTAGAGCCACAAATCTCCAGTCGTTTTTCAAACTCACTTGTTCAGTTTCCACGTCACACCATCCTTGGTGTCCTTCACTTCGAAGCCTGCTGCTGCAAGCGCATCGCGAATCTGATCGCTTGTTGCCCAGTCCTTGGCTGCCTTGGCCTTGGCACGGAGGTCGAGTACCATATCCACCACCTTACCGTAGGCTTCCTCACGAGCATCGTTGTCAGCACCCTTGTCGTTACGCAGACCTAAGAGATCGATAGCGAAGAGATGCATGGTGTCAGAGAGCTCCTTCAAACACTCGGCACAGATCTGCGCCTTGTGGTCGAGCAAGGTGTTCACCACACGACAAGCCTCGAAGAGATGACTGATAACAATCTGTGTCAGGAAGTCATCGTTCATCGCATCGTAGCACTTCTGACGGAGCGTCTTCACGAACTGCTCCGTTTCAGGATCGCATTTGTCAGATACGGGTACACGCTGCAGATCGTTGATACCATTCATCAACCGCTCCAGTCCTTTCTCACTAGCCTTCAAGGCCTCATCAGAGAAATCCACCGTGCTACGATAGTGAGCAGAGAGGATAAAGAAGCGGATGGTCATGGGTGAATAGGGCTGACTCAGCAGCTCATGGTTACCCGTAAAGAACTGTTCAAGCGTGATGAAGTTACCCAACGACTTACCCATCTTCTGTCCGTTGATGGTAATCATATTGTTATGCATCCAGTACTTCACCATGTCATCGCCCTGTGAAGCAGTGGCCTGTGCAATCTCACATTCGTGATGCGGGAACACCAGATCCATACCGCCACCATGGATGTCGAAATGACTACCGAGGTATTTCCTACCCATGGCCGTACATTCACAATGCCAGCCGGGGAAACCTTCGCTCCAATGACTCGGCCAGCGCATGATATGCTCAGGTGAGGCTTTCTTCCATAAGGCGAAATCTGCTTGATTGCGTTTTTCACCTATTCCATCGAGCGCACGACTCTCATTGATAACATTCTCTAATGAGCGTCCAGACAGCTTACCGTAGTGATATTTCTTGTTGTATGCCTCGATATCGAAATACACGCTGCCATTACTGATATAGGCAAAACCATTGTCGAGGATCTCCTGTACCAATTGCTGCTGTTCGATGATATGACCAGTGGCGTGTGGCTCGATGCTGGGTGGCAGCACATTCAGCGCCTCCATGGCCTGATGGTAACGGTTGGTATAGTACTGCGCGATCTCCATCGGCTCCAACTGCTCCAGTCGTGCCTTCTTCTCAATCTTGTCGTCACCCTCATCAGCATCATGTTCCAAGTGACCCACATCGGTGATATTCCGCACATAGCGCACCTTATAACCGAGATGCTTCAGGTAGCGGAAAAGGATGTCGAACGTGATGGCAGGACGCGCATGTCCCAGATGGGGATCACCATATACGGTGGGACCGCAAACATACATGCCCACATTGGGTGCATGAAGGGGTTCGAAACGTTCCTTCTGACGGTGAAGGGTATTGTAAATCAATAGTGTCTGTTCCATTGCAATACGATTTTGGGTGACAAAGGTACGAATAAGTAAGCAAAATGCAAAGAGAAAACGCATTTTCTTTTGCATTTTCGAACCGTTGGAGCAACGAATCAGGCGACTTGTGGAATGTTCCCATGTTGGGAATGATATGTTCCCAACGTGGGAATGTTTTGTTCCCAACGTGGGAACAAGTAGTCTTACAATGCGAAACCGAAGGTAAGTGAGCGGAACTTCACACCATCTTTCAGCACTGAATTCGGACTGTATTTCAGGTAGAGGTCAACAGCAGGCGTTTGGATGATACCCATGATATCGAAAGTGACCTTCCGCTGATTGATATTCTTGTCAACATCCTTGTACTTTCCGCCATCAATGGAATAACGAGTCTTGAGACTTGCATATGTGTTGAAGTTGATGACGGGTCCTACTGCGATTCCCCAATCTTTGAACGTGTGGAAGGCAAGGAGAGCTCCAGAGACACTGAACACCTTGACACGTGAGAACTTCGGCTTGGCACCTTCTGGATAGTGGGCGAGTTCCACGTTACCACTACTGTTCTTCACAAAGCGGGTATCGCCCGTCATACGGTAGTTACGCCAATTGAAGTAGGTCTCGAGAGAAAGACCAGAACTATGATACTTTTTATTCTCGAAGAATACAGTAGAGTTAATGAACGGTAAGGCAAACTCCCAGGAGCGGAATGTTGAGAAATTGGTTCCTGGATCACAATGTGTAGGTGCAGTGAATCCTATGAGGGGCGCACCGCCTATCTCCACTTGTACCGAACCTGATTCATGTGAATCACCTGTAACGCTATAAGATGGAATGAGATCCTTCAGACTCCAACTGTCTTTATTGATCTCTATGTTACTTACATAATTATCATCCACCAACTGGAGCGTGTTACGGTACTCGAAGTTGTTGTCACCTTCTTTGCCCTGAACGATGATCTTCTGACTGGAGTCGCTTGTGACGATGGTCACCTTTCTTGGGTGGTTGATGACGATGGAATCGTTCTCTATACTCTGTGCACTGGACAACTGCGGCAATAAAACTGCTGCAAGTGTAATAATAATCTCTTTCATATCTTTTATGTTTTAATCATTTATTTCAAAAACTCTTTCATTTTCTCTAATGAGGAGAGGGTGCCCTCCATGTAGATGACCACCATCTCGTACTTCTTCGAGCCTTTCTTGGTAGCCTTCGCACAAAGGTAACGGTTCAGTTTACCCTGCGGATCCATACGAACCATGCAGGTTTCGGTGGTATTGGTAGTCATCGTACTACTTTCTTGCACGTCACCCCTTTTGGGGTTACCCATATCCACAAGAACCATGATGAGTTGCTTTTCCGAGGGAGTAGCATTGAACCGAAGACTATGGAAGTATGATAGTTGGTATTTGGCAATCATCTTTCCACGTACCTTTGTCTCCATCATCCGTTCCTGTGGAATGACCTGTCCCTGGAACAGTTTATCGATCGGTAGTCCTTGCTGTGCATGTGCGAACAGGGCAACATGCAGTATGACCAATATGATACCTAATCTTTTCATCGTATGATTGTTTAATTGAACATCTCGTTTAACTGACTCTCTATATCGTTCTGACCTTCGGTCATCGTGCCGATATTACGTTCGAACTCCTGCATGATAACAGTCTTATCAGTACATTTCTCACCGTAGATATAAGCTACGCATTCGTTCTGTTGTTTCCAGAAGAGGGAAGCACCGCTGATAAGCAAGACCGCTACGGCTGCTGCCGCTGTGATCCATTTCCAGATAATCGGTTTGCGCCTTGTTGTCACGGAATTCGTTTCCTTTAGTGGCAACGACACTTCCTTCTGTTCCGGCTCCTCCTGTTTCATTCCCACCGCTTCGAGTCCGAGGAACATCGTTCGCAGGGGCAACAGATCAGCTGGAACCTCACCGCTACGATAGTACTCGTATAACTCTTTTTCTTCGGCTAAGGTTGTCTCCCCTTCGAAGAACCGCTCTGTAAGCGTACGTATTTTTAATTCGTTCTCCATCTCTTTTTGTTTTACCTCTTTTCATTCATCACTTCTCACACATCACTTCAACCATTCTTGCTCTCACCATCTTTCTGGCTCTGCTGAGTGCTTTCCGCACTGCCACCTCGGTGGAGCCGATGAGATCGGCGATTTCCTTCATCTCCATGCCCTCCATGTGACGCAGACGGATAATCGTCTGGGGCAGGTCGGGCAAACTCTCTATGACACGCATAGTGTCCTCCAACAACTCATGATGGGACATGTCTTCACTGATGTCAGGAATCTGCTCCACTTGCACGAACGGCTTTTTTCGTCGCACCTTATCGATGCATTGATTCCTTGTCAGCACATGTGCCAGAGAGTCAAAGGGAATGTGTAGGGTATCTGTCATCTGCCACAGCTGCAGCAGCACATCCTGAACAATGTCCTCTGCTTCATCGGCATCTTCCAGATACCGCTTTGCTGTGATCATCAGATGGGGTCTGATGCGTACCACTTCCTGTTTGAACTCTTCCTGTGTCATCATGACTTGTTTACCCTTATTACGTAAGATTGCGGGATTTGTGACACAAAAATACAAAAAAAATATCTTTTTCTATCTTTTCATGGGAAATATAGGCTTTTTTATTTTGTTTTTTCGTACCTTTGTGCGCAAATAACAAACAATCACATTCTTAATAATAGATATGGGTTATACACGTATGACTGCTGCCGAGGCTGCAGCACTGATTAAAAACAATGAGAACCTGGCACTCAGCGGTTTCACTCCTGCTGGTGTTGCCAAGGCTGTGACAAAAGAGCTGGCTAAGATTGCCGTGAAAGAGCATGAAGCTGGAAGAGAATTCAAGGTAGGGATCTTCACGGGTGCTTCTACAGGACAGAGCACTGATGGTGATCTGGCTAATGCACAGGCTATCAAGTACCGTGCTCCTTACACCACCAATCCCGATTTCCGTAAGCATGTGAACCTGGGTGAGATTCCTTACAACGACCTGCACTTGAGTCATATGGCACAGGAGTTGCGCTATGGCTTCTATGGAGATGTTGACTGGGCCATCCTCGAGGTGTGCGACATTGAAGAGGTGGGTAATGACTATCATGTATTCCTGACTGCTGCTGGTGGTATCTCTCCCACTGCTGCCCGTCTGGCCAAGCATGTGATCCTGGAGCTGAACTCGTTCCACAATCCGAATGCGAAGTACATCCACGACGTTTATGAGCCGCTGGATCCTCCTTATCGCAAGGCAACCCCCATCGAGCATGTTAGCGACCGCATCGGCGTTCCCTATGTATCTATCCCCAAAGAGAAGGTGGTGGGCGTTGTGGAGTGTAATATCCCCGATGAGGCCCGCGCCTTCAAGGACAGTGATCCTGTTACCGATAAGATCGGCTTCCTCACCGCAGAGTTCCTCGTTGAGGAGATGCACAAAGGTCGTATCCCTAAGGAGTTCCTGCCCCTGCAGAGTGGTGTGGGATCCACAGCCAATGCTATCTTAGGTGCACTGGGTCAAGATAAGCACGTGCCCGACTTCAACATCTACACTGAAGTACTGCAGGATTCTGTAGTAGCCATGATGCTCAACGGTCGTGTAAAGGATGCTTCTGCTTGCTCACTGACAGTATCCAATGAGTGTTTGATGCAGGTATATGATAACATGGACTACTTCAAGAACCACCTGACACTCCGTCAGAGTGAGATCTCCAACAGTCCTGAGATTATTCGCCGCTTAGGTGTCATCGCTATCAATACTGCCATTGAGGCCGACCTCTACGGTAATGTGAACTCTACACATATCAGCGGAACAAAGATGATGAACGGTATCGGCGGATCAGGTGACTTCATCCGCAATGCCTACCTCTCTATCTTTACTTGTCCTTCTGTGGCTAAGGGTGGTGTGATCTCTTCGATTGTGCCGTTCGTCAGTCATCAGGACAGCTCAGAGCATGATGTGAACATCATCGTGACCGAGCAGGGTATTGCCGACCTCCGTGGTAAGGGTCCCATCCAGCGTGCAGAGACCATCATCGAGAACTGTGCACATCCTGACTACAAGCAGTTGTTGTGGGATTACCTGAAGATTGCCAAGATGGGACAGACTCGTCATAACCTGCCTGCTGCCTTCGCTATGCACGATACGCTGGCTCGCAAGGGTGATATGAAACTCACAGATTTCGCAGAATACGTGAAATAAAATCACGATTTATACATAAAGAAGGTGGGAACTTGTCGTTCTCACCTTTTTTTTATTATTTTGAAACATCCTTTGTAGTATTATTAAAGATAAATGATTATCTTTGCATCGTTTTTCAACAGAATTATCAAATAACTAAAAACAATATGTACAAAAAAGCTATGAACAAAATTCTGAACATTGTTCGGGAACAGATGTCTGTCTGTGCCCTGACTCTCATCGCGTGCCTTGCACCCATGAAGGCGCATGCACAGCTGTCATCCAACCCAGATAAGTTCTTGGGAAACATCACCACAAGGTACCAAATGGATGCTGGTGGCGGCGTGGAGAAGTTCTACCAACTTTGGAACCAGGTGACCCCAGAGAATGAATCAAAATGGGGATCGGTAGAAGGTACAAGAGGTAGTTTTAACTGGGGATGCGACACACCCTTCAACTATGCCAAGAAATATGGGTTCACCTATAAGTTCCATGCTTTCGTTTGGGGAGCACAGTATCCCAACTGGTTTAGCACCAGTTTACCTATCAATGAGCGCTATAACGCTATTGTAACTTGGTTTGATGCCATCAAAAACAAGTATCCCGAACTGCCCTTGATCGATGTAGTGAACGAGGCAGTAGGAAATCACCAAGCTGGCAACCCCATGATGAAGGAGTCATTGGGTGGTGGTGGCAAGACAGGCTACGACTGGCTTATCAGAGCCTTTGAAATGGCTTATGAACGCTATCCCAATGCTATTCTGATCTACAATGACTACAACACCTTCCAGTGGAATACTAACGAATATATCGACCTCGTAAGAAACATTCGCGATTTCGGTGCACCAATCGATGCCTATGGTTGTCAGTCGCACGATATGCTGAATCGAGATGAAACAGTTTTGGCTTTTTCTTCCTTCAAATCAAGTATGGACAAGTTACATGATGAGCTGATGATGCCGATGTATAGCACGGAGTATGATGTGGGCACCACTAATGACGATAATCAGTTGAAGGCATTTAAAGAACAAATTCCCTATATGTGGGAACAAGACTATTGTGCAGGTATCACTTTGTGGGGCTATATCTATGGTGCCACTTGGACCACCGATGGCAACTCAGGTATTATTAAGAACGGTAAGGATCGTCCTGCCATGACCTGGCTGCGCGAGTATATGCAGACCGATGCTGCTAAGAATGCCAAGAGTCCATTCCCAGGAATGGTGAAAGAGGCATCCGTTTATGTAAGACCAGCTGATATGTATGTGGCCAAAGGAGACATACTGCCCATCAAGGTACGTGCAAGCATGGCCACCAAGACCATTGAGAAGATCGACCTCTTTGTAGGCGAGGAACAAATTGCCACACTGACAGAGGCTCCCTATGTGACAGAATATGCTGTTCCTGCTGATGCTGCTACAGGCTGGAAGAAACTGAAGGCTGTTGTTACAGCTTCAGATGGCTCTACCTATGAGCGCTTGTCACGTTTTAATGTGCTTAATTCTACAGAGTTGAGATCTCCTTTCAATGAAACGGCAGCAGCTATTCCTGGCACCATCAACGTGACAGAATATGACAAAGGTGCACAGAAGGTTACTTACAACAAAGCATCACGCTCTGTTGCATCAATGCAAGATGACGGCTGGATGGAATATACTGTCGATGTGAAAGAGGATGGACTCTACTCATTCGATGCAGAGGTTGCCTCTACAAGTTCTTCTGGTGTCTTCCATCTTGCAGAGTACTCTCTCGATGGACTGGAATACCTCTCTGATTTCATAGCAGTGCCTAAGACTGGTAGCAAAGACAAATTCCAGGCCATGCATTATACACTCAAGAAAGAACTGAAAGCTGGTCTTCATAGAATCTGTCTGAACATCGATAAAGGCGGCTTCTATCTCAAGAGTCTCACCTTCCAAAAGGATAGTCAGAGCGATGATCTTGACGTTAGCTTCTCAGAAGATAGTCCTTTAGGTATTCTTGGTGGTGAGAAAGCCACTATCACAGTAAACGCATCGTCGAAGACAAGCACCATTGCCAATGTTAAGGTGTATGTCAATAATCTGCTGATTGCTACGTTGACAGAAGCTCCTTATACCTTTGAATATGAAGCTGAAGACCAAGGCAAATACAACATCATGGCCATCGCAACGGATGCCAATGGCATGTCGAAGACTGCTTCATACACCCTGAGCGTTAATCCCAAGCGTGAACCGTTTGCAAAGACTGGTCCTTTTGCTATTCCTGGAACACTGCAAGCTGAGTACTACGACAAGGGTGGCGAGAGTGCTGCTTACCATGATAATGATGCCAATAATCAGGGTGATGCCAATTTCCGTTCCAATGAAGGCGTAGATATCGTTAATGGTAATGGTGGAAGAGCCCTCGGTTATACCAGTACTGGCGAATGGGTGGAATACACCATTAATGTGAAGGATGCCGGAACCTATTCATTCAAGGCTACCGTTTCTTCTGGTGTTTCTAATTCAGGATTCTCTATCAACCTGAACAAAGACGGCAAGATTGTGAAACTGGCTGATGTCAAGGTGCCGCAGACGGGTAGCAACAACTGGGATACCTATCGGGTTGTAGAAGGAACCTTGAGCGAACCGTTGGAAGCAGGTGAGCAGATTCTTCGTCTTGTGATTACAGGTTCCAACTGTAACATCGATAAGATTCAGTTCATCAACACAGCAACAGGTATCGTTGATTTTACCAACGATGTATCTGTATCTCTGCAAAACAGCTACGATCTCTTCGGTCGTAAGGTGAACGCTAGTTATAAGGGTATCATTATTAAGAACGGTAAAAAGGTTATCAACAAATGAAAAGAACTATATCATTAATCGCTGTGCTGCTGACATTCGTACTGAATGTCAGCGCACAGAATCAGATGGGAGCAGACGCTCCGCAGTTGGAGTTTGTCATGCAACTGAAAGTGACATTGGGAGAAACCTACTCCTGCGGTGAGACACAACACGGTCGTCGTACCGTCATCCCTATCACGGGCGGCACCTTTGAGGGTCCTAATATCAAGGGAACCATCCTGAACGGAGGTGCTGACTACCAGTTGGCAACCGGTGGTCGTACAGAGATTGAGGCCATCTATAGCATCAAGACTGATGATGGTGTCTATATCCATATCCGTAACAGAGGTATCATCGCTTCTGGAGGTGCTGAACAAGGTGGCAGACCATCGTTCTACTTCAGATGCGCTCCTCAGTTTGAGGCACCCGCAGATAGCAAGTATGCTTGGCTGAACAACTCTCTCTTCCTCTGTGCGCCCTCGTTCTCACAAGGTTTCCAGGGCATCGTACTGAATGTTTGGAGAGTAAAATAACATCAAAGGAAAAATGAAAGGAGTTATGCGAGTCGGTATTATCGGAACAGGATGGATTGCCGAGAAGGCTGCCATCACGTTAAACGGACTCACAGAATGTGAATGCTATGCCGTCGCTTCGCGTTCTTTGGAGAAAGCCGAGACTTTTGCCAAGCAATGGAATATCAAGAAGGCGTATGGATCCTATAGCGAGCTTATTGCGGATGAGGCGGTTGATCTCGTGTATGTGGGCACGCCTCATTCGCATCATTTTGATGTCACCAAAGAGGCCCTGCTGAATGATAAGCCTTGTCTGGTGGAGAAAGCTTTCATGGCTAACCGCAGACAAGCTGACGAGATTATCCAACTGGCTCATGAACGGAAGGTATTCCTTGCTGAGGCTATTTGGACACGTTATCAGCCAGTTGTCAAGATGGTGCGCGACCTGATCAGCAGCGGTCGTATAGGAACACCACGTCTTGTTACTGCCACCTTAGGCTATTCCATGGGTGATAAGCCCCGCATCATGCGTGCTGACCTCTGCGGCGGCGCCTTGTTGGATTTAGGGGTCTATGCCCTGAACTTCGTTCGTATGTTCTTCCCCTCGAACATTATTCAGATAGAGAGTCAGTGTGTGAAGAGCAAAACGGGCATGGATCTGACAAACGCCATTAGTCTGGTATTGGAAGATGGTCTGCTTTGTAACCTGCAGTCGAGTGCTGCCTGTGTGGGTGATAATATTGGTGTAATTGCAGGCACTGACGGTAATCTGATCATCGACAATATCAACAATCCGCAGAAGATCACCGTAAATACCCACGACCGTGAGTTCGTGGAAGATATCCATGTGCCGAAGCAGATTACAGGGTACGAGTATCAGTTCCTGGCTTGTCGTGAAGCACTGATTGAAGGATTATTGGAGCCTCGTGAGATGCCTCACGAAGAAACACTCTATATCATGCAGCTCATGGATGACTTCCGTAAGAAATGGGGCGTACACTATCCCATGGATGACATTTCCTGACGAACGACATTTCTTATTCAGGATGCACGAACTGAATCTGTGTGCCATCCTGCCCTACTCTTAGATTCACCAAACAACCTTCCACCATCGGATAGTTCTTGCCACTATGATGCCCCACCGGGAAATCATAGCAGACGGGGATGTTGTAGTGCTGCAGGTACTCGTGAAGCATCTCGTACATATCAGCAAAACCACTCTCAGGGGCCTTGTACTTGGAGAAATGTCCCACGATGATACCTTTCAGTTTGGAGAGGATACCACGGATTTCCAAGTGGTGAAGCATACGATCCACCTTTGACATCGACTCGTCCGTATCCTCAATAAAAAGTATCAACCCTTCATCCACACGGTTTAGGAAATCATACTCCGAACCAGCCAAGCCACAGAATACGGAGAAATTACCGCCCACCAGTATTCCTGTGGCCTCCCCGTGTTGGTTCAATGGATGTGCTGGTGCTTGATAAGTAGGAAGCACACCTTGTAACAGCTTGCGATGAATCATATTCACTGAGTCGCGCTCCCCTCGCATGGCTATGCCGTCGCACATCGAACAATGGATGCTCATCACACCTGCCGACACCTCAGCACTATGTAAAGCCGTGACATCACTGAATCCCATTATCCACTTCGGATGATTACGGAACTCCTGTAAGGGAATACGCTGCAGCACCTGTACGGCACCATCACCCCCACGACTACAGATGATGGCTTTCACGGAAGGATCTCTCAATGCCCATAGTAAGTCAGCAGCACGTTCATCAGCCGTACCTGCGAAACCATGATAACTGCTCATAGCATGAGCACCTAATACAGGTACATAACCCCATGAGCGAAGGGTGGCACAACCTTTCGCTATGGTGGCAGAATCAGGCACGCTTGATGGTGAGATCACGGCAATCGTATCACCTGTCTTCAAAGGTACAGGCATCACGGACCGCTGAGCCTCAACACCCAAGCAAATGAGCGATGACAGTGCCAGGATGATATGTCGGATTATCCGCGGTCTCATCTCTTCTCGATCCTCACATCATTCTTCTTGATAAACAGGTAGTCATGACCTGTCTTCAGGACATAGTAGTCATTGTGCTCATCATACTGGTCGGCTATGATGGTTCCTTTCTTAACGGTAGTGAACACAGGATCATCACCTTCACCCACATAGTTCTCTCCATAGATAGGCATATTGTCGTGGTTGGCAATCAGCACGGTCTTACCTTTGCCGTCATACCAATCCTGAGAGCCCAAATACTTATTATATACCCATCCAGTCACACCATCCACACTGATCTTGCTCCATGTGTTTCCTTTCTCAAGAAGCACACCCGAGCCAAGACCGTGCATTTGTCCATACAGTTTCGTGAGAACCTTCGACTTAGTAGAAGCCCCTGCCCTGACATTCAGGAAACCATCGTCTGAAGTAGCATAGACCACGGTAAATGCCTTCGGTTGCTGAACACCACTACTTGTCTTCGCTGCTGGCTGTCCACTAATGGCAAAGGTATAGAGATTATCGTTATAGTCAACGACATAAAGCATCTCCTTGCCGTTCTTCTCCTGCAGTTCCATGTACTCCACCTTATATACCATAGGAAGCTTACTATACACCTTACCGGTTAGCTTATCGAGCATGAACAGGAATTTCTTCTCAGAGGTGAAGCCATACGAACAGAACACATATTTGTCGTTGAGAATGAAGATGTCGTTACTTACCAGATAATCGGTTTCCCAAACAAGACGGTTATCGCCTACACTGTAGCAATAGAGCTTGCTGCCCTTACCGTTGATCATATCAGCATAGCTGGGACAAGCCATATTGAACAGCAGGTTGTGGTTATCTGCATCCCAACGTATATCCTGCACCTCACAATAGCTGTTGTTGGTGATATCACACAAATTCAGCACATGTAAAGGCTTTAGCTCATGGTCGTAGATGACCGCCACGAATTTATAGTCATCAGCAGCCAACGGTAATCTGAACAATCCCAGCCATCCTATGTCAATCGGTTCGGAGATAATCAACATCAGACCTTCGGTCTCTGGAACCTTAGGCAGATCCGGACGCCTCACTTCTTCACGAAGACGATAGATATAACCATTGGGTTTGTTTTTGGTGGACACACTTTCTGTTTTCCAATCAGAACCGTAACGGTTGATGGGAATGAGTCTTTGTGCCATAACGGTGCCGAGCACCATCATCATTGCCATCAGGCAGAATACACGTTTTTTCATGCTTATTGTATTTACTTATTGCATCTCTCTAATCCTCTTGCCTCTTACTTCTTGCTTCTTATTATAGACCTCTTGCTCTAAGAAGACTGGAAGCATCAGGAGTCTTCATTCCTGTGAAATCGGTGAACATCTGCATCAAGTCGCCCGTGTTACCTCTGCTCAGGATCTTATCACAGAAATCCTGTCCTGTTTCAGGAGCCAACGCACCGCGTTTAGCAAAGACATCTGCGATGTTGTCTGCCAACACCTCTGTCCACAGATAACTATAGTATCCTGCTGCATAACCCCCACCCCACACGTGGTTGAAATAACTTGTGTGATAGCGGGGCGGAATCGGAATAAAAGGATTCAGAAGTCCCACCTTACGCAACGACTCTGTCTCGAACTCCATAGCCTTGTCAGCCGTTGGGATATCCTTCGAGGCAAGCATGTGCCAAGCCAGATCGACACAGGTAGCAGCGAGATTCTCACCCAGGGCATAGCACGGTTGGAAGTTGATGCTCTTCAGCATACGGTCCTTCAGTTCGGCAAGCATGGGCTCACCCGTCTTATAATGGCGTGCATAGTGGTCGAACACCTCTGGGATGGCAGCAAACGACTCATTGAACTGGGATGGCATCTCAACGAAGTCACGAGCCACAGAGGTACCGCTCAGCTTATTGTACTGACAGTCGGAAAGAATGCCGTGCAGTGCATGTCCGAACTCATGGAACATCGTGGTCACCTCATCCCACGTGAGCAAGGATGGCTGTCCCTCGGGAGCCTTGACCTCCGGTCGACCCTGCTCACGCTCGGCAGAGCTGATGCGAGCATCGCTCTGCTCTTGCTTACTCGCAGCGTTGGCATAATTGCACACGTTAAAGATGATGGGCAACTGCTGACGCTGACGACTCTGTTTCTGGAAGCCGTCCATCCACGCACCACCACGTTTGGTGGGACGACGGAAGTAGTCGCAATAGAACAAGGCTTTCGACTGTCCATCCTTATCAATAACCTCAAAGGTCTTCATGTCGGGATGATATGTAGGGATGTCGGTACGTTCCTTGAACGTCAGTCCGTAGGCACGATTGGCGGCATAGAAGACACCATTGATGAGCACGCTATCGACATTGAAGTAAGGCTTCACCTCGTCCTCAGAGATATCGAGCAGTTCCTTCTTCATTTTCGCGGAATAGTAGAAATAGTCGTAGGCCTGCAACTGGAATTCGGCTCCCTGCGTCTTGCGGGCAAAGTCCTCGATGGCCTTTGTCTCGGCATCAGCCTTGGGCACATAGGCCTTAATCAGGTTCATCAGAAAATCATAGACATTCTCAGGGGTCTTGGCCATCGTCTTCTCCAGCGAGTAGGAGGCATAGTTGGGATAGCCCATGAGTTCGGCCTGTTCAGCACGGAGTTTGGCGATCTCCACTACGATGGGGAAGGTGTTATATTTCCCCGTACCGTCAGCACGATGGATAGAGGCCTCATAGACCTTCTTGCGCAACTCACGGTTGTCAAGACTGGCCAACGGAGCCTGCTGGGTGGTGTTGACAATGACGATGGCATAGGGTGCTTTCTTACCACGACTCTCCGCATCCTTGGCACACTGTGCGATATCGACCTCGCTGAGACCAGCCAACTTCTCCTTGCTATCAACCCACACCACCGCATCATTGGTGGCATCCGGCAACATTTCTCCCCACTTGAGCTGCAAGTCTGAGATGCGCAGGTTGATCTCCTTCATACGCGCCATCTTATCGTCAGGCAGCAACGCACCCTTTATGACAAAGTCCTTGTAAATCTCTTCCAATAGTTTCTTATCTTCGCCCTGAAGGGAATCATGTTCCCGTTCATAGACTTGTTTGATGCGTTCAAACAGGGTTTTGTTGAACGAAATCTCATTCTCGAGGTCAGTCAGCATCGGGGTAACCTTCTTTTCTGTCTCACCAATCTCAGGAGTCTTTTCTGCTTCTACCAAAGCGAAGAAGGTGCGCGTCACGCGATCAAGCGTCTTTCCGCTCTCCTCAAAAGCAAGGATGGTATTCTCAAAGGTTGCCGAATCCTTGTTCTCTATGATCTGTGCAATCTCATCCTTTGTCTGCTGGATGGCAGTCTCGAAGGCCGGCAGATAGTCAGACGACTTGATCTTACTGAAATCAGGAGCACCAAACGGTAGTGTGCTCTCTTGTAACAACGGGTTTTCACGCTGGGATTCCTGACAAGCTGTGAGCTGCATCATGGAGGTTGACAGCACTGCTGCCGAGATTCCGAGGGTCATCAATTTCTTCTTCATATGATTGGGTTTTTAGTTATTCTTGGTTTATTTATTCAACACCTATTAGGGTGCAAATTTAGGAAAAAGAACTGGCATATTCAAGAAAAAGGGAAAAATCTTGAATGATAATTGCTGTTTTATGAGAAAAGATGTAACTTTGCACTCTGACAAAACTCAATCCTATTAACACTATAAGAAATGAAAAACTTCAGAATCTCGCTCCTGACAGCGATGCTCATCCTTGGCGGTGCCTTTGCATGGGCGGCAAAAGTTGACAAAGCAGTCAACATCAAAGTTGGTAACAAAAACCGCAAGTATCGTCTTTATGTTCCTAATAACGTGAAGGAGAACACGGCACTCGTCTTCTGTCTTCATGGCACTGGCGGTTCATCCGACAACAAACAGCCGGCTTTCGATGCTATTGCCAATTCGGAAGGCATCATCGTGGTCTATGGACACGGCGAGAATGTCACCTTCCCCTTCTTCGGTAATATGCAGTTGCCAGGTTGGAACTCCACGGGCGAATGGAGCGGAGACATCGATTATATCAAAGCCATCATCGAGGATGTGGCAGCCAACTACAGTATCGACCGCAAGCGTATCTACTGTTGCGGATTCTCCAATGGTGGTATGATGACTTATACCGTGGCCAACCTCCTAGGCGATGTGTTCGCTGCCTATGCTTCCATCAGCGGCTACCCCATCAACGAGTTCCACCTCCATCATACAGGAGCACGCCCCGTTCCCTTCCTGCATATCCACGGCACCACAGATGATCTTGTGAAATCGGCCTATGTTTCGAAGATTATCGATAACATCGTGGCGCGTAATGGCTGTAACCCTGTTCCGGAAGTTACCAAGGTATCAGGCAAGTTTACGAAGAATGTGTATGCAGCAGGTGAAGGCGGCTTCCCCATCGTCTTCTATTCCATCAATGGAATGGGACATTCACCCGAGACAAGCAGCACCGAGGACGGCAATGCCAGTAAGACCATGTGGAACTTCATGAAGCAATTCACACTCGATGATCCTTGTGATCCTACCCTGAAATGGCGCCCTTGCATCGAGCAGGAAGGATGGGAACCTCAGAAGCACGGATGGACCATCAATTCAGGCACTACCATCTGCTCCTTCGGTAAAGACCAGAACACTAACGCCAATGCCAATGTCTATCCCTCACTGCAGTTCATCAAGGGCGACTACCGTCTCTCCTTCAATGCCATTGGTGAAGCAGGCAAGCAGGTTACCGTTCAACTCAAACGACTCGCTGGTAAGAAGGACGAGGTGTTCACAAAGACTATCGAAGTGGGCGAGAACCGTATCATCGAGTTCAATATCCCTGATGAATGGGCAGAGTTCAATATCTCCTTTACCAAAGAGAATGCTGAAGACGATATCACTATCACTGGCATAGAGATTCATTCCATCAACGGAACAACAGGCATCAACGAGATACGCAGCGACGCAACATCAAGTGCCGCTGGCATCTATAGTATTTCTGGAGCCCGTATGAACAGTCTTACCCATGGCATCAACATCATCAAAGGTCACGATGGCAAGACCAGAAAAGTATTAAGTCGTTAAAGCAAATGATACAGCCACAACTGGATTACTATGATATGGGAGTAGGCGTAACCGCCTTCAGCAGCACCCGTCATGGAGGCTGCAGTAAGGGTAGTTATGCTACATTCAATATCAACCGTTATTGTGGCGACGAAGAAGAGGATATCCACACGAATCGCCTGGCACTATGCCAGTTGCTTGGGGTCACCGACGACCGCCTGATCATGCCTCATCAGGTTCATCTGACAAAGACGGCATGCATCGATGAGCAGTTTCTGACTCTTCCTGCCATGGAAAGACAGGAGGAGTTGGAAGGTGTGGATGCACTGATGACAAACCTTAGTGGAGTATGTATAGGGGTGTCGACGGCTGATTGCATCCCTATACTACTCTATGACAAAGAACACCATGCTGCCTGCGCCATTCATGCCGGCTGGCGGGGTACTGTCAAACGCATCGTGATAAAAGCCGTGGAAGCCATGAGGAATACCTATGGCACCCATCCCGAACAACTACGGGCACAGATTGGTCCTGGCATCAGTCTCGACAGTTTCGAGGTAGGCGATGAGGTGTATGAAGCCTTCCTGCAAGAAGGTTTCGATATGACGACCATCAGTGAGAGGAAGAAGAAATGGCATATCAACCTCCCCGAATGTAACCGTCAGCAACTGATGACAGCAGGACTCCTACCAGAACATATCGTCGTCTCACCAGTATGCACCATGAAACAGTCTGCCGACTATTTCTCCGCCCGTCGTCTGGGCATCAATTCCGGCAGGATCTTCACAGGTATCTTACTCAAAGACTAACTTACTAATCTCAGTTATTTGTCAGGATGATGCCACCATTAGGCTGCATCGTGATGGTTGCCCTACCCTTTTTATCAACCTTCAGTTGACGCAGCTGTGACTCTCTCTTAGCATCATCCACATAGTAGTTAACCGTCTGACCCTTCCACTCAGGCATCTCTATCGTCAACGTCTTGGCCTCTGACTCAGCATTCAAGCCAGCCACATACCAGTTGTCACCATGACGACGGGCTAGTACCACGTACTTACCCGGATAGCCATCAATGAAGCGGGTATCATCCCACGTTGTCGGAACCTTCTTCAGGAAGTCGAGTTCAAACTGCGGTAACTCCTGCAGGTTGTTGGGCTGCATGGCAATGCACTGAACACGTGTCTGTGTAACGATGGCTACCGCCATTTCAAAGATGTCGGTGGTGTAACGGCGATGACGACTCTTGTTGTCACGAGAGATATACTTATTCATGATGGTGCCACCCCAATCCATGGGTCCCATGGCGTTACGGATGAAGGGATGCAGACAGAGTTCGAAGGCTTCGCTCTTGGCATGTCCTTCGGAGAAGAAGACATTCTCTGAAGCGAGTACAGCCTCTGATGCCACATAGTTGGGATACATATACTCCCAGCCTCGCGGCATGGTACAACCATGGAAGATGACCTGCAGACCGTAACGGTTGGCATCGAAGAGGATATCCTCGTAGAGCTGCATGGTTGACTGCTTGTCACCACCGAAGAAATCCACCTTGATACCCTTCACACCAATCCTCTGAAGCCATGCCATCTCCTTGTCGCGAGCAATGGCCGTTGACATACAGTCGCGGGGTGTCTGCGGGGCATCATTCTCGTAACCGTTGGAATTGTACCATAGCATCAGCGAGACACCTTTCGACTGGGCGTATTTCGACAACTCCTCTATTCTTTCACGACCGATACGCTGATCCCACCAGTTATCAACGAGACAATATTCAAAGTTCATGGCTGCCGCGAGATCGATGAACTGCACCTGATCGTCATAGTTAATGGATTCATCCTGCCAGATGAGCCACGACCAGGTATAACGACCAGGTTTGTATTCCTGAGAGGCATTGTACTTAGATGACAGTAGTCCTACGCCCACCGTGTTCTCCACAATAGGCTTCAGCGAGGCACCGATAACGATGGTACGCCACGGAGTAGTATAAGGGAGTGGGATGCCGGCATAGGGCGTACCATTACCATTGTTCTCGCCTGCTTGGGGGAAAGCAATGGTGTAGCCCGTTTCAGGACTGTAATCGCTCAGATGAGAGCCTACATAACTGCCATTAACACCTACCTCGCTGACGAGTACCCAAGCATTGGAAGAATTAGCAGTTTTGACTGATTTTCCGGATTCTCCGGGAATAGATATTGGCACACGGAACAAGCAAGGGAAGGTATATCCCTGTCCGAAGCGTGATTTGTCGGTCATCGGGGCATCAGCCTTATAGTCCTCCTCGTAACTGGGTTTCGTGCGCTCCCAACCCGTCATCGGACCGATCTGCGGACAAAGGAATGTGCTGGTGCCCTCAGGGAACTTAAATGAAGACACCTCACGACGGATAACGCCGCATTTAGGATTCTCACCAGGACGAGGAATCTCATAACAGTATGACACACTGTTGCTCGTCATTTGGAACACCACCTTCATCTTCTGTCCTTTGGCATTTGAGAATTCTACGGTGTAACGTTCTGCGTTTTGCGCAACCTTCGACTTCTTCGGAGTTGGCTGCTTCCAAAGAATATCTCTGAACTCCGCCTTTGAGTCACCCATCTTCAGGTCCTTCGTGAAGTCACCGAAATCGGCCTCAAAACCTAAGCGTGACGGCTCCATCACCTGTACGCCACGATAACAGACGCAATAAGTGGCCAGTCCGCCATCATCACTAATGATCAACTCAATCTGTCCTTTGGATGTAATCCAGGATCTTGTCTCAGCCATCAGTGTGATGGTGGTCAACAATGCAACGGCAAATGCAAATACTCTCTTCATAAATACTTGGTTTTTTGTTATTCGATGTGATTGATATGGTAAACCTATATTATTAAGGTGTCGAAAACAGTCTGATAAAACGCTGCCTTCTTCTCAATGGCCATCGGGTAAGCACGAGAAGAACTGGGCATGCGGTAAAGACGTAAATCACGTTCTTCAAAACTGAGAGGAACGTAAGTTCCCACTTTGGGTTCTTCCACGCCCATCTGCTGAGCACAAAGCGATGTAGCCAGTTGACCAGCCGTGACGATGGTCCTACATTGAGGAATCTGGTGCAGAAGTGCCTTGATATCTGTTTCCTGTACTACCTGAAGGTCCTTATCACTCGCTGTATTCTTTGTGCGGATGATTTGTGTACAGGTATCATAAAGCGCTATACCATGAGATGTAAGAAACGCCTTGAGATCATCTAGTCGATAGTGCCGCCCATCGTCTTCCACAAAGTATTGCTTGTCGCCAAAGAAACAGTATCCCACTATTCGCCACATATCATTGGTAAAGTTAGGATAATAGAAGGGCATGGACCACCGCTTCTCAGCAGGTGGAAACGTACCCAGCATCAGCATTTTTGCTCCTTCGGGCAAGAATGGTTCGAAAGGATGGTGTTCTATCGCTGGATTCATTGTTATGATTTTTTCTTTTGAAACCGCAGGAAGAGTCCTGCGAGGATTGTTCCACTAATGCTATGCCAGGCGCAAGAGATGGCACAGGGTAACACTGACAGCGGCTGAGCCGCAAAGAAGGTGCCTGCAAGAACAGTGGCCAGACCAGCGTTCTGCATACCCACCTCTATAGAGATAGTGCGCTTCTTGGCAGTATTGAATCCTGCTAATCGTCCTGCCGTCCATCCTAACAAATAACCGAAGGAGTTATGACAGAATACCACCGCAAAGGTCCAGATGAAGAGCCACAGACCGCGGGCCACAAGATCATCGTGCACAGTACTGATAACACCACCCACGATACAGGCCAGACAGATGACACTCAGTCCTGGCATCAGTGATTGTACGGTGGGGAAACTCTTGCGGTTGGAATAGATATTATTCAAAAAACAACCGATTCCAACGGGGATAATCGTAACGATCAGGATATTCAGGAACATGCCGACTGCATCAATCTCAATGATCTCACCAGCGGTCAGTTCCATCAGTAAAGGAGTCATCACGGGAGCCAACAAGGTGGAGGTGCAGGTCATTCCTACAGAGAATGCTACATCTCCATGACAGAGGTACGACATGATGTTACTTGATACACCTCCCGGGCAGCAACCTACCAACAGGATTCCTAAAGCCAGGGCGGGTTCCAGATGGAAGATGCGAACCAACAGCCAGGCCACACAAGGCATTACCAAGAACTGCGCACAGGCACCTATCAGGATATCTCCAGGACGACGGGCAAGGATGCGGAAATCTTGGGTGGTCAATGTCAGTCCCATGGTCAACATGATAATTCCCAAAATCACTGTCTGGGTAGTGCCACGCACCCATACAAACAAATCGGGCACAAAGAATGTCAGCACAGCAACGGCTGTCACAAACAGCGAAGCATGCTGCGACAACTGGCGACTGAGTGTTTGGAGCGACTGTATCATATCTCCTTTTGTTCTTGTATATGGGTTTATGAACGCAAAAGTATAAAGAATATCAGAAACAACCAAAACTTCAGGGTAGTTTTCAAATAAAATGCTGGTTGTTTTGCATTTCAGGAATAATTGCTTACTTTTGTAACAACTAAAACAAAGAAAGATGAAAAAGACAACTATCATCCTACTGATGGCATTGTGCTTTTCTTCGATGAGTGTAGCACAAACGCCGTTGAAACCGCGACTTGTAGTTTGTACGGATATTGCTCCCGCCGATGTGGAACCCGACGATATGGAATCGATGGTACGACTGATGGCATACGCTGATCTGTTTGAGATCGAGGCGTTGATCACGACGGTGGGATGGAACTGCGATCCCTATCCGTTGGAATGGTCACAGTATCTGTATCGCGTGATTACTGCCTATGCCAAGGATGTGCCGAACCTGATGAAGCGTTCCGGACAAAAGAAATTCCTCTCGATCAAAAAGGAAAACACCAAACAAAAGATAGGCTACTGGCCAAGTGCAGAGTATATCACCAATCGTGCTGTGATGGGTAGTATGTATGGTGGCATCCGCTCCATTGGCGAGCGCAACGACTCGCCAGGCAGCGAACTGCTGATCCGTCTGGCTGATGAAGATGATGATCGTCCTATCTATGTGGCTGCCTGGGGTGGAGCAAACACCTTAGCGCAGGCCATCTGGCGTGTTCAGCAGACACGCTCTGAAGAAGAGGTAAAAGCATTCGTCCGCAAGTTCCGCATCTATACCATCACGGATCAGGATATGGATTACGCCCATCGGATGGATCGGGCCCGCAGTTCGCATCAGTGGCTGCGCCAAGAGTTCAAAGACGATCTCCAGTTTATCTGGGATGAGGGCACATGGCAGGAGCAGTGCGAGTTAGGGAAGCGGAACTGGAACCTTCATCAGCAGCTCATCCAGGGAAAGGGTGCTTTAGGTAAGGAATATCCTACCTACAAATGGGGTGTTGAGGGTGATACACCGAGTTTTCTATATCTGATACCTAACGGGTTGAACAACCCGGAGGATCCTTCACAGGCAGGATGGGCTGGCTATCATCAGCGTGGCATTTGTCCTGATTCCCTTACTACGGCCTGGACCAGTTGGCAGGAGCCCATCCGTAGCAGCAGTGTTGGTTATAAAACACGCTTCTATCCCGATGAAATCAATGATTTCATAGCACGAATGCAGTGGGCCGACCAAGGGCGCGGCAACCATAACCCGCTTGTAGTGGTGAACGGTCAAAAGGGGCTGTCTCCATTAGAAGTGCAAGTAAAGGCGGGTGATACCATTCATCTGGATGCATCCCGCTCTTCTGATCCTGATGGCGATACCCTCAACTTCCTATGGTGGCAGCAGCCAGAAATAGGTACCTGCACATTGGATATCAGTAATCCCGACAAGGCAGTAACCACCATTCACATTCCTCAGGATGCGCACCCCACCACCTTTCACCTCATCTGTGAAGTACACGACAACGGTCCCTTCCATCTTGTGGCATACAAAGCGATCAACCTGATAATAAAATGAAAACGGTTACGGTTACAGCTGTAACCATGTAACCTTTTTGTTCTTCAGGAAAGAGAAATCTTGCTATAAATACATAATAATCAATTCTTTACAATAATATTTAACAAATTGTTTACCTCTGCGCGGTTACGGTTACAGCTGTAACCATGTAACCATTTGCTGTTTTATTCAGTATGTATGGTATTAGAGGGCATTATCTTAGGACTTACTGGGGTAATACCATAAGGAATAAGGGAGAAAAGTGCCGCTTTTCCATCGTTTGCCTATACCCAAACGATCGTGCGCCTATAGCCAAACGATCTGTCGCCTATACCCAAATTGAAACATATTGAAAAATTCATTTACATCACTTTGCTGCTCCTTCTGTTCGGAAATGAAAAGAAAATATTTTTTCCTTTTGCATTTCACTCGTTTATTCGTATCTTTGCACAAACTATTATTAAGATGAACATGAGAAAAGCAACAATCGTATTGATGCTGCTGATGGCGATGACGGCTCAGGCAGCGGAGAAGAAACTGTGGTATGAACGTCCTGCAACCGACTGGCTGGAGGCGCTGCCCATTGGTAACTCACACCTGGGAGCCATGATCTATGGCAAGACCGACACGGAGGAGATACAGCTCAACGAGGAGACCTTCTGGAGCGGTTCGCCCCATAACAATAACAGTCCTGAGGCCAAAGAACACCTGCAGGAGGTGCGCCAGCTGATCTTCGACGGGAAGGAGGAAGAGGCGCACAAGCTCATCGACAAATACTTCTTCAAAGGTCCGCACGGTATGCGCTACCTACCGTTAGGTAGCGTGAAACTCGCGTTCGACTATCAGAGCGAGGCCGAACCCACGAACTACCGCAGGGAACTGAACCTGGCCACTGCCCTGAATACCACTACGTATGAGGTTGACGGCGTGAGATATGAACGTACGGTGTTTGCTTCGCAGGCCGACAACGTGATCATCGTGCGTATCAAAGCGAGCAAGAAAGGGGCACTGAAGTTCGACCTGAACTTCGACTCGCAGTTGAAGGCACAGGTAATGAATGTGACAGAACGCGAGAATGTGAAGGTGAACGAACTCGCTGCCGTTATCGAAGGTGAGGATCATGAGGGCATCAAGGCCGGACTGAAAGCCGAATGTCGCATCAAGGTGGAGTGTGATGGTGACATCGCGCATCTCTCCCAGAAGTTGGGCGTTACCAATGCAACTACCGCAACCATCTATATCACTGCTGCCACCAACTTCGTGAACTACCACGATGTGAGCGGTAATCCCATACAGAAGAACAACAAGGCGCTTGACGGCATCAAGGGAATATCGTACGATAACTTGTTGAACCGTCATCTTGAGAAATACCAGGAACAGTACAACCGCGTGACTCTGGAGTTACCAACCAGCGCCAACTCCTCGTTGCCTACCGACAAACGATTGGCGAACTTCGCAGGAAGTGATGATATGGACATGGTGGCATTGATGTTCCAATATGGACGCTACCTGCTCATCTCATCCTCACAGCCTGGCGGTCAGCCGGCAAACCTGCAAGGCGTATGGAACAACCAGCGGATGGCACCATGGGATTCGAAATACACCATCAACATCAATGCGGAGATGAACTACTGGCCTGCCTTGGTGGGTAACCTGGCAGAGACGCAGGAGCCGCTGTTCGACATGATTCGCGACCTGAGCGAGACGGGTGCAGAGACTGCCCGCACGATGTATGGATGCAACGGATGGGTGGCACACCATAACACTGACCTCTGGCGTGTTGCTGGTCCTATTGACGGTACCACATGGGGCATGTTCCCCACGGGTGGCGCATGGCTTACCACGCATCTGTGGCAGCACTATCTCTATACAGGCGACAAGCAGTTCCTGAAGAAATACTACGATGTGATGATAGGGGCAGCCAACTTCCTGATGGACTATATGGAGGAATATCCCGCTACAGGTGAGGTGAAAGGGGCTGCCGGCTGGCTGGTAACAGTTCCCACAGTATCACCGGAACACGGTCCTGTAGGAAAACGCACAACGGTTACCGCAGGATCTACGATGGATAACCAGATTGTGTTTGATGTGCTCTCGAATACCCTTGAGATGATGAAGGTGCTGGGTGTGAAAGATCTTAAGTATATAAAGAAACTCAAGACTTGTTTAGCTAAGCTGCCGCCGATGCAGATAGGTAAGTACGGTCAGCTGCAGGAATGGCTCATCGACGGTGACGACCCGAAGGATCAACACCGTCATATCTCACACCTCTATGGTCTGTACCCCTCGAACCAGATCTCTCCCTATACGCATCCTGAACTCTTCACAGCTGCAGCTAACACGCTGAACCAGCGTGGTGATATGGCCACAGGATGGAGCTTAGGATGGAAGATCAATTTCTGGGCAAGGATGCTCGACGGTAACCATGCCTTCACCATCATCTCGAATATGCTACGACTGCTACCCAACGACCGTCAGCAGCGTAACTATCCTGATGGTAGGACCTATCCGAACCTCTTTGATGCACATCCCCCCTTCCAGATTGATGGGAACTTCGGTTGTGCAGCAGGTATCGCAGAGATGCTCGTGCAGAGTCATGACGGAGCCGTACATCTCCTGCCTGCCCTTCCTGAAGTATGGAAGAAGGGCGAGGTAAAGGGCTTGCTGGCACGCGGTGGTTTTGAGGTGGATATGAGCTGGCAGAACAACACGTTGCAGAAGGCTGTTGTCCGCTCGAAGATCGGTGGTGTTCTCCGTCTGCGTTCCTATGTACCGTTGAAGGGCAAAGGACTGAAGGTTGCCAAGGGCAAGAACCGTAATGCACTGCTGCAGACCGCTGAGGTGAAAAACCCGTTGCGCTCCGCAGAGCTCTCCAGCTTTGATCAGCTACCTGTGAAGAAGGTGTATGAGTATGATGTGAAGACGAAAGCCGGACAGATTGTCACGGTTTTCGCCGAATAAAATAAGGGCAGTTGAAACTGCCCTTTCTTTTTCTTTGTGTCAAAGAAACCATTCTTCCCCTCTTTTTCTCTGGCGCAGAGAAAAGAGGCAAAAGAGACATCCACCTACCCCCATCCCCTCCCTATATGGAGGGGCTCAACCGCTCCTACTCGTCACTCGTTCATTAAGGTAAGCTCGCCCCATCAAAGGGGCGGCTTTTCTTTCTTTTCGGCTGGCGCCATACCAACGCAGCCTATTCTCAATTTGCGAAGAGTTGATCAAGGAAGGTATAGAACTCAGGATCTTCACCAACGATGGTTTTCACAATTTTGCCATCAGGATCAACAATGATCTTGGTGGGGAATCCCTCAATTGCGTAGGCTTCCAGCACACCACTGTCGTTCGTGTTATACACATGCAGCCACGGCAGTTCATATTCCTTCACGGCTGCCTTCCATTCCTTTTCCGAATCGTTGCAGTCGATACCTAAGATTTCGAACTTTCCCTTATACTTATTATAATATTCCTTCATATTGGGAATACCCCTGATGCACCATCCGCACCAGCTGCCCCAGAAATCGAGCACCACATACTTTCCGCGCAGACTTGATAATGCCAACGCCTTTCCGTTGATATCGTTCAAGGTGAAGTCGGGAGCCACCTCACTGGCTACCTGCTCTTCAACATTGGCAACCTGTTCTTCAACAGCTGTTGTCCCTTCTTTTTCCTGTGCCTTTGAGTTTTCCTTACCGTTATTATCACAGCTTGCCAATACGAAGACCATCATGGTCATTAGAACTATTATCTTTTTCATAAGCAGTTCTCACATTTTTATAAGTACCCTAGCCATCTCAAGATATCATTGAGATTCGCGACGATCATCAGGAGGATAAGGATGGTGAAGCCCACATATTCCGCCTTGATCATGAAGTTCTCACTGGGTTTACGTCCTGTAACCATCTCGTAGATCAGGAAGAGCACATGTCCGCCATCGAGGGCAGGAATGGGCAGGATATTCATGAAGGCGAGGATGATGGAGAGGAAGGCGGTCATACGCCAGAACATCATCCAGTCCCATGTCGGTGGGAATAGACTGCCAATGGCGCCAAAACCACCCAACGACTTCGCTCCATCTGCCGTAGCCACATATTTCAGGTCGTTGACATATCCGCGCAACACACCCAGACCGTACTTGATACCTGCAGGGAAGCTCGCAAAGAAACCGTATTTCAGCTGCGTGGGCTTGTAGTAGTTAGCCAGTGACGTTTGTGTCACACCCAGCATCAGCTCAGGAGAGAGCACCACCTGGGTGGTATCAACAGCTTCTCCAGAAGCATATACCAACTGTACGGTACGTGTCTTCAGACTGTCAGCCGAGGTCTTGGCTGTAGAGAGCACATCACTCAGCACACCCACCTGATACACGAACTCGTTCCAGGAGTCAACAGGTTTATCGTTGATGGCCAAGATCTTATCCCCTTTCTTGATACCAACCTTTGCTGCAGGAGATTCAGGCAACACACTATCGATCTCGGCAGGGATGAACGGACGGGCAAAGGCAGGAGATGCTTGGAGCATCGTGAGCAGACTCAAGTCCTCTGGCATGTTTATCGTCACCTCCTTACCGCCACGTTTCACCGTTACAGTCTTGGCATCAGCTAGATGACGGAACACATCCACATCATAGCGGTCGAAGAGCTTACCATCATAAGAATAAAGGATATCGTGATCCTGGAAACCCATCTGCTTGGCTTCGGTATTGAACTTGAATCCCATTGACATATCCTTGACGCCAATATACTCATCACCCCAGTGGAAGAGAACCATGGAATAGATGAAGAGGGCCAGGAGGAAGTTCACGAGTACGCCACCGATCATGATCAGTAATCGCTGCCACGTTGGCTTGCTGCGGAACTCCCAGGGCTGCTGTGGCTGTTTCATCTGTTCAACATCGAAACTCTCATCGATCATTCCTGCAATCTTACAATAGCCACCTAAAGGCAGCCAACCTATACCGTAGGCCGTATCGCTGTTCTTGGGTTTGAATTCGAACAGGTGGAACCAAGGGTCGAAGAACAGGTAGAACTTATCTACGCGCACCCCGAAGAGCTTGGCGAAGAAGAAATGACCGCCCTCGTGGAGAAGAACCAGGAGGGAGATGGCGAGCATGAACTGTAACAGTCTAATCAAAAATACTTCCATTGTTTTATTTGTTTAATAATTCTGAGGCAATGTTTCGTGCCTCGGTATCAGTCTTGAAATACGTGTCGAGCGACGGATTCTTGTCGAAGCTGCATTGTGCCATTGTCTTCTCGATAATCTCCGCCATCTGGGGGAACGAACAGCGGTCATGACGGAACGCTTCGTTAACCACCTCATTGGCAGCATTCACGATGCAGGGCATGTTTCCTCCTCGACGGATGGCTTCGAAGGCCAGTGCCAGACATCTGAACTTCTCGATATCAGGCTCAAGGAACTCCAGATCGCGAGCAGCAAACAGATCGAGTCGGCTACCGTTAAGTGTTAACCTGTCGGGATAGGAGAACGCATACTGGATAGGCAAGCGCATATCAGGAACACCTAACTGTGCCTTGACAGAGCCGTCGATGAACTGCACGGCACTATGCACAATACTCTGAGGATGTATCAGCACCTGAATCTTCTCTGCAGGAACGCCGAAGAGCCATTTCGCCTCGATCACCTCAAAGCCTTTGTTCATCAGCGTGGCAGAGTCGATGGTGATCTTCGCACCCATATCCCATGTGGGATGACGCAAGGCATCAGCCGCCGTCACCTTCCTGATCTGCTCATCGCTCATCTTACGGAACGGTCCGCCTGAGCAAGTGAGCAGAATCTTCTCTATCTCATTGTTTCCCTCTCCCACCAGACTCTGGAAGATGGCAGAGTGCTCACTGTCAACAGGCAGGATAGGCGTATGGTACTGGTTGGCCAGCTGACAGATCAGCTCGCCTGCAACCACTAATGTCTCTTTGTTGGCCAGACAGATCTTCTTTCCTGCCTTGATGGCATGGACAGTAGGTGAAAGTCCTGCAAAGCCCACCATGGCGGTGAGCACCATGTTGATAGGACCCGCCTCCACGATCTCGTCGAGCGCCTGTCGTCCAGCATAAACCTTGATGTCAGGCTCGTCGGCCAACAGTTGCTTCAGCTCATCATAGCGAGCTTCGTTAGCAATCACCACAGCGGCAGGCTTGAACTGATGCGCCTGTTCTGCCAATAGTTCCACCTTGTTGTTGGCAGTAAGACAATACACCTCGTAGAGGTCGCTGTGCTGTGCAATGACATCCAGCGCCTGCGTACCAATACTGCCGGTAGAGCCTAAGATAGCTATTTGTTTCTTCATAATCAATGATTGATGTTCAGCAATCCTTCGGGCAGTTCCACCCGAATATGTCTTTCCTCCATGTCGATACCTTTGATGAACGACTCCACGGCAGGAATCAGTAACTCCTCCCCTTTCTCATCGTTGATCACCAGTAAGACATTCTCTGTGGAGTCATCAACAGCGGTAACAGTACCTATGCACTGCCCGTTCTGGTTGTTGATGAGTTGCATTCCTGTGAGCTGAGCCCAGCTAACCTCGTCTGATTGATCCTCAGCCAATGACCTTGGAAAGAACACCTCGCAGTTGGTCAGGTTCCTGGCCTGTTCCAGCGTGTCTATTCCTTCGAACTTGATCAGTGCCGTGTCATTGCTGCGGAATCGGTATTCCTCCATGAAGAAAGGTACCAGGATGCCATCCACCTGCAGAACGAGGTAGTCGGCATCCACACGGTCGAACACATCATCAGTAAACAGGAAGGTTGTCTCTCCCTTGACGCCATGCGGCTTACCAATGCGTCCGATGCGGAACACTTCTTCTTGTCGGATCATGCTAAGAGCTTATTCGTTGTATATGCGCACCGAGGGCGTTCAGTCGTGCCTCGATATCCTCATAACCACGGTCTATCTGCGCCACATTATCGATCCTGCTGGTACCGTTGGCACTCAGCGCAGCAATGAGCAAGGCGATACCTGCACGGATATCCGGACTGGTCATACGTCCTGCCCGTAACCGTTTACGACGGTCATGCCCCACCACCACAGCACGGTGCGGATCGCAGAGGATGATCTGTGCGCCCATATCGATGAGCTTATCCACAAAGAACAACCTACTCTCGAACATCTTCTGATGGAACAGCACGCTACCTCTTGCCTGTGTAGCCACCACGAGCAGTACAGAGAGTAAGTCGGGTGTAAGACCCGGCCATGGGGCATCCGCCAATGTCATGATGGAACCATCAATGAACGAGTCGATGATATAGTGTGCCTGTCGGGGAATAACCAGATCATCATCTTCCATCTTCATCTTCACGCCTAACCTGCGGAAGGCATCAGGGATAATGCCGAGATCTTTCAACGACACGTTCTTGATGCGAATGCCGTTACCCACCATGGCAGCCATGCCGATAAACGAGCCCACCTCGATCATATCGGGCAGGATACGGTGCTGCGCCCCATGGAGGGAATTCACACCAACGATGGTGAGGAGGTTACTGCCAATACCGCTGATCTCTGCGCCCATCTTGTTGAGCAGATGACACAGCTGCTGGATATAGGGTTCGCAGGCGGCATTGTAGATGGTGGTGGTGCCCTTGGCAAAGACAGCAGCCATGATGATGTTAGCCGTACCCGTTACCGAAGCCTCATCGAGCAGCATATAACAGCCCTTGAGCTTATTGGAATGGATCTCATAGACATTCCGCTTCTCGTTGAAATCGAACTTGGCACCTAAGTATTTGAAGCCAAGGAAGTGCGTGTCGAGACGGCGCCTTCCAATCTTGTCACCACCCGGCTCAGCCACCACAGCCTTGCCATAGCGGGCCAGCAACGGACCGATCATCAATACGCTGCCTCGCAAGGCGGCACATTTACGGACGAACTCATCACTCTGCAGGTAGTCGAGATTCAGGTCGGAGGCTTGGAAGGTATAGTCGTGCCTGCTCCGTTTGTTCACCTTCACGCCAATCTCCTTCAGTAATGAGATGAGGTTGTTCACATCCAGGATATCAGGGATGTTCTGGATGGTTACCTCCTCGTCGGTGAGCAAGGTGGCACAGATAACCTGTAAGGCTTCGTTCTTTGCACCCTGAGGAGTGATCTCCCCCTGTAACAGGTGTCCGCCTTCGATGATAAATGATTCCATGCTTATCTCTTTTTCTTGTTGCGTGGTGTCAGATCGTCGCGCAGTTGAACACGATCGAACTTGAACGTGCCCAGATCCAGTTGGATAACGCCATCAGTATAGCGAGCCAGGTCAGAGGCAATCTTCTCATCATCGTTGGCACCATGACTCCATTGCATGAGGTTGCGTTTCATCTGATTGGCGGTGATACGAGTCAGTTCGTCACGCTCCTCACCAGGAGGCATGCTCTTCAGCTTGTCGAATGCCTCGAAGATCAGATGACCGTAATGACGTACGGGAATGGCCTGCATGGGATACTCCAGCGGCTGGGGTTTGGTGGCAATCTTCATGGCCGAGCTCACATCATAAGGGTAGTCGATATCCAACTGGAAACCGCTCATGATGGCGAGGTGATCCCACAGCTTCTGTTCATAGTCGGCACTGTCACGATTCTGCGGGAACATCCTGTCCATGATGCGGATAATGGTCTCCGCACACCGTTGACGCTCCTCTTTGGTAGGAAGCGAAATGGCATGGTCAACCATGTTCTGCACTTCCCTGCCATATTCAGGGAGAACCAGCTTTTCCCGCTGCGTGTTATAATCTAATCCTTTGATATCCATATGATAAATATTTGTTATTCGTATTAAAGAAGTATCTTGGGCATCTTGGCCACGAAGTCCTTCAGATAGAACGGAACGAAGTAGGCCACATCCTCATACTGCTCCAGGGCAATGCGCTTCTCTGCCAGCGGGAACATCCATTTGGCCTGCGGCACGATGTTCTCGATGAGATGGGCGTTGGGGTGGTTGATGGCCTCCATGCACTTGGCAGCTCCGTTACCGAAGAAATACACGGGGTGCTCATCCAGAAATGCTTTGTATGTTTCAGCCTCAACGACATCAGCCTGTACAGGTCGGATAGGGCGCAGGGAACGATCATATATTCCTGCATACACCTCCATCCTGCGCGCATCGATCATCGGACACAGCAGGGCATCTTCTTCCAACTCCTGACGGAGCAGGACGGGTACGCACAGCAGTTCCAAGGTGGGAATGCCGATGAGTTTGACATCACGACCATAGCAGATGCCTTTGGCCATGGAAGCCCCGATACGTAAGCCCGTATAGCTACCAGGACCACTGCTGACGGATACTGCATCAAGGGGGATGGCATGACTGTCGATGAACGACAGAGCCTCATCCACAAAGATGCCCAGTTTGACAGCATGATTAGGTCCTTCGCTGTCCTCTTCGTTGAAGATGACAGCCCCATCCTGACTGGCTGAAACCGAGCAAACGTCCGTACTCGTTTCTATATTGATGATACAAGACATAAAATATCTTTCTAAATTAAAGTGCAAAAATACGCATTTTCCGGAAATTATTTGTACTTTTGCATAAATTTAACTTCAAACAAGATTATGATACAGTCAATGACAGGCTACGGCAAGGCGGTCGTAACCTTTAAAGAGAAGAAGATAAATGTTGAGATAAAGTCACTGAACAGTAAGCAGCTTGACTTGAACACACGCGTGGCTCCCATCTATCGCGAGAAAGAGATGGAGATCCGTCAGATGATCGCTGCAGCGCTACTTCGTGGAAAGGTTGACTTCTCCCTCTGGATAGAGAAAGATGCTTCGTTAGACCCCACACCCATTAACACAGCACTTGTTGAGAATTATTACCAACAGATCAAGGCCATCTCTGCCGCTACAGGTATTCCTGAGCCAGCCGATTGGTATTACACCATCCTACGACTCCCTGATGTCACCACCAAGACTGATGTAGAGGTGTTGAGTGATGAGGAATGGGAGGTGGTGAGAAAGGCCATTGAAGAGGCCATTGCCAACCTGGTGGCCTTCCGCAAGCAGGAAGGTGCCGCCCTCCAAAAGAAATTCGAGGAGAAGATCAACAATATCGGTCGTCTGCTGGAAAGCATCGAACCTTTGGAGAAGTCGCGCGTGGAGAAAATCCGTGCCAGGATTGTTGAAGGACTGAAGAATATTCCTGAGGTTGACTACGACAAGAATCGCTTGGAGCAAGAGCTGATCTATTATATTGAAAAGCTGGATATCAGTGAGGAGAAGCAGCGCTTGGCCAACCACCTGAAATACTTCCGCGACACCATGAACGAGGAAAGCGGTCAGGGCAAGAAATTAGGCTTCATTGCCCAGGAGATGGGACGAGAGATCAATACCACTGGCTCGAAGAGCAATCAGGCTGAGATGCAGAACATCGTAGTGATGATGAAGGACGAGCTGGAGCAGATCAAGGAACAGGTACTGAACGCATTGTAAACAACCAAAACAACATACGCTATGGACAATCAGAAGAAGACGAAACGGAAATCAACGGGCTGTAAGCGTCCTAAGAAGAATCGCGGACGGTTAATCGTTGTCAGTGCTCCCTCCGGCAGCGGAAAGAGCACGATCATCAACTGGCTGTTGCAGGAGCATCCTGAGCTGAACCTCAGCTTCTCTATCAGCTGTACGAGCAGAGCGCCACGAGGTACGGAGCAGAACGGCGTGGAGTATTTCTTCCTGACGCCAGAGGAATTCCGTCAGCGCATTGACAACAACGAGTTCCTGGAGTATGAGGAGGTGTATGAAGGACGGTTCTACGGCACCCTGAAAAAGCAGGTGGAGCGTCAGCGTTCGAAAGGCGAGAACGTGGTGTTTGACGTGGATGTGAAGGGTGGCTGTAACATCAAGAAATATTATGGTGATGAGGCCTTGAGCATCTTTATCCAGCCCCCGTCGATTGAAGAGCTGCGCCGACGCTTGGAAGGTCGTGGCACGGATACCCCTGAGGTCATCAACCAGCGTATTGAGCGTGCTGGCTTCGAGCTCACCTTTGCTGATCAGTTCGACCGTGTAGTGGTGAACGACGATCTGGCTACGGCAGAAAATGAAACCCTCGGGATCATCCAGGAATTCTTGGCGAAAGCATAAATCATACCTTGCTGTATGAAGACAGGTTTATTTGGCGGGACCTTCAACCCCATTCATTTCGGACATATCCGACTGGCCCGGCAACTTCTGGAAAGTGCAGGGTTGGATGAGGTGTGGTTCATGGTTACCCCCCAGAACCCGTTCAAAGTGAACCATGAACTGCTGTGGGACAGAACGCGCTTTCGGATGGTGGAGATGGCGTTGCAACGATACAAGAACCTGGTTGCCTGCGACTATGAGTTCCGTCTGCCCAAACCGTCATTTACCTGGAACACCCTGCAGTCATTGGAGAAGGATTACCCGGATCGTACCTTCACACTGCTCATTGGCGGTGACAACTGGGAGAAATTCCCTCAGTGGTACAGATGGGATGATATATTAAGGAACTATGACGTGGTGGTCTATCCGCGAGAAGGCAGTACCTTCGACAGAGAAAACCTGCCCCCTCGAGTAAAGGTTGTTGAAACCAAACTCATCCCCATCAGCAGTACGCAGATCAGACAACGTGTGGCGGCAGGGAAATCCATCAGCAGACTGGTCCCTAAGGCCGTAGCCGATTATATCTCGCAAGAGCATCTATACGTATGAGGTATCTTCTGCAGAACATCAAAAAGAACGTCGCATTCTGGGTGTTCATGTATGTATTGGGCATCGTGACGGCCTATGTCGTTCTTCCCAACACGCGGAATGCGAAGATATACGACCATCTCTATACGGAGCTGTTCGTGGATGTTACCGTGCTGTTCCTCTTTCTCTCCCTACTTCCGCAGAAGATCAGCGTGTGGATCAAACGATTGTTCTATCTCATTGCCTATACCGTGGCCATTGTGGATGTGTACTGCTTCATCAAGTTCGGCAGTACGCTTACTCCTACCATGCTGTTGTTGGTAGGTGAGACGAATGCGCAGGAGGCAGGGGAGTTCCTGAAATCCTATCTCTCTGCCGACATCATCTTCAGTAAGCTCGGATGGGTGTTGCTGGTGATGGTGGTGCATGTTATTTGGAGTATTTTCCTTTCGAGGAAGGAGAAAGGAGTAGGGAGGAAGGAGAATACTACTAAGTTAAGGCCTGAGGAAACAGGAGAAAGTAGCAAAACACATCATACTAATCTCCTTACTCGAGTATCCTTACTCCTTTCTCTTATAGCATTCATTTTCTCCCTCACCGACTACTGGCAGAACAAGGTGGCGTTCTATCGGCTGATGTCGTACCAGACCATTGGTGAGGTGGAGCATGAGCTGACGGAGAAGACCAGGGCAGAGCTGTATCAGCCACTCTACCGGCTGGCGTTCAGCATACGGGCAAACCAACTCACAGCCAAGCAGGTGCAGAAGCTGATAACGGGTATCGACAAGGTGCAGGTTGACAGCTGTGCGTTCACCACACCCCATATCGTACTGATTATCGGTGAGAGCTATAACCGTTACCATGCACAGCTGTATGGCTATGAGAAACCTACCACCCCACGACAGCTGAGACGGGCCCGTCAAGGGGAGCTGATAGCTTATCAGGATGTAGTGGCACCGTGGAACCTGACGAGCTTCGTCTTCAAATACCTCTTCTCGCTCTATACCGTGGGCGACAAAGGGGAGTGGTGCAACTATCCGCTGTTCCCCGAGATCTTCCGTCAGGCGGGCTATCATGTCACCTTCCTCACCAATCAGTTCCTGCCACAGGCTAAGGAAGCGGTGTATGACTTCAGTGGTGGCTTCTTCCTGAACAACCCCACACTCAGTAACGCGATGTTCGATGCAAGGAACGAGAAGCTGTCGTATTTTGATGAAGGACTGCTGAAAGATTGGGATCAGTTAATTCGGGAGTACGGGGGTGCGAAGGTACGGGGGAACGAAGATACGAAAAAGGGTGAGCTGACCATCGTACATCTGAAAGGACAGCATCTCGACTACCGCACCAGGAGTCCTAAAAACCGCTGGCACTTCAAGCAGGAAGATTATAACCGTCCTGACTTACGACCTGCGGAGATTCAACGTCTGGCCTACTATGACAATGCCGTACTGTATAACGACTCTATCGTGGATCAGGTCATCCAACGGGTGGAAGATGAGCAGGCCGTGGTGATCTATGTACCTGATCATGGTGAGGAGTGCTATGGCGAGGGCGTGCATTTCTGCGGAAGGATGCACAGTACGGAGATTACCGGCAGACTGGCACATGAGGAGTTTGACATTCCGTTCTGGATATGGTGCTCCCGTTCGTTCAAGACGGAACAGTCAGCACTCTTTGACACCATTGTCAAGGCCAAGAACCGCAGGTATATGACCGATGCGCTACCGTTCCTCTTGCTTCATCTGGCGGGTATTCATTCGCCCGACTATCGTGAAGAACTGGATATACTGAGTCCGCAGTACTACGAGATGCGTCCGCGTATCCTGAAGAATACGACGGACTATGATGAGGTGAAATTAAAAAATAATAAATCGAGTAAGGAGTAAGGACGAAGGAGTAAGGAGAATACTACTAAGTCTAGGCATGAGGAAACAGGAGCAAATGGCACAATACTCAAAGCTAATCTCCTTCCTCCCTACTCCTTCCTCCTTCCTCGAAAAAGTGAGCGAAGCGAACGTAAAATATATTATTAATGAGGGATGAGATATTGAGTAAGGTGGAGTCACAGGCGTTGCGCGGCATAGCCATTCTGGGCATTGTGCTGCACAACTACTGTCATTTCCTGGGTTTTGCGGTGAAGGAGAACGAATACACGTTCACCACCGAGAAACCTATGCAGATGCTGGAGAAGGTGATGGCAATGGACAAAGACCTGTTCATCCACTTCTTCTCGTTCTTCGGTCATTATGGCGTACCTATCTTTCTCTTCATCAGTGGCTACGGATTGGTGAAGAAATACGAGAGCACGACAAGACAAGGGAACGAGGGCACGGCACAGTGGATATGGAAGCATTTCCGCAAGCTGTTCCGACTGATGATCTGGGGCTACCTGCTGTTCATGGCGATTTATTTCCTGCGCCATACGGATGGGGCACGGATATTCACCATAGACCGTATCATGGCACATCTCACCATGACAGTAAACTTCCTCTATTGGTTGCCCGACAAGGTCATCTTCCCTGGACCGTATTGGTTCTTCGGACTGATGATTCAGCTGTATATCCTCTACCGGTTAGTGTTCTACCGCTGGCGAGGCTATGGTCTGCTGTTGGGAACAGTGGTGGTATGCTGGCTCCTGCAATGGTGGGCGGCACTGAGCAACCCCTGCGATTTCAACCTGCTGAACTACCTCAGGTATAACTTCATCGGGGGCATGTTGCCCTTCTGCATGGGAATAGCATATGCACGCTATATGAAAAGACAGCTTTCCTCTGTACGTTACCTGCTCATTGCCCTCCTCTCGGCAGTGGGAGTAGTGGTAGGAAGCATGAGTGTGCATACCTGGCTGTGGGTTCCCCTGTTCATCACCACGGGTGGCGTGGCCACAGTGAAACTGCTACCGCAGTGGCTGATGAAGCCCTGTGCGTGGTTTGGAGGTATCTCGGCAGCCTTGTTTGTGATGCATCCCGTGATGCGCGAACTGATCATCTCGCATTACCGCAAGGTTGACATCTATTGGGGCATCATCATCTATCTGCTGGCGGCAGTGGCACTGGCGATGCTGATGCAGTATTTGATGAATAGAGCGAAGCGAACGTAAATATGAAGATAAAAGAGATAGAGTGGTTGGATTTCAGTAAGTACCGCAGTGCACTGATGGGTGCTGCGATGCTGTTCGTGATGTTCTTCCATGTGTCTATGCCGAATAGCTACATGATGTATGGCGTGGTGCGTTGCGGTAATATCGGTGTTGACATGTTCCTCTTTCTCAGCGGTATCGGGTTATGGTATTCGTGGACGAAGCAACCCTCGCTGAAACACTTCTTCAAGCGCCGTTATCTCCGTATCTATCCTGCCTGGCTCATCATGGCACTGCTGTTCTATATCCCCAACTACCTGAATGTGAAGGGAGGCGGGTATAGTCCTAATATCGGTCATCTGATAGCGAACATCCTGTTCAACTGGAGTTTCTGGCGCATCGATGATCTCACCTTCTGGTTCATCCCCTCCATCATGATGCTCTACACGGTGGCTCCTTTCTATATGGAACTCATCAAGAAGCACCCTTCCTACCAATGGCTCGTGGTGGTGGCTATCGTATGGGCCGTGATGGTGCAGTACTACCCGCCTGTGCATCGTTCCGTAGGACATGTAGAGATCTTCTGGAGCAGGATTCCCATCTTCCTGTTAGGTATCAACTTCGGACAGTGGGTCAAGGAGAAGCGTACGATGGAAGGAGCGGCCATCTGGTGGATCCTGCTATTGTTCATCCTCTCGTTCATGATGTGCATAGAGTTCGAGAACCACTGGCGTGGCAAGTTCCCGCTGTTCCTGGAGCGAATGGTCTATATCCCCTGCTCCATCACGGCCATGATCCTGCTGTGTCGTGCCTTCCGCTATGCGCCCAAGTGGCTCCTCACCTTCCTCACCTTCATCGGTGGCATCAGTCTGGAGCTCTACCTCATCCATGTGCAGTTCGTGCTGAAATACGTCAATGAGTACCATCTGGGCTATTGCTTAACCGTCCTGCTCATGATCGCCATCAGCATCCCTCTTGCCTGGCTACTGTCAAAGGCAGTAAGTAAAATTGAAAAATTGAAAAATTAAAAAATTGAAGTTCAAAGGTAATCATAATGTTCAATGTTCAATGATAAATAGCATCCTAAATCTCATTCGTCCCCAGCAATGGCTCAAGAACGCCTTTGTGCTGATGCCGGTGTTCTTCGGTGGCAGCTTGTTAGACCGTAGTGCCTTGTACGCATCCGTGGTCACCTTCATTGCCTTCTGCTGGATAGCCTCAGCGGTGTATTGTTTCAATGATATCATTGATGTGGCATACGACAGGCGTCATCCCGTGAAATGTCATCGTCCTATTGCCAGTGGGGCAGTCAGCATGAAGCAGGCATACGGCTTGATGATCCTGATGTTCATCCTGTCGATAGGCACTATCCTGCTGCTGAAAGACAACATGCTGTTGGTAGGTGGCATCATCCTGTTCTACTTCGTGTTGAACCTCGCCTACTGTCTTTGGCTGAAGCAGCATGCCATCGTGGATGTTTGTGTGATTGCCTTCGGTTTCGTGTTACGGTTGATTGCCGGTGGTGAGGCCTCTGGAGTGGTGTTGAGTAAGTGGATTGTGCTGATGACCTTCCTCATCACCCTGTTCATGTCATTCGCCAAGCGTCGTGATGATGTGCTCAGGATGGAGGCTACAGGCGAGGCACCCCGCAAGAACACCATCCGTTACAATCTCACGTTCATCAACCAAGCCATCACCATCACCGCCTCAGTAACACTGGTCTGCTATATCATGTACACGGTGAGTCCTGAGGTAACAGCTCGTACACATTCCGAATACCTGTACCTCACTACCTGTTTAGCATTATTAGGATTATTACGTTACATCCAGCTCACGGTGGTTGACAAGCGCAGTGGTGACCCCACGAAAATCATGCTGCGCGACCGGTTCACTCAGATCATTGTGGTGCTTTTCGCCCTCGTGTTCTTCTTCGTTATCTATATGTGATTCAATTTCACCTTCTTCTTATTAACGATCCCTTCAAAATACGGCGGTTCATCCATCAAATGGATATCATCGTAGATGAAGTCAGCCACCACTGTATCCTTCTGGTCAGGCAGGATCAGTCCCATCTTCCCATCCTTCTGCGCGATAATCGGCATCGTTACCAGATCATCCACATAGGTATAACAGGTGCGAAGGAAATCATATTGCGGTGACACGAGGATATTGCCTTTGCAGTCCTTGATGCCGAACTTCCCATCCTGTTCAAACACCTCATGAAACTGGATATACTTGCTTTTTATTCGCTTCAGGTAGAACTCCATCTTCTGACGGTTGTTCGCCATTTCCAGCATATAGTCGAACGTGTCGCAGTAGTTGGCGATGGCGCGAGCCAGAACGATCTTGAAGTCAAGACCGCTGATGGATTTCCTGTTCAGGTCGATATAATGTGCAATGGCCTCCTCTTTTTGGGGAATGGTAAGGGTTGACAGCGCCTCTTCGAATTTCTCCATGATTCGCTTGCTACCGCTCATCCCTTTGATGTAACGATGCATCTGACGTCCCATTTCCTGACACACAAACTTATCGATCTGGTGGATCTCAATGGGATCGATATACAATTCCTCGAAGTTTTCCTGTGTTATCTTGTTCATGGTAATACCTCCTATTTCTTTGCTACTGGTACAAAGGTACGAATAAGCGAGCGAAAAACAAAACAAATAATGAAAAATTTGTTTATATTTCCGAGCGGGAGTACCTTCAACGTAGTTAGAGGTACGAATAAGCGAGCGAAATACAAAATAAAAACTCAATTATTTTGTTTATATGAATAAAGGAGTAATAAAAAAATGGTTATAAAGAATATATACAGATTAGGTTTGTTATATATCTTCTTATTTGTCTTTCTCACACAGACAGATGCCGAAGTGCTTAACGACTCTACCATCAACGAATTGATAAAGGTTGGCCTACCCGTGGTTATCGTGGAAACAGAGGGTGGCATCGAACCAACCTATGAAGATGTTGATGCACAAGAAGGTTGTCTTGGCGGCAGTATCCGCAATGCCACGAAAGAGCCAGGAAGGGTTGTGGTGAAGGATACGGCAGGTGTGATTTACGACAGTGGTTACTTCGTTGAAGATGAAAGCGGCATGACGGTGAAGGTGAGGGGAAACTGGAGCGCACGCCGCCCTAAGAAACCATATCGTATCAAACTCCAGAAGAAGGCTGATCTGTTGGGAAGAGGTGATAAGCACTTTAACGACAAGAAATGGCTGTTGCTCCCCTTTTTCGATTTGAACGAGATGATTGGACTGAAGGTGAGCGAACTGATGGAGATGGAGTGGACTCCACAGTTTCGTTTCGTTAATCTGGTGTTCAATGGCGACTTCCGCGGCCTTTACCTGCTGATGGAGGCAGTGGAGCGCAATACCGACTGTCGGATTAATGTGAAGAAGTCAGGCTTCCTTGTCGAACTGGATCCTTACTGGTGGAACGAACCTGTCTATGTTCCCTCCTCCGTAGAACTGCCGCTGAATTACACCTTCAAGTATCCTGACGACGAGGATGTGACGGAGGAACAGATGTCGTATATCGGACAGGTACTGCTTGAAGCAGAGAGTGCCATGGAAGATAGTACAGGCTTGTACGAACAAAAGATCGACGTTGAGTCGTTTGCCCGATGGATGTTGGCGCACGACATACTGGGAAACACCGACGGTGCTGGCTCGAACATCTTCCTGTCGAAGTATGACGATACGGATGCTTCGTTGTTGAAGATGCCCTGTCTATGGGACTATGAGGCCATCATGAAGAGTGAAGAATGGGACGACATGCATGGACGATACTATTTCCAACGACTTTTTAATAACAGTGACAGTACTTTCACCAATTGTTACAGGGAACTATGGGAACAGAACAAGGACAGAGTCTTTAGTGAGTTGCTCGCGTTCCTCAAAGATTATCTGGCTTCAGATATCAGGAAAGCCGTTGATGCTTCCATCAAGCTCAATAATAATCGATGGGCTCGTTATACGTACAAGTTGTCGCTTTCGGCAAAGTTCATCAGTCAGGCACGAAACTATTTTACAAATCGGAAAGAATGGCTCGATCATGCCATCAGAGATCTCAACACATCAGATATCGTATCATGCCAAGAATCTCCTAACCTGAACGGATCATACTACACCCTGCAGGGTATCCGTGTATCTCATCCAACGCGTGGGGTATATATTAAAGGGGGAAAGAAGATGGTGGTGCGTTAAATCGCAAAATGTGAAAATGTTTTGTACTCTGGGAGTGAGAACGTCAAACGCTAAGAGAGAGAACGTCACTCTCTGGGAGCGAATGACGCGTTCAGTGTTTTTTAACAGTACAGTCCTATTCCTTTAACGGATTTTTGCACGCTACAAGGCGTGATATTTGGAAGTGTCGGGAAAAATCCGTAATTTTGCAACAAAATCAGAAAACTAAGGAAATGGGATCTGTAGAAATCAAACGAGTAGAGACGAAAGCCGACCTGAAGACATTTGTAGAGTTCCACTATGATCTTTATGAAGGTAACGAGTATGATGCACCGAACCTGTTCAGCGATGAGATGTTCACGCTGGACAAGAAGAGGAATGCAGCCTTCGACTTCTGCGAAGCTGAGTATTTCTTGGCCTACAAGGAGGGAAAGGTGGTTGGACGTATTGCCGCCATCATCAATCACAAGGCCAACGAGCGCTGGCAGCGCAAGAGTGTGCGCTTCGGCTGGATTGACTTCGTGGATGACATCGAGGTGAGCCGCGCCCTGTTCAAGGCCGTAGAGGACTATGGTCGTGAGAAGGGAATGACAGAGATCATCGGTCCGCTGGGCTTCACGGATTTCGATCCCGAAGGCATGCTCATCGAGGGTTTCGACCAACTGGGAACCATGGCCACTATCTATAACTATCCCTACTATCCTCAGCACATGGAACAGTTAGGAGGATGGGAGAAGGATAACGACTACGTGGAGTTCAAGATCTATATCCCTGAGCAGATTCCTGAGAAGTTCGCCAAGATTGCACAGATGATCGAGAAACGCTATAACCTGCATGCGCGTTCACTGTCGATGAAGGAGGTGCAGGGCGGCAAAGGCCTAGAGGTGTTCCATCTGATCAACGAGACATTCAAGGATCTCTACGGCTTCTCTGAACTCTCTGACAAGCAGATCAAGCAGTACCTCGATATGTACCTGCGGTGGGCTGACCTGAACCTGATCGTGGCGATAGAGGACTGGACCACAGATGAGCATAAGCTGGTAGGTGTGGGTATCACACTGCCTTCGCTCTCACGGGCTATTCAGAAATGCCGTCGCGGACGACTCTTGCCGTTCGGATGGTGGCACCTGATTCGCGCGCTGAAGTTCCACAAGACCGACTATGTGGATCTGGAGATGGTGGGCATACTGCCGGAATACCGCACCAAAGGCGCCAATGCCCTGCTCTTCTCTTACCTCATTCCGTGGTACCAGAAGTACGGATTCATCTGGGGAGAGAGTCAGGTGGAAATGGAAACAAACGAGAAAGTACAAAGTCAGTGGCAACACCTCGAAACCGAACAGCATAAGCGCCGCCGCTGCTATATCAAGAACCTATCAACAACCGAATAGAGATTGTCTGCACGAACCCATCTATGGAAATCAAGAGCGTAAAGACGAAGAAAGATCTTGAGGCCTTCATACAGTTCAGGTACGACCTGTACAGAAACGACCCGTATGACGTGCCTTATCTGCATTTTGATGAGATGAACACGCTGAGGCATGATAAGAATGCCTCGTTTGAGGACTGCGAAGCCGCGTATTTCCTGGCTTTGCAAGATAACCAAGTGGTGGGACGCATTGCGGCCATCATCAACCATAAGGCCAACGAGCGGTGGGAGAAGAAGATTGTGCGCTTCGGATGGTTCGATTTTATCGATGACATCGAGGTGAGCAAGGCACTGATTCAGGCGGTTGAGGAATGGGGGCGCCAGCGGGGAATGATACAGATGGTTGGTCCGATGGGCTTTGCAGATACCGATCGTGAAGGAATGCTCGTGGAGGGTTTCGACACGATTGGCACGATGTATGCCCACTATAACTATCCCTACTACCCCCAGCACATCGAGCAGATGGGCGGTTTCCGCAAGGACAACGATTATGTACAGTGCATGGTAAGGGTACCGGAGCAGGTGCCGGAAAAGATCAATCGTATTGCCCGAATTGCCGAACAGCATTTCCATCTGCATGTGCATAAGCTGACGCGCCACGAACTGCTCAAGGAGGGTTTCGGACGTGAGGTGTTCCGCTTGCTGAATGCCACCTATAAGGATCTCTACGGCTTTGCCCAGCTATCTGACAACAAGGTGGACCAGCTGGTGGATCAGTATATCAAGATTGCCGACATGGACTTGATTTGCACGGTGGTTGACAGCAATGAGAACAATAAGATGGTGGGATTCGGCATCACGTTCCCATCGCTCTCTGCTGCCATGAAGAAGACGCATGATGGCAGGTTGTTCCCATTGGGATGGTGGCACTTGATCAACGCCATCAAATGGCACTATGCCGATACGGTGGACATGCTGCTTATCGGTGTCCTGCCCGAATATCGCTCACGTGGTGCCAATGCCCTGATCTTTGACGACCTGGTGCGACAATACCAGCGCTACGGATTCAAATGGGCTCAAGCCATGCCGCAGATGGAAACGAATACCCATGTGCTGGGCAACTGGCAGTATTTCGATTCGCATATCAACAAACGACTCCGTTGTTTCAAAAAAGACCTATAACCCCATAACGTGATCATGGAAGAAAACATCATCATAGAAAACGAACAGGTTCAATATACCGATGAGAATATCCGTCATTTGTCGGATATGGAACACGTACGAACACGCCCAGGCATGTATATCGGTCGTCTGGGCGATGGCTCATTACCCGAAGATGGTATCTATGTGCTGCTGAAGGAGGTGATCGACAACTCCATCGACGAGTTCAAGATGAATGCCGGCAAGCGCATAGAGATCGATATCGAGGATAACCTGCGGGTAACCGTGCGCGACTATGGTCGTGGCATCCCTCAGGGAAAGCTCGTGGAGGCGGTAAGCGTGCTCAATACGGGTGGTAAATACGACTCAAAGGCGTTCAAGAAGAGTGTGGGCTTGAATGGTGTGGGCGTGAAGGCGGTGAATGCGCTGAGTGCCCACTTCGAGGTGAGGAGCTTCCGTGAAGGACAGGTGCGTTCGGTAACCTTTGAGAGAGGTGTGATGAAAAGCGACAAGACCGAGGCTACACAGGATGAGAACGGTACGTATATCTTCTTCGAGCCCGACAACACCTTGTTCAAGAACTACCAGTTCCATAACGACATCGTGGAGATCATGCTCCGTAACTATACTTACCTGAACACGGGTCTCACCATCATGTATAACGGCAGGCGCATCCTCAGTCGTAACGGCTTGGAGGACCTGCTGAACGATAACATGACCACCGAGGGCATCTATCCCATCATCCATCTCAAAGGCGAGGATATCGAGATTGCTTTCACCCATACCAATCAGTATGGCGAGGAGTATCACTCGTTCGTGAACGGTCAGCATACCACCCAGGGCGGTACGCATCAGAGCGCGTTCAAGGAGCATATTGCCCGCACCATCAAGGAGTATTCGGGTAAGAACTTCGAATATACGGATATCCGTAACGGTATCGTGGCAGCCATTGCCGTGAACGTGGAGGAGCCGATGTTCGAGAGTCAAACGAAGATCAAACTGGGCTCACTGACGATGAGTCCGAATGGGGTGAGCGTGAACAAATATGTAGGTGACTTTATCAAGACCGAGGTGGATAACTACCTGCATAAGCATACGGATGTGGCTGAGGTGATGCTGCAGAAGGTGAGCGAAAGTGAGAAGGAACGCAAGGCCATGGCGGGCGTGACAAAGCTTGCCCGTGAGCGGGCCAAGAAGGCGAACCTGCATAACAGGAAACTGCGCGACTGCCGTATCCACTTCAGTGATGTGAAGAACAACCGCAAGGAGGAGAGCAGTATCTTCATCACCGAGGGTGACTCTGCCAGCGGATCCATCACCAAGAGTCGTGATGTGAACACACAGGCGGTGTTCTCCCTGCGCGGTAAACCACTGAACTCATTCGGTCTTACCAAGAAGGTGGTCTATGAGAACGAGGAGTTCAACCTGCTGCAGGCTGCCCTCGATATTGAGGACGGACTGGACACGCTGAGATATAATAAGGTGATTGTGGCCACGGATGCGGATGTTGACGGTATGCATATCCGCTTGCTGATCATCACCTTCTTCCTGCAGTTCTTCCCTGAGCTGATCAAAAAGGGTCATGTGTATGTGTTGCAAACTCCACTGTTCCGCGTTCGTAACCGTCGTACGAAGATTAAGAACAAGAAGGTGCTAGCTGAAGCTGATGAAAAGAAGAGCAAGAAGAGTGATTTCATCACGCGCTACTGCTATAGCGAGGAGGAACGGTTGAATGCCATCAACGAGTTAGGACCCGAGCCGGAGATTACGCGCTTCAAAGGTCTTGGCGAGATTTCGCCTGATGAGTTCGTGAACTTCATCGGTCCAGATATGCGTCTTGAGCAGGTTACGCTTCATAAGAATGACCAGGTGCAGAAGTTGCTGGAGTATTACATGGGCAAGAATACGGCTGAACGCCAGAACTTCATCATCGATAACCTCGTAGTGGAAGAGGACCGCCCCGAAGAGGAGGAAGAAATTTATTAACTAGAGAAAATGAAAAGAAACATCATAACCTTAGCAGCCCTGCTGCTTACCCTCTCACTGAGCGCACAGATGCGCATCAATATCGGAGCAGAGAACCTGCGGAAACTGCAGATTGCCGAGATGGCCATCAGTAACCTCTATGTGGATTCCGTGGATGAAACCAAATTGGTGGAAGATGCCATCCGTGGTATGCTGAAGGAACTGGATCCTCATTCCTCGTATGCTACGCCCAAAGAGGTGAAATCCTTGAACGAGCCGCTCCAAGGAAACTTCGACGGTATTGGCGTGCAGTTCAACATGGTGGAGGATACCCTGCTGGTGATTCAGACTGTGGTGAATGGTCCTTCGGAGAAGGTGGGAATACTCTCAGGCGATCGTATCGTAACGGTTAACGACACAGCCATTGCTGGCGTGAAGATGCCGAAGGAGGATATCATGAAACGACTGCGCGGTCCGCGTGGCACGAAGGTGAAACTGGGCATTGTGCGTCGCAGCGTTCCTGAGATGCTCTATTTCACCGTTACACGTGATAAGATTCCCGTGAAGAGCATCACGGCCTCTTATATGATTCGCCCCACTATCGGCTATATCCGCATTGATAATTTCGGGGCTACCACCCATCAGGAGTTTGTCGAAGCCTTGTCATCACTGAAGGAGCAGGGGATGAAGAACCTGATGCTCGACCTGCAGGACAACGGGGGTGGCTACCTGCAGGCGGCTGTTCAGATTGCCAATGAGTTCCTGCAGCGGAATGATCTGATTGTCTATACCGAAGGACTCAGGCAGAACCGTCATGATTACTTGGCTGAGGGTAACGGACAGATGCTGACGGGTAAGGTGGTGGTGCTGGTGAATGAGCTCACAGCCTCAGCGGCAGAGATTGTCTCGGGTGCCCTTCAGGATCATGATCGCGGATGGGTAGTAGGAAGACGCACCTTCGGTAAGGGATTGGTACAACGTCCCATCGATCTTCCTGACGGCTCCATGATTCGTCTCACCATCGCGCATTACTATACTCCTTCGGGACGTTGTATCCAGAAGCCGTATAAGAAAGGTGACCTGAAGGAATACGAGATGGACTTCGAGAACCGCTTGAAGCATGGCGAACTGATGAACCCTGACAGCATCCACTTCGATGATTCACAGAAGTTCCAAACACTGCGCCAGCATCGTACAGTATATGGCGGAGGTGGTATCATGCCTGATGCCTTCGTTCCCCTCGACACGATGCAATACACACGGTTCCATCGACAGTTAGCCGCCAAGAGCATTGTCACGGATAAGAGTCTGCGCTACATCGACAACAACCGTAATACGCTGAAGAAGACCTACCCGTCGTTCCAGGAGTTCAACAGTAAGTACCAGGTACCGCAGTCACTCATCGATACGATCCTTGATGCTGCAGAGAAGCAGAATCTGAAATTCAAGGATGATGAGGAGATGAAGCGCACACTACCTTACCTGCGTCTGCAACTGAAGGCGCTCGTAGCGCGCGACCTTTGGGATATGACGGAGTATTTCCAGGTGATGAACGAGGAAAACCATATTGTGCAAAAAGCGTTGGAAGTAATTAAGAATTAAGAATTAAGAATTTTGATTACATATAGTGCAGAAGGCGTGAAGATGCCGAAGATCAAGAAGAGAGAGACCACCGCATGGATTCGTGCCGTGGCAGCCTCTTATGGAAAGAAGGTGGGAGAGGTAGGCTATCTTTTCTGCGATGATGAGAAGATCCTGGAGGTGAACAACGCCTATTTAGGTCATGACTACTACACCGATATCATCACCTTCGACTATTGCGAAGGTAACACGCTGAATGGGGATATCGTTATCTCGTTAGACACCATTCGCACCAATGCAGAGAAGTTCGGAAAGGACTATGATGAGGAACTGCACCGTGTCATCATCCATGGCATCCTCCACCTTTGTGGCATCAACGACAAGGGTCCTGGAGAACGCGAGATCATGGAAGCGGCAGAGAACAAAGCGCTTGCTCAGTTGACAATTAAGAATTAATAATTAAGAATGAAGAATTAATTTTTAATTTTTAATCTTTAATTTTTAATTTAATAGTTACGGTAGGAACTCACGTACGTCCTTACCAAAGTGAACGAGTTCGCGTACAAGGGAGGAACTGATGCTCTCCATGCCCGGCTCAGCGAAGAAGAACATGGTATCGATGTTGCCCAGACGACGGTTCACATCTGCCTGCTCACGCTCATATTCAAAGTCCTTTACCGTCCTCACCCCCTTGATGATGTAATCAGCCATTTCGCGTTTGGCAAAATCGATGGTGAGGTCGGAATAGGTCTTCACCGTAATCTTCTTCTCGTTCTTATAGAGCTTCTGGATCTTCTGCTTGCGGATCTCGGCGCTCTGCATATACTGCTTACGTTCGTTCACACCAATACCGATGATGATACGGTCGAAAAGCGGCAGCGCCCTTTTCACGATATGATCATGACCAATGGTAAAGGGATCGAAACTCCCCACGAATATTCCTGTTTTCATCTTATTCTGATCTCGTAATCACATTTCCTTTGACTTTTGACCGAATCCCTTTGCCCTTCAAAAAAGTTCCGGTTCCATGATATTCCCTGTGTAGGGATTCCTTCCATAGTGCTTGTAGGCCAGTTCCGTGGCCATTCGTCCTCGAGGGGTACGCTTGATGAATCCCTCCATGATCAGGAACGGCTCATACACTTCCTCCACGGTACCTGCTTCCTCACCAATAGCCGTGGCAATGGTGCCCACGCCCACTGGTCCGCCCTTGAACTTATCAATGATGGTGAGCAGGATCTTGTTGTCAATCTCATCCAGTCCGTACTGGTCGATGTTCAGTGCCGTTAACGAGAGCTTGGTGATCTCCGTATCGATATTGCCGTTTCCCTTTACCTGAGCAAAGTCACGTACTCTACGCAACAGGGCATTGGCAATACGGGGCGTACCACGTGAACGACGGGCAATCTCCATGGAAGCCTCATCAGAAATGGGCACCTTCAGGATATAAGCCGAACGCTTGACAATCTTCTGCAACGTTTCGGGCTCGTAGTATTCCAGATGCATGTTGATGCCGAAGCGGGCACGAAGAGGGGCTGTCAACAATCCGCTTCGTGTGGTGGCTCCCACCAAGGTGAAGGGGTTCAGGTCGATCTGGATGCTGCGTGCCGAAGGACCCTTATCAATCATGATATCGATACGGTAGTCCTCCATGGCGGAATACAGGTATTCCTCCACGACAGGCGACAGACGGTGAATCTCATCTATGAACAGCACATCATTGGGTTCCAACGAAGTAAGGATACCGGCTAAGTCACCTGGCTTATCCAGCACAGGACCGCTGGTGATCTTAAACCCCACGCCCAGTTCATTGGCGATGATGTTCGAGAGTGTTGTCTTTCCTAAGCCCGGAGGACCATGCAGCAGGGTATGGTCGAGCGGTTCCCCACGGTACTTTGCTGCCTCCACGAACACCTCCAGGTTCTCCACCACCTTTTTCTGTCCGCTGAAGTCATGGAACCGCAATGGGCGAAGGGCATTCTCAAAATCCTTCTCCGCCGATGACATCTCCCTTCTTATGTCAAATTCTTCATTCATCCCTTCTTATTTCGTTCATCCCTGCAAAAATACAAAAATTTTTCCTATTGTCTTCGTCTTTGCTCGAAAAAAAACTTCGTAGCGAAGAAAAAGAGCAGCGTACCTATGGCATTATCAATGGCAACCATCCAGAACGTGGCTGCATATCCCACATATTCAGACACCACACCACCCAGCAGAATACCGAACCCCATACCTAAGTCCCACGCCGTCAGAATACTCGAATTGGCAGTACCCCGCTCTTCGTTTCTGGCCACGGCAATGAACATGTTCAGGAAGGCAGGGAACATATGACCGTTGCCTAATCCGATAAGGATGGCTGATCCGTAATAGCATATAGGTATCAGCGTGGTGTTAGAGAGATGGGCGGTAAGGGCAAAGAGGGTATAGCCCACCAAGGAGGTCACGATACCCCCTGCTGCATTCTGGGTGAGTCGTCCTTCACGCAGTTGATGCGCCCCTTGCAACCTGCTGACAAACAAACCTATTGACAACAGCATGAAATAGGTTCCCGTACCTGTGGTGATATGCAGCACCTGCTTACTGTAGATGGCCAGGTAGTTACTCAGTACACCGAAACAGAAGCTGAACAGCGCGATGTTCACTGCCATCAGCCGAGCACGGGTGAGGAAGAAACGATCGAGCGAGAGATGTGGCAATCGCTTACCCTTGACCGTCATCTTCCTTTGTGGTGCTTTATGTATCTTCACCGTGGCATCCACAAGCATGCCCAATCCAGCCACGATAAAGGCGGTCCAGAACAGGATATCGAAGCTGTTACAGACGCGATAAAGCCAGATACCTATTGATGGAGCAATGGCCATGGCGAGGTTGTTGCTCAGTCCGTAGTACCCTATCCCCTCATTACGACGAGAGGAGGGCAGTACATCAATGGCCACGGTACTGTTAGCCACGGTCAGTGCCCCAAAGGGTGCGCCATGCACGGTTCGTACAATGGCGAACATCAGCAGTGTTCCCGCAGCAATATATCCCGCAAAGCAGATGAAGAAAAAGAAAAAGCAGGTCATCAGCACCTTCTTCCTATTGAAGGTATCCACGATGAAACCGCTAAAAGGACGGATCAGTAGTGCAGCAATAATATAGCCTGAAAGGATGATACCAATAGTATCCTTGTTCGTCCCGAACACCTCCGAAAGATACAAAGGCAGTAGGGGCGTAAGAAGATAAAAGGCGAAGAACAGCGAGAAGTTGGCTGTCATCACCTTGATGTAGTTTCTGTTCCACAAACGTTCCACTTCCTACTCCTTACTACACTCAGGACACAGTCCTTTCAACACATAATTAATACTATTGAGTTTGAAGCCCTCGGGCAGGGGCACCACGGGCACCTGGATCTGCTTCAGACAGAAGGTCCTGTGGCACTGTTCGCAGTAGAAATGCGTATGCTCATCATCTATCTCCTCAGCACAATCGCAATCGTCGGCACACACATTATATTTCAGTGAGCCACTCCCATCATCCACCGCATGGATCAGTCCGTTGAGCAGGAAGAGCGTCAACGACCGTGAGATGGTGGATTTATCCACCGTGGGCAATAAGCGCTCCAATTCAGGTAGCGACACCATCTCATCACCACGGTACATCTGCTGCAAGATGAGCAGTCGTGTGGCCGTGGGCTTGATATGCCTGTGCTCCAGTTTATGGATAAAGAATTCTTCGTGTTCCATATTAAAAACCAACCAATATTCTGAACACCTTTGCCGGTGCTGCTGCCCACTGTTGCATGGCCTCCAAAGCCGTATCAGGAGTGGCAACGGCAGAGATCAGTTCCTCCTTGGGGTAATCGCGGTTCTGCTGCATGTAATGAATCACGGCACGGAAGTCAGCTGGCTTCGCATTGCGTGAGCCGCGGATATCCAGCTCCTTCTGTACGAACAGCTTGGTGATGAACGCCGTCTCAGCCTTGGCGTAGCCGATAAAGACAATCCTTCCGCAGAAGGCCACCTCGCTGACAGCCTGGTTCTGGGTGATAGGACTGCCTACGGCTTCGATCACCACATCAGGACCTAACCCCTCGGTGATCTCCAGAAGTCGTGCATGCAGATCATCGGTCTTGGAATTGATGACGTATGCCGCACCCATCCTCTTGGCCAGTGCTAACTTCTCATCGTCTAAGTCAACAGCAATCACTGTGGCGCCCCGCAGACTGGCACGTACGATAGCACCAATGCCAATCATACCGCAACCAATCACGAGCACATGGTCGATATCTGTCACCTCAGCGCGGTTCACTGCATGGAAGCCCACGCTCATGGGTTCTATCAGGGCAATCTCCTTCGATGTCAGTCCTTCGGCAGGAATAATCTTCTGCCACGGCATGACGAAATACTCACGCATGGCACCATTGCGCTGCACACCTAAGGTCTCGTTATGCTCACACGCATTGGCACGCTCATGGCGACAAGAGGAGCAATGACCGCAGTTGCTGTAAGGATCTACGGTTACCTTCATGCCCACCTTCAGGGTTTCGGGCACATCATCACCTATTGCGGCAATGGTGGCGCTTACCTCATGACCAGAAATCACGGGCATCTTCACCATCGGGTTTCTACCTAAGAACGTGTTCAGGTCGCTGCCGCAGAATCCCACGTAATTGATTTGCAAGAGCACTTCACCGCTCTTCACTTCCGGTTTCTCTAACTCTACTACCGCCATCTGCTGTTCGGCGGTTATCTGTACTGCTTTCATTATTCCGACATATTTTTAATATACGGTAAGTCCACCAACTCTTCGAACCCGAAGAACCGACGGGCATTCTCACCTAAGAACAATTCCTTTTCCTGTTCCGACAGTTCCTTACTCTTCACCACGAAGTCGTACGACATCTTATAGGTGATGGCCGTGATGGTGCGCGGATAATCAGATCCCCACATCAGTTTCTCTACACCCACAAGATCAATGGCTTCACGAATCGCCTTGATAGCAGAGGGGAACGGATAGAACTCCGCGTTATACAGCCAGGTGATGCCACCCGACTCAATCATCACATGCTTGTTCCTTGCCAACTTGATCTGCTCCTGCCAGCCCTCGATGGTAGGCATGCCGAAGTGTCCAATGGCAATCTTCAGCTCAGGGCACTCCTGAATAACCTCTTTCAGTTCCCCCACCTGCATGTCACCATCAGCCAGTGTCACACAGAGAATCATCTTGCGGGCTTCCATCTCGCGGAACATCTGCATCATCTCATCACTGTTCAGCAGGATGCGCACCTTGTCGGTAATGATGCGATGACCAGGAATGGTAATGGCACGGAAACCGCGTTGCGCCAAATCCTTCAGCTGCTGCAGGTAGGTACCCTGTTGGAAATAATCCACCATTCCGTTGCAGAGGAACCGTTGTGGATATTGTTTCTGCACCCCTTCGAGATAGTCGTTCTGCAATCCATCGATAAACTCCTGCACTACCACCGCAGCTGACACCTGGGCGTAGTTCATATTCGAGAGGAACACCTCTGCTGTGTTCCTGCCGTCAATCATGAACGGCGGTACCATCTGCACCTCTTCGCCAAGGAACATCGCCCTGCCGTTCTCTAACGGGTAGATACGCTTACCGTTCCACTCCGTGTCTTGTTTCAGCCATAAATGACTGTGAGCATCTATGATTTTCACTTCGTTCAAATCAAATTGAAAATTGATAATTGAGAATTGAAAATTACGTGTTTTGCCAGCGGACGCGCATCTGGTCGCCTATAATCTCTTGTACCTCCTTCACCAACTGCTCATCGATAGGTGCATTCACATAATCGATGTTCTTCAATACATTGGCGGGATTGGCGGAGCTGAACAGCGTGGTGGCGATACGGGGATTCAGACTGGTACTGTACTGTATGGCCAGCTTCTCAATGGGGTAGTTCTTCTCGGCACAGTAGGCAGCTGCCTTTGCGCATGCCTCCTTCAGTGCTTCGGGTGCCGGATGCCAGTCAGGTGTGCCCCGTTGCGAGAGGAGTCCCATGGAGAACGGAGAAGCATTGATGATACCAATGCCACGACTCTCGAAGAAGTCAAGGTAGTCGAGCAGCAGTTCATCGTTCAGACTGTAATGACAGAAGCAGAGTATCGACTCCACCGTACCTTCAGCACTGTTCTCCACCACCCATTTCAGGTTCTCGGGCTGCAGGTCGGTGATACCCACATGCTTCACCACCCCTTTCTCGCGCAGTTTCACCAATGCGGGCAATGTCTCGTCAACAATCTTCTGCAGTCCTCCTTCAAGGTGTGACTGGAACTCCACGTCATGCACATTGATCAGGTCAATGTAGTCGATGTTCAGTCGTTCCATGCTCTCATACACGCTGTCGGTAACACGTTGTGCGGAGTAATCCCATAGATTCACCCCATCCTTGCCGTAGCGCCCCACCTTGGTGGAGAGGTAGAATTGGTTACGAGGAATCTCCTTCAATGCCTTGCCCAATACCGTCTCGGCTTTCAGATGACCGTAATACGGTGACACATCAATAAAGTTGATTCCGTTGTCAACAGCGGTGTGTACGGCCTGTATTCCCTCCGCCTCGCGGATCTCGTGGAATACACCACCTAACGAGGAGGCCCCGAATCCAAGATTCGACACCAACATTCCCGTCTTTCCTAATTCATTATATACCATAAGTAACTGCAAAGTTACGATTAAGCGAGCGAAAAAACAAAAAAAAGCAAAAGAAATGCGTTTTCTTTTGCTTTTTCGTTGGAAAGTAAGTAATTCCAAATTCTTTCTCGTCGCAGCCGACACATCATACTTCGTAACTCCACATTCATAATTAAATGATTATTGCGCCCTCAAACTACGAACGTACTTCATGAAGCGGTCGATGAGACTGATGCCCTCCATGTTCGGCGTTTCGATGAGCGTGGCACCATTATTGAACTGCATCACCGTCTTCTTCCCCTCCTCATACACGGGCCAGTTAGGCAGTCCTGCCCCATTGGGATTCATTGTCTTGGCGAAGTTCACCCAGTACTGCTGCATGGCTTCCGACACCGCAGCCTCTTGGGGATACTTATCCGCCTCCTTCTGGAAGGCACCACCCAGGTAGAGCAGATCATCCGCATGGGCAGCACCTCTACGGTTTCCCTTGGCATAGACGGTACGTTCCGATTTCTGTGCGAGGTAGGCAGAATATACAGGACTCTTCCCCGTCTTCTTCTGCAATGTCAACCAAGCGTATGCAGGCCACCCGAAATTCAGGTCGCGCACCACATCACGGATGCTATAGAACGCCTCCTCATCCGTGGTGCCAGGATAGATGGCCATCACGCTGTCAGCATAGTTGAGCGGTAGTTGCTTCATCTGCTCCTTGTACTGCTCGGCCGTCATGCCGTCAATCACAGCACCCTCATCACTGTTGTGCATCACAATCACGGGTATCTCCATGAATTCCCCACGCTCGTAGAGCTGATACACATCATCCGTGAGCACCTTACCGTCGATGATAGGCGAGCAAGCAGGGAAGTTCACCCCCGTACCCGTCAGCGACTTCGTATCCATCTTACGCATCTCCTCGATGGAGGTCTTCTGCAGTTGCTGCATGAACATATTCCCCAGCATCTCGGCCTGCTGCTGGTTTATCAGGTTCATAGACGACATGAACGCACCGCTCTGACTGATACAGGCACGGAACAACCCTTTGGCCATGGGCGAGGCGCAGAGGATGTTACAAGCCATGGCACCCGCCGACTCCCCAAAGATCGTCACCTTGGAGGGATCACCACCGAAGTTCTTGATGTTACGCTGGATCCATTGCAACGCGAAGATCTGATCCAGCATGCCGTAGTTGCCCGACTTGCCGTCAGCCGACTCCTTGCTCAGTTCAGGATGTGCCATGAATCCCAAGGCACCAGCACGATACTCAATAGATACGGTTACCACGCCCTTACGAGCCAGACTCTGCCACAACTCAGCACCATAGTGCTCCGTCTGGAAAGAACCGCCATGGATATACACCATCACGGGCAACGCATCGTTAACCGTCTTGGCAGGTGTTACCACACTCAGGTACAGACAGTCCTCGCTCATCATGTCGTACGACACATCCCCTCGTTCCGGCTGTGGTGGCCACTTGGCACACTCCTCAGCTTTCAGTACCCCTTTCCAGGGCTTCGCCGGCTGTGGAGCCTTCCAACGAAGTTCGCCCACTGGGGGCGCAGCAAAAGGAATTGCCTTATACACTGCAAGGTCATTCCCTTCCAGGATACCCTCCACATCACCTGTCTCCACATGCGTTTTCAGTAGCGGCTGCGCCTGCGCAGCCACCATGCTCAGTAGTCCGCAGACCACCATGAATAGTTGTTTCATCATATATATAAATAATGTAATAGGATTATTATCTGTGTATTAGATGCAGTTAATCGCGAAAAAGTTTCAAAAGGAAGCAAAAAAGTTGAGAATCCTCAGAATTTCCACTTTAACTGCACATCCAGATCTGTCATGGATGAATGGTTGATTTGTTGAAGTCCGCTGGAGATGAAGGAACGGTCGAAATAATCTGTTACGCCTCCCTTGATGTTGAGAAGTAACCGTTCTGACAACTGTGCCTTGAGAAGAACCGAATAGCGAATACCATGACCATAGCATACTGGGTAGGAGAACTGATAGAGCATGCCCCGTTCATAAAGATAAACCCTGCTGTTATAGTCATCTGTGTGGAAATAAGTCATTCCTGCATGGAGTTGAAATGACTTTGACAGTTGATAGCCGAACTGCTGACTGACAGACCATCCCAAGGAAGAAATGTTTTTGCTGATGGATGCAAGATCTATTTGGGTACGACTATTGAGTTTCGTTCCATGATAGGCAGAAAGCAGTCGGACGCGCTGTTCCTGTTGGCACACAAGACCCGTTTTCTCCTCATTATCCTTCTCCTTCATCCGCAGTCGGTAGCGAAGAGAGAACGACCAGTCATTCCATTGATAACTGATGGTTGTCTGATAATCCTGTGCTTTGGAAGAACTTGAAATCTGATACCTCGCCCATGGGAAGTAAGCCCAGTCGCCATAGGCAGAGACCGTCAGACGGTTAAACGGTTTCCATTCCACACCTATATATATACCACTCTCATTCTGCACCCGTCCACCCTCGCTGAAACTATGGGCATGTAAGGCAGCATATTTCATTCCATAGAAGCGTTGGACGACTAACACATTCACCTCTTGAGTAATCCGCCAGTTAGCCGTATTCATGGTAGCTAATGCTCTATGGCGGTCGATGGCTGTTTCTCCGTTAATGGAGAACCTTCCTGCTCTCCAACCATAGTCAATCCCAAGGTTCATGAAATCCTTCCCGCTGGGATAGTAATAACGATAAATGACATTCCTGTTGGGATTCAGAGAGCGTGAAAGATGAGTATATACGGCACTCATTCCTACATGGAATCCCCCGCTTCTATAGGATAGATGCGAGCCTGCAGTCACCTGTCCTGTATTGTCTTTTTTCGCCATTTCACCGACGGTTCGATGATATCCTCCCGTCACGATACTCGAGATCGTTGCGGAGTCTTTGTTCACCGTTCCATCCAATAATCTGTAAGAAAAGAAGGGCGTGAACATCAAATGCTTGGAAAGACGTAGGGTAGTAGCAATGCCTTGTAAGTAGTTATCCGCTGATGTGGATGAATGGGGTTGTAACACCTGTCGTTGGCGCCCCATGGCAGTGAGGGCCGTTGACTTCCCCAATAGGAAATCATTGTTGAGAACCAGTCCCATTCCCATATTCATCCTATATTTTCCTGCAATGGCCGATTTCACCATCTTCCAGTCACTTACCATTATATAATAGGAATAGTAGTCGTAACCCATCTTGTTCTTATTGGCCAGAAAAGGCTCCCCGGCATCCTGCGCCCCAATCAATCCCAAACGTAGGTGGTTGCCATGCTGGTAACGATAGCGGAACTGATGACGGTAGCGTTCTCCCAGATACCCGCTCTTATCTCCTTCCCGTCGATAAAAAGGAATCTTCAATGTAGTGATGAGCTCATGGCGGTCATATACCTTGTGAGTTAGAATATCTGATGCCTGCTCTTCGCCTAAATAGACAAAGCATTGCAGCAGTTTGCGCTTGGATGCATCCAAAGATTTGATCATGGCGAGTTCCCCCATACTCTTCAGTGGAGCATAATGATAGACATACACGCAGATATCCTCTATCTCCTGTTCTGTGAGAAAGGGAAGTCGTTCGAGCTGTTCCTTTGTAATCGTGTTCAGATTCAAGGGATGCTGTTCCAGTTCGCTGAGCAGCTGACTGGTTTCTTCCCAAGTCGAAGACTCCACATCATCCATGCTAACCATCTGCTCATAGTAGTCCTGCCACGACTGTCCTAAGACTGTTTGTAGGGGGAGGAATAAGACGAATAACGTCAATGCCATCTTTTTCATAGTTTTACCATTTAAGTTGTTTTATGGTTGCAAAGGTACGATTATTTTCTTGTTTTTGCAAATATTCTTCTGCGAAACTTGATGCAGAAATCACATAGTATTATGGTCTAAGTTTACCACTTGCTCATAGTAATGAACTTTTCCCAACGTGGGAACATTTTATTCCCAACGTGGGAACACTTTATTCCCAACGTGGGAATAATTACCCCTACTAATGCTTTTATGAATTATTAATTCTGTTTTCTATTGCTTATCTTGGTTTTTTATTACCTTTGCCCCCATGAAACAGTGTTTCTCATTTCTTCTGCTCATCTTCCTCCTGATGGGAGGTGGTGCTTGGGGACAGACAACAAAGAAGGGACATGTCAATCCGGAGGATCGTCCGGTTGATATGGACAACCCTACGTTTGTGCCGTTGATTAAGGTGAGCAAGGTGATGCACGAGGGCGACAGCATACAGTATATAGAGATGAATAATGTGTATGTGTATCCGCAACCCGTGTTCAAGAACGAGAAACAACGTCAGGCGTATAACCGCTTGGTGTATAATGTGAAGAAGGTGCTGCCCATTGCCAAAGAGGTGAACAAAATCATCATTGAGACGGGTGACTACCTGCAGACACTGCCCGACAAGAAAGCACGGGATGCGCACATGAAACTGGTGGAGGAGGACATCAAAAAGACCTATACGCCACGCATGAAGAAGCTGACGTACTCGCAGGGTAAGCTGTTGATCAAGCTGGTGTATCGCGAATGTAACAGTTCAGGATATGAACTGATCAACGCGTTCTTAGGTCCTGTACGCGCAGGTGTATGGCAGACATTCGCCTGGCTATATGGTGCCAGTCTGACCAAGAAATATGAACCTGAGGGGATTGATAGGTTGACGGAACGGGTGGTGCTGCAGGTGGAAGCAGGCCAAATTTGAAATCAAATTTGGCAGTTTATAGATAATAGATAATAGTTAATAATTATTTTAGAAGTAGTTGACGGGCGAACTCCCAGATAACGATTCCGGCGGTGACGGAAACGTTCATGGAGTGTTTGGTGCCGAACTGAGGAATCTCCAAGCAGCCATCACAGATATCCACCACTTCCTGATGAACACCTTTTACCTCGTTACCGAATATAACAGCAAAGCTGTTAATTGACAATTGACAATTGACAATTGACAATTCTTGAAGTTTGGTGCTGCCTTCGCATTGTTCCACGGCATAGACAAAGGTGTTGTTGCGATGCAGCTCTTCCACAGCTTCCTTGGCGGTCTTGAAATAGCGCCATGTCACACTGTCCTCACCACCCAAGGCGGTCTTGTGTATCTCAGGATGTGGCGGCTGGGCAGTGATACCGCAGAGATACACGGCTTCCACGCGGAAGGCATCACAGGTGCGGAACACACTACCTATATTATACATCGAACGCACATCATCGAGCACTACGATCAAGGGCATCTTGGGTGCTTCCTTGAACGCATCTACCGACAAGCGGTTCATCTCTATGGTCCTTAGTTTCCGCATTTTTAATGTTTAATCTTTAATGTTTAATATTGTAAGCCAAAGCGTACGCGCGCATCTGCTTCACCATGGCCAGCAGACCGTTGGAGCGGGTGGGTGAGAGATGTTCGCGGAGACCGATACGCTCAATAAAGTAGAGGTCAGCATCCAGGATCTCCTGTGGGGTATGACCGCTGAGTACGCGGATCAGCAATGATACGATACCCTTCACGATAAGCGCATCACTCTCGGCCGAGAACCACAGCTTGTCATCGTGGTAGTCAGCCTGCAGCCATACACGACTCTGGCAACCGTCAATAAGATTGCTTTCAGTCTTGTATTTCTCATCCAACGGCTCCTGCTCATTACCTAAATCGATGAGCAACTGGTAGCGGTCCATCCAGTCATCGAGTTCTGAGAACTCCTCAATAATCTCGTCTTGTATCTCTTGAATACTCATTTCCAATTTTTCAATTTTTCAACTTTCAATTAGTTTGAACAGTTTATCCGACGGTCGTACCTTATCCGGCACGGCCACAGATACACGGGTGCCCTGTTGTGCCACCTGTACAGCACCATGATCATCGTGTATCTCATTGGCGGTGATATACATCACACCTGTTGTAGGACCCGTGATCAGCAGCTTGTCGCCTACCTGGAACGTGGTGGCCTCCACAGAGAACTCAGCCACGCCGAGCTTGGAGAAGTACTTCTGTCCTCTACCCACATACACCTTGCGTTCGGTGGCACAGGATCCATATTCCATGTTCCACTCACCCATCTGCTGTCCTTGGTAGTAACCATCCCAAAAACCACGGTTGAAGACACGCGCCAAACGTTCATCCCATTGATCCTTCTTTTCCTCGGTAAACGTACCATCGAGCACGCTTTGTATCGCCTCCTTGTAGCATTTCACCACGGTATAGACATACTCAGGACCGCGTGCCCTGCCCTCGATCTTGAACACCCGCACACCAGCCTTCATCATACGGTCGATGAAACGAACCGTCTTGAGGTCCTTAGGACTCATCAGGTATTTGTTGTCAACCTCTATCTGATGACCCGTCTCGGTATCTGTGAGGGTGTAGGAACGACGACAGATCTGCACGCACTCGCCACGGTTGGCAGAGCGGTTGGCAGCATCCAGACTCATATAGCACTTGCCTGAAATGGCCATGCAGAGAGCGCCATGACAGAACATCTCGATGCGGATGGGATTGCCCGAAGGACCGCAGATCTGTTGCTCCACAGCCTGACGGTGAATCTCTGCCACCTGATCCATGTTCAACTCGCGCGCCAGCACCACCACATCGGCAAACTGGGCATAGAAGCGCAGGGCCTCGATATTCGAGATGTTCAGCTGCGTGCTCAAATGCACCTCCTGCTGCACCTGCCGACAGTAGGTCATCACCGCCACATCAGAGGCAATGACGGCAGAGATGCCCGCCTTCTTGGCCGCATCCACAATCTCGTGCATCAGAGATATATCCTCGTCGTAGATGATGGTGTTCACCGTGAGGTACGACTTGATGCCGTGCTGGTTGCAGGTCTCGGCAATCTCCTGCAGATCAGTGATGGTGAACGTGCTGGCAGAATGCGCCCGCATGTTCAGCTTCTCGATGCCGAAATAGATGGAGTCGGCACCCGACTGGATAGCTGCCGCCAGACTCTCTCTGGAGCCAACGGGAGCCATGATCTCAAAATCACTCAGTTTCTGTTCCATCAATGGTTACGGTACGATACAGGTAACGGGGTTCTTATTGCCTTTCATGTTCGTGAGGAACGCCTTGGCAGAGCCGAAGCGCAGGAACATATCAAGACGAACGGGGATATGGTTACTGTCGTCGGTGACATAGAAACGTACAATCTCCTTGTACTTGCCATTCTCCAACTCCATATACGAGAGCTCCAGACAGCGGTATTTCTTGCCGTTGTCGGCCTTGATGGTTGACTTACCACGATAGCGCAGCTGGGCAGGATCGATACTGTTGCCGTCAGCAATAGGGATTTTCACCACATGACCCTTGGCCCATCCTTCGGGATTGAAGCTGCGGGCACGAAGGAAGATGTTCAGCATGTCATACACACAATCCTCCCTGCTGTTGGTAACGGTCTTGCTGGTGCCGTCCTTGAACTGTCGGCGTTGGGTGAGATGGGTGTTACCACCCTTATAGCTGTACCATACCTCATCCACCGTATAGCGGTCGCCCTCGCGAGCACCCTTGCGGAAATACAGCGGAGCCATGTCAAGACTGCTGTAGCAGAGCAATGTGTCGCGCAGCACGAACATCTCATCCACCTTGTTGTTGCCACGGGTGGTAAGACTGGCGCGGTAGGCTGGTTTGCCCTTGTAATTACTCTGCACGGTGTACATCGAGGCGGTGCCTGCCTTCACCCATACGAACTTCCAGTTATAATAAAGGTTGTACGACAAAAACTCACCTCCCTTGAAGGCGGTGTTCTTGAAAGTACATTGTGCGGATGCTGCCGAGAACATGCATATGCTCAGGAGCAACAAGGTTATTTTTCTTTTCATATGTTTCACTGTTTTGATCTACATGATGTTTTATGTATATGATGACCAACGTCTCAATTCGTTTAATAGGGCATATTCTCCTTCAGGTACTCGATGCCCAGCTGCTTGGCTCGCTCGAGGTTTCGGTTCTTGATGGTCTTGGCCTTGTCAGCCTTCTGCTTTACCAGCTCACTGGGTTTCAGGGAGGTAGCACTGCCACGTAGCGGACTCCATGTTTCGGTATAGTCCCATTTCTCCTTACATTCTATCTTCGAGGGATAGTAATAGATGGTTTCCGCCTGTCGTCCCTCGTCGTAGTTACCCGTATCCCACTTCCCGTTGTTGTTCTCATCCACAAATATGCGAAGATAGTAGGTGTTGGGGGCGACATAGAAGAACTCGGCATTACCGTTGTTGGTACGCACCTCCTTTACCACCGCGTCGCTGGTGTTGACCAGCTGTGCTACCACGTTCTTGCCACGCATCCCTTCGAGGGTCATGAAGATGGTGCCGTAGGCATCGTTCGACTTCACCTTAAACCCTTTCTTGGCCGAATCACTTACACTGCCGTAGATATCGGTGAAAGCAGCGGAGTCAACCTCCAGACTGTATTCGGTGTCAGGTCGCCACTCGCCAATCACCTCATAGGTGCGTGCCTTGTTGAGCTTCTCGCGGAAGATGAAAGGTGACCGATACCAAAGCGTATCGTGTTTCGAGTAGAGGTGTATCTTGGACGTATCAGCATGTTCGAGGGGTGTCTCGAAGGAGAGCACAGGATTCTTGTCGGGATCAATCTCCGAGGCGAAACTCATGTTGATGCCTAAGCTCCGTGCGGGCATCTCCGTCTGGAAAGGCTCACCACGTTTCTCTGCCTTCTCCTGTTTCTTCTTCCATTCGTTGTACTCCTTCTCCCGCTGTTTCAACCGCTTTTCATAAGGGTCCTTGGAGAGAAGAGTCAGCGTATCCGTCTGTGTATAAAGGATACCTGCCGTATCTGTGGCATGGTACTGCACCTCCATCTGCAGCGTGTCCTGATTCACCAACAAGGTGTCGCGCAGCCAGTAGGTGATGGTGTCACGTTTCTCTGTTGCCTCCACTAGGAAGGCACCCTCTTCGTTGAAGTTCAGTCCGCGGATAACGGGCAAGTCATCATCGCCATAGCTGAACAACAACGTGAACCTATTAGCCTCCTTCCGTTCGTTCTTCACCATGTAGCGGTCGGTCTGCACCTCTGTAAAGGCCCGCAGCACAATATCGTCGGGGAGAAAATGCGTATAGGGTACCTGCAGGATATTCTCGATATGCAAGGAATCGCGCCAGATGGTGTCCTGACGGATATCCGGCTTACTGCTGGGTACAATGATATCGCGGTTGAACGCGATCTTCTCACTCTTCTGATTATAGAGGTAGTTCCCGTCGGCATCCATCAGGGCATACACACGATAGTTTCCTGGTTTGATACCCTTGATGACGAAGCGTCCACGACTATCCGTACGACTCACGCGCTGGAAGGGTTCCTTGCGGAACACCGAGTCCTCGAGGTTGTCATAAAGACCCACCATGATACCCTTGATGGGTTCCAGGTTCTCTGCCTCATAGACATAACCCGACACCTCCATCGTATCAATCTCGCCACCTGTTGAGAACGAGTAGGTGTAGTTGCCTAATGGGTTGCCCTCGTTATTGTCGCTGATGGCATCACTGAAGTCGATGGTGTAGGTGGTATTCGGTTTCAGCGAGTCCTTCAAGTTGATGATGATGCGCTTACCTGCATCCTTGATGTCGGGCGCCTCCATCTGCGGTGGTGATACCACTACCTTCTGCGAAGCATCCGAGAGCTTGATGAACTCATTGAAGTAGATATACATCTTATGGTCTGTCACCTCAGTAGCCTTGTCGGCAGGACTAGCCCCAAGGATACGTGGCGGTGTTTCATCATACCAGCCACCATCAGGCTGTCCCATCTTGGCGCAAGAAGAGAGAAGACAGACAAAGACTGTCAGGAGGATATAATATAGTTGATTCCTTCGGATCATATTCCAATTCTTCGAATAGCGTTATTCTTTCAGCATCTGCTCGATATACTCCCTGCTGTTGCTCAGTCGGGGTATCTTATGCTGACCGCCCAGTTTACCGTTCCGCTTCAGCCAGTCGTTGAACAAACCCTTGCGGGCTTTCACGATCTCCAGTGGCTGCAGGGTGATATCCTTGTAGCGTTTTGCCTCGTAGTCGCTGTTGATCTCCTGCAGTTTCTTGTCAAGGATGGAAGCAAAGACTGCCAGGTCGTCTGGCTCTTTCGAGAACTCGATGAGCCACTGGTGGCGACATTGGGCATGGTCGTCCATGAACACTGGCGCAGCCGTATATTCCAGCACCTCAGCACCTGTTTCCTCACATGCAAACTTCAGGCCCTGCTCGGCATTATCCACTATCAGCTCCTCACCAAAGGCATTGATGAAATGCTTGGTTCTTCCAGAGATGATGAACTTATACGGATCTTTCTGTGTGAACTTCACCGTGTCACCAATCATATAGCGCCACAGACCGCACGAGGTAGAGATCACCATGGCGTAGTTCTTTCCTATCTCCACACCCTCCAAGGGCACGACGGTAGGATTCTCCTTGTCTATCATGTCCATGGGGATGAACTCATAGAACACACCATAGTCGAGCATCAGCATCAAGGCAGGATCCGTGGGGTCGTTCTGTAAGCCGAAGAAGCCCTCACTGGCATTATACACCTCCATATAATGCATCTGCTCAGAAGGGATGAGTTGCTCGTACTGATGACGGTAGGGTGTAAAGGCCACACCGCCATGGAAGAACACCTCCAGGTTCGGCCATACCTCCAAGAGGTTCTGCTTGCCCGAGATCTCCATCACCCTTGTCAACACCGACAGCATCCACGAAGGCACACCACTGAGATTCGTCACGTTCTTATTCAAGGTCTCAAGAGCAATACGCTCGCGCTTGATCTCAAAGTCGCTCAGCAGAGCCGTATGCTTCTTCGGCACACGTGCCAGGTTGGCTATGGGGTTGATATTCTCGATGAGGATGGCACTGAGGTCACCCACGAGTGAGTTGCGAAGGGAGTAGTTGGGGGAATGACTGCCACCGAGAATCAGTGAACGACCGTCGAAGAGTCGACTTTTAGGGTTGTTCTTCAGGTAGAGAGCCACAGAGTCGAAACCTCCGCGGTAATGGATATTCTTCAATCCAGCCTCGCTCACGGGGATGAACTTACTCTTGTCGTTGGTGGTGCCAGATGACTTTGCATACCATTTCACACTGCCCGGCCAAAGCACATCACGTTCCCCATGGCGCATCCTGTCGATACTACCTTTAAGGTCCTCGTAGTTGCTTACCGGTACATGCTGTGCCCAGTCGTCATAGCTCTTGAAAGTAGAAAAGAGATGTTTACGCCCGAATTCCGTATCGCGCGCCTCTTTCACGAGATAGTGCCACACGGTATCCTGCAGCACTAACGGTTCCTGATCATATCGTTCCAGTTCCTTCGGTCGTGACTGAAAGACATGCTTCACAATTCCTGTCAGACTCATTTCCCTAAAAATGATTTGGGTGCAAAGTTACGATTAAGTGAGTGAAAAACCAAATTTTGAAGCAGCAAAACAAAGAAATGCTTGCATTTCATTGTTGGGATGTTGCAAAATAAGACCGTAGGTCCAATTTTATTGGGGTTTTTCCGAGCGTGAGGAGTTTCCTTGAGCGAAGCGAAAAAGTTCGGCGAAGCCAAAGTACGGATAAGCAGGCGAATAACCAAAAAAAACTTGTTTTTCATTTCATTTCCGAGTGATATTACAGATTATTATAAGCCACGAGCCTTGATATTTGGAAGTTGAGAAAAAAAGTTGTACCTTTGCACATAAATGTGGGAAACCCCACAAACAGATAAAATCAATAAGCCCATGAAAATTCTGATTCTAAACGGTCCCAACCTGAACCTGCTCGGCGTTCGCGAGCCGGGTATCTATGGCAACAGCTCGTTTGACGAGTACCTGCCGCAACTGCGTGCCAAGTATCCCGATGTGGAGATAGAATACTATCAGAGCAACATCGAGGGAGAGATGATCAACAAGATGCAGGAGGTGGGATTCACCTATGATGGCATCGTACTGAATGCTGGTGCCTATACGCATACCAGTGTGGCCTTGCACGACTGTATCCGCTCGCTGAAGAGTCCGGTCATCGAGGTACATATCTCTAATGTTCACCAGCGCGAACCCTTCCGTCGCCACTCCCTCATCAGCAGTGCCTGCAAGGGTGTCATCTGCGGATTCGGACTGGATAGCTATCGGTTGGCCGTGGAAGCAATTATTCAATTGAACATTGAAAATTGATAATTGATAATTAATAATTAACCTTTGACCTTTGACCATTGAAGATTATATTCTTGAGCATATAGATCCGGAAGGCGATTACCTTTACCGTCTTTACCGCGATACGAACGTGCATCTGCTGCGCGGACGCATGGCCAGTGGTCATCTGCAAGGACGGTTACTGAAGATGCTCGTTCACATGATCCGTCCTAAGAATATCCTCGAAGTCGGCACCTTCAGCGGTTACAGCGCCATCTGCATGGCCGAAGGGTTGGAGGATGACGGCAGGGTCTATACCTTCGAAATCAACGATGAAATGGAGGATTTTACACGACCGTGGATCGAGGGTTCTGCCGTGGCCGACAAGATCACGTTCACCATCGGCGATGCTATCCAGGAGGCACCCAAGTTAGGCATCACGTTCGATATGGCATTCATCGATGGTGATAAACGCACGTATCTGCAGACTTACGAAATGGCGCTCAGCGTGTTGCGTCCAGGTGGTTTCATCCTTGCCGACAACACCTTGTGGGACGGTCATGTACTCGAGGTTCCTGCTGCGGCCGACCGTCAGACGCAGGGCATTGAGGATTTCAATGACTTCGTGGCCCATGATGAGCGCGTGGAAAAAGTCATCCTCCCGCTCCGCGACGGTCTCACACTGATTCGCAAGAAATCCCTCACCACCTGAGGGAGATTGAACTATCCAATCCTTGCCTTTGACGTATTCTCATGCCCCTTGAGATTACTTCAATCTATTCACCACCTCAGTCCCGACATAATTATGCGTATTTCCATGCGAACGACTCAGGTATTTTCGATATAATTATGATATTTTGGCTGCCCTGAAAATACTCACGTTCGACAGAACATAAAAAAACGTTTTCCTTTTTATTGTTGAGTGGGAGTAAGTTCAGCGAAGGCAGAAATCTTTCTCCGTGAACTTCGAAAGCGGCAAGCCGAGCGACGAATCAATGAGAGAAATAGTAAAAAGAATTATATGCTTTCCTTCTTCTGTAGTCGTACCAAACAGATAACAATCACCCCCGTCGGCCAGTTTCAGTTTCCTGCGCAGTTCCTCTGCCTTGAGTGGAAAATTCCTCACCGCCACGTTGGCCTTTTTCACACCCTGAAGAGCATCTTTCAGTTCACGCTTGTTCATAGACGAAACGGCCGTGATGCGGAATATCCTACCAGGGAAGTGAGGGATTAGGGTGTCGCTGACAAACAGATGACTGTTCCTGGCTATGCCTTTCACGCCATATTGTTCGGCACAGGCACCAAAGCAACCAACCTTCATGATAGAGGCGTTCGGTTCGTAGAGAAACATCTCAAGCTCTATCTTTTCTGCTATCCTCACGTGCTCATTCATCTGTTCCATACTGCATGTGAACACCTGCTTATCATTCACACAGTAGATGGTCATGGGAGATTCTTCCTGTTCGCTTTCCTTCCCTGCCATCACCAACAGCAGTTCCTTGCATTCGTTCCCCACTGAGACCACATGCACCTCCACTACCGACTGCAGTTCTTGCACCGCCTTGTGCCAGTCGAGCATCGGTGAAAGTTTCACGATAACCCACCGTGCCTTTTGCAGCAGTTCGTCCTTGATGTCCAAGATATTAGGGGTGCAATCCTGTAAGGCAAAGGTTCGCGCCCCATTCGCATCCCGTCGGGCAGGGTCCAGGTAGATGATATCCGCGTGTTCCATCTGAAGCAGGTAGGCAATGCCGTCGGCATGGACAACACACGACTGCCGCAGTCCTAACACTTTGAAGTTCTCCTCTGCTATCTTGCACAGATGCTCCTGCTGCTCCACATACACCGCCTCATCGAAGACAGGAGAGAGGAAGGAGAAGTCAACCCCGAAGCCACCCGTCAGATCCACCAAACGATGACTCCCCTCCTGCTTCTTCAGCAACCGTTCCGCCAATGCCGCTTTATACCTGGCCGTCTGCTCACTTGAGCACTGTTCCATGGAGAGACGAGGCGGAAAGGTGATACCCTCGATGGTAGTCCATGAAGGAATCTTCTTCCTTGCCGTTTGCCACCCCGCAATCTGGTCGAGGGCAAACGACAGGTCAACATCGGGGAAGCGCGCCCCCTGTAAAGCCAGTTCGCGCACATCCTTCTCACGGTATTGTTGTATAAACTCCTGGGTAGTCATATCTGACATATTATGCTACAAAAGTACAAAAAGATACGCGAAAACAAAACAAATACCGTCAAAACGTTTCAATGTATTTGTTTTTTTATTACCTTTGTCGCGGTATTCAATACCGATGTCACCAAAAACAATACCGACAGATTACTTAACCGTTTAAAGGGAAGATGAAAGAGTATATCAAAAAGCTTCAGGAGTTGCTGAAGCAGATCAACAAGAAGCATTTGATTGCTGCGGCCGCCGCAGTGGTAATATTCATCCTTGGCTTTATCTCAGGATGCAGCTGTGGAGGTCATCATTACGGTAGTTCAAAAGATCTGGGCGTCAGCGAGGCTCTCGACAGCTTTGTGCAAGTCATCCCCGAAGGTTCTCAGGTTGTGGCCCGCTTTAACGACAACCGTCATTCGTTGTTCTACCTGAACAGCGGTCGTTTGATGCGTTTCAATGCCAAATCGAAGATGCTCGAGGAGGTGATTCCCTACGAGATCAACAAAGAGGCACGCGTATATTATAATGAGAAAGAGGATATGCAGGGAATCCTAAGTGCAGTGCTGTCAGAGGATGAGCAGTTCATCATCATCACGGCAGTAACCGACAAGAAGCAGGATAATGAAGAAGAGCCGCAGACCGCCACATATAAACTGAACACCTCAAGCATGAACCTACTGCCGTTCACACCGCCGCCCGTGAAGGCTGCGCCCGTGAAGAAAGACTCGGTAAGAAGAAGTGCTGCAGCACCGGTGAAGCAACAGCAAGCCATTCCAGTGGAGGATCTGCCCGAGGTGGGTGATATCGTTCAACCTGAGGATAACACCCCCAAGCCTGCTGCAGAGCCTAAGCCCGCTCCTCAACCTGAGGAGAAGCCCGCTGCACCACGCGGTCAGGAAACAGTTATTGTGCCTGCAGGATAAACATTACTTATTCGCCAGAACATAAACGTTTCTCATATCGGCTTCATCCAATACCTTGAAGCCGCCAATGGTGATGGTACCACCTCTGCTGCACTGATGGGCCAGCTGGTCGAGTTCCGCCTCGGTAGTCTTCCTACCCAACAGTTCTGTAAGACAGGTGGGCATGCCAATGGCGCGATAGAACTGCTCCATGGCCTCAATACCCCGAAGGGCAGTACCCTCAGGATCGGTATAGTCGTTTGTCACCCCCATCACATTCACTGCAAAGCGTACGAAGCGCGAAACATTCTCGTTCATCACATAGCGTGCCCATGAGCCCCAGATAGCTGCCAAGCCTGCACCATGGGCCACATCGAACAACGCACTGAGCTCGTGTTCCAGCTTGTGTGAGGCAAAGTCACGTCGGGTACCACAACCCGTCAAATCATTGTGCGACAAGCTTCCTGCCCACATGATCTGGGCACGATGACGGTAGTCGTTCGGATCTTTCAGTACATAGAACACACTATCCTTCACGTTGCGCATCAGCGCCTCGGCAATCTCGTCCGTCAACGTCATATCATCATCCTTCGAGAAATAGCGTTCCATGGTATGCATCATGATATCCGTAGCTCCGCAGGCTGTCTGATACGGCGGCAGGGTAAAGGTACGCTCAGGATTCATCACGGTAAACTTACATCGCACCAGGTTGTTGTTCACGCCACGTTTTAGGCCCTTCTCGTCATCACTGATCACACAGCTGTCGCTCATCTCACTGCCCGCAGCAGGAATGGTCACCACAGCTCCCACAGGATAGCATGCCTTGGGCACGGCAGTTCCCTCAAAGAAATCCCACACATCACCCTCATACGGCAATCCATAAGCAATGGCCTTGGCTGAGTCGATCACGCTACCGCCACCCACAGCAAGGATGAAGTCAACACCCTCCTCTTTGCAGAGTGCAATACCTTTGCGCACCAGCGACACACGAGGATTGGGCACTACACCACCCAGCTGCACAAAGGGAATCCCCTCCTGCTGTAGCAGACGGCAAACCTTATCTATCAGTCCTGACCGCAATGCGCTCTGACCACCGTAATGTACCAGCACTTTCGTGCCACCATATTTCTTCACGAGCAGACCTATCTGCTCCTCTGACTTCTTGCCGAACGCCACCTCGGTGGGCGTGTAATAAGTGAAATCTACCATGATTATTACTGTTTGGGTTAGTGATACTGTTATATTTGATGACAAAGATACAAAAAGTCGAGAGCAGAAAAAAATAAATTTATATTTATTTTTGCCGAGACGGAGTATCTTCTTGAAATTGTTCCATGAGATTCCTAAACAGCGGGTTAGCTGACAAGATCTGCGGATTTCCCGTAACGATTAGTTGCTTGCGGGCACGAGTAAGCGCCACATTCAGTTTACGGTCGATGATACGGAAAGTGCCATCAGCATCTCTCTCTATGAAACAGTTAGCCGTCAGGAACTCCAACTGATACATGTTCTGTACGGTAAACGAATAGATGATCACATCCCGCTGACTACCTTGATAGCGTTCCACGGTATCAATGGAAATCTCCAGCAGTGCAGGAATCTGCAACTTCTCTATCTCCCTGCGGATGACAGCAATCTGGTTGCGGTAGGGAACAATCACGCCTACGGTGGTGTTCGGATCAAAGGATCCGCCGTATGCATCGTAGATTCGCTTCAGTTGTGTTGCCACGATCTGTGCCTCCTCGGTATTCACCTTGTCAGACAATCCCGGTACTTTGCAGAATTGTGAGGGGATGAACAGGAGGTTGGCGTGGGCTGGCTCCTGCTGATGTTGCAAGGGAACAGGCTCCAGGTGCTCGTTGGGGTAGAACATCCTACAAGGGAACTCCGCAATGGCAGGATGCATACGTCCTTGTTTGTGGAGAACCCCCTTGACGTTATCAGGAGCAGTGCGAAGCAAACGTTCAAAGAGTGATTGTCTGCAGTTGGTGAGTCCAATGCCTTGCAGTAAGGGATCATCCGTACGACTGTCCTTATCATCCTGTTGCACCACTGCTGGCAACTGCTTATGGTCACCAATGAGAATGAACTTGTTGATACAGCATTGATTGTCTTTATGGGCAGCAAGGAGTCCTATGATGTCAGGCTCGAGTATCTGACTGGCCTCATCAATGACCGCCAGGGTGAATGACCTCAGGTTAAAGATCTCCGTATGACTCAGTAGCGTGGCTGTAGTTCCCACGATGATGGGTGTCTGAAGGATGCGCCTGCTAATGGCATCCAATCGTGGGTTCTCTTCAATGATGTTGGCGATGAGGTTACCATGGAACCGAGGATCACAACGATGGGCACTGCCCATGCGGATAAAGTCATGATGACTGTTTGCCAACATCGAGCAGATCTCATCCACAGCACGGTTGGTATAAGCCATGAGAAGGATGGATGCCTGCGGATCAGTCATCTCTTCCTCTACTAAGAAACGCAAGGCCATACTGGTCTTACCCGTCCCTGGAGGTCCTGTTATCAGGAAGTAATCCTTAGCTTGTTTGGCTTGCAGCAACACCTCATCGTAATGCGGATGATAAGAGCGTGATAAGGTGCGTGAAGGATCCGTCTGTGGCACCCGTTGTGCCAACAGCAGGTCTTTGCGTTCCTTGGGTGCTGAGATAAAGGTATGAAGAGAGCGTATGGCGGAACCTGACAGTTCAGAAGAAGTATGCTCAATGGCATAGCAGATGTCGTCAGGTGTCAAAAGCGAATCATCCTTGGTAAGCAGTCGTCCGAAGATATCGGGGTTCTGCTGACCTTCAGAAAGAACCACCGTCACTTCATCCGTGAGGATATGCTGGAGCACGCCTTTGAAGAGGATGCTGTTACGCACGTCAGGCTCTTTCCCTTTGAGGTAGGCATACAGGTACACCATATCACCAGGACGGAAGTTCGGAAGGAAATCCTCACCCTGATCAGGAACGCTCAGTGTCAAGGTGTCGAAACCATTGTATTCTGCGCTCTTCTCCTTTTTCATGAGTTGTAGTCCTATGAAGATATCCCCTATTTCCTTCTTCTCTGCCAACGGCATATTCCATAGGTCAGCCCCACATCTGCTGATACCCTCCTGTGCACCTAATTTACTGATACGTTGCTCTCGATAGACGAAGGTCATCATCCTGCAATAATAGGCTCGTTCAAGGGGTGACAAGTTATGTAAGGGGGCGCATATCTGCTGCAATGACGGCAGTTTCCAACGATGATAGAACTCGTTGTTGAGCTGTTTCACATTCACTGTTTCAGGACGAATCATGTCAATCACCGCCTCAAAGCCGTAACGGGCCATATAGAGCTCCCATGCCACGATGAGGTTCCGCAGTTGTATCGCCTCGCGGAAGAGCTTCTGGAAGAAGTTCACCACCACCAATCCCTGACGTGCTGGATACTTCGAATAGAGCAGTCGTATATCCGTTTCATCAACCCCCAAATGGAAGTTCTGACGCAACACGCCATAGTACAACAGCAGCTGCACATAATTGGGTTCCAGCATCATGCTACCATGCTCGTCAGGTCTTCCCGACTCAATGAAGAAGTTCTTGCCCGACTTCTGTTCCACCAGCAGTTTCCCGTCAGTGGTCATCAGGTCAACACGACCTGCAATGCCGAGGTGCTCGCATACGAACGAAGGCTCCAGGATGGCCTTGTCCCTGTTGTTCGCCTCAAAGAGGGTTTGTACCGCCTCCCTGATATTTGTCGTCTGACTCTTCGCATCTTCAAGGAACTTGTCAGGATTGAAATCAGGACAAGTGCAGAACTCCATGGCTTTCTGCTTGAAGCATTTGATGATGGTGGTGTTGAGTGAACCCTTGTCATCATTGATGGTGTCATCCAACGACTGACTCGCGAAGAATCCCAGCAGGATGGGTTGCGAGACGGTCGAAGGTGCCATGCGGTTAAGGGTATAGTTAAGCGGATGGTGGCCATACTGCTCGAAGCAACGGGCAATACTACTGATATCAATGAGGAAATCAGGTTCTACCACGATGAGAGAAGGAATCATCCGCTCATCCTCTTTCCGCACCTCCAGCAGATTCAGTTGCATCCCTTCCTGCAGTACCTCCTTCAGGTAGCACAGATGGGGTGCCGTGTAATCAACCACCAGCAGGTCGTCTGCATCTTCCTGTGCCGTGGTGACAGTAATGGTCTCTTCATCCCATTCCCTGACGATGCAGCGGATATAGTCGTAACGATCACCTTGATGCGAATCGGGAATCTTGTTCGTGGCAGGTATTCGTGTCAAGATGTTGTGAGGCACGGAGGTGTGGAACACCGCCGAGATGAACAGACACAAAGCACGGATGTCGTACATCAAATCCTCATACGACAATGGCTCACGACGGTTACTGTGGCGGCGCATGGTCTGGATGGCAATCCTGTCGGTTACCGCCACCTGGTGCTTCTTACAAAGGTAGTCAACCTGTGAGAAGAGGTTACCGTAGGCTTGGTTGGTATCCCGTATGGCCTCATGACAGGCCAAGACGAGGATGCGATGAAGGGAGTTGACAATTGACAATTGACAATTGACAAATGACAGTTGGTCCAAGAGTTCACTGATCTGTCCGAATAGATCCTCGGCAGACACATGATACACATACTCCATTTCCATCCCGTCAACCATTACTGTCCTCCCAGTCTTTCAAAATAGGGGATGATATCCTCCCAGGTCTTGAAGGTCTCACTGCCGAAGACAATGCGTGTACCCATAAAATCCTCTGATCTGTTGCTTGCTGAGGCATCAATGAGATAATCCCCATAGAGCAGATCCTTTCGATGAGTGAACACCAGGTGCTGATAAGCAGGCACATTCACATTTTCCTGTACCCAGCTATAGATATCCTGTGTTGCAGTGAGATCATGATCAGGAGCCTCAGCAACAATGAACACATTATACGTTTCTAACAGATAACGGAAGGCTTTCATGGCTGATGAGCGTTGCATTCCACGCTGGTCGCGCAGCGCATCCACGGTGATATAGATGATGGGGCGCTCCCGCCCTTCCTGCTTGTCATCTATCCATCGAATCAGTGGCATCACACTATCATGGAAAACCTTATCGTTGGTGCGGTGCTCGCCATGGAACGAGATGCCCTGGAAATAATGTTGCATATACAGATCATAGGTATCAACAAGCTCATCCTTGTCACCAAAGAGTGCCCATACCCTGCTGCGCTCCTTCTGCTTCTCCTCATCAGTCATCTCATCAAGACCTTTGAAACACTGCTCCTGCATCTCATGGTATTCCTTCACGATACCTTTGGTCACGAGGAACTCCTGCACACCGTCTTTTCTAGGATTCTGGTAAACCTGCTTCCCAGTCAGTCCGTGGGCACCCATCGTATCCGCAATCTCAAAGGCAGGATTGATCAGGATACGGTCAAAGCCATAGAGCATCTCTGTGTACATGCCCCCCATCGACGTGCCGATAATCAGATCAGGCTTCTCGCGTGCTACCATCGTCTTCAGCATGGCAATCCCTTCCTCAGGATGCAGGGGGATATCCTCTGCCACCACGATGGCATTGGGCAACATCTCCTGGATGCGCTTTACTGTACCCGACTGTGCCGAAGAGCCGAAGCCGTGCACATACATAACCTTCTTTCCCTTCATGATGTCGGGGAACTGTTTGATATAGCTGTTTGTTTCCATATTGCAAAGATACGCTATTTTTGCCACTTCGTTCCTGTTCTATACAAAAAAATGCAAATTCATTGGCAAAACATGTAATGAATAGATTTTTTTTGTATCTTTGTAGCAGAATACTAACCATTATCAATTTATTACAGGAGGAAAAGGTATGAGGCTTTGGATATGTATGCTACTTGGATTCGTGGGCATTACACCCGCGATGAGTCAGACCATGCTGACTGCCAAGGAAGATCCGACAGCAGTTTTGGAGGTACGTGAAGAACAAAAAGACACCGCCAAGCTTACTTATGTGATTACAGGAGAAGTGCGTGATGCTTCTTCAGGCAAGCACCTGCAGTATGTGAACGTGCAGATTCCCGGTAAACGGTATGCTACAGTGACCAATGCGGATGGTGGTTTCACCATCAAGACCACAGAAAGGCCACGCCAGCTGTCGTTCTCACATATCGGTTATCACACACAGCGGGTGAACATCACCGACAGGAACAGCGGTAACCTGCAGGTGCAACTGATGCCCAGCACGGTGGTTCTCGATGAGGTGATTGTGCGTTCAGGCAATCCCGAGGATATTGTCAACGAGGCCATCAATAAGATTCCCGTGAACTACAGTCGTGACCCTTCCCTCTACCAGTGTTTCTATCGTGAGGTGGTTCAGAAGCGCAAGAACTACATCTATATTGCTGAGGCTGTGACGGATATGTATAAGTCGTCTTACAAGAACGGGGGTATAGGACTTGATCGTGTTTCCATCACCAAGGGGCGCCGACTGGTCAGTCCTCGTAAGAGCGATACGCTGACAGTGAAGGTGATTGGCGGTCCGGTACAGGCTGTCATGCTCGACGTGGTAAAGAACCTCGAGTTCCTGCTCAACAAGGAAGATCTGAAACTCTATGAGATGAGGATGGAGGATCCTGTGATGATTGCCGACCGTCAGCAGTATGCCATCAGCATCCGACCAAGGGCAACGGTGAACTACGCCCTGTTCCATGGCACCTTGTATATCGACTGGCAGACGCTGGCTTTCACCAGGGTGGAGTTGTCGTTGGATATGAACGACCGTGAGAAGGCTACACGGGCCATGCTGGTCAACAAGCCTTTAGGCGTACGTTTCCGTCCGCGCGAGCTCTCATTCCTGATCAACTACAACTACGACGGCAAGCTGTCACACATCAGTTATGTGCGTTCCTTGTTCCGCTTCAATTGCGATTGGAAGAAACGACTGCTGGCCACGAATTTCACAGCTGTGAACGAGATGGTGGTTACCGACCGTCAGGATCAGGATGTGAAACCCATACCGCGCCGTGATTCCTTCGGCGAACGGGAGTCGTTGGCTGATCAGGCACAGTTCTTCGAGGAGTCTGACTTCTGGAAAGGCTACAACATCATCAAGCCCACCGAGAGCTTGGAGGATGCAGTGGATAAACTGAAAAAGAAGGTATTGCAATAAAAAGAAGCAAGAAGCAAGAGGTGAGAAGATTAGAGATATGTAATAAGATACAGGTGAATATATCTAGTGCCTATATAATAATACTATTCTCTCACCTCTTGCTTCTAATTTCTTGCTTCTAACTTCTTGCTTCTTTACCGTATAAACAACAGTTCGCGATATTTCGGCAAAGTCCAGAGCTCATCGGCCACGGTGAGCTCTAACTTGTCTATATGGTAACGAATCTCGTCCATCTTAGGCTCCACGGTATCATGGTAGGCAATGGCTTTCTCGCGCTCGCACTCGATTCGGTTAGCCACCTTACGGGCGTTCACCAGTTCCTCCACCATGGTTTCGATGGTCTGCGTACGCTCAGCAATCTCCCTGATGATCTTGATGTTGCGTGCACATAGCTTCTCAGCCTCTTCGGCAGAGAAGATGTCACGCATGCATTCCACGTTCTTAGCAAGACGCGTTTGGTAATGCGTAGCCACAGGGATGATATGGTTCATGGTGAGGTCACCTAATACACGAGCCTCAATCTGAATCTTCTTGGTATAGGTCTCCCATTTCACCTCGTTGCGGGCCCTGAGCTCCTTGCGGTTCATGATGTTCAGACTCTCGAACATGTCGATGCTCTCCTTGTCGAGATAGCGGTCGAAGATCACAGGACAGCTCTTCTCTACATCAAGACCACGCTTGGTGGCCTCCACCACCCACTCGTCACTGTAGCCGTTTCCATCGAAATGAATCGGCTTACAGGTGCGGATATCATCACGGAGAATATCAATGATGGCACTCGTCTGATCCTGTCCTTTGGCTATCAGTGCATCCACACGTTTCTTGAAGTCAACCAACGCCTCTGCCACAGCCGCATTCAGCGCAATCATCGCACTAGCGCAGTTAGCCTCCGAGCCTACGGCACGGAACTCAAAGCGGTTACCCGTGAAGGCGAAAGGTGAGGTGCGGTTACGGTCGGTATTGTCGATGAGCAGTTCGGGAATCTCAGGAATATCCAACTCCATCTTCTGCTTCCCTGCCACCATGAACAGGTCGTCCTTATCCGCCTTCTCGATATGCTCCAACAGCTCGCTTACCTGCTTGCCGAGGAACGAAGAGATGATGGCGGGCGGTGCCTCGTTGGCACCCAGACGATGAGCGTTGGTGGCCGACATGATACTGGCCTTGAGCAGTCCGTTATGACGATACACACCCATCAGCGTTTCCACGATGAACGTCACGAAGCGCAGGTTCTGTTCGGGTGTCTTACCTGGTGCATGCAACAGGATACCATTGTCGGTACTCAGACTCCAGTTGTTGTGCTTACCCGAGCCGTTGATACCATCGAAAGGCTTCTCATGGAGCAGCACGCGGAATCCATGCTTCCGTGCCACCTTCTTCATCAATGACATCAGCAACATGTTATGGTCAACGGCCAGGTTCGTCTCCTCATAGATCGGGGCTATCTCGAACTGGTTCGGGGCCACCTCGTTATGACGGGTCTTACAGGGAATGGCCAGCTCTAATGCCTGGATCTCCAAGTCCTTCATGAACGCCTGCACACGATCAGGAATCGTACCGAAGTAGTGGTCATCCATCTGCTGGTTCTTGGCAGAGTCATGTCCCATCAGTGTTCTACCTGTCAGCATCAGGTCAGGACGGGCGGAATACAATCCTTCATCCACCAGGAAATACTCCTGTTCCCATCCGAGGTTACTGATCACCTTCTTGACAGTAGGATCGAAATAGTGAATCACGCCCAATGCGGCCTCACCCACGGCACGAAGTGCACGCTTCAACGGTGCTTTGTAGTCGAGCGACTCCCCTGTATAGGAAATGAATATCGTGGGAATACACAGTGTATCATCGATGATGAACACCGGTGATGTAGGATCCCAGGCAGAATAGCCGCGAGCCTCGAAGGTAGCACGGATACCACCGCTGGGGAAAGAAGATGCGTCAGGCTCCTGCTGTACGAGCAGTTTTCCTGAGAACTCCTCGAGCATACCACCCTTCCCGTCATGTTCGATAAAGGCATCATGCTTCTCGGCCGTTCCCTCTGTCAGCGGTTGGAACCAGTGGGTATAATGCGTCACGCCGTTCTCATCGGCCCACTGCTTCATTCCCTTTGCCACAGCATTGGCAATACTCCTGTCAAGCGGAGCGCCATTGTCAATGACATCGATAAGCTGTTCATACACATCACGCTGCAGATACTTGTACATCTTGGCGCGTGTGAACACGTTCTTACCGAAATACTCTGACGGGCGCTCTTCGGGTGCCGTCACTTCCAAAGGCTTCTTGGTAAAGGCTTCCTCTACAACCTGAAATCTTAAATTTGCCATTCTCTTCTTTGTTTTGCCCTGCAAAGTTACGGATAAGCGAGCACAAAACCAAAGGAAAGCTTGTTTTTCTTTGTTTTGTCGAACCGATGGAGCAGCGAATGCCATCAAGTATACTTGGATGGCTGAGTCGTGAAAGAGGAAAACGTAGTTAACGGAAGTACTTTCGGCGAAGCCAAAATTACGAATAAGCGAGAGAAAAACCAAATTTTGGAGCAGCGAATACAAAGAAATGCTTGCATTTTATTTGTTGAGTCGTGACAAAACTCATCATTCAGATAAATTTTGGAGCAGCGAATACAAAGAAATGCTTGCATTTTATTTGTTGAGTCGTGACAAAACTCATCATTCAGATAAATTTTGGAGCAGCGAATACAAAGAAATGCTTGCATTTAACACCTCAGAGTGGATTTTA
>JAFZBK010000011.1 GCA_017561825.1 Prevotella sp.
CAAAGGCTTTGAACGACTTTGCTCCTATCCAGAGTGGTATCATGACAACTGTACACGCTTACACTGGCGACCAGATGATTCTCGACGGTCCTCAGCGCAAGGGTGATGTTCAGCGTGCTCGTGCTGGTGCTCAGAACATCGTTCCTAACTCAACTGGTGCTGCCAAGGCTATCGGTCTCGTTATCCCCGAGCTGAATGGTAAGCTGATCGGTGCTGCTCAGCGTGTTCCGACTCCTACAGGTTCTACCACTATCCTGCACGCTGTTGTTAAGGGTGAGGTTACTGTTGAGGGTATCAACGCTACTATGAAGGCTGCTCAGAACGAGTCATTTGGTTACACAGAGGAGAAGCTCGTATCTAGCGACATCATCGGTATGAAGTTCGGTTCACTGTTCGATGCAAACCAGACAATGGTTTCTAAGATCGGTGATGGTAACTCTCTCGTACAGGTTGTTGCATGGTACGACAATGAGAACTCTTACACTTCTCAGATGGTTCGCACTATCAAGTATCTCGCTGAACTGAAATAAGCAGCGAGTGCAATGCTAAGCTTGCTTGGAAATTGCCGAGTCGCGTTTTTCAGTCGACGAAGTCAATTGAAATAAGAAATAAGCAATTAGCGAATATCATAAAAAATTGCCGTCCGATTTTGTCGGGCGGCATTTTTTTTGTATTTTTGCAGTCAACACAATAACAATCAAATGAAGAATATGAAAAGAACGTTCCTAATAGCCATTGGTCTCTGCTGTTTGTTGACAACCGGAGCCCAATCGTCACCCGCAGCCAAGGCGCGTGTGGCAGAGATCCGCAAACTATATACACAGGCCAAACAGGACATCGCCAACAGTGAGAAGTTGGCCAAGGAAGGTACCCCTGCCAATGAGACCGTGGTGAACAGTAACTATATGATGCCGGGTAGTGGTCCTGGTAAATGTACTACCCATTACTACTACACCCTGCAGGAGGATGAGAACCTGGGGCGTTATTTCTTCACCCCTTACTTCATCACCAACAGCTATAACGTGGCTGCCCATACCTACTATCAGGAGTTCCTGTACGACAAGGAGGGTGACCTGGTGTTCTACTATGAGAAGAACAACCAGAGTGGAAAGGATGAAGAAACTCGTCTGTACTTCGGAAGTGAGGCACAGGGGGGAGGTGATGAAGGACTGGTGCATGAGATCAATTCCGGGAGTCGTACGATGGAACCATCATTCGCCAGTAGGGTAGGCTATGAACTGACCAATGCCTTCCATCTGCTGATGAATCGGGAATTCTGAAACCATACAGGTATATTATATATAATAAGGTGTAATAACAGACCATGAAGAGATTGTTGGTATTTTGTTTGATGGCTATCATCGCCGGGGTCGTGCAGGCTCAGACTACCCGTCATGAACGGAGTGAGTTCTCGTTCAAGAACACCAAGGTGAAAAATGACGATGGGGAGATCTCGCATGTGAAGCTGGGTGCCTATGTGGGTAACCAGCTCGTCAAGGAGTACACGCTTGAGTTGCCTGTCCCTGTTCCTGAGGATATGGCAGAACTTATCGGAAGGGTTTCTGAGGAGGACCTGAACTTCGATGGTTATCCTGATGTGAACGTCTATCTGGGTTATATGGGCGGTTTTGCCAACAATACGTGGCACGAAGCATTGTTATGGGATCAGCAACAGCGTTGTTTCGTTGAGGCAGAGGACTTCTCTGGTATTGGTGAGCCGATGTGTGATGCGGAGACAAAAAGCATCAGTACCGTACTGAGTGCCGGTCCTGACCATAGGGTTTCCTCTTATTACCGATGGAAGGGGAACAAGCTGGTGAAATATTTCGAGAACACATGGGCGATAGAAGATGATGAATACGTGAACTTCGACGGTCTGCTGAACTACCCCTGTCATCGCTTTGATGCCATGCTCGACGGACGGATTCCCGTCAACATCGTTTTCCAAAGAACGGATGATGATGTGGTGGCAGGCTATATCTTCTATCCCAAGGCAAAGAATCCCGCACCCATCATGGTTGCAGGGACTGTTACTCAGTACGAAGGTACTGACTACTACCACATGTACGAATATCAGTCGGACGGTATCATCTCGGGCGAGATTGCCATCGAATACAAGAAGGAGGACGAGTGGAAAGAGGTGATGACGGGTACTTGGAAGAATCCCAAAACCGAGAAGGAACTGGTGATGAACAATATGAGTTACAGTCGTGAGATGCCCAAGTGGTTCACGCAGTCGCTCCTTACTCCCGAAGATCCTGGTAATATCGGCAAGGAATACTCCTTCCAGAAATGGGATCAGAATTACCAGTCGATGATGGGCGGACATATCACCTTCCGTGCTGCTGGCAAGAACCATGTGCATTTCGAGTGCGGGAACGTGCGGCACAATATCGCAGAGGGTGGAAGTGAGACAGGGCGTCCCGCAGAACTCAAGGGCAACAGGTTCGAATACCGCGATGTCAATGAGTGCGGCTATGGCTTCAGTGCCACCTTCTATCCGCGATTTGTGGTATTGAATACTATTACCGGCAATGAGTCGCTCGAGTGCTTCGGCATGGGTGCTGCATTTGATGGTATATATATTAAAGTAAAACAATAGGTGTAAGATGAAAAGATTATTGACAACAGGACTGATGACAATTGCTGTCATCGCAATGCAGGCTCAGAACATCCAGCTTCATTATGATTTAGGTAGGAATATCTATCCTAACGAGGAGGCAGGCAGACCGAAGGTAACGATGACCTTGGAAGAGTTCAAGCTTGACTATTGGGGATCATGGTTCTATTTCGTGGATGTGGATTTCAGTAGGAAGTTCACGGAGAGTGCTTATACGGAGATTTCCCGTGAACTGAATCTATATGGGAACTATGCCGCTCATGTGGAGTATAATGGCGGATTGAGTAAGAGTGGCAGCTTTCAGCAGGCGGTTCTGGTGGGTATGGCCTATAACGGATGGAACCCTGCTCTTTCTGCTACCTACTCGTTGCAGCTGATGTATAAACGCTATTTCAAGAGCTATGACTATACGTCTTCTTACCATAGTATGCAGCTTACTGGTGTGTGGTACCTGCCGTTTGGAAAGTGGTCTTGCTCGGGGTTCATTGATCTCTGGCGAGGCGAGAAAGCCAACCATCACGGTCAGCTGGTTCTTCTCACGGAACCTCAGCTCTGGTACAACGCCACTAAACACCTGAGCATCGGTACGGAGTGCGAGATCAGCAATAACTTCATCTATAATACGTACAACGACAAATCCTTCTTCGTCAATCCCACCCTCGCACTGAAGTGGAGGTTCTACTAATCTAAGGACACTATCAACATCAAAAGATGAACAGTCAAACGCTAACCCCGGCACGCAAGACCATCGTGGGCGTGCAATTCCTTTTCGTGGCCTTCGGTTCCACCGTACTGGTGCCACTGCTTATCGGATTAGATCCTGCTACGGCATTGCTGACTGCAGGTGTAGGTACCTTTATCTTCCATCTGGTGACAAAAGGTGTCGTGCCCATCTTCCTTGGAAGCAGCTTCGCCTTCATCGCCCCGATCATGGCGGCTTCGAAACAGTGGGGTATGCCAGGTACAATCGCGGGAATTGCCGGCGTTGCCTTGGTGTATTTCTTGATGTCGGCACTTATCAAATGGCAGGGAAAGAAGTTTCTGGATCGTTTCTTCCCTCCTGTAGTCATAGGACCGGTCATCATCCTCATCGGCTTGTCGTTGTCGCCTGCCGCTGTGGATATGGCGAAGAACAACTGGCTGCTGGCATTTATCTCGCTTATAACTGCAATTATAGTGCTTACGTTTGCCAAAGGATTGTTAAAGCTGGTGCCTGTGGTATGTGGTATCATCGTTGGCTATATCGTTGCTGTTTGTATGGGACTGATCGACTTCACGCCAGTGAGGGAGGCTCCATGGTTCGCCCTACCGCAGAGCATAGCACATTTCCAACTGCCCCAGTTTGCATGGGAGCCGTTTGTGTTCATGATCCCTGTGGCCATCGCTCCTGTGATTGAGCATATCGGTGACGTGTATGTGGTGAGCGAGGTGGCTGAAAAGGACTTCGTGAAAGATCCCGGTCTTCATCGTACGATGCTGGGCGACGGTCTTGCCTGTCTGTTCGCCTCGTTGTTCTGCGGTCCTCCTGTAACCACCTATAGTGAGGTGACAGGTGCCATGCAGATTACCCGTGTAACGCATCCACAGGTGATCCGCATCGCGGCAACCACGGCTATCATCTTCTCGGTCATTGCCAAGCTGAACGCCCTGCTGCGAAGCATTCCTGACGCTGTGCTCGGCGGTATCATGCTCCTGCTCTTCGGTACGATAGCCAGTGTAGGCGTAAAGAACCTGATTAATCATAAGGTAGATCTCAATCAGACACGTAACATCATCATCGTCAGTGTCATGCTGACCATGGGTATTGGCGGTGCCGTTCTAAACTTCGGCTCGTTCTCCATGAGCGGAATCGGTCTTTCTGCCATCATCGGCGTATTGCTCAACCTCCTGTTGCCGGCAACGAAAGAAGAATAAACGACAAGAAGCGTGTAGATTCAGATATTTTGTATATCTTTGCCGAGGAATCCATGAGAGTGAAAGTAAATAGACGATACGTGGAGGTGTTCGAAGGAGCCAAGGTGAAACATGCCCTGCTCAGATACTTCGTCGCCAAGGACCTTGACAGACAGCTGATACCTACTGTGGAGGTGTTCGACGCATGGGGGCATCCGATTGACCACGATGCTCCTTTGAAAGAAAACCAGAAGATAAAATTCAAAGAAAAGAAGATATGAGAAGAAGACTACTAATCGTGTTGGCCGCCTTTTGGTCGCTGACGCTTTTTGCAGAGAAGAAAGAAGTGCATATCCTGTCGGCCAACGATATGCATGCAGCCATCGAGGCCTTCCCCCAGTTGGCTGATATCGTTGACAGTCTGCGAACGCTTTATCCATCCTTGCTGGTCTTGTCAGCAGGTGACAACCGTACAGGTGAGCCGTTGAACGACCGCTACGAGATCCCTGCCTATCCCATGGTGGCACTGATGAACCAGGTGGGTTTCAATGCCTCTACCTTGGGGAATCATGAGTTCGACTCCCGTCAGAAGGGCATGGCACAACTTATCAGCATGTCGAACTTCCGTCATATATGCGCCAACATCCAGCCGGATTCCGAATGGGGAATCCATTGCATCCCATACCAGTTATTCGATGTGGAAGGAGTGAAAGTTGGTGTGGTAGGTGTTGTGCAGATCGGACAAAGGGGTATTCCTGATTCCCATCCCGATAATGTGAAGGGCATCTCCTTCCTGCCCGTCAAAGAGACGGTACAGGAGTATAAGTGGTTGCGCGACCAGTGCGACGTGACCATCCTGCTTTCGCATATTGGTTATGAGGATGATGTGGAGCTGTCGAAGGATGTGCCCTGGATTGACCTGATCATTGGCGGACATACCCACACACAACTGGATGGCGGAGAGATACACAACGGTGTCCTGATCACTCAGAATGAAAACCGACTGAAGAAGGTGACACATACCACACTTGTTGTTGATAACGGTAAGGTGGTGGAGAAGAAGGCGGAGAATATCAATGTGCGGACATGGCCGAAGAAGAACAAGGTGGTGGCCGACATGGTACAAAGCTTCAGTGATAACCCCGAGTTCCATCGTCAGCTGACCGTCGCTGAGGCACCTTTCAACGGTTATGAGGAACTGGGATGTATGGTCTGCGATGCCTTTATCGGTGAGACCGGTGCTGATGTGGCTATCCAGAACACTGGTGGAATCCGCTATGAGGAGAAGGCCGCAGGACCTATCACGGTGAGTGACATCCTTCAGCTGGATCCCTTCGGCAACGAAGCCGTGGAGCTGATGCTCACTGGGGATGAGTTGCGTAAGATGCTGATTGCCTGTGGAGAAAGCGACGGTTATGGATTCCCCAGGATAGGAGGAATCAAGTGCGATGTGACTTATGAAAAGGGTGATCCACAGCATATCAAGGATCTGAAGGTTTATACCCTTGACGGTAAGAAACTCAATATGAAGAAGACCTACCGTGTGGTGACCAGTAGCTATGTGGTGTCGATTTGCGACTCTCCAAGGAAGGATCAGGGACATAGTCTGAACAGACAGACAGCCGACTTGATTATCAACTATCTGGAGAAACAGCCGAGTGTCAACTACCAAGGTATGCGACGGGTGAACCGCATCGTGAAATAACGTTCCATGAGGAGGTTGATAACGATACTCGGTCCTACTGCCTGTGGCAAGACCTCTCTTGCCGTGGCTCTCGCTGCGAGAATCGGCGGGGAGATTATCAGTGGTGATAGTCGTCAGGTCTACCGCCGAATGGATATCGGAACTGGTAAGGACTTGGATGATTATACGATAAAGATCAAAGATGAAAGAATTGAGATTCCCTATCATCTGATCGATATCTGTGAACCGGGAACCAAGTACAACCTCTTTCAATACCAACATGATTTCCTTCAAGCATACGAGGATATCACAAGTAGGAGAGCACAGCCCATCCTTTGCGGAGGAACAGGACTGTATATTGAGTCGGTACTGAAAGGCTACTCACTGTCGCCTGTTCCCCAGAACCCGGAACTGAGAGCGCAGTTGGCTAACAGGTCGTTGGAGGAACTGACCGCGATGCTTGTTGACCTGAAGAAGCAGACGGGCTCGAACATGCATAACCGCACCGATGTGGATACCGTGCAACGTGCCATCCGTGCCATCGAGATAGAAACGTATAACCTGCATACCCCGATGGAGGAACGACAGTTCCCGATGATACCCTATATAATAATAGGTGTGGATGTGGATCGGGAGATAAGAAGGCAACGGATTACCCAACGACTCCAGCAACGTCTGGAGGAAGGGATGGTGGATGAGGTGAAAGGACTGCTGGATAGTGGTATTCCGGCTGATGATCTGATCTACTATGGATTGGAGTATAAGTACGTCACGGAGAATGTCATCGGTAAGCTCTCCTACGACGAGATGTTCCGTCAGTTGGAGATTGCCATCCACCAGTTTGCCAAACGACAGATGACGTGGTTTCGGGGCATGGAAAGACGAGGATTCAAGATCCATTGGCTGCCCGCACCGTTCCTTCCTGAAGGAGGGGGGATGGAGCATGCCGTGGATCATATCATAGATATTCTAAAAACTCAATAAGATGAAAAGATTATTGTTCTTACTAACCGTTGGATGCTTTTCTGTTCTCGCCTCAAAGGCGCAGGATCAGCATTTTGAGAGTACTCCGCTGGAGGTGATCGATAAAGGATGGAGCACCAAGACCATTGACAACGTGATAAACGGCAGCTTCGGCATTATGCTGGAACGGTTCGACCAGACATGGCCCACATGGATGGTGGGTTCCATCAGGAACACGATGGAGCAGGGCCTTTCCAAAGAGGTGCTGGATGATGAGACGGAACTTACCGTTACCATCGATAGCAAGAATGGTTATGTGTCGGTGGGCGATGGTGGTACTGACGGAGAGTATATGTCTGCCTGTTATTGGAACCGTTCCAACGGTCATAAGCTCTTGGCGGTCCTTTTGGGCAAGCCTACGGATCCCTGCATCGAGGTATTATGCACCTACGACTACGATCCGCAGAAGAAAACGCTCACCCCGGAACCTGATATCCTGAAGGGTTACCGTTGGGGTGACAAGGGAGAGTTCAAGCAGATATTCTGTAAACTGCCGAAGAAAGGTAAGAACGTAATCGTAGAAGATTGGAGCGGTGACGACGGTCCTGTACTGCATACGTTCACCTGGGATGGCATGAAGCCTGTATATGCCAAGACAGAACCCTATGTGTTTGATGATGGTTTGAATGACATCACCGTCAGTTTCAATGGCGCATCACCTACTATCAAGGACTTTGTGTCGGCCCTGCTCTCGCAAAGGGATGAGACAGATGAGTCTCTTAATGGGTTGAGGGAAGCATGGGGTTTCTACAAAAATGGCATGAAACAGATGCCGGGAGATGATCTCATCGTGGATGTGCAGAATGGGTATGTGGGTTATGTATCCGTTGATACCGACGATGACAACACCAATCGACAGGTTATCGAGTGCTGCTATTGGAACTATGCTGACAAGAAACATAAGTTAGTGGCTATTTCCAACGACTGGTACATGAACGGTAAACCCGTGGTCGGACAATACACAGGTATCACATTCTACAAGTACGACAATGCCTCGCGCACCATGAAAGTGATCTATCCCGATGATATTGGTGGCATCACCCTCGAGGCACCTCAGGGTACGACGGCCACTACACACGCCCTGCCCCGTCAGGGAAAAACGATGATTTATACCTATTATATCCCTCTAGGAAAGATTGAGAAAAAGTTGATGTGGAACGGTACGCATTTTGTATATCCCTAAAAATGAATAACATCCGTCATTTGGTATGAAGAAACTAGTGCTTTCGGTCATCTGCATGGTGGCCATGATGATCAGTTGTCAGAACAAGAGCCAGACGGCTCCTGTTGGGAATACCGACTCAGTGAACACCGTCATTGACAGTATCATCGAAGAGAACGATACCACCCCTCTGCCGATGTTCCTTATCGGTGGTGACGGAAAGTATATGCACATGCTCTATTGGGCATACCTCGAGGAACCGCAGAAGAATGACGATAATGCTGATTACTTCGATACTTGGCATAGTAGTTGGGAGCAGCAGGAGATGTTCCGTCGCCATGCAGCCCAATATACCAACCTGCTCACAGACAACGGTATCGTAAAGGTGCGGTTTGTCGATGAGGTGCTGAAGGATCCCGATGGCAACACGCCCAGCATTGGTGAGATCCACGGTCGTGAGGAGATTCCTGCCCTCTGCGCCCGTTACGAATATGTCAATCCCAAAGACAAGATAGACAACACTTGGGGAACGGTCATCGTTACCGACAGTTACCTAAAATCCCGCAAGCGCCTCGATATCAAGAGTCTTCGTACCGCTGATTACAACTACCCCAGTCTTCCTGCCGACATTGTCAAGCAACTCGAGACTGAGTATGGCATGAAGGTTCAGCGCTCTTCCAAGACCTGTACGATTGGCGACCGCTATACGATGGGTGCTATAGAGTTCAAGGGCGAGTACAAGAATGCCCCCAAGGATAAGTACTATGCTGACCGTAAGTACGCCTTAGCCCTTGAGTTGTTGATTGATGGTGACAGTATCTATAAACTGGAGCAGTTGGGCTATTATGATGAGGAATGGGGATCAACATGGAATGCTGATGCTGACGGCTATATCCCCAACACTATCGAGGCAGCCTTCGAGGGTCCGAAAGGATTGGAACTCTGCTATACCCATAGTGCTCCTGAGAGTTTTGTCATCGGTATGCTCTTCCCGCGGGACAACAAACTCATAGAAATGGAATACGAGTGCTTCCACTCCTTGATCGATGAGGAAATCCCCGTCTGGAAGAAGGATCTCGCTGCAATGGACAAGATGTATCATGCTGACGAGATGAGTGATAAGAACGTGAAACTCACCAAGTGGGCCCACTGCTACATTGATTACAATAACGAGTGGATCTGGATGCGCGACAAAGATGACAAGAACGGAGCCTTCTTCATCCGCAAAGATGACACATTCTCACTGATCGCCATTGAGAATCCCAGACTGCGTCCATCTCGGTGTGAGAATAACGGCATCAGTTATCTGAAACTTGCAGGACCTGCCGGAGGACCCTCATGGCAACAGGAGATCCATGCGTTCCAGAACGGCAAGCGCATCTGGAAACTCAATGTCCTCGAAGTGGAGGGCGAGATCAATGGTTGTTCTCTCAATGGTAAAGAGATCTCCAAGGAGGCAGGGAAAGCTTACTTGGACAAGGTTCCTGAAGGCAAGGAGATCACCGCTTATTTTAAGGATATTGATTCAAATGAATAAACGAAATACGATCGATATATGGCGAATAACGAGGTAAACAACCGCTGGGCCATTCTCTACTGTCCGAAGCGCGACATCTTTCGTCCGCAGAAGCGGTGGGAGAGAATCGAGAAGATCCTCAATGAGAAAGGGGTGGTCTTCGATAAGGTTCAGAGCGAGAATTCCAATAGTGTGGAACGACTGGTGAACATGATGATCAACAATGGTTACAAGACCATCATCATCGTGGGAGGCGACTCGGCACTGAACGATGCGGTGAACTGTTTGATGCAGGCACCGCAGGAGGTTCGTGAAGAGATTGCCTTGGGCGTCATCCCTAACGGTGTCATGAACGATTTTGCCCGTTACTGGGAGATCAAGGAAGGAGAGGAGGAGCAGACCATCGACTGGCTGGTGAAACATCGGGTGCGCAAGATCGACCTGGGATGTGTGCGCTATACCAACCGCGAAGGGGAACGTTGTCATCGTTATTTCCTGAACTGCCTGAATATCGGACTGATCGCCTCTGTCATGAACCTGCGCCGTCAAACCCGTCGTTTATTTGGTTCCCGCACCTTGTCATTCTTCACATCATTCCTTTTGATGGTGTTCCAGCGCATGGAATACAAGATGAATCTGAAGATCAATTCGGATGTGATCAAACGGAAGGTCATGACTGTCTGCATAGGTAGTGCAAGGGGCTACGGCCAGACACCGAATGCCGTGCCGTATAATGGTATGCTGGATGTGTCGGTGGTTTATCATCCGCAGGTGGCACAACTGATAGAAGGCTTCTATCTCCTGTTCACGAACAAGTTCCTGAATCATCGTAGCGTTCATCCTTACCGTACCACTGAGGTGGAGGTGAACGAGGCTGCCCATGCCTTGGTGAGTGTTGACGGACGACTGATGAATACGCCCGAAGGACCGTTCACGGTGGGGATTGAGCAGGAAGTGATCAACTTCCTGATTCCGGGTTAACGAAAGACAATGGCTTTTGCTACCCGTTTTTGGAGACTTTCAGTAACTCTTCTTCCTCAAGGATCTTAATCTTCCTGCCATCGATGGCAATGAGCTTTTCGCTGGCAAAGGAAGATAGTGTGCGGATGGCATTGCTGGTGGTCATGTTCGAGAGGTTCGCCAGGTCCTCACGACTCAATGAGATGTTGAGCGTACAATGGTCATCTGCCACTCCATAGTAATCTTTCAGGAATATCAAAGCTTCTGCCAAACGACCGCGGATATGCTTCTGTGTGAGGTTGATGATGCGGTCGTCGGATTTACCCAGTGCTGTTGACAACTGGGTGACGATGGTTTGGGTAAGTGTATGGCAATCTCGCATGAGATGGGTGATGATGTTCATGGGTATGAAAGCAACGATGGATGATTCGAAAGCCATGGCGTTGGTCTTGTAACACTCATGAGCGAAAAAGGCACTATAGCCGAACATCTCCTGTGGCTTGACGACACGGACAATCTGACAACGCCCCATTCCTTCCTTGAAGATCTTCACCTTGCCTTGTATCAGACACATCATCTGCAAAGGCTGTTCATCTTCCTTGTAGATAATCTCGTTTTTCTTGAACTGTTTGAAGGTTAGATGCTGTGCGATCATACGTCGTTGGGCAGCACTCAACGGCTCCCATATGGAACAAACCATATCGGTGATTTCCTCTTTTCCTAGTTCTTTCGTTGTGTTCATTGCTAATACCTTCATCCAGTTGATGGGTGATTGGTGGTGCAAAAGTACGATATTTTCTTGAAATGAGAAAATTATCTGACAGTTTTTGTATTCTAAAACATAAAAAACGATAAGCGAATTGAAATTCTTGTTATTTTATTTTGTGCTCATTGATATTTTTATTACTTTTGAAGTGGATTTATCCAACCGGAACAACTAAAAAACCTCAATATAGCATCTATGAGTTATTTGCGATTTGAAAAGGCTCTGATGACCAACTTGGAAGAAGCATTACCGCGCGAGTTATTGCGTACCAATCGCTCGGGTGCTTACTCCTGTTCCACGATTGTTGATTGTAACACAAGAAAGTACCATGGACTGCTCGTCGTTCCCGTCCCGGAGATCGATGATGAGAACCATGTCCTGCTTTCATCGCTCGATGTGACGGTCATTCAGCACGGTGCTGAATTCAATCTGGGACTCCATAAGTATCAGGGCAACAACTACAGTCCTAAGGGACATAAGTACATTCGGGAATTTGATTGTGATAAAGTACCTACCACCGTTTATCGTGTGGGTGGTGTGATCTTGAAAAAGGAAGTGGTGTTCCAGCATTATGAGGACAGGATCCTGATCCGCTATACGCTGGAGGATGCACATTCTGCAACTACACTCCGCTTCCGTCCTTTCCTTGCATTCCGTAGTGTGCGACAGTTCACGCATGAGAATTCCGTGGCCAGTCGTGACTACCAGTCGGTTGACAATGGTATCAAGACTTGCATGTATGCTGGCTATCCCGACCTGTACATGCAGTTCAGTAAGAAGAACGAGTTTATCTTCCAGCCCGACTGGTACAGAGGGGTGGAGTATCCGAAGGAGCAGGAGAGAGGGTATGCCTCCAACGAGGACCTCTACGTGCCTGGGTATTTTGAGATGGACATCAAGAAAGGCGAGAGCATCGTCTTTGCCGCTTCTACTTCCAGCATCCGTACAGGTAGTCTGAAGTCACTCTTCGACAAGGAAGTGGATGAACGTGCACCGCGTGATAACTTCTTCCACTGTCTGGTGAATGCCGCTCATCAGTTCCATAACCGTACCAAGAAGGATGAACGGTATATCCTCGCTGGTTACCCGTGGTTCAAATGCCGTGCCCGTGATACCTTCATCGCCTTGCCGGGTCTGACGCTTGCCATCGAGGAGCAGGACTACTTCGAACTGGTGATGAAGACGGCCGAGAAGGGCTTGCGTGAATTCATGAAAGGCAAGCCTGTGTCGGTGAAGATCTACGAGATGGAACAGCCTGACGTACCCCTTTGGGCGATATGGGCTGTTCAACAGTATGCCAAGGAGGCAGGCGAAGAGAAGTGCTTCAACATGTACGGAAAGCTGGTGCGCGACATCGTGGAGTATATCGAGAAGGGCGGTCATCCCAACCTTACCTTGGAGGAGAACGGACTCCTTCGTACGGAAGGAAGAGAAAAGGCTGTTACCTGGATGAACTCCACCGCAAACGGTCGTCCGGTTGTGCCGCGTACAGGCTTCATCGTTGAGTTCAATGCCTTGTGGTACAATGCCCTGAAGTTCTGCGCCAAGCTGGCAAGGATGAGGAAGGACGAGAAGGCAGAGAATCATCTGGAGAAGCTGGCTGCCAAGACAAAGGAGGCGTTCGTTGATACCTTCCTGAACGACTACGGCTATCTCTTCGACTATGTCGATGGGAACATGATGGATTGGAGCGTTCGTCCGAACATGATCTTCGCGGTGGCGCTCGACTATTCACCGCTGTCAAACGACCAGAAGAAGAGTGTGTTGGATATCTGTACCCGTGAGTTGCTCACGCCCAAGGGACTGCGTTCCCTCTCTCCGAAGAGCGGTGGCTACAACCCGATGTATGTGGGTCCGCAGACACAGCGCGACTATGCCTACCATCAGGGTACGGCGTGGCCATGGCTCGGTGGCTTCTACCTGGAGGCTTGTCTGAAACTCTACAAGCGTACCCGCATCAGCTTCGTGGAACGTCAGATGGTGGGTTATGAGGACGAGATGGTAAGGAACTGCTTGGGAACCATTCCGGAGATGTCTGACGGTAACCCGCCGTTCCGTGCCCGCGGTGCCATGTCATTTGCCATGAATGTGGCGGAGGTGCTGCGAACACTGAACATGCTGGAGAAATATACATATAATAGATAAGGAGGCACGACTATGAAAGTATTAATGTTTGGATGGGAGTATCCTCCTCACGTATTCGGTGGTCTTGCCACAGCCAACTATGGCATCTCTGAAGGACTGAAGGCGCAGGGCGACATAGAGATCGCGCTTTGTCTGCCGCATCCCTTCGGTGATGAGGAGCAGCACGCTGCCCGGATTATTGCCATGAATGCGGTGCCTATTGCTTGGCGGGATGTGAGTCGCGACTATGTACAAAGTCGCGTGGGAAACATCATGAACCCAGACTATTACTATAAACTGCGCGAGAATATCTATGCTGACTTCAACTACATGAATGTCAACGACCTTGGCTGTATGGAGTTCGCAGGTGGCTATCCTTCGAATCTGCACGAGGAGATCAATAACTACTCGGTGATTGCAGGTGTGGTGGCACGCACGGAAAACTTTGATATCATCCATGCACACGACTGGCTGACGTATCCAGCTGGTATCCATGCCAAGAACGTCAGCGGGAAGCCGTTGTGCATCCATGTGCATGCTACCGACTTCGACCGTAGTCGCGGTAAGGTGAACCCCACCGTGTATGGAATTGAGAAGGACGGAATGGACAATGCCGACTGCATCATGTGTGTGTCGGAGCTGACACGCCAGACCGTCATCAACCATTACCATCAGGATCCCCGCAAGTGCTTTACCGTACATAATGCGGTGTATCCGCTGCGCCAGGAACTGCAGGACATCCCGCGTCCTGATCATACAGGAAAGGAAAAGATCGTGACGTTCCTCGGACGAATCACCATGCAGAAAGGTCCTGAGTATTTCGTGGAGGCTGCCAATATGGTACTTCAGCGTACCCGTAACGTGCGTTTCTGCTTTGCCGGTAGCGGTGATATGATGGAAGCCATGATCTATCTGGCTGCCGAAAGAGGTATTGCCGACCGCTTCCACTTCCCTGGATTCATGCGCGGCAAACAGGTGTATGAATGTCTGAAAGACTCTGATGTATATGTGATGCCCTCGGTATCTGAACCGTTTGGCATCTCACCACTCGAAGCCATGCAGTGCGGCACGCCCTCGATCATCTCCAAGCAGAGCGGTTGTGCCGAGATCCTGAACAACTGTATCAAGGTTGACTACTGGGATATCCACGCATTGGCAGATGCCATGTATTCCATCTGTACCAACGAAAGCCTTTTCAAGTACCTGCAGGAAGAAGGTAAGAAAGAGGTTGACCAGATCACCTGGGAGAAGGTGGGACGATGGATCCGTACGCTCTACATAAGAACGATGGGATGGGAACAAAATTAAATTAATAATTGAAAATTGAAAATTATGAAAACTATTTGTTTATATTTCGAGATACATCAGATTATTCATCTGAAGCGTTACCGTTTCTTTGATATCGGTGCAGATCATTATTACTATGATGACTACGAGAACGAACGTAGCATCACGGATATAGCAGAACGTTCGTATATGCCGGCACTGACGGCACTGCAGGAGATGATTGCCGAGCATGGCAAATTCTTCAAGGTGGCCTTCTCGCTGTCGGGAACAGGTATCGAACAGCTGGAGATGCATGCTCCGCAGGTGCTGGAGAAGCTACAACAGCTGAACGAGACCGGTTGCGTGGAGTTCCTGGCAGAGCCTTATAGTCATGGTCTTTCCGCCCTTGCCAATGAGGAGTGCTTTGCAGCAGACGTCAAGAAGCAGGTCTCCAAGATGGAAGAGTACTTCGGTAAGAAGCCCACCATCCTCCGCAACTCCTCGCTGATCTATAGTGATGATATCGGTGCGCAGGCTGCCGCCCTCGGCTTCAAGGGTATGCTCACCGAAGGTGCCAAGCATGTGCTCGGATGGAAGAGTCCGCACTATGTTTATAACTGTGCCCTGGCACCGAGTCTGAAACTGTTGCTGCGCGACGTGGAGCTGTCTGACGATATCTCCCTGCGCTTCAACAACAGCGAGTGGGAAGGCTATCCGCTCTTCGCAGACGACTATATCAAGCGCATTGCCAACTTCCCCGAGGAAGAGCAGGTCATCAATATCTTCATGGAGCTCTCCGCATTGGGTATCGCCCAGCCGTTGAGCAGTAATATCCTGGAGTTCCTCAAGGCACTGCCTGCTTGCGCCAAGCAGAAGGGCATCACCTTCTCCACACCTTCTGAGATCTGTGGAAAGATGAAGAGCGTAGGTGCGCTCAACGTGCCTGACACCTTGTCGTGGGTGGATGAGGAGCGCGACGTTTCCTGCTGGCTCGGTAACCCCATGCAACGGGAGGCTTTCAATAAGCTGTACAGCATTGCCGATCGTGTCCGCATCGCCAATGATCCGCGAATCAATCAGGACTGGGACTACCTGCAGGCTTCGAACAACTTCAGGTTCATGACCACCAAGCCCAGTAATGTGGGTCTTGACCGTGGTATCTATGCCAGTCCGTTCGATGCGTTCACCAACTACATGAACATCCTGGGTGACTTTATGAGTCGTGTTCGTGGTCTCTATCCAGAAGATATCGACAATGATGAGCTGAATGCCTTGCTCACCACCATCAGAAACCAGGGTGATGAGATCAACATGAAGGACAAGGAGATCACTCGTCTGCAGGCAAAGGTGGAGAAGATGCAGGCAGAAGAGGATAAGCTTAAAGCCAAGATTGACAAGGCTAAGGCTGCCTCGAAGAAGGCTCAAATGTTAAAAAATTGAAGATTTCTTCGTAAATATTTGGAACTTTCGCAAATATACCCTATATTTGCAGCATCTCATTTTATGGTTTCGCCTTTTTCACGAAACAACAAAGAGGTTGACTGCGTCCTGCAGACAACCTCTATTTTTTGCTACAAATGAAAAGAGCGATGCTTCACGCACCACTCTTTCCACCTAATAAACTTATATAATAATACACGTACGGTTAGATAAATAACTAACGATTGCTATTCTCTTGTACCTATACAACATCCCCTAACTGCCTGGCGGTAGGATCGTTGCTATTCAATTATTTCGGGTTGCCTCCATCCCTTACATCGAGAGAGTCGGCGAGTTACATAAGGCAGGTCTTCTGACTCTGTTCCACCCTCAAGCGCCTTCCCGCCGATGGCAGTGGCTTATTGCTTGTGGGTATAATGGAACTTACAGCTGCGGGACAGTCGGAGATTTCCACTCCATTCCCTTTTTAATCGCGTCTGTAGCGAACCTTACGACTGCAAAGTTATAACGAAAATGCGAATAGACAAAGAAAAATGCAATTTTTTTTATCAGAAGTTTGCATATTTCAACGAAACTTTTTATCTTTGCCCCGCAAATTCATTAATAATTAAAATCAAATGCCTATCGAAACATTGTTACTTCAATACCAATAGATAGAAAAAATGGACAATCTGAAAGGTATGACCGACGAAGAGTTGGCCTTATCGTATGTTGGAGGAAACAATAAAGCATTTGATTTACTGCTCTCACGCACACAATCAAAGCTCTTTTCGTATATCTTATTCGTGGTGCATGACCACGATAGGGCTAATGATGTCTTCCAGGAGACATTTGTCAAGGTGATCACAAAGCTTCACCAGGGGAAGTATGTGAACAGTGGCAAGTTCTCTGCCTGGTTGATGCGTATTGCGCATAATGTGATCATGGACTGGTATCGTGATCATCGTACGGAGAACATTGTGGAGCCGAACGAAGAGAACGACCTGTCGAACATCTCCTCAAGGGATCTGATGGAGGCGAACGTGGAGAACCAGTACGTCAACGCACAGGTGATGAATGATGTCACACGGATGATGAACCAGTTGCCACCCACCCAGCGTGAAGTGGTGTACATGCGTTTCTATCAGGATATGTCGTTCAAGGAGATTGCTGAGACGACGGGCGTGAGCATCAACACATCATTAGGTCGTATGCGCTATGCCGTGATGAACATGCGCAAGATGGCACGTGAACATCAGATTACGCTCCAATTGGAGATGTAATCATGTTCCCGCACCAAGGTGTTCGCAATACTTTGAGGGATTAAAGGGCTTTCAGCTCTTTGATGGTCTGATGGGGGGCTTTGGCCTTGAAGACATAGCTGCCGCTGACGAGTACATCTACGCCAGCCTTCACGAGTCGTGGGGCTGTCTCTTCCTGTACGCCACCGTCAACTTCGATCAGTGCTTTCGAACCACTCCTAACGATCAGCTCTTTGAGTCGTTTTACTTTGGCGATGGTGTTTTCAATGAATGTCTGGCCGCCGAAGCCGGGGTTGACGCTCATCAGCAGAACCATATCTACATCGTTGATGATGTCTTCCAGTACACTGACAGGCGTAGAGGGATTCAGGGTCACTCCAGCTTTCATACCTGCATCGTGTATCTCCTGGATCGTCCTGTGCAGATGCGTGCAGGCCTCGTAGTGTACATTCATCATCATGGCTCCGATCTTGGCTGTCTGCTGGATATACTGCTCGGGATGAACGATCATGAAATGAACGTCAAGCGGCTTTTTGCATATCTTGGCCACAGCCTCCAATACAGGGAATCCGAAAGAGATGTTAGGTACGAAGACACCGTCCATAATGTCCATGTGGAGCCAGTCGGCCTCACTTCGGTTGATCATGTCCACATCGCTGCGCAGGTCGGCGAAGTTGGCGGCCAGCAGTGATGGAGAAACCAATGTTGCCATTTCTTTCTGCTTTAATGAATTAGTTCAGACAATAGTTGGGGCATTGACCGTATTGCTTCAACAGATTATAAGCATAGGCGAACTGCCGGATGGTGTTTAACGTCTTCTCTGACGGACCAATTGTCTCTTGAGGTGTAAAATGCTGCATAGGCGGATTTGTTATAGTGTTCATCTTATTAACGTAATAGTAGGTGTGTTTATTACGTCACAAATAAAAAAGTTACTAAAAATTTTGCAGATAAAAAGAAAATGTGTAAATTTGCACCCGAAATCATTCAAATTAAAAGAAAAAGAGCATGATTAATAATGTATTCGCAGCATGGTGGTGGCGCTACTCAAGATTGAACAAGTCGTGAGCAACGTTGCCGTGTGTATACATTTAAGATATCAGAGGCCTGCCGTTCTTACGACAGGCCTCTTTTCATCATGCAGGTATCAAAGCAAACAATAATATAAATAGATAAGGTATGGAAATGAAAGAAATCTTGAACAGGATGTTGAATCACGAGGAGCTGACTCGTGAGGAGACCAAGAACATCCTGGTGGGAATCACCAAGAGCGAGTTCCCTAACGAGCAGATTACGGCCCTGCTGACCGCTCTGCAGATGCGTGGTATAACCGTCGATGAGTTGTTGGGCTTCCGTGATGGTATCCTGGAGACAGGTGTGCCGGTGCCGCTCGACTGTGACCGTTATATCGATGTGGTGGGAACAGGTGGTGACCGTAAGAACACCTTCAATATCTCCACCACCAGCTGCTTCGTGATTGCCGGTGCGGGCTATAAGGTGGCCAAGCACGGCAACTATGCGGCAACCAGTACCAGTGGTGCTTCGAATGTCATTGCCCATCACGGCATCAAGTTCACCGATGATATCGATAAGCTGAACCGCTCCATCAACGAGTGCGGCATCGTTTATCTCCATGCCCAGCTCTTTGCCAAGGCCATGAAGTTCGTCGGCCCTATCCGCAAGGCCTTGCAGTTCCCCACATGCTTCAACCTCCTGGGCCCGATCGTGAATCCTTCCAAGCCACAGTGCCAGCTGTTGGGCGTGGCCAACCTCGACCAGATGCGCCTGTATAACCATGTGTACCAGAAGATCGGCATCGACTATGGTATCGTGAACAGCATCGACGGCTACGATGAGATCTCGCTGACTGGTGATTTCAAGGTGACCACCAACAACTACGAGCGCATCTTCAAGCCGCAGGATCTGGGCTTTGATATCGCCAAACCCGAAGAGTTGGTGGCAGGTGCCTCTGAGGATGAGGCAGCAGCTATCTTCGACAGTGTACTGGAGAACCGCTGTCTGCCAGCACAGAAGAACATCGTTCTGGCCAATGCGGCCTTCGGTATTCAGGTATTGGAGAAAGGTCAGAAGGATATCAGTGAGTGTGTGGAGATTGCCCGTGAGAGTATTGACAGCGGTAAGGCACTGGCAACCTTCAAGAAGTTCGTGGAGCTGAACAGTTGATCATCGCTTGTCAAACGGTTCTAATCATTCAGAGATATGGATATACTGGAAGAGATCGTAGCACGGAAACGGGTTGAGGTGGAGCGCTTCAAGGAGGCGATACCTGCCCAGACGCTGCATGTGAAGGTGGAGGAGCTGATGATGGATGGCGAGGCATGTCCTTCCATGCGTCAGGCGCTGATGGAAGCCGAGTGCGGTATCATCGCAGAGTTCAAGCGGAAATCACCTTCCCGTGGCTGGATCCGTGAAGAGGGCAGGGCAGAGGAGATCCCTTTGTCGTACCAGCAGAACGGTGCCGCAGCGTTGAGTATCCTCACCGACGATTACTATTTCGGGGGTCGTGACGCATTCATTACGGCTGCCCGTCGTTCAGGTGTTACCCTCCCGATACTCTATAAGAACTTCGTGATCGACGAATACCAGCTTTTCCAGGCTCGGCTTTGTGGGGCTTCTGCTGTGTTGCTGATCGCTGCCGACCTCCGTATTGACGAGTGTCGTGACCTACTGAGGATGGCACACGAGTTAGGTATGGAGGTGCTGTTGGAGATCCATGGGGAACAGGAGCTCGACTATGTGGAGCTGGAACCCGATATGTGTGGGGTGAACAACCGCAACTTAGGTACGTTCATCACTGATGTCAACAACTCCTTCCGTCTGGCATCACGCTTACCCAAGGATATCTGTAAGGTGAGCGAAAGCGGTATCTCGAATCCCGATACGGTTCGTCAGTTGCAACTGGCAGGATTTAACGGTTTCCTCATCGGTGAGAACTTCATGAAGACCGCTGATCCAGGTGCTGCTTTGAAGTCGTTCCTGACAGAATGTACGTTGAAAAATGTTGAATCATCAATCATGATATAGATATGATTATCAAGGTATGTGGTATGCGTGAGCCAGAGAATATTCGCGCAGTGGCTGCTTTAGGCATTGACTTGATGGGCTTTATTTTCTACCCGTCGAGCAGTCGTTTCGTACAGATGATCTCTTCCCGTGCAGGTATCATTCCTGATTATTCCGAGGAGAGACTGACCAAGGCGAAACATGTGGGTAAGAAACAGGATGATGACGCTTCTGAGGCTGAAGCAGAACAGTATGCGGGTCCGAAACGGGTAGGCGTCTTTGTGGATGACATGCCCCAGAACATTGTGACGCGTGTCTATAATTATGCCCTCGACTATGTGCAGCTGCATGGAAATGAGAGCGTTGAGATGATTGATAACCTGCGTAGAACAATTGATCCAGATATCCGTCCCAATATTAAGATTATTAAAGCATTAAGCATCTCATCTAAAGAAAGTCTTCAAGCATACAAAGCGTATGAAGGACATGTAGATATGTTCCTTTTCGATACACGTTGTGAGAGCTATGGTGGCAGTGGCGAACAGTTCGATTGGTCGGTACTCCAATCGTATGAGGGTAACACTCCTTTCCTGTTAAGCGGTGGTATTGGTCCTGAGGATGCTGCTCGCATCAAAGCATTCTCTCACCCACAGTTTGCCGGTGTTGACCTCAATAGCAAATTCGAGATTTCTCCTGCCGTGAAGGATGTAGAGAAACTCAATACGTTCATCCAAGAGATTCGTCAGGAGGATTGATGGGATAGGTAAAGGATAACAATGATACTTTATACTGAATAAGAAATGACAACAATGAATAAAATTAACAAACTCTTTAGCGAGCAGAAGGAAACAGGAAAGAAGATCCTGTCGCTCTATTTCTGCGCAGGCTGTCCTACTCTTGAGGGAACAGCTGATGTCATCAAGACCTTGGAGAAGCGTGGCATCGGCATGATCGAGGTGGGCATTCCTTTCAGTGACCCCTTGGCTGACGGACCAGTCATTCAGAGTGCAGGAACCATAGCCTTGAAGAACGGCATGACCTTAACCAAGCTCTTCGAGCAGTTGCGCAGCATCAAGGATGAGGTGCAGATACCACTCGTGTTGATGGGATACTTGAATGTGGTTATGCACTTCGGCATCGAGCGGTTCTGTCAGCAGTGTGTGGAGAGTGGTGTGTCTGGAATGATCATTCCCGACCTCCCCTTTGCGGATTACCTGAGTGAGGTGAAACCCATTGCCGACAAGTATGATCTCCGCGTGATCATGATGATTACGCCCGAGACGAGTGAGGAGCGTATTCGTTTCATCGACGAGCATACGGATGGCTTCATCTATATGGTCAGCTCTGCCAGCATCACAGGTGCTCAACAGAACTTCGATGAGCAGAAGCAGGCTTATTTCCGTCATATCCATAGCATGAACCTGCGCAATTCCCGCATGATTGGCTTCGGTATCAGTAACAAGCAGACACTGGAGAGCGCATGGAATAATGCCGCTGGTGCCATCATCGGTTCCAAGTTCGTGAGTCTGCTGAACGAGACCAAGGGGGATGCGGATAAGGCGATGGACCTTTTGGAGACTGCGTTGAAAAGTTGAAAAATTGAAAAGTTGAAAAATTAAAATTATGCATTATGCATTATGCATTATGAATTAAGCATTAAAATTATGCATTAAGCATTATGCATTATGAATTGAAAGAGATGTCATTAAAGGATTATTTGAACAACGGGGATGTGTTCGCCAAGAACATGGGTGCGAAGATCACGGATATTCGTGAAGGCTATGCACGGGCGGAAATGGTGGTGACGAAAGACCATCTGAATGCTGGAGGCGTCTGTCAGGGTGGTGCTATCTTCACCTTGGCTGATCTGGCCTTTGCCGCCATTACCAACAGTCGTGGTAAGCTCACCTTCGGACTCGAGAACACCATCGCCTTCCTGCACAGCGCCTTCGAAGGGGATGTGCTCGTGGCTGAGGCTGTCGAGACGTTGAACCACCATAAGATTCCCTATTGCGAGATCAAGGTGAAGAACCAGCATGGCGACCTGATCTGTACCATGACCGGTCTGGCTTATCGGAAGGATAAGCCGATGGTGTTCGATTCCTTGATGTAATAAAAAGATAATGTACAAAGATATGAAAGAGAGTTTTTTTGTAGATGAGCACGGCTTCTATGGAGAGTTTGGCGGTGCTTATGTTCCCGAGATACTGTATAAGTGCGTGGATGACCTACGGAAGTCGTACCTGCCCATCATCGAGAGCGAGTCGTTCAAGAAGGAATACCACCAGTTGCTGAAGGACTATGTGGGTCGTCCGTCTCCCCTGTATTATGCCAAAAGGATGAGCGAGAAGTACGGCTGTCAGCTGTATCTGAAGCGCGAGGACCTGAACCATACGGGTGCCCATAAGATCAATAACACCATCGGACAGATCCTGATGGCCAAGCGGATGGGTAAGACGCGTATCATCGCAGAGACCGGTGCTGGTCAGCACGGCGTGGCCACTGCTACGGTATGTGCCTTGATGAACATGAAATGCGAGGTGTTCATGGGGGCCACCGACGTGGAGCGTCAGCATACCAATGTGGAGCGCATGAAGATGCTGGGTGCTGAGGTGCATCCTGTCAGGACGGGTAACATGACTTTGAGTGATGCGTGTTCCGAGGCGATACGCGACTGGTGCTGTCATCCCTCCGACACCTTCTATATCGTGGGCTCTACCATGGGACCGCATCCCTATCCGGACATCGTGGCCAGGATGCAGAGCGTCATCTCGGAAGAGATCAAGTGGCAGCTGCAGGAGAAGGTGGGGCGCGACTATCCCGATTACCTCATCGCATGTATCGGTGGGGGTAGCAATGCGGCAGGTACCATCTATCACTATATCGACGACGAGCGCGTAAAGATCGTGCTGGCTGAGGCTGGCGGTCATGGCATCGATACCGACTATACCGCTGCCACCATCCATCGCGGAACAGTGGGCATCCTTCATGGCTCGAAGATGCTGGTGATGCAGACGCCCGACGGACAGATCCAAGAGGCGTTCACCATCTCTGCAGGACTGGATTACCCGGGTGTAGGACCCATGCACTGTAACATGGCCGTGAAAGGGCGCAGTAAGGTGCTGGCCATCAACGATGATGAGGCTATCCGTGGTGGCTATGAGCTGACACGCATGGAGGGAATCATCCCTGCCATAGAGAGTGCCCATGCCATCGCCGTACTCGAGAAACTCTCCTTCAAGCCCGAAGATGTGGTGGTGCTGACCGTCAGCGGTCGTGGCGACAAGGATATTGAAACCTATTTGAATGCATATCAATCTTATGAATAAGGATGTACGTTTCCATTATGTCACCGAAAGCAGAACGATTCTCGGTGACCTCTATACGCCGGTAGGTGTATATATGCGGTTACGCGACCTCTATCCGCAGAGTGCCTTGATGGAGAGTTCCGATTACCACGATGCCAACAACAGTCGTTCGTTCATCGGTGTCAACCCCATCGCCTCCGTGGCGGTCAGTCATGGCGAGAGCATCTGCACCTTCCCTGATGGTAGTGTGGTGCGCCGTCAGCTCGATAACGACTACCGTACGCATCATGTCATCAACGACTTCCTCGATCACTTCCAGGTGGAAGGCGAGAATGCTGCGTTCTGCGGACTCTATGGCTATACGTCGTTCAATGCCGTGCGCTACTTCGAGGATATTGCCGTGAAGGATGAGACCATGGAGAAGAACGATGCGCCAGACATGTGTTATATCCTCTATCGGGATGTCATCGTCTTCGACCATCATAATAGTAAGGTGACACTCATTACCCTCCGTCAGGCAAGCGCCCCTTCTGGTCATGTCCTCGATGACCTGCTGCGCTCCATGAACCGCTCGAATATCAATGCCTATGATTTCCACCCTGTAGGCGATACCACTTCTTCCTTGACGGACGAGGAGCATAAGGAGAATATCCGCAAGGGTATCCGTCATTGTCTGCGTGGTGATGTGTTCCAGATCGTGCTGTCGCGTCGCTTCGTGCAGAAATACGAGGGAGATGACTTCAAGCTCTACCGTGCCCTGCGCAGCATCAACCCCTCGCCGTATCTGTTCTACTTCGATTTCGGTGGCTTCCGTATCTTCGGCTCTTCGCCTGAGACGCACTGTAGGATTGAACGCGAGTGCGGAAGTACGGGCGAACAGAGGTACACCGCCTATATCGATCCCATTGCAGGAACCACGCGTCGTACTGGTGATGAGGAGCAGGATCGCAAGAATGCAGAGTATCTGCGCAACGATCCCAAGGAGAATGCCGAGCATGTCATGCTGGTAGATCTGGCTCGTAACGACCTCTCCCGAAACTGTCATGGAGTGAAGGTGGAGTTCTACAAGGACCTCCAGTACTACAGTCATGTGATACATCTCGTCAGCAGGGTGAGTGGTATCCTCGATGAGGACGCCGATCCTATCAAGTCGTTCATCGACACCTTCCCCGCAGGAACCCTTTCAGGCGCCCCGAAGGTGCGTGCCATGCAACTGATCTCCGAATACGAGCCACACAACAGAGGTGCCTATGGCGGTTGTATCGGCTATATCGGCTTCGACCGCAGTCTGAACCATGCCATCACCATCCGCACGTTTGTCAGCAGGAACGGAGAGCTGTGGTTCCAGGCTGGCGGTGGTATTGTGGCGAAGAGTAACGAGGAATACGAATTGCAGGAGGTGAACAACAAGCTCGGTGCGTTGAGAAGAGCCATCCTGTTGGCAGAAACTATGTAAATCCCTGAAGCTATGAAGAAGAAAAAGATCATCATTATAGATAACTACGATAGTTTTACCTATAACCTGTCGCATCTGTTGAAAGAGTTGGGAGCCGATGTAACGGTCTATCGTAACGACCAGTTCGAGCTGTCATCACTCAACGACTTCGACAAGATCGTGCTCAGTCCTGGTCCTGGAATCCCTTCCGAGGCAGGCCTCCTTTTGGATGTGATCCGCACCTATGCCGGAAAGAAACCTATCCTCGGCGTGTGCTTGGGGCATCAGGCCATCGGAGAGGTGTTCGGTGCAAAGCTCGAGAACCTGTCGGATGTGTTCCATGGCGTGGCAACAGAAGGTACATTGATTACAGAGAACGGAAAGAGCATCGATCCGATCTTTACGAATGTCAGCGAACGGTTCACCATGGGACGGTATCATTCCTGGGTGGTGTCCACCGACAACTTCCCCGAGTGCTTGGAGATCACCGCACTGAGTGATGAAGGACAGATCATGGCGCTCCGTCATCGTGAATACGACATCCATGGCATTCAGTTCCATCCCGAGAGTGTGCTCACTCCTGATGGACGCACCATCTTGCAGAATTGGTTAAATGACTAATCCCCAACCCCCCTTCCTCCTCCTTTACTCCCCTCCCATCTCAGGGGAGGGGCAAGGGTGGGGTAAGTTGGCACTTTACTGATAGTTTGTGACGTTCAAACTCGAAAATTCTCTCGAGAATTTATTAGTAAGAAGCCTAGTTGCTATGAGAAAGTGGCCTGGTTTGAGGTGGTAATCAGCCTAGTTACTATGCGAAAGTAGCCTAGTTCCTTTATATGAAGTTTATGTGGAATATTTCTCCGTTAAACTCTCTAATTCTCTGTAAACTAAAAAGATGATGGCGGAGGAATTGGAATGCTTACATTCGACACGCTTGGAGGCTTTATTCACTTCTGAATGAAAGAATTCCTCCGCCATCATATTTCTGATATATAGATAGTTAATGGGCTTAGCGGAGTAATAATAGAAAGTATATAGATAAATGAACAAAGATAAAGGGGCACCTGTCATCAACAAAAAAGAGGTTGTGCCTATTTGACACACCCTCTTTTGGTTTCTTGGTTTTGATTTATTTGAACCGATAGGGTAGGTCACCCTTCGACCAGTTGGTACCATCGCCCCAACCTGGGTTCTGCTCCAGCACGCCTTCTGACAAGATCACCTGATCCTCAGGAATCTTGAAGAAACCACCACCGGTTTCGTTGTAACGCTGCATGAAGTCGTTGGTGAAGGCATACTCACCTTCAATACCTTGGTTCAGGATATGGTTACCCACCTGGTTCTTCACCTTCTCCTGTACATCGCCCCAACGACGGAGGTCGTTCCAGCGCAGTGCCTCGAAGCAGAGCTCGTAGCGACGCTCCTTCTTCAGCAGTGCCAGACTATAGGGAAGATCACCCAGTCCTGCACGCTGACGAACAGCGTTCAGACCGCTCTTGCCATTATAGATGGTCTTACCATCGGTGAGCTCTGAGTGCATCAGGAGCACATCAGCGAAGCGCAGCCATACGAGCGACTGAGTCAAACCGGTCTGACGGTTGTTCTCACTACCATAGTAGTAGGCGTAGCTCAGGTAACGACCGCTGTGGTCTTCGTTCCAAGCTTCAACGCCGAGGTACTTCTTAGCCAGTAAGTCGGTATTCTCGACCTCCTTGGACTTGTCGCCAACGTAATCGGGAATCTCATCGGCACGCTTACAGATAGAGCCTACACGACGGTAGTCGCCTGCGTAGTCGGGATCCTCAGCCCAGTCGGTCCACAACTTCTCGCATACAGGACCGTTGGAATAACCCTGTACAGAGAACGGGAAGGCGGCCTCGGTGGTTTTACGGGGATTGTAGAACTCCACGATACGGTTGTGGCGTAGCAAACCGTCAGCACTCCAACCAGGAACGTTCGACATCTTCACAGCAAACATGCTCTCGATGTTCTCGTCGGTCTCCCAGTTCAGTCCATTCTCAAGGGCATAGGGATAGTCCTTGGCGGTGTAGGGATTGGTATAGGGCCAGAGGTTACGCTGGTCGCTTACCAGTCCATAGCCACTGTTTTGGATACAATCCTCGAGCCATGATACAACCTGTGACTTGGAGACGCTTCCACCCTCAGCGAGGGGCAGCTCAGCTTTCTTATAGAAACCAGTATAGAACAGCCATACACGAGCCATCATTGCCTCGGCAGTCCACTTGGACACACGTCCGATACCAAAGTCGGGATACTTGGTTGACGGACCAGCCTCGATGGAAGCTTTCAGGTCGGATGCGATCTGTGCATACACCTCATCCGCTGAAGCCCTCGGCAGGTTCTGGGGCACTGTTGACAATACCAGAGGTACGCCATTGAATACCTGCGCCAGGTTGAAATAGTAGAAAGCGCGGAGGAAATAGACTTCGCAAAGCAATTGGTTCTTCTTGTTGGCATTACTCCATTCTGTTACATTATCCATAGTTTCAAGGGCATTGTTGGCACGGTTGATACCAGCATAGCGCTGTTTCCACAGAGGTTTCATCCAGTCAAGATATGCGTTCATCAGACGGTCAACGCCCTGTGCACCGATGTTACTCTGACTACCACCGCCCAGACGGTCGTCTGAAGCGATATCGAAGATAAAGAAGGGATCTTCCTCGGGGTCGGCCAGGTTACGGTTCATGGCGGCATAGATACCATTCACCATCTGTACGGCATCGCTCTCGCTGATCGGGAAGTTCGAGGTATCCTTCTTTGTGAGGTTGTCTGTGTCGAGGAAGTCGTCACAGGCACACAAACCACAGATTGCGCAGATTGCGCAGATCATATATAATAGATTCTTTTTCATAATCGTCATTTTTTTCAATTTTTCAATTTTTCAATTTTTCAATCCTTAAAAATTGACGTTCAGACCCACCTGGAAGGCACGTGACGAAGGATAGTAGCCACAGTCGATACCAGATGCCCAGCTGTTTCCGTTACCGAAGCCAACCTCAGGATCCATACCAGAGTAGCCGGTGAAGGTAAAGAAATTGCTGAGAGAGATATAGAGACGACACTTCTGTACGGGCAGTTTCGAATAGAGACGCTTGAAGTCGTAACCGAAGGAGATGCGTGAGATCTTGAAGAAGTCGGCATCCTCAATCCATACTCTTGAGATCTCAGACATGTTAGCGGTCTTACCGTGAGAGAAGCGCGGATAGCGGTTGGTGCTGCCTTCGCCTGTCCAGTACTTGGTATAGACATCTGTACAGTAGTTGTCATCGGGATGATCAGAGAACTGACGATAGCTCTTGGCTACCTGCTGTCCGAAGGAACCATAGCCGTTGATACCCAGGTCGAAGCCCTTATAGGCAAGGTTGATGTTCAGACCAAGGGTGTAGTCAGGATTCGGATCACCGATCATGGTCTTGTCATCTTCTTTCGTGATCTTACCATCACCATTGAGATCCTTGAACATCACGTCACCAGGCTGCAACGACTCACCCTGCAGTGAATTCTTCTTGTCGCCTTTACAGTTGCGGTCGAGGTAGGCCTGCAACTCTTGCTCGTTCTGGATGATACCTTCCATCTCGTAGCCCCAGAAGTAACCGATAGGATAGCCAACCTGTACGCGGTTGATCTCGGCTGTGTTCTGTGCAATGGCGTTTTCGCTACCGTGGATGATACCCTCGGAGTTAGCCAGACGGGTAACCTCGTTCTTGTTATGTGAGAAGTTGGCAGAGATGCTGTATCTGAAGTCCTTGCCAATCTTGTCGTTCCATGTCAGCTGAACCTCATAACCCTTGTTCTCGATGTCACCACCATTCTTATAAGGTGGATTCGTTCCGTATGAGAGCAATGCCGGAGCAACAACGAGCCAGTCCTTGGTGGTCTTCTTATACCAGTCGAAGACAACGCCTAAGCGGTTGTTCAGCAAACGGGCATCGAAACCGAAGTCGAGCTGCTCTGAAGTCTCCCACTTCACTTCCTCATTGGGAAGGATATCGGGGAAGGCACCTAAGCCTGGAGTGTCCTTGCTGTCGAAGTAGTAAGGCTCGTTGATGTTGATGGTGGCCAGATACTGGAAGTTGGAGATATTACAGTTACCGTTCTGTCCCCAGCTTGCACGCAGCTTCAGGAAATCCAACCAGCTCTTGGTTGACTCAAAGAAGCTCTCGTTACTGATCACCCAACCTGCAGAGATTGAGGGGAAGTAACCCCAGCGGTGGCCGCGTGCGAAGTTGGAAGAACCATCGGCACGGAGTACGAGTGAGAGCAGGTAGGTCTCGTCGTAGTTGTAGTTGACACGTCCGAAGAATGATGCGATGGCACCCTGTGCTTCAGGACTACCGCCAACCGAGGTCAACGATTTGTCAATCACATTGGCATTGTCAATATAGGCATGGTCGAATGAACCTGGGAACTGTGAGTTGCTGTTGGTCACGTTGACACCATTGCCATAGCCCCATTTCTCAAGAGACTGGCCGAGGAGGGCATCGATATTGTGGTTACCGAAGGACTTCACCCAATTGATGGTGTTCTCCAATGACCAGCGGATGCTGTATGATTGGCTCTGACGAACATCGTCGTTGGGGTTCGACTTCTTGGCACTGAGCTCATAGACAGGCACGTAGCTGCGACTCTCTCTGTGACGATAGAGCCAACCTGCACTGGTGCGCCAGGTAAGACCCTTGATGGGGGCGAACTCCAGGAAGAAGTTCGACTGCAGGCGCCAGCCCTTGTTGTAGCCCATGCTGTTGTCATATTTCATCGCTGCCAGCGGGTTAGCTGCCTCATCGAGGAAGTTCCAGTTGTCAGCCAGGATATCCTTATACTCGTAATAGCTACCGTCACTGTTGTATGCCGGAAGCAATGGAGTCAAAGCTAAAAGCGTACGGATGCTGTTTCCATAGATACCGCCCACGGAAACACCTTTCTTATTCGTGGACGAGAAGGTTACGTTCTCACCAACCTTCAGCACGTCACGACCGTGCTTCTTGATCAGTGAATAGTCGGAGTTCATACGAACAGTATAACGGTCGAACTTCGGATCGGCAGGAGCACCCAGCGTACCTGTCTGGTGGTACTTGGTGAAACCGAGGGCGAAGCGTGACAGATCACTACCGCCGTTGATATTGATGGAGGCATTGTGCATCGGTGCATTGTCGATGGTGGTCTCCTCGAGCCAGTTGGTACCATTCCATGTGCCATTCATGATCAGCGGATATTGCTTGGGTATTTCATCCTCCCAGACATAGGGGGCAACATTATTGGTCTCAAGAGCCTTGTTGATGATCTCCATATACTGCTTGGCGTTCAACGGGGTTACACCATTGGTGTTCACGTTCTGCCAACCCATATAACCATCGAAAGAAACATTCACATGACCAGCACCAGCCTTACCTTTCTTGGTGGTGACGAGGATGACACCGTTAGATGCTCGGGCACCGTAGATGGCGCTGGATGCAGCATCCTTCAGAATGTCGATGCTCTCGATGTCGTTCGGGGAGAGGTCGTCGATATTGGCACCCGGCACACCATCCACTACATAAAGCGGTGTATTGGAACCTACGGTACCCATACCACGGATCACAACCTTGTAACCCTCACCAGGCTGACCTGAGTTCATGACGATGTTCATACCTGAAGCCAAGCTCTGCAAGGCGCCGAAGGCATCCACCGCATTGATGGCCTCGATGTTCTCAGAGGTAACATGGACCGTAGAACCAGTAACCAACTTCTTCTGTTGGGTACCATAACCCACGACAACCACGTCGTTCAACACTTCTGAATCCTCTTCGAGGATGATTGTAGCACTCCTCCCTTCTGTCAGCTTTTGGACAACGGTCTTGTAGCCAACATAAGAGATTCTCACACTTGCACCTTTCGTAATGGTCAGGGCGAAAGACCCGTCAGCCCCTGTCAGGGTTCCATTACTCTGTGTGCCCACTTCGATAACAGACGCACCGATGATCGGCTGTCTGTCTGAGTCGAGAACGACTCCCTTCACCTGTGCGGTCTCCTTTCCTGGAGCTACTTGTTCTCCAGTAGTGAGCGGTGCGGCAGACACAGATCCACCGAACACCATCATCCCAACACAGATGATGGATAGCAATTTCCGATAGTTTTGCATAATTTTTGATAAGTTTTGCATGAAATATAATAAAGGTGTTAGAATTTTGATAGATAGTTTCTCTCACAAGGGGTAATCATGCCCACAAGTGACAGGTGGCACTCCACCGAATAGTAATATTGACATAGATTCTGTTGCAAAAGTAATTAATATTTTTTAAACGACAAACTTTTTAATGAGTTTTTTGTTGTTATTCTTACAATGATTGGGGTTGGGTTGTTAAAAAGATATAAATTCTAAAAGAAATATGGTACTTTGTATTGCAAGGTACTAATCTTTTGCATATCTTTGCGGCGAAAACAGATATCAAACTGAAGAAATATGAATATCGAGAATGCCAAATCACAGATGAGAAAGGGGATGCTTGAGTATTGCGTCCTGTTACTCCTTGAGCATCGGCCTTCGTATGCCAGCGACATCATCCAGCAACTGAAGGATGCTGAGCTGCTGGTGGTGGAGGGAACCCTCTATCCGTTGCTGACCCGCTTGAAGAACGACGGACTCTTGCTGTACCAATGGCAGGAATCCACGCAGGGTCCGCCACGCAAGTACTACGCCCTCAGTCCTGAAGGTGTTCAGTTCCTCGAAGGACTTGATAAATCCTGGATGGAACTCTCTAATACCATTGATTATCTCAAAAACATCACCCCAAACAATCAGTAAAATGAAGAAGAATATCACAATCAACCTGTGCGGTCGTCTTTTCCAGATTGATGAAGACGCCTATGAACTCCTGCAAAACTACATCGAGTCGCTGCATGCCTCTTTCGGACGGCAAGAGGGAGGTGAGGAAATCGCCGACGATATCGAGGAACGTATCGCCGAACTGTTCGAAGAACTGAAAGCCAATGGTACAGAAGCCATCACTATCGATCATGTGAAGGATATCATTTCCCGTATCGGCGAGCCTGAGCAGCTGACTGGTGAAGAGGAGGGTTCTGAGAGAACCGATGAGAACAGCGGTAAGCATTCCACAGCTCAGGACATATTAAATAATGTACGGGCGAGGACAGCAGGTAAACGACTCTATCGCAACCCCAACGACAAGATGCTGGCTGGTGTGCTTTCAGGTTTTGCCGCCTATACAGGAACAGATGCCACCTGGTGGCGTATCGGTTATGTGTTGTTGCTGCTGGGCTCGAACCTGTTCTTAGGTCCTTTGTTCAGACTGCTCCATTTAGGAGGTTTCTTCTTCTCCATAAACATGACGCTCGTTCTTCTCTATATCATCCTGGCTTTTGCCATGCCTGAGGCCAAGAAGCCCCAGCAGATGTTGGAGATGGAAGGTAAGGATGTGACACCACAGAGTCTGGCCGATGTGGTGGTAGAGGATAAGCAGCCCGTACAGCAACATCGTGGATGCTTGGGGTCATCCTTTTCTGTGATCCTGTCAATCATTGCAGGAATCTTCGTGGGATTTGCTGCTATCTTCGGACTCATCTTGTTGGTCTGTCTATTACTGATCATTGTGTCTATCATCATCGTCTTTACCGTTCCTTCGGCTATACATATACCCCTGCCTTTCGATATCAACTACCTGAACCTGGCTGAGATGTATACAAGTCATCCCTGGGTAGTGGCCGTGTTCATCATCGGACTCTTGCTGACACTGTTCATCCCTCTCTATGCCATCGGTCATATGCTACTCTCGAAATCGGGTAAGATTCAGCCCATGGGTGTCGGACAACGCATTCTGTGGATTGTACTGTGGTTAGCAGCTCTGTTCAGTATGATACCTTCGCTCATCTGGGTTCATGAACAGGCATCTGAACGTGAGATGGCTCATTATCGGAAGACACATACCTACCAAGGTGTGGTGATGAGTTCTCAAGACAAGGATTTCCTGCGCCAAGGCGATTGGAAACTGATTAAGGCAGAGAACTGTGCACACCTGACCTACAGTGGGGAGCATTGGAGCGGCGACCCCAATGCCCGTTATCTTGATGCATGGAATGGTGACTGCGAAGAGGTTTATCAGGTTGAGCATACAGGACAGGTAGAGCCCGGCATCTATCGTCTGGACTGCTTAGCCCGTGCCGAAGGTCCTGGCACCTATATCTATGCTCAAGCAGATAAACTAACGATGTTCAAACAGATTCCCGCATACGGCAACTCGGGTGGTGAGTTCGTAGAGCAGGTAAGGGAGAAAATGGCAGACATACAGATAAAGGATTCAGTTAGGAAAAAACTTGTCAGTACCACAACGTTCGAAATCATGGGTATGAAGTTCCATATCAATGATTATGAAGAGAATAACAGCAAGAGTATGTCCGACTATTTCGGTGAGGGTAAAGGCTGGTCTTTGGTCAGTATCGACAGTATCGTTGTTTACAACGGTAGCATTACCTACGGTGTTTCCACTGACGCAGCCTTTACTGGTCAGCCCTGTCATGCCCAGTGGTTCTCCGCATCCGATTTCAAAGTAACGCGCATCGGTGATTTGCCATAGACTGTGTGTTCGAAAACAAAAGCAAAACAATAACGAATCATGAAAAAATTATTATCGACTATGCTGCTTGCCCTCGTCGTATTGGTGGGGCAGGCACAGACGAAAGTCTGGAACGATGTTGTAACGAGTTATTCCAACGCTTCAATAGTGAAAGTGACGCAAGTGACGTTCTATAACGACCGTACGGAGATGTCGCTTCACGTTGATTCCAGAGCAGGACAATGGATCAGGATTAACGAAAAATCCTTTCTGCAAGCCGAGGGGAAACAGTATGCTATCAAGGATGTCACCGTACTGAAGCTCGGTGAGAAATATACCCTGCCGACTGATATGCTCGACTTCGTGCTAATCTTCGAGCCGGTGCCGCAGGATGTACAGTCAGTTTATTTTGTAGAGCCGAATGGCTGGCAGATTGGGAATATCCGCAGTGCCAGCATATTGCCTCAGGGACTTGTCGATACCTATTGGCGCAACGATGCAACGGGCGACTGGCTGATTGGTATTGCTCCGGAGCATGTCATCTATAAGAATAAAATTTACGACATCGTTTCAAGGAAAGAGAAGAAGGATGCCTACACCCTGACGCTCGATGATGAAACGACCATCAAGGTGAGCAAATATAAAAAAGGTGTACGTACCTTTACCATTGGCAACGGGAAACCTGTGGCATGCAGTCCTATCACTACTGCAGCCTTGCCCGACTATCCCACGAAGGATACCCACACAGGTTTCGTAGATAATGGCTTCCGCATGGGTGACAGTGTTACGATTGTCGGCTGGCTGAAGAATATGCCCCCAGGGCTTCGCGAACAGAACCCTGAGTTCACCGTATCCTACGAAAACATCCTCTCCGGTAATCAGGAAACCGCTTATACCAAGATGGACTCCCTGGGTCGCTTCACCCTCAAGATGCCGTTGATGAACTCGTCGGAAGTGTATATCGACTGGGGACGCTCTACCGTGGGGGCAGTCTTGGAACCTGGTAAGACTTATTTCCTTCTTCATGACTTTTGGACAGGACAGAAGCTGTGGATGGGCGATGATGTCAGGGTACAGAATGAGTTGCTGCAACCGTTTGTTCCTTCGCGGGCCAGACCTTATGGAGCCGAGGTGCCCTATTACGAGGATAATGTTGACCTGATGGCTTACTGGGCGCAATGTGACAGTGTGCGACTTCAGCAGGAGGCTGATCTGAAAGTCGTGCAGCAGAACCATCCCACACTCTCGCAGCGGTTCCTCGACTATGAGGCTGGTTACTATCGTATGCGACAGGGGCGTAATATGATGCAGGCCCGTTTCTGTGCCCAGAACAGTCCTGTACCAAAGGAATATGTCGATTACGTGGGTGAGAACTTCTGGAAGAAGGCACCGAAGCCTTATACCCTCTATAGTTACTTCACTACGCTGAACCGCGACTTCATTAATCAAGTAGAGCGTGATAGGGGTAGTGTTGATATTAATGTTGTCCTCAAACAGTTTGAGGAATCAGGGCAGTTCGTGACGAACGATGAAGAGAAGGCTATCTTGGAGAGATATAACAAAGAGTTTCCCCAGGTGATGGCTAAAATCAATGCTGCTGAGACGATTGAAGAGAAAGCGGCTATTGCCGAAGCCTTCAATACCAGCGAGACGGTTACCAATATGGATGTCCTTTTAGAGAGAAGCATGCCGTTGCTGAACACCTATGGCTTCCAGCATTTGATGGATATTGTCGATTCCCTTGGCGGTGACCGCAAGATACGTGACATCATTCTCGCCCAGCGTTTGATACAGGAAATAGATGCTACGCGGACGCCTCTCAACTCTTACATTATAGCTTTCGCTGAAAAGAATATCCAACTGCCTTTTGCCCTGACAGCTGTCAAAACCCTTAACGATCACTATCTCGCCATTGAGAACCGCGAGTTCGATAAGTTGGTGCTCAAGTCATCGGATGACCTCGCGAACATCAGCGAGGGCGAGGCGTTACTGAAGAAGATCCTCGAACCCTATAAAGGCAAGTTCGTACTCTTAGATGTCTGGGGCACATGGTGTGGTCCTTGTAAGGAGGCTCTCAGTCACTCCGCAGAAGAATACGAACGTTTGAAGGACTACGACATCGAGTTCCTCTATTTGGCCAATAACAGTCCGCAGACGGCGTGGGAGAACGTCATCAAGGAGTATAATGTCAGTGGTGACAACGTGGCTCACTACAACCTACCCAGTGATCAACAGCGGGCCATCGAGCACTACCTCAATGTGACGGGATACCCCACCTACAAACTTTTCAATCGCGACGGTAACCTGCTCGATCTGAATGTGGATGCCCGCGATATCGAGAATATCGCACGGTTGCTGGAACAAATGAAATAAATGCCTTATTTATATAACATGAACAAGAAATCCATTATTACCACATTGCTTGCCCTCGTTGCGTTGGCAGGGCAGGCACAAACAAACAAGTTCACCCTTCATGGCGATATGTCAAGGGCTGTTGAAGAAGTATCAAAGCAAGGCGTCACTTTTGATAGTGTCGTTATAGTGAATCCGGTAACGAATGAAGTGGTGGAAAAACAAGTTGTACAGAACGGGATGTTTACAATCCAGGGAACCGTTGACAAACCTTATTATGCCATTCTGGGCATCATGGTCAAAATTCCTGGAAGGGAAGAGAGAATGCAAAAGAAAATCTTGCCCATCATCATCGAGCCGGGCAATATTGCATTCAATGGCAACAACAATATCCCGAGCATCAGTGGAACACCCCTCAATGACGTGATTAATGACGTGATATCCAAGATGAGCGTAGAGGGAGCCTCTGTGTCCATCAAAGAACTATTCATGCAGCACATGGATGACGTAGTAGCAATCCCTCTTTTACTCATGCTGGATGATACCATGATGGAGCCCAAAGAATTGCTGTCGCTGATCAGTCTGTTAAGCGAAGACGCACAACATCATCCTCAAGTTGTCAAAGTGAAGGAAAAGGCTGAGGCTTTTCTGGCTCGATTGGACGAGGGTGACATGTTCAAAGACTTTGCTGTAGAATACGATGGCAAGAACACCCGCCTTAGCGACTACGTGGGACGTAACCAGTATGTGTTGGTTGACTTCTGGGCTTCGTGGTGCGGTCCCTGCCGAGGTGAGATCCCCAACCTCATTGCTGCCTACGAGAAATACAAGGATAAAGGATTGCAGGTGCTTGGCATTGCTGTAAATGATAAGCCCGAAGAAACACTGAAAGCCATCAAAGAGATGAATATACCTTATCCGCAAATCATTAACTCACAGCGTATTGCTATAGAAATCTACAGCATCACAGGCATTCCTGAAATCATCCTCTTTGCCCCCGATGGAACCATCCTTGCCCGAGGACTGCGTGGAGAGGAAGTCGAGATGAAGCTGGCGGAAATCTTTAGCAATCAATAATTTTTTTCTAATCTCCATTTGACCTTTGCCCTTCTTCATCGTATTATAAGTAGAACAACAGATTATGGTACAGATAGAACGCGATATCATCTTACAATGCCAACAAGGCGACAAGGAAGCATTCCGATGGGTGGTGAAAACCCATCAACGGATGATCTTCTCGCTGGCACTGAAGATGTTATGCGATGAAGAAGAGGCAAAGGACATGGTGCAGGAGACATTCATCCGCGTGTGGCAGAGCATCAGGAGCTATGATCCGCAGAAGACCTTCTCGACATGGGTTTATACGATAGCCTCACGACTTTGTATCGACAGATTGAAAAAGAGCAGTCGTATGGTCGTCCTGCCTGAAGACGAGATCGCCCTTCGACGCTTCGCATCCGACACCGACAGTCAGCAGTCGCTGGAGAACAGTGAATGGGTATCCATCGTCAGGATGATAGCCGAAGGACTGAGCGACAAGCAGCGTCTGGTGTTCACGCTCTGCCAACTGGAAGGAATCCCTTCGGCAGAGGTGGAGCAGATCACAGGACTGGATGCCAAACAAGTGAAAAGCAATCTGTATGTTGCCCGACAAACCATTCGTAAACGATTAAAAGATTTAGGATATGAATAAGATAGACGATATATTGGAGAGACTCAGCAGACAGCCACAGCCAGTCATCGACAATCCCGATGAACTGACAGATATGATCATCGATCAACTGCCTGAGCAGGATGCACCACAGCAGGAGCATTCACCAAAGTCACATGCCATCTTGGTAACGTTGCGCGTAATCTCGTCGATTGCCGCCATCTGGCTCGTCGGTTTATTCTTCTATCAGCAGAGTGCCGTATCAGCACCGGATATCCCTACGAATGAAGTACCTCATTATATCTCTCAACTCTCATCTGGCAGCACCCTTAAGGATGTGTACACAAGCCGTCAGCAACGAGATCAACTCATCAGTTACACCCAATTAAGACAAATGCGTTATGAAAACAAGTAGTTATTTCGGAATACTAACAGGAGCAATTCTGCTTCTTGCATCCTGTCAGGAGAATGCCAATGTGAAGATGCATACCATCGTCAACAAGGATGGCAGTTGTGAACGTGAGATCAGTTACAGTACCATCATGTCGAAGGAAATGCGCGATTCCATGATGCAAGGAGAAGGAGCAATAATAGCTCAGCCCATTCCCTCATGCCTGAACACAGATGCTTTCATGGGAACACATACCGAGATGGAAGGCGACACGGTTACCACCACCTTCTCACGTCCGTTCCATACCCCGGAAGACATGTGCAAAGAGACTCCCTTGCTACTCAACGGCACCCGTCTGCGCTCAACGGCTAAAGTGGAGAAACATTTCCGTTGGTTCTATACCGAATACACCTTCGCTGAGGTATTCTACTGCGTGGGCGACACCTTCAAGATTGCCCCTACGAACTATGCCGACAAGGAAATCGTCAGTTATTGGTTCACGGGTCAGCCGAATCTTGTTGAAGGAATGAGCGGTGCTGAGGCTTTACAGAAGATCGAAGAAATGGAACCCTTCGTGAACAAGTGGCTCAACGACAATCTCTTCCAGACCAGTTTCGACTTTATCGTCAATCACTACGACTCCATTGCCAATCCGCCCGTCAGTCGTGAGCGATTCGTGGAACTCCATGACTCATTGGCAAATCACGTGTTGAAAGGTCAAAAAGACATCCTCGATGTCAATCCAAGAGAAGTCATGCAGTCGTTCTTCCACTCAGATGCCTATGCCATCTTCTTCGACGATGAGACACCTTGCGGAAAGGAACTGAACAAGGAGCTTACCAACAGTCTGAACATCTTGTGGTTCAACGTGCCCTACACCTTGACGATGCCAGGAAAGGTCACCAACACAGGCAATGGAACGCTACAACCCGACGGTACCGTCTTCTATCCCTTCACGGGTGAGCGACTCATTCCGCAAGACTATGTTATCACTGCCACCTCGCATGTCACCCATATCTGGGCCTACATCCTCACCTTCCTCGTGATCCTCCTTGCCCTTGGCAGTTTCCTGATTTCCAAACGACGTTAAGAGAATGTACATCCGAACAAATAAAAATACCTATGGTTTCGGGTTCTGAAACCATAGGTATTGTCGTCTAAAACCATAGGTATTGCGATGCAAAACCATAGGTGTTGTAAAGCATGTTAACTGCTTAACGGATAACCTTTCTACTCTGTTTCTTTCCGTTCACATCAGTACTTTGCTCAATCACAATGCCCTTTGAGGCGTTGTTGTTGATCCGACGACCGGAGAGGTCGAAGAACTTACTATCAGAGGACTGTGTATGAACAACATTCTTAATTCCAGTAGTCTGTTCTGTGCTGAACTGCCAGGAATCAAACTGCACCTTGTCGGCTGCAGTGAATACGAAATAGACGTTATGAACACCTTTGAAAGGTGCAGGATCAATGTTGGTTTCATGCTCTTCCATGGTTGTAGAAGAGAACCGTATGGTGGCAGCAGGCTCAGCGGTCTTCTTGTCAAGACGAATCTCCAGTTTACCAGTTCCCTGGGCCGTGAACTTAAACGACTGTGCCCCTTCTTCGCCGAAATCGACATTGCGCACCATGGTCCAGGCTCCTTCTTTCATCTGCACATACATATTCTGCGAAGCATCATTACCGAGTGTATTGATTTTGGTGTTCTTTTCGATGTTCTTGTAGTCATCGTACATCACACCACCGCTGTTGGCCGTTGTCTCAGCCTGCTGAAGATCGTAGGGGTTCAGGTTCTTGATGGCGGTGACACCTGTGAGGTTTTGCGCTACCGAGTTGATCTTCGGTGTCTCCTCATCCACTGTCGCCTTATTCACACAGATGGAACGGTAGCCGTCGCAACTGCTGTCGATGGCTTTCTCATCCAACATACTCTTCATCAGGGGAGCCCAATGGTAGAAATAATAGTATTCGCCTTGGAATTTCTGCAGACGGGAATGGTTGTTGGGTGACGGCATGCCAGGATGCTTACCGCAAACGCCTTTATATTCCCACGAGTCGGGATTCATCGGATCATCGGAAACCATATAGCACATGGTGCATTTGTCTGGTTTCCCAAACTTCAGACCCTTTTCATTCTTATAGGCGTTCCAGTCGGCATCATCACGGTCTGCCCAGTTAGAACAATAGGTATAGACGAACTTGCCGTCCATGATGTTCAGTTCGCTGGCCTCGAAGTGATAAGGTGCAGGAATCTTGGCGGGTTGACCGTCGAGGGCTGTCATGGATGGCTTCAGCTTGGCAAAGCGGGCGTTGTTGGGCTGAATGTCGGTACCTTGCTCGTTGGGATCACCACCACCGAAGGAGATCCAGCCTACACCGTTCTCATCGATCACCACACCGGGGTCGAAAATCCAAGTGCAGGGAAGCACACCCGGGGTGTCTCTGTTGATCATCGATTCCTTGAGCGGTGATGTCCAAGGACCAATAGGAGAGCTGGCTTTCAAAACGCCTACACCATGACTGGTATTGGCAAAATAAAGGAAGAACTCCTCGGTGCCATCTTCTGTCGTACGCCAGGTTACTGATGGTGCCCATGAGTTCATAAAGCCTTTGTACCATGGATTGCCTGTCCACGAAGAACAGATCTTAGCCACGTCGATGGTGCCATGGAAGGTCCAGTTTACCAGATCGTCGGTAGAGAAAACCACCAACGACTTGATGTTGCCATAGCCGTTTCCGTTTTTCTTGTTGTTCTTGATGAACTGCTGATGGTCGTTCGAACCATAGACATACAGTCGTCCGTTGTATTCCAGCGACGTTGGGTCGGCGCAGAACACACTGGCACTGATGGGGTTGTTGTTATTATCAGCCTTGTAATTCTTGGCTATACTCTGGGCACTGACGGTTCCTGCGAAACAGGGAAGCACCGACAGAAGAATGAACAAACTGCGTTTCATGATGCTTTAATACTTAAGTTGTCTTATTAATTATGGTACAAAGGTACGATTAAGTGAGCGAAAATGCAAATGATTTTGCAATTTTCCGAACGTGAGTACCTAAAACGGAGTTAAAGGTACTGCTTTTTCTTGAAATGCGAAAAAAGTGCGAGTTTTATTTACGAGTTGTTGGGATTATTCTTTATCTTTTCGTATCTTTGCAAACAAATAACCATCTATTATTCGCAATGAAAGGATTCATCATGTTGTGCCTCGTCGCTGTATTAGCGGGATGCAGTAAAAACCAGGATATGGAAAAGTATATCAATGAGCTCTACGACAAGATGTCGCAGGAGGAGCGTATTGCTCAGTTGAGAAGTATGTACATGGACGACTTGTTCGACGAGCAGGGTCAGTTGGATACCGCGAAGTGCCAGCAACTGATTCCTAACGGTATCGGACACTTCTCGCAGTTCGCCAGTCAGAAACCGATGGATCCTAATGTGCTGCGCGACCGTGTGGCTGCCGTGCAGGACTGGCTCATGAACCATACGCCCAATGGTATTCCCGCTTTGTTCCACGAGGAGGTGCTGTCAGGTATCAATACCCTTGGTGCCACTATCTATCCCCAACAGATCGGTCAGGCTTGTTCGTTCAATACCGAGCTGGCGGAACTGAAGACGCTTCAGACGGGTATTGCCATGCGTAAGATGGGTGGTGTACTCTCGCTTTCGCCGATGGTGGATGTGTGCCGTACACCAAGTTTCAACCGTCTGGAGGAGTCGTATGGCGAGGATGGCTACCTCTCAGCAGCCATGGGTGTAGCTTTTGTCAAGGGCTTGCAGCAGGGTGATCTCCGTAAGGGCGTGGGTACCTGTTCCAAGCACTATCTGGGCTATGGCGGTGGTGGCAATGCTGATGAGAAGGAACTGATGGAAGAGATCCTGATGCCCCATGAGGCAATGATCCGTCTGGCTGGCAGTAAGGCAGTGATGCCGGGCTATCATGCCATGCTCGATGCAAACGGCGATACCACCAACTGCGTGGCCAACAGTAAGATCCTGCAGGATATCCTGCGCGACTATCTTGGCTTTGACGGGATGGTGGTGAGCGACTATACCGCTATTGACCAGATTCCTGGTCTGGAGAGTCCTGTGGAGAAGGCGGCAGCAGCCATCAATGGTGGGTGCGATGTAGATTTCCCCCACGGTGCCAATTACCAATATCTGCAGGAGGCTATTGATAAGGGTCTTGTAAAACCCGAAGTGTTGGAGCGTGCTGTGAAGAATGTGCTCAGGTATAAGTGGCGTGCTGGTTTGTTTGATAAGGATGCCTACCTCTATAGCACAGAGAAAATCCAATTTGATTCGCCCGAGGAGCGTCAAACTTCCTACGATATCGCAAGCCAGTCGATTGTTTTGCTCGAAAACAATGGTGTACTGCCTTTGAAGGATGTTAAGAATGTGTTTCTTACAGGACCGAACGCCAATTCCATGTGGGCGATGTGTGGCGACTACAGTTATCCTGCCATGTCGTACTTCTGGAAGATGATGGAGGATGTGGCCGATATGGATCAGCCGCATATCGTCAGACTGCTCGAGGGTATGAATGCTCGTAAGCCCGAGAATGTCAATATCATGTATTCCCGCGGTTGCGACTGGACCGAAGAGATAGAGACAATCTTCAACAAAGGTGGTGATGAGCGTGCTTGGGATTATGACATCCTGCACCGTAAGGTGGACGCTGGCGAGAAACCCGACAAGGCTGAGGCTATCCGTTTGGCCAAGCAAGCCGATGTGATCATCGCTGCCATGGGTGAGAATGTGATGCTGTGCGGTGAGAATCGCGACCGTCAAGGATTGCGACTGCCGGGTAAGCAGGAACAGTTCGTGGAGGAGTTGATCAAGACAGGTAAGCCCGTGGTACTGGTGTTGTTCGGCGGTAGGGCACAAGTCATCTCTGGTCTTGCAGAGAAGTGTGCGGCCGTCATCCAGGCATGGTATCCCGGTGAGGAGGGTGGAAATGCCGTGGCTGATATCCTCTATGGTAAGGTGTCACCGTCGGCCAAACTCTCTGTCAGTTATCCCAACACCGAGATCTATACTCCCATTTGTTATAACAATCCTTCCTCTTCACTGATCCAGTGGCCCTTCGGCTATGGTCTGAGCTATACATCGTTTAAGTATGATAACCTGAAGGTTGACAAAGAGGCGAAGACATCGGATAAATTCGTGATGCTCTCGTTCGAGGTGACGAATACAGGAAAGATGACGGCTGATGAGGTTGCACAGATCTACCTCTCACCAACAAGTAATGATCAGCAGATCCGTCCTATCCAGTTGCAGGGTTTTGCCCGTGTATCACTTGAGCCAGGGCAGACCAAGACGGTACAGGTGAGACTCAACACCGAGCAGTTCGGCTTCTACAACGAACGTCAATGGAATATCCTTCCAGGAACATATATGATCAAGGTAGGAGCCTCGTCAACTGACATCAAACTGCAACAGGAAATCACGTTAAAGGGAAAGAAGGTTACGCAGCCCTTGCGGGAGTTCTATTTCTCTGAGACTACTGTTCTTCCTTCTGGCAGCACCAACGGGTGACTTTTATCATCACGGCCATGCCGGGAATCTCTTTCAGAAGGTAGTACTTACCGCTTGACCGTACCAATCTGCCGGTCAGGCCTTTCAGCGGACCGTGTGTTACTTTCACACGGTCGCCTTTCTTTAGTTTGGCTTCACTCTCACTGAGGTATTTTTTCATGAGGAGGTCAGGATTGCACATGATCATGAACTCCTGCATCTGACGGGCGGGAATCTGGTAGAACACGATACTGCCGCGGGTTTTGCGAACGATGTAGAAATGACCTTTGAACCGGTCGTCAAGAAGTGCCTGTATCTCCTTGTCATCCATCTGCTTCTTGATGAACATCAGGTTGGAGACGACAGGGCGCAACTCATGACGACGTTTTCCTTCGCGGTCGATGAAGTCAACATTTTGCATGGGCACGAAACTCTCCACACCCTTCTCCGTGAGATATTCCGACATCTCCTTCTGGCGCATGCCAAACAACTGAACGCCATACCAGGGAGTGGTGTCCTGATCGTTCAGCGCCCCCTCATCGTATATCGGCTTCTCGTCAATCTCTTTCATTTAGAACTCACTTGTGAAGTGGAACTTGATATGCTCAAAGTCCTGCTGAGCCATCTGCAGCACATACCCGCTGTCAGCCAGGAACACATCACGTCCGTCCTTATCCTTGGCCATATACTGGTACTTACGTTTCTTGAACGCCTCCAGTTCTTTCTCGTCATCCGACTCAATCCAGCAGGCCTTGTACAGATGAACAGGCTCCCAACGACACTTGGCATTATACTCGTTCTCCAGTCGGTATTGGATCACCTCAAACTGGAGCTGTCCTACCGTACCGATGATCTTGCGGTTGTTGAACTGGTTGACGAACATCTGTGCCACACCCTCGTCCATGAGCTGGTCGATACCCTTGGCAAGCTGCTTGGCCTTCATCGGATCATCGTTCTCAATATATTTGAACATCTCCGGTGAGAAGGAGGGCAGACCGCGGAAATGTAGTTCTTCGCCCTCTGTCAGGGTGTCACCGATCTTGAAGATACCGTTATCGGGCAGACCGACGATATCTCCGGGATAGGCTTCCTCGATGGTGCTCTTCCGCTGCGCCATGAACTGGGTGGGGGAGGAGAATCGGACAGTCTTTCCCTGACGTACCAGCAGGTAGGGCTGGTTACGCACGAACTTTCCGCTACACACCTTACAGAAGGCGATACAGGAGCGGTGGTTCGGGTCGATATTGGCAGTGATCTTGAAGATGAAGCCCGTGAATTTCTGCTCCTCGGGATTCACCATGCGCTCCTCGGCCTTGGTAGGACGGGGTGATGGGGCAATCTCCACGAAGCAGTTCAACAGTTCCTGTACACCGAAGTTGTTCAGGGCAGAGCCGAAGAATACAGGTGCTACCTCAGCGGTGCGATACGTCTCTACGTCGAACGGAGGATACACACCATCCACCAGTTCCAGATCCTCGCGCAATTTCTCTGCATCCTGCGCTCCAATTACATCATCCACCAGAGGCTTATTACTCCCCTCGCCCGTTGGAGAGGGGGTGGGGGTGAGGCTTACCTCAACCTTATCCGTAACGCGTTGCTTATCAGGTGTGAACAGGTCGAGCTTGTTCTCGTAGATGTTATACACCCCTTTGAACTTCGCTCCTTGGTTGATGGGCCATGACAGCGGACGCACCTTGATCTCCAGTTCCTGTTCCAGCTCATCGAGCAGATCGAACGGATCACGTCCTTCGCGGTCCATCTTATTGATGAAGATGATGACCGGTGTATTACGCATACGACATACATTCATCAGCTTACGCGTCTGTGCCTCCACACCTTTCGCTCCGTCCACCACGATGATGGCAGAATCCACGGCAGTCAGCGTGCGGTAGGTATCTTCGGCAAAGTCCTGGTGACCCGGTGTATCCAGGATATTCACCTTGTATTCCACATCAGTGCCCTCAGGGGTATAGTCGAACTCCATCACGGAGGTGCTCACCGAGATACCACGTTGCTTCTCGATGTCCATCCAGTCGGAGGTAGCTGTCTTCTTGATCTTATTACTCTTCACGGCACCAGCCACCTGGATCTGTCCACCAAACAGCAGGAACTTCTCTGTCAGGGTGGTCTTACCGGCGTCAGGGTGCGAGATAATGGCGAATGTTCGCCTGCGTTCTATTTCTTGATTCACTTGTTTTCTGTATTATTATATATTCCTTTGGCTGAATCGGGACAAAAGTCAAAGTAGAAATTCTTAATTATTAATTATTAATTCTTAATTCTTAATTTGCTTACGCACTCCCTCAGACTCTCTTCCCAGTATGGGATATCAATGTGGTAGGTCTGCTTGATCTTCGTCTTGTCAAGCACCGAATAGTGCGGACGGTTGGCAGGGGTGGGGTATTCCTCGGTATGCAGGGGATTCACCTTGCAGGTGGTGATACCTGCGATGCGGTGAATAGCCTTGGTGAAGTCGTACCAGCTGATAACACCCTCGTTCGAGAAATGATATACGCCGGGGATGATACCCTTGTCGATGATCTCCATGATAGCTTGTGCGAGGTCACGGGCATAGGTAGGTGTTCCAATCTGGTCGAAGATCACACCTAACTGCTCCTTCTCCTTACCCAGTCGTATCATGGTCTTCACGAAGTTGTTACCGAAGGTGGAGTAGAGCCATGCCGTACGGATGATGACACTGTTCTTGCAGAACTTCTGCACGCCGAGTTCGCCTGCGAGTTTCGTGGAGCCATAGACACTGTCAGGACAGGGCGTATCGGTCTCCACATACGGAGTATGCTTTGTTCCGTCGAACACATAGTCGGTAGAGATCTGAATGATCCATCCGCCCCTTTTCTCTATGGCGGCAGCAAGGAAGGCAGGTGCCACGGTGTTCAGCGTGGTACACAGCTCCTTGTTCTCCTCCGCCTTGTCAACAGCGGTATAGGCGGCACAGTTCACGATGCCGTCGATTTTGTTCTCTGCCACGAACTGTTCCACCGCCAGTTGGTTGGTGATGTCGAGTTCTTCCACATCGGTGTTGAACCAGGTGTGTTGACCGTATGTCTTCTCCAGCAACTGCATCTCGTTACCGAGCTGACCATTGCATCCTGTAATCAGTATATTCATAAGCTTTTTTAACTATCAACTGTCAACTGTCAACTATCAACTTTCATAAACTCATCATTCAACATACCGATAAAGGTGGTGATCTCCTTGATAGCATGCTGGGTGTCAGGACTCACCTCCTTCTTCTGCAGTCGCAGCATCATCATGCCATAGAGAGCGTTGAAGCAAGTCTCGATCTCCGGTTCCTCATTCCCGTCACCACGTTTCCTTCTCAGTTCCACGATATAGGGCAGAACCTTGTAGTACTCACTCGTATAGAACGGATGCTCTGTACCGGCCAGTAGTTCGGCATTCAGTTCCACCAGCTGTTGCAGCACGATCTTGTTGATTTGCAGATGACCGCTTTGGCGACATCCTTCCTGGTTCATCATTCGGATCAGGTCGCCATACCAGTCGGCCATCTCCTCCTTCTGCTCATCGGTATAGTCGAACTGGTCGATATACTCCCTCCGTATCCTGCTCAAGGAGCAGTCGTATGCCCGCAGCAGATCTTCCACCTGCCACATATACAGCAGGTACTCTGCAATATTCCTCTTCCTTAATTCTCTTGAAATATACATTTTACATCATTCCACATTCGTCCATCCTACTTCCTCCTTCCCGAAGGGAATCCTTCGGCCTTTGACCTTTGACCTTCGACCTTTGACCTTCGACCTTTGACCTTCGACCTTCTAGTAATAGTTCGGCAACTTATACAAGTTAAACACCGTTCCGAAGAGTACAATCAGCGAGAAGATGATCACGATGGATCCAATCACCTTATTAATTATAAGAATACCGCTTGTGTCGAAGATACCACGGATCTTATCCACCAACCAGGTCAGACCATACCACCACAGCAGCGCACCGAACGGGATGCTCAGATAACCCAGACACATCTCCACGGGGTGGTTGGGCACCACAAACGAGAACTGGGCATACATGGCAATAAAGAGGAAGATGATCAGGGGGTTGGAGAAGGTGACGAAGAAGGCCGTCACACCGTTGTGTATCAACGTACCCTTCTGCTTACCGCTCACATGCATGTTTTTCATCGGGTTACTACGATAGCAGTAGATACCGAAGGCCAGCAGCATGATACTTCCGAGGATCTGCAGCAGGAACTGATAGCGAGAGTTGTTCACCATGTCCATCACGAACGACATACCAAAACCGGTGATCAGGGCATAGATGATGTCACTGATGGCAGCACCGATGCCTGTCACGAAGCCGTACCACCTCCCCTTGTTCAGGGTGCGCTGGACACACAAAATACCCACAGGACCCATGGGAGCACTGGCGATAATACCGATCATGATTCCCTTGAATACAAGATCGACAATGTCTATATGAAACTCGAACGGTAGCATATTCGCTTGCAAAGGTACGAATTTTTTTATATATTTTATGCTTTTAGACAACGACATTTCAAAAAAAAACACTAACTTTGCCCCATAATCATTCAAAACATACATAGAAAATGAATAATCAGACTGAGATGAAGCCGTATGTAATCGGCTTGGATTTAGGAGGTACGAACTCCGTGTTCGGCATCGTTGACTCACGTGGTGAGATCAAGGCAACCACCGCCATCAAGACACAGGGGTACGACAAGGTAGAGGACTATGTTGATGCTTGTGTGGAGGCACTCCAGGTGATTATCGACCAGGTGGGCGGTATCGAGAAGATCAAGGCCATGGGTATCGGTGCCCCTAATGGAAACTTCTATAGCGGAACCATTGAGTTCGCGCCGAACCTGGCATGGGCACACCATGGCGTGGTGCCTCTGGCAAAGCTGTTCAGCGAGCGGTTGAATAACATTCCTGTAGGACTGACCAATGATGCCAATGCTGCAGCCATCGGTGAGATGATCTACGGCGTGGCTCGTGGTATGAAGAACTTCATTGTGATCACCCTGGGAACAGGTGTGGGATCAGGTATCGTGGTGAACGGACAACTGCTGTATGGTTGCGATGGTTTTGCCGGTGAGTTAGGACATGTCATCATGGTACGCGAAGGCGGTCGTACCTGCGGTTGCGGACGAACTGGCTGTCTGGAGGCTTACTGCTCGGCTACAGGTGTGGCTCGTACAGCCCGTGAGCTGTTGGCTACCACCCAGGAGCCCTCTCTGCTCCGTGAGTTGGATCCCGAGAAGATCACATCGCTGGATGTGTCTATCGCTGCCGGCAAGGGTGACAAGCTGGCCAAGGATATCTATGAGTTCACAGGTAAGATGTTAGGTGAGGCCTGTGCCGACTTCGCCGCTTTCTCTTCTCCTGAGGCATTCATCTTCTTCGGTGGTATGACCAAGGCTGGTGATCTGATCATGGAGCCTATCAAGCGCAGCTACGAAGAGCATGTGCTGAAGGTGTTCAAGGGTAAGGCTAAGTTCCTGGTGAGCGGTCTTGATGGTGCATCTGCAGCTGTGCTGGGTGCATCGGCCATTGGATGGGAACTTTAGTGGCTTCGCCAAATTAAGAATTAAGAATTGGACTATTCTAAGGATATAGAGGCAGCGGTGAAGGTGCTGCGAGAGGGTGGGGTGATTCTTTACCCCACCGATACCGTATGGGGCATTGGTTGTGACGCGACCAATGCCGCTGCCGTATCACGGGTGTATGAGATTAAGCAGCGTGATGATTCGAAGGCGATGATCTGTCTGGTGGATAGCGATGTCCGTCTGCAGCGTTATGTGCGCAACGTGCCTGAGGTGGCATGGGACATCATGGAGTTAGCCACCAAGCCTACCACGGTGATCCTCGACGGTGCCGTGAACCTGGCACCGAACCTGATCGCTGAGGATGGTAGTATCGCCATGCGTATCACACAGGAACCGTTCTCCAAGCAGCTCTGCTACCGCTTCCAGAAACCGCTGGTCAGCACCAGTGCGAATATCAGTGGCGAGCCACCTGCCCAGAACTACTGCGACATTAGTCAGCAGCTTCTCGATGCGGTGGATTATGTGTGTACGTCGCGTCGTCAGGAGCATAAGCCCCACACCCCGTCGAGCATCATCAAACTCACCCGTGAGGGAGTGGTTACGATTATCAGGAAATGACAGACCAACATACCGATATCAATCCAAACACGCCCTTGCAACGTTTCCTGCAATGGCGTGAGAAGCATATTACCGATAAGCAGTTCACTCTCCTGCTCAGCTTCTTCGTGGGCTTCTTCGCGGCGGTGGCTGCCTATGTGCTCCACTGGATCATCAACGAGATCGGGAAACTGCTCACGGCCGACTTCGATATCTCTTCCATCAACTGGCTTTATCTGTTGTATCCTGTTATCGGTATCTATCTGACTTCCTTATTCGTACGACATATCGTTAAGGATAATATCTCACACGGTATTACCCGAATTCTTTATGCCATTTCCCGCAAGCAGAGTCGTCTGCGTGGACACCATTGCTGGAGCTCGGTAATCGCCTCTGCCATCACCATCGGTTTCGGTGGATCGGTGGGTGCTGAGGCTCCGATTGTGCTTACGGGTTCGGCCATCGGAAGTAACCTCGGTCAGGTGTTCAAGATGGACAACCGTACGCTGATGCTCCTGGTGGGATGTGGTGCGGCTGCAGCCATTGCAGGAATCTTCAAGGCACCGATTGCAGGACTGGTGTTTACGCTCGAGGTACTGATGATCGACCTGACCATGGCGTCGCTGTTGCCGATCCTGGTGGCGAGCGTCACGGCCGTGCTGTTCAGCTATGTGTTCAACGGTAGCGACTCCCTGTTCGTCTTCACCAATGAGAGCTCCTGGCAGCTGGATCGGGTACCGGCCTATATTCTGTTGGGTGTGTTCGGCGGATTGGTCAGTCTGTACTTCATCCGTACCATGACGGCCTGCGAGAACATATTCGCCAAGTTAGGTGATAACCACTATGCCAAGTTAGCGTTGGGCGGTGTGGTGTTGAGTACCTTGATCTTCCTTTTCCCGTCACTCTATGGCGAGGGATATGGTAGCATCAACATCCTGCTGAATGGTAAGACGGAGGCGGATTGGAACATGGTACTGAACAACTCGCTGTTCTACGGGAATGGTAAGTTATTGGTGCTGTATATCGCCCTCGTACTGCTCACCAAGGTGTTTGCTACTTCTGCCACCAATGGCGGTGGCGGTTGCGGTGGTACCTTCGCTCCGTCGTTGTTTATCGGTGCCTTCGGTGGCTTCCTTTTTGCCCGTGTGTGGAACATCGAACAGATAGGTGTGTATATCCCCGAGGGAAACTTCGCGATGCTGGGCATGGCGGCGGTGATGGCGGGTGTGATGCATGCTCCGCTAACGGGTATCTTCCTTATTGCTGAGCTCACGGGTGGCTATCAGCTGTTCATCCCCCTGATGCTGGTCTGCATCTTTGCCTACCTCACCATCATCATCTTCGAACCACATAGTATCTATGGTATGCGACTGGCAAGGCAGGGTAAGCTCATCACGCATCATACCGATAGGGCAGTGCTTACGCTGATGTCGTTGAAGAGCATCATCGACCATACTTATACTGCAGTGAATACCGACATGAAATTAGGTGCTTTGGTGCACGCCTTGAGTCGGAGTAAGTCGAACCAGTTACCTGTGCTCGATGATGCGGGAAACTTCCTTGGTGAGGTGGATATCACCAAGATTCGTCATATCGTGTTCCGCTCTGAGCTGTATCAGCATTTCACGGTGGCGCAGTTGATGTCTAAGCCTGCCGCCATTCTAGGTGTGAACGATTCGATGGAGGAGGTGATGGGGCAGTTCGACCGCACCCATGCACAGATGTTGCCGGTGCTGGATACCGAGAATCATTTCATCGGATATATCTCCCGAACACATATGTACGCCACCTACCGTCAGATGGTAGCGGATTTGTCAGCGGAATAAGGTAATTCCCCGCCCCTTAAGGGGAGGGGTGCCGAAGGTGGGGTGGGGTAAACAAAGTTGAAAGTGCAAAGAATATTAACAATCATAGCCTGTATTGTTGTCTCAACCTCTTCATTCGCCCAAAAGGAGTACAAGGGCGACGGACCAGATGACTACCTCCGACTGATCCCGCTGGGAGCGACAGTCGCACTCAAGGCATGTGGCGTGCAGAGCAGGGACGATTGGCAGCATCTCCTCTTGAATGCTGGCGTTTCCACGCTGGTATCAGCCGCCACCACCTACACCCTGAAGAACACCATCCATGATACTCGTCCTGACGGTACCGACCGCCATGCTTTCCCTTCCGGTCATGCTGCCATCGCCTTCTCAGGAGCCCATGTTCTTTATAAGGAGTACAAAGATGTGAGTTCGTGGATCGGCATCGGAGGATATGCCGTAGCCACGGCAGTGTCGTTGGATAGGATTCGCCGGAACCGTCATCGTTGGGATGATGTGGCGGCGGGTGCTGCCATCGGCATTCTCTCTACGGAATTCTCGTATTGGTTGGGCAGTAAGTTGTGGCCCAACAACAAGGAAAACCTCCAGGTTTCCCTCACCCCCTCCTCCCTCCAGTTTTCTTTCATCCAACCCCTGTAAAACACTTTTTCCACCTTTTTTATGTCCCGCAGAAATAGCGGAAATGGCGGAAATATCTTTTTCTCATAGATATAGTTATTTAATCTCCCACAGTAAATCCAAAAAAAGTAGTAATTTTGGCTTCGCCGAACTTACTCACGCTCGGAAATACAAACAAAAACAATCTTTTGTTTGGTATTTCGCTCGCTTAATCGTAACTTTGCAGTCGAATGAAGAAAGAAGATTTAAGAATCGTGTTCATGGGCACCCCCGAGTTCGCCGTTGGCACCCTGAAAGCACTGGTAGAGAACAACTACCAAGTGGTAGCCGTGGTTACCCAACCCGACAAGCCCGTTGGGCGACATCAAGACACCCTGCAACCCTCTGAGGTGAAGAAATACGCCCTGGCACACGGCATCCCCGTACTCCAGCCAGTGAAGATGAAAGACCCCGATTTTGTCGAGGAACTGCGCAGCTATAAGGCCGATCTGCAGGTTGTAGTAGCCTTCCGCATGCTACCCGAGGTGGTGTGGGCCATGCCCCGCTTCGGCACCTTCAATGTCCATGCCTCCCTGTTACCGCAGTACCGTGGTGCTGCGCCCATCAACTGGGCCATCATCAACGGAGAGACGCAGACTGGTGTCACCACGTTCTTCCTCGACCACGAGATCGATACGGGCAGGATCATCCTACAGAAGCCGTTACCCATCCCCGATGAGGCCGATGTGGAGTATGTCTATGATGCCCTGATGAACCTCGGTGCCGAGATATGTCTCGATACCGTAGAACAGATCCTTTCTACCGACGGACAGCCTGAGAGTATCCCGCAGGAGCAGATTCCGCAACCTGCCACTCTCCATGCCGCCCCGAAGATCTTCAAGGAGACCTGCGAGATCAACTGGGAGCAGTCGGCCAAGCAGGTATATGACTTCATCCGCGGTCTGAGTCCGTACCCCGGTGCATGGACCACCCTCGTAACAGAAGATGGTAAGCGCACCGTCCTGAAGGTGTTCAAGACCGCCAAGACCTCCCTCACCACCAACCTGGAAACAGGTCGACTGATGGTTGAGAACAAGCACCTGTACGTAGCGGTGCAAGGACAACTCCTGGAACTCCTGGAGCTCCAGCTCACTGGTAAGAAGCGCATGACCGCCCGTGACTTCCTCAATGGATTCCGCAATATTGGCGAAGCCAAATTGAAAATCACGCCAGGGCTTTGATGCCCTGAGCGTACCTTAATGTATGAGCGACGAGGAGGAGCGGAAAAGAAAGAGATGGCTCACCCCGAAGGGGCAAAGGCTGGTGAGCCATACCAAAACCCTGATGGAGGGCGGTTTCTGCCCGGAATCAGTTACATCCTCCCCATATAGGGGGAGGCTTGGTGGGGGTGGATGTTTCTTTTGCCTCTTTTCTTTGCGCCAAAGAAAAAGAGGAGAAAAAGAGGAAAGAAGTGCCTCTTTTCTCTGCACCAGAGAAAAAGAGGGGATATATCAATTGAAAATTGAAAGTTTGTTTCTTTACAAAAAAAGAAAATATTAGAGAATTGATAATGATATTTTATTTATGAAAATAGCAGTAGCAGGAACCGGGTACGTTGGCCTCTCCATCGCCACACTACTCGCACAACACAATCAAGTAACCGCAGTAGATGTCATCCCCGAGAAGGTTGACATGATCAACAAGCGTCAGTCGCCCATTCAGGACGATTACATCGAGAAGTACCTGGCAGAGAAAGAGTTGAACCTCACTGCCACGCTCGATGGAGCAACCGCCTATAAGGATGCCGACTTCGTCGTTATCGCTGCCCCCACCAACTACGACCCCGTGAAGAACTTCTTCGATACCCATCATATCGAGGATGTCATCGACCTGGTTCTCTCCGTGAACCCCCATGCCGTGATGGTTATCAAGAGCACCATCCCCGTGGGCTACTGTCGTAGTCTGTATGTCAGGTACGCCCAGAAAGGCGTGTCACAGTTCAACCTCCTCTTCTCTCCCGAGTTCCTCCGCGAGAGCAAGGCGTTGTACGATAACCTCTATCCTTCGCGCATCATCGTGGGCTACCCCAAGGAGATCGCTCAGTACCCCGAGGAGAACGAGGCCATCAAGAAGATTACCGATGTGGAGAAGATGAAGAAGGCCGCCGAGACCTTCGCCTCCCTGCTCGTTGAGGGAGCCATCAAGGAGGATATCCCTGTGCTCTTCATGGGTATGAAAGAGGCCGAGGCCGTGAAGCTCTTCGCCAACACCTATCTTGCCCTCCGTGTGAGCTATTTCAACGAACTCGATACCTATGCCGAGGTGAAAGGACTTGATGCCCAGGCCATTATCCAGGGAATCGGCCTCGATCCCCGTATCGGCACTCACTATAACAACCCGTCGTTCGGTTATGGCGGCTACTGTCTGCCGAAGGACACCAAGCAGTTGTTGGCTAACTACGAGGATGTGCCGCAGCAGATGATGTCGGCCATCGTGGAGAGCAACCGCACCCGTAAGGATTTCATTGCCGATCAGGTGCTGAAGAAGGCCGGTTATTATGATTATACCACAGGTAGCAGATATAACCAGGCGGTGGAGAAGACCGTTGTTATCGGTGTGTACCGACTCACCATGAAATCCAACTCCGACAACTTCCGTCAGAGTAGTATCCAGGGTGTGATGAAGCGTATCAAGGCCAAGGGAGCCACCGTCATCATCTACGAGCCCACTCTGCAGGATGGCACCACCTTCTTCGGTAGTGTTGTGGTGAACGACCTCGCCAAGTTCAAGGCACAGAGCGATGCCATCATTGCCAACCGCTATGATCCCGTCCTTGATGATGTGGAATCCAAGGTCTACACCCGTGATTTGTTCCGGCGTGATTAATTTTCTTTGAAAAGAAACAAACTTTTTCCTCTTTTCTTTGGCGCAAAGAAAAGATCCAAAAGAAACATCCACCCCCACCAAGCCTCCCTCCTATATGGGGAGGATGTAACTGATTCCGGGCAGAATCCGCCCTTTATCAGGGTTTTGGTATGGCTCACCAGCCTTTGCCCCTTCGGGGTGAGCCATGCTTTTTTATCGCCCCATCAAAGGGGCGGCTTATATTTCTTATCGGCTTGCCCCGACCTTTGACCTTAGACCTTTGACCGAATCCCTTCTCCCTTTGACCTTAGACCGAATCCCTTTGACCTTAGACCGAATCCCTTCGTCCTTCGTTCCCTCGTACTTTACTCCCATTTTATTTGGTTTTTTCGTAGAAAAACCGTATTTTTGCATCCAAAATAAGTATTGTTCTGCGAGCCCATACGGGTTCCCATGCGGAGGCGTACCTGTTTGTCATGCCATCCTGCTTACATAAGTAGGATAAAAAAGGTATGTCTGCGCCTCCCGTAACCAACTCATTTAATTCCACTTACATGACTCAGTTATCTGAAATAGACCGTGCCGCCCAGATGGAAAGCATGGCTAGTTAGGTGATATGTAGTGTTATGAATTGCGAAAAAACTTTCTTTGAGATTTACAAGCGCGACCCCGACGGCATCGCGTTCTGCCCCTATAGGATCTGTCCCATCGGAGCCCACTCCGACCACAACCTCGGTAAGATCACGGGTCTGGCTATCGACAAAGGTATCCATATCGCCTACGCCCCCAAGCAGAATGGGGTGGTGGAGATGGCCTCCCTGCAGTTTCCCAAACGTGCCCAGTGGCATATCGCTTCCGTACCTGCCCAGAAACAAAACGACTGGGCCGATTACCTCCGCGGAGCCACTCTGTCATTGTCCAAGCACCACCGACTGAGCATCGGTCTCTGTGGTGTCATCGAGGGTTCCCTGCCCATCGGTGGACTCTCCTCCAGTGCGGCAGTCATCATCAGTTTCCTCACCGCCCTCTGCAAGGTGAACAATATCCAGCTCTCCCAACAGGAGATCATCGATATCGCCTACGATGCTGAGTTGAACTACGTGGGAGTAAGCGTGGGTAAGCTCGACCAGAGTTGCGAGGTGCTGAGCAAGAAGGACCATCTGCTCTATCTCGACACCAAGGACAACCACTACGAGTTGATTCCGCAGCATCCGGCGATGAAACCCTACAAGATTGCCATCTTCTTCTCGGGCTTGGAACACAGTCTGGCAGGATCCAAATACAACATGCGTGTTGACGAACTCCGCTCAGGCGTCTATGCCCTCCAGGCCTTTGCAGGTATGGAGTATGGCAAGTTCAACGAAGCCAACGCCCGTAACGTACCCCGCGAGATCTACGAGCAGTATAAGCCTCGCCTCCCCGAACCCTGGGCCAAGCGCTGTGAGCACTGGTACACCGAGTTCGAACGCGTGGAGAAAGGAGCAGAAGCATGGCGAAGAGGCGACATCGAGGCCTACGGTAAGCTCTCCTTCGAATCCGGTTGGAGCAGCATCCATAACTGGGAGTCGGGAGCCCCCGAGCAGATCCGTCTCTATGAGATCATGACGCAGACCGACGGCATCTATGGCGGTCGTTTCTCCGGTGCCGGTTTCAAGGGCTGTTGCATGGCCCTCATCGATCCCGCCTACGAAGAATCCATCCGCGAATCCGTCACCACCCAGTACCTCACCTCCTTCCCCGAGATGACCGACAAATACCAAGTCTTCATTTGCGAAAGCGCCGATGGAGTAATACTTTAACTCTCAACTGTCAACTTTCAACTTTCAACTATGAAGTGTATTATTTTGGCCGCGGGCTATGCGACCCGCTTATACCCTTTAACCGAGAACTTCCCCAAGCCATTGCTGGAAGTTTCCGGTAAACCCATTCTCGACTGGATCATCGACGACATGTCCCAGACCGGTCTCATCGATGAATACATCATCATCTCCAACCATAAGTTCGCCCCCATCTTCCATACCTGGGCCAATAAAAAGTTCAATGTTCAATGTTCAATGTTCAATGTTCTAGATGACGGCACGTTATCCAACGAATCTCGTCTCGGTGCAGTCCGCGACATCCAGTTCGCCATTGACCAGCTCCACTTAGACGATGATCTCCTCGTTATGGCAGGCGACAACCTCCTGGATTTCAGTCTCGATGCTTTTATCCGCTATGCCAAGGACAAACAGGCCACCTGTGTGATGCGCTATTACGAGGAAGACGAGGCACGGCTCCACAAGACCGGTGTTGCTGAGATCGATGACAACGGTCGCATCCTCTCCATGGAAGAGAAGCCCGCCAACCCCAAGAGTCACTGGTGCATCCCCGCCTTCTACTACTATACCCGTCAGGACGCCCGTCTCATCAAGAAAGGCATTGACAGCGGTTGCGGCGTTGACGCCCCTGGTAGCTTCATCGCCTGGCTCGCCTCCCAGACCACCGTCTATACATACCCCATGCCCGGTCGCCGTTACGACATCGGCACCCTCGCCAGCTACGAGGCCGTCAAAAACTCCTTCCCCCCATCCAAGAAACTATAAACTAAAAAACGCGTGCTCTCTTCTCCCTTCTTCTACATCCTCCTTCTGCTCCTCTCAGCATACCTCCTCCGCCGTAACAAGCGGACACGGAACGTGCTGATCACCATTGCAGTAGTATCGATGTTGTTCTTCACATGCCGTCCCATCTACAACCTCGTGTCACAGATGTGGTCATCCGGATACCCGTCATCGGTGGAGAAAGGAAAGGTCTATCACTACGGAATCGTCCTTGGCGGTTTCGGTGAATGGGATGAGGAACGCGACCGCCCCGACTTCAGCAAGCATGTTGACCGCCTGTTAGAAGGCATCCAACTCTATCATAAGGGAGCCATCAAGAAGATCATATTAGCATCCGACGGTAGCAATCGCATCCCCGATGACCCCGACGACCAGTCAGGCAATCCCATCGGCATGCGCAAGTATATCGAGCGCTTGGGTGTAGCCCCGTCAGATCTGATCCTGGAGAATAAAGCCACTACCACCCGTGAGAATGCCCAATTTCTTTTGGAACAGTTCGGCGACTCCCTCAAGAACGAGCACCCCTTACTCATTACCTCTGCCGAGCACATGCGCCGTGCCGTGATGACCTTCGAGCAAGCAGGAATCCCCGTTGATCCCTACGCCACCGACTGCATCATCAAGGAGAATGAAAAAAACAAGAAATGGTTCTCCCTTACCGTCATGACCAACTGGCAATCCCTCCTCCACGAACTCCTCGGTTACCTCTACTACCGTCTAACTAATTAAAGATAAAAGGATTGCTTGTAATCACAAATTTTGATCACATAATAAAGTACTAAAACAAATAGATATAGGAATACACACTACTGTCCGGTTAAATTTTGTCGAACATTAATTAACTAATTAAATTTCAATGAGATACAGCGATTTTAAAATTTTCCGATTTGATTTTGTATCTTTGTACTATTTCATATATAAGATAGCACTGGATATGAATGTCGGAAATACTGTATTCTCGCAACTGATGTTTCTCGTCCCTGACTACGAGCTCAGGAAATGTATTGACAGATATCGAGGGGATTTTCATGCAAGGCGGTTCACATGTCGCGACCAGTTCCTTGTCATGAGTTACGCTCAGTTTACCAGCAGCGCAAGCCTTCGTAGCATAGAGGCTCAGTTGACTGCATTC
>JAFZBK010000012.1 GCA_017561825.1 Prevotella sp.
CGATGAGTTTGATGCTTTCTACCACTTCAGTTTATCGCTTAGGGTATGTAAATTGCTATTTGGCATCAAATGTCAAGTATTCCTATCTTCTCATAATACATATTTGATGACAAATGACTTACTCCGTCCTGATTGCAATTTCATTTTGCAAAACAATAAGATTAAGCCACTACACGCTTGTACGGAAAAAGAATTGAGATTCGGACATAACATTGAGAAAATCTATAAAGCAGGTGCTTTCCATGTCGAATAGCGAGCTACAACTTTTTGTATTTGAAGGCAATCGAGCAGAGTCAAAATATGTTGATATGCTTGAGCGGAATTTCCTTGGAAAGGGGATTTCTGTGAAATGTGTCTATGATGCTGAAATCTATCAGTTATACAAATCTTTGAAAAAAGAAGATCTCGATTTCGACATGGTGGAACTATTAAAAGAACGGAGCAAAGAAAATGCAGAGTTATTGAAAGATTATAATCGAGATAGTTTTGCATATGTTTACCTTTTCTTTGATTATGATGCCCACTCAACACTTGCTGATGACAGTAAAATTGAGGAAATGCTCAATTATTTCAACAACGAGACTGAAAATGGTTTGCTCTATATCAGCTATCCAATGGTAGAGGCTATTCGTCATTATAAAGACTTAGATAGTTTCAAAGATCTTACCGTGAAGTGTAAACGAGCAAACTGCCCCAACAAAGCAAATTGCGAAGATTTCAAAGTATGCATAAATGAACCTCACTATAAGCAATTCTCTGCATCAGACTGTCGTCCCGATCTGTGCAATATAAATAAGTACACAAATGATGTTTGGCAGGAGTTGATATATGCACATATTTCTAAGATGAATTATCTGGTGAACGATTTATTTGACTTTCCTGAAAAAACGGAATTGCAAATCACGATTTTCGAAAGTCAACTAAAAAAGCACATCAATCACAAATGTCCAATGGTCGCAGTATTGAGTGCTTTCCCTGTTTATGCTCTAGACTATTTCGGAGTTAATACTCTGAAAAAGAGACTTGATAAAATAATAAAAGAAAAATGATGGAAAAAGGATTGTAAGCAGGCTTTACAGAACCTTTGCACACGAAGAAACAAACTATCGACCATGAATATCGCCATTTATACATTAACATCGGAACTGCATGATGAGCAGGCTGTGGGTGCAGTGACCAGGGAGTTTCTGGACAGTCTTGATGTGACTTACGAACTGAAGAGGAATGACTATGCCGACTATGGCAGTCATCCGCTCAGTCTGATCTATGTGCGAACAGGTGGCACGGAGGGCATCTTCAAACGACTGCTTCCTGCGTTGCAGGGCAAGTCGGAGCAACCGTTCTATCTGCTGACCTCCGGCAAGAGCAATTCGTTGGCCGCATCCATGGAGATCCTGTCGTATCTGCGGCAGAACAACATCAAAGGAGAGATCATTCATGGGGCACCCGACTATATCTCCAAACGAATCCGACTGCTGGAACAGGTTAGGAAGGCAAGAAAGAAACTCAAAGGTTGCAGGTTGGGTATCATTGGTGAGCCTTCCGACTGGCTGATATCGAGTCATGCAGACAAAGAGGCGGTCATGCAACACTTAGGTATCAGTCTTATCGACATTCCCATGCAGGAACTGTTGGATGTGATGGCCGTTACTCCTCTACGGGAAACCAACGAACAAGCCTCAACAGAAGTTATCAGGAACGCCTTACCTGTTGCCCAACAGATCTATGATGCGCTGAAGAAGATGGTGGAGAAGTATCAGTTGCAAGGCTTCACCATTCGTTGTTTCGACCTGCTGACGGCTGTCCATAACACAGGCTGTCTAGCCTTGGCCAAGCTCAATGCCGAGGGAATCGTGGCAGGATGTGAGGGCGATGTGCCGGCCATGCTCACCATGAAGATTGCCCAGGCACTGCTTGGCGTGAGTGGGTTCCAAGCCAATCCCGCCTCCATCAACCCCGAAACAGGCGAGATGCTGTTCGCCCATTGCACCATCCCCTTCAACATGGTAGAGCGGTATGAATACGACACGCATTTTGAGTCGGGCATTGGTGTCGGCATCAGAGGTTATATGAAGGAAGGACCTGTCACCATCTTCAAAGTATCAGGTAACCTATCCCGTGCTTTCATTGAAGAAGGAGAACTGATCAGGAACCAAGCAAAACCGGATCTGTGCAGAACGCAGCAGGTCATTCAATTATCTCACCCCAGTAAGACCTCCTATTTCCTAACAGATCCGATTGGTAACCATCACATCATCCTCCCTGGTCATCATCAAGCATTGCTGGAAGAGATGCTCAGGTAAGAAATCAGAAACAAAAAAGTAAAGTATCACTATTTCCCAACGAAAGAGCGTCGGTAGGCCCCTGGTGTCATTCCGGATCGTGACTTAAAGAAATTGGTGAGGGCTGACTGGTCGTTAAAATAGAGGAAATCCGCGATCTCACTCATATTATAGGAGGAAGAACGGAGCAATTTGCATATCTCATTATATAAAAAGGTGTTGAGATAGCCGTTCACGGTCTGCCCCGACATTTCCTTCACCGTGCGAGAAAGATACGTGGTGGTGATGTTCAGGTTGTCGGCATAGAACTTGATCTGGCGTTCCTTCTTGAAATTCCGTGAGGCCAGGTGAATAAAGATCTTGAAGATGTTCTGCTTGTTCGTCAAGTCGTGCGATGGTTGTATCTCACCCCCATAGAGCAGTTCGCTGAAAAGCAGTTGCACCACATGCACCAGATGGTCGATCATTTCCTCACGATAAAGATGTGGGATACGAATGGTATTCTGAATTTGCTTACTCAGGTCCAAGAACAGCATCTGCTTGTTAGCTTCCAGATGGAACACCGGCAGCAGATCATAGGCATAGCTATACTCCATGTCCATCAAGTTCGGGTCAAACTGCAACACCTTATTATAATAACGCTCTTCTATCATCAGGTTGATTGACTGAAGATCGTCTGTATAAGAATCATAGCTGACCGGATAGTTGGGCGGTACCAGCACGAGGTCGTTTTCCTTGAGTTCAATCACATTCCCCTTCAATGCATAGCTCATCCTCCCTTTCTGAATCAGTACCAGCGTATAGAAATCCACGCAGATCTGCCCTTTCTTGATCTTCGCCAACATGGATGCATCAACATTTGCCACCGACACACTGGCGCCAGAGGGATAGTCGTTGTGCAGCATGCTTGAAACATCTGCCAAGGTATAGATTCTCGTCATTTGAAGGCTCATGTAGTTTGTTATTTTTGCAAAAATAATGAATAGTTTCGTATTTTGCAAATATTAGTTCCGTTTTTGCAAATACGGTACTAAAAATAATCTCTATCTTTGCCACCGAAAATATAACTAAAGCAATCTTATCATTAACCTCTATGGCTACTACTTTAATTCTCATCCAACTACTCATCGTATTGGCACTTATCTTTATCGGTGCACGTGTGGGAGGGATAGGACTCGGTATCTACGGTATGGTAGGCGTATTCATCCTCGTCTTCATATTCGGGCTGAAACCTGGTAACATCCCCCTCGACGTGATGCTCATCATCGTGAGTGTCATTACGGCCACAGCTGCTCTGCAAGCTGCCGGCGGACTTGACTATCTGGTAGGACTGGCTGCAAAATTTCTTCGTAAGCATCCTGACCACATTACCTATTACGGACCGCTCACCACTTGGCTCTTCTGTCTTGTAGCCGGTACGGCCCACACCTCCTATTCGTTGCTGCCCATCATATCAGAAATTGCCACCAAGAGCAAGATTCGTCCCGAACGCCCCATGACTGTTGCCACCATTGCTGCCTCATTGGGTATCACGGGAAGTCCTATGTCGGCAGCTACAGCAGCCGTCATCAGTACCGACCTTCTTGGAGGAAAGGGCATAGAGTTGAAAGACATTCTGATTGTCTGCATCCCCGCTTCGCTGATTGCCATCCTCGTTTCCTCGTTCGTGCAGAACCGCATCGGTAAGGAACTCGTTGACGATCCCGAATACCAGCGCCGTGTGAAGGAAGGACTCATCGACCCGAACGAGACATTGGAATCTGTAGAAGACACAGACGGCCAGCAGTCTGCTAACTCACAGCACAAGTATGCCAAACGTGCCGTATGGGCATTCCTCCTGGGTGTGTTCCTCGTGGTGCTTTTCGGTAGCATTCCATCGCTGCGCCCCTCATTCATGGTTGACGGTGAGGTACAACGCTTGTCGATGCCACAAACCATCGAGATTCTTATGATGTCTATTGCCGCCCTGATCCTCATCGTAGGCAAGGCCAAGGTGGGTGATGCCGTAAAGGGCAACATCTTCGGTGCAGGTATGAATGCCATGGTGAGCATCTTCGGTATTGCCTGGATGGGCGACACCTTTTTCAACGGCAACATTGAATTCTTCAAGAACGGCATTGCCGACGTTGTCACACAGTATCCCTTCCTGTTTGCCATCGCCCTGTTCTTCATGAGCATCATGCTCTTCTCTCAAGCAGCTACCGTCCGCACCCTCTACCCTCTTGGTATGGCTTTGGGCATCAACCCACTGGCACTGGTGGCCATGTTCCCTGCCGTCAACGGCTATTTCTTCATCCCCAACTATCCCACCGAGGTGGCTGCCATCAACTTCGACCGCACAGGCACCACGAGAATCGGAAAGTACGTGCTCAACCACTCTTTCCAGCTATCAGGCTTCATCACTACCTTTGTGTCGATAGGCATCGCATATCTGATTATCACCTTTTTGTATTAAATAACACTATTATTCCTAATCATTAAAACAATACAATTATGAAACAATTACGTGGTATTTTTGTGCTTTTGGCACTTCTGGTCTCTGTCAACATCGTTGCAAAGCCAAAGATTCGTATTATTGCTACTGGTGGCACCATCGCAGGTGTTAGTCAGTCATCAACCTCTTCAAGCTACAGTGCAGGACAGGTAGGTATCCAAACGCTTATTGATGCCGTTCCCCAGATGCTCTATCTGGCCGACGTGAGCGGTGAACAGCTCGTGAATATCGGTTCTCAGGATATGAACAACGAAGTGTGGCTCAAGCTGGCCAAGCGCATCAATCAGTTACTCAATGAGGAAGGCTTCGACGGTGTTGTTGTTACTCATGGAACAGATACCATGGAGGAGACAGCCTACTTCCTGAACCTTACCGTGAAGAGCGACAAGCCCGTGGTATTGGCAGGTTCCATGCGCCCCTCAACAGCTATCAGCGCCGACGGTCCTGCTAACCTCTACAATGCCGTGGCTGCAGCCGTTTCACCAGCCGTCAAGGGTATGGGCGTACTCTGCTGCATGAACAACCAGCTGCTTGATGCCAAGACTGTTATCAAGACACACACCATCGACTGCGACACTTTCGAAGGCGGTCCTTCGGGCATCATCGGTTACATCTACAATGGCGAAGCCCACATGCTTCAGACTCCAAACAATGCTCACACTACGAAGTCGGAATTCGACGTAACCAATCTGGAGAGACTTCCTAACGTTGGTATCGTTTACGGTTATGCCAATGCTTCTCCGCTGCCCATGCAGGCTTTTGTTGACGCTAAGTTCGACGGTATCGTGCTGGCAGGTGTAGGCGACGGAAACTTCTACAAGGACGTATTTGACGTGGCTGTGAAGGCTCAGCAGAGCGGTATCCAGATCGTACGTTCATCACGTTGCCCGACTGGTCCTACCTGTCTGAACAGCGAGGTTGACGATGCCAAGTATCATTTCGTGGCTTCCCTTGATCTTAATCCGCAGAAAGCTCGCGTGCTGCTGATGTTGGCGCTGACCAAGACACACGACTGGACTCAGATTCAGGAACTCTTCAAGAAGTACTAAGCATTACTTGCAAACCCGTCCATCATTATTATAATAAAACAACCATGAAGAAAAGTATATTATTAACTCTGCTCTTTGTTCCTGCAACCATCATGGCACAGCAGGATAAGGATGCTTCGGCCGGTGAGGAATCACTGTTCGAGAAAGTGACGATGATTCAGAAGAAGCAGGAAAATTTTCATTTCCTGCTCAACCTCAACAACAGTTTCGACATCAATGAGAGCGATGGTAAATTCCAAAATGCCAAGTTCAATATGCGCCAGATCCGCATCGAGGCTAAGGGAAACATCAACGACACCTTCTCCTTCCGCTGGCGTCAGCGTCTGAACCGTAACAACACCCCTGCTCCTGACGGTATCGACAACATGCCTTCATCATCCATCGACGTGGCAGGTATCGGTGTAAAGGTGAACGATAAGTTCTCCATGTTCCTGGGTAAGCAATGCGCTGCCTATGGTGGTATGGAATTCGACCTCAACCCCATTGAAATCTACGAATACTCTGACATGGTGGACTATATGAGCAACTTCCTCACTGGTGCCAACTTCCAGTTCCAGGTGACACCCGACCATCAGCTACAACTGCAGGTGCTTGACAGTCGTAGTGCCAGCATGAGCGACATGTATGGCGAAGGCTATGAGCAGTCGAAGGTGCCCTTGGTTTACACCGCAAACTGGAACGGTAATTTCGGTGACGTGTTCAAGACACGCTGGAGCTATTCACTCATGAGTCAGGCCCGTGGCAACCAGAGTCAATACATCGCTTTGGGAAATGAGTTCACCGTTAACAACTTCAACGCCTTCTTCGACGTGATGTACATGCGTGAAGGTATCGACCGTGAAGGTATCGTCTCAAGCATCGTGGGCAACAACGCAGCAGGTGGCCATAGGAACGACGCCGAGTACCTGTCGTTCGTCATGAAGGCACAGTATCGTTTCTCTCCGAAGTGGAACTTCTTCGTCAAGGGAATGCTTGAGAATGAAGGTCTCTCCAAGGACAACGGTAATATTGAGAAAGGCAAGTATCGTACCGCCCTGGGCTACTTCGCAGGACTTGAGTACTATCCGCTGAAGAACAGCAACCTCCACTTCTTCCTCACCTATGTGGGTCGCCACTATAGCTACACCGACAAGGGCAAGGCCTTCGGTTTCGACGATTACAGCACCAATCGCATTTCTCTCGGTTACATCTGGCAACTGCCCATGTTCTAACCAAATAACAAATAACAAACAACAAATCATAAATTCTACCATTATGTCAGAAAAGAAATTCCGCGTTGAGTCGGACCTTTTAGGTGAACTCAAAATTCCAGTAGATGCATACTACGGCGTACAGACACAGCGTGGTATCAACAACTACCATATCTCACGCAAGACGATGTCAATGTATCCCGATTTCGTTATTGCCATCGCCTACGTGAAACTCGCTGCCGTGCAGACCAATCATACCCTTGGCGTTATCAACGACGAGATCTCAGGAGCTATCGCTCAGGCCTGCCGTGAAATCATCGACGGCAAGTTCCACGAAGACTTCCCCATCGATATGATGCAGGGCGGTGCAGGTACTTCTGTCAACATGAATGCCAACGAGGTGATTGCCAACCGTGCCCTCGAGATCATGGGCCACGAGAAAGGCGACTACCAATATTGCTACCCCAACGACCATTGTAATTGCGGACAGTCAACCAATGATGTATATCCAACCACCATCCGTCTTGCTCTAATCCGTATGAACAAGAGTCTGGTGGCAGCCCTCACGGGTCTTATCAGTGCCCTCCGCTACAAGGGCGAGGAGTTCAAGGATGTCATCAAGATGGGTCGTACCCAGCTGCAGGACGCTGTGCCTATGACCAGCGGACAGGAGTTCAACGCCTATGCCAACAACCTCGAAGAGGAAATCCTCAACCTCGAGCGCAACGTGAAGCTCCTCCATGAGATCAACATGGGAGGTACCGCTATCGGTACCGGACTGAACGCCGTTCCCGGCTTTGCCAAGCTTTGTGCTGCCAACCTCAGCAAGCTCACCGGTGAAGCATTCGTATCTGCCAGCGACCTCGTAGAAGCCACGCCTGATACAGGAGCATACGTCAGCTACTCATCAGCTTTGAAGCGCTTGGCCGTGAAACTCTCCAAGATCTGTAACGACCTCCGTCTGATGGCCTCTGGTCCCCGTTGCGGTCTCAACGAGATCAACCTTCCTCCGAAGGCTCCCGGCTCAAGCATCATGCCCGGTAAGGTGAATCCCGTCATCCCCGAGGTTGTCAACCAGGTCTGCTTCAAGGTTATCGGCAACGACGCCACCGTATGCTTTGCTGCTGAAGCCGGACAGCTGCAGTTGAACGTGATGGAGCCCGTCATCACCGAGTCGCTCATCGAGAGCCTATGGTGGCTGAAGAACGCCATTGAGACACTGACAGAAGAGTGTATCCTCGGTATCACGGTCAACAAAGAACGTTGTTATGAAATGGTGAAGAACTCTATTGGCATCGTTACTGCCTTGAATCCGTACATCGGTTATAAGACCAGTACGAAGGTGGCCAAGGAGGCTCTGGAGACAAACCGTTCTGTTTATGATATTGTTCTGGAGAAAGGACTGATGACGCAAGAGAAACTTGACGAAGCCCTCGATCCCAAGAACATGCTTAACTCTCACAAGATTGTGAAGTAGTATCAAGGAGGTTTGTCGATTTTTAAGTGTGTGGCCGCTGCTGTTTTACAATCTGTATTACGGCGACGGCTACAACTCTTTCTAAAAAAGTGCTATTCCCCGAAAATTAAAGCGCGGTAATGGCACAAGGTTCCTCATTTTTTTGTATATTTGTACGCAGAATAAAACCTAAACAATTACACCTTGGTAGAAGAACCGAATTTCGATTATAAATACGACCTGGCATACCAAAAGTCGTTCGCTGCAAGGCTCAGCCTCAGGATCATGGGCATTGCGGCAGTGGTCTTTTTGGTGGCTGTGATCTTGTTCTTCTATTTCACTGGTGACAGCATGTCCTTGCCGCTAACCCACCAAATCGTGAAATACGGCACAGTGGTGTTTATCGTAGGACTGGCATTGTTGTTTATCTTCTGTACCATTGCCATCTACCGAATGGTGAAGCCGTTGAAACTATTCGCCGATTCAGCAGTGAATATTGCCGAAGGAAACCTGGATACCCCTTTACCCGAGATCAAGTCGCAAGATGAGTTACTGCACTTGCGCAACTCCTTCGAGTATATGCAGAAATCGCTTAAGCAGTATATCAAGGAACTGGAAACAACTTCCGAAAGTAAGATGCGACTCCAAAGTGAGCTCACCATTGCCCACGACATCCAGATGGGCATGATTCCCACCATCTTCCCTGAACGTGACGATCTCGACCTGTTTGCTTCCATGACACCAGCCAAAGAGGTGGGAGGCGACCTTTACGACTTCATCATCGAAGGTGATGAGCTCTTCTTCATCATCGGCGACGTGGCAGGTAAGGGCGTGCCTGCTTCGCTATATATGGCAGTCACCCGCACCCTTTTCCGCAACCTCGCAGGAAACTACCAGAGTGCTGCTAACATCATGCGCGAGATGAACCATGCCATTGCCTCTGCCAACGACTCGCTGGTCTTTGTCACTGCCTTTGTGGGGGTGCTCGATCTCAAGACGCAGCACCTAACCTATTGCAATGCTGCCCATAACGCCCCCGTCATGTTGTCGGCTGACGGACATTGCCAGCTGCTGGAGGTGGACACCAACCTGCCCATTGGCATCGAGGATCACTACAACTACGAGGAACGGCAGATCCCGTTCCCCGAGAACGCTGCGCTGTTGCTCTATACCGACGGTCTGACAGAGGCCATGTATATCGCCAACGACGGCAGTCGACGACTCTTTGGCGAAGAACGCATGCTGCATGATCTGGAGAAGAACAAGGCAGCCTCGGCCATCGAGGTCATCGACTACCTGAAACAGCATGTTGCCGTCTTTGCCGACGGAACAGAACAGAACGACGACCTCACGCTGATGTTCCTACGTCACGGCACATCACAGAAGAAAGCTTCAACGGCACCGCGACGCATCATCATGAAGAACGAAGTCTCAGAGGTGAGTCGCATGCGGGGATTCTTCCAATCCGTTTGTCGCGAGCACAACATTGATGAGGACCTCTTCAAGACAGTCAACCTCGCCCTCGAGGAATGGGTGGTCAACGTCATCAACTATGCGTACCCCAAGGGCATACGAGGTCATGTGGAACTCACGGCCGAAGTGGCGAACGAGGTGTTGACACTGATGGTCAAGGACCATGGCATACCTTTCGATCCTACCCAGAAGGAAGATGCCGACATCAATGCCGAGCTCAACGAGCGTCAGATAGGCGGACTGGGAATCTATCTCGTGAAGTCCATTATGGACACGATGACTTACCAGCGTACCTCCGATGGCTACAATGTCGTTACGCTAACAAAGAATCTATCAACGAACCACAATTAACCTATGTAATATAATAACGCTTATGGGATCAATCGTCTTTTTAGGTTTTAACCTCTACGCGTGGATTACCATCGTCACCGTTCTGTCGATGTTCACCGTATTGCTGTTCACCAAGCTGCGGGCCGACCTGGTGTTCCTTGGTGCCATTGCCGTCCTCTTTGTAACAGGTGTACTTGATGCCAAAGAGGCATTCTCCGGATTCAGCAGTACCTCGGTAGTGATTATTGGTGTGCTCTTTGTCGTTGTTGCCGGACTCACCCATACGGGTGTGCTCCAGTGGATCGTCAAACATCTCTTAGGACAGCCCAAGAGCTATTCGAAGGCTGTTATCCGACTGATGCTTCCCGTGGCTGCCCTCAGTTCGTTCCTCAGCAACACCACCGTGGTGGCGCTCTTCGTGGGCATCGTCAAGATGTGGTCGAAGAAACTGAATATCTCACCGTCCAAGTTACTGATACCACTGAGCTACGCCTCGGGCATGGGTGGTGTGTGTACGCTGATCGGTACACCGCCGAACCTTATCATCTCTGGTCTCTATGCCGACCATACTGGCACTGCCATGAACGTGCTGACCACCACCATCCCAGGTCTGTTCTGTCTCTGCATCGGCGTACTTTCCATCATCGCCATGCGCAAGCTGCTGCCCGACCGTCAGGCTCCTGAGACAGCCTTCGAATCCACGTCCGACTACACAGTAGAACTGCTCGTGCCCTCTGATAATGGTCACATCGGAGAGACCATCGCCGAAGCAGGACTCACGAACGTGAATGGCGGTAGTCTGATTGAGATTGTCCATTTTGACGACATCATTACCCCAGTGCCCGACGACGAAATCATCATGGGTGGCGACCGCCTGATCTTTGCCGGACAGATTGACGAGATACTCGAATTGAAGAAGAGTCATGGGCTGGTGAATGCCGACCATCATATCTTCACGATGGACGAGGTGGGTAAAGACCGTCAGCTGCAAACAGCATACGTCACTTTCGGTTCCAGCCTCATCAACACCACGATTGGCGATTCCACCTTTGAGCATGACAACAACATGATTCTCGTTGCTGTAGCCCGTCGCGGCAAGCGTATCAACGAGTCACCGCGAAAGGTGGTGCTTCAGGCTGGTGATACATTGCTTTTCGAGTGCCCACCTCATGTGAACATCCACACGGAACGTCTCGCTTCGCAGCTGCAGTTCTTCGATAATGCCCAGGTGCCGAATATCGGCAAGAAGACACTCGTATCCACCACCATCATGATACTCATGGTAGTGCTCTCGGCCCTCAACATCATTCCTTTGTTGCAATGTGCCTTCCTCGCTGCCATAGCCATGCTCCTGTTCCGCTGCTGCAATGTTGATCAGGCCATGAAGGCCATCAATTGGGAGATTCTCATGGTGTTTGCCGGATCAGTAGTGTTAGGCATCGCCATTCAGAAGACAGGTATTGCCGAACGTCTTGCCTTTGGCATCCTCGATGTCTGTGGCACCAACCCCATCGTGGTGATGGCAGCCATCTGCTTCGTAGGAACGTTCATTACCGAGTTTATCTCCAATACCGCAGCAGGTGCCATGTTCTTCCCCATTATGTACGAGGCGGCCGAAAAACTGGGCTACGAGCCCTACCCCTTCCTCATCGCCTTGATGGTCAGTGTAAGCTCCAGCTTCGCCACCCCTATCGGCTCGCCCACGCACATGTTGGTATATGGTCCTGGCGGCTACCGATTCAGCGACTTCATGCGCATCGGTCTGTTGATGAACCTCATCATCCTCGCTGCCAACATCTTCATTGTGAATATCATCTATCCACTCACCCCGCTGCAATAATTATCATTGAACAACCATTGAAAACTGTAATAACATGAATATCGAAATCAAAGAACTGAACGGTTCCTATTTGGGAATCCTTACAGGATGGATCGACACCGCCGTAGCAACGCAATTCCTCGAGGACCTGAAGCCTCTGATGAATAATGCCGACAAGTCTATAGAACTGAATTGTGCACAATTGGAATATATCTGTAGTCTGGGACTTCGCGGACTGCTCCAGTTGAAGAAGGAGAGTGCCGCAAAGGGTGGAAGACTGGTGCTAACCCATGTTGAGGGAGAAGTACTCAAGATTCTCACCATGACAGGTTTCATTAAACTATTTGATATTCGTCGATAATCGTGCATTTGATGACTGCTAAGGAAATCATAAATTATATGGAGTCGCTACAAAACGAGAAGCAGCGACAGGTATTGATGCGGTTCTTCAAGACCGGCCCAGGTGAGTATGGAGAGGGGGATGAGTTCTTGGGACTGAAGGTACCACAGACAAGAGAAGTGGTGAAGGCAGCCAAAGACACACCATTAGAGGAGGTACCGGAGTTGCTGATGTCGCACTGGCACGAAGTAAGGCTCTGCGGATTGCTGCTTCTGGTTGCACAGTTTGAGAAGTTGGGTACGAAACGGTTAGCAAAGGATGCGAATGCCATTGAGAAGCGGGATGAAATACTGTCATTCTATCTGAAATATGCTGAACAGGCCAACAACTGGGATTTGGTAGATCTATCGGCTCCGAAAATCCTAGGTTCCTGGCTGTTGCTACCCACCTTTCTGGGAGATGGCACGGACAACTATAAGCGACAGGTTCTGGACGAACTGGCCATGAGCGATAACCTTTGGCGGAAGCGCATAAGTATGGTATGCACCTGGAAGACATCGCAACAAGGCGACCCGTCGTGGTGCCTGCGTTATGCTGAGATTCATTTGCACCACCCACACGCCTTGATGCACAAGGCGGTGGGTTGGATGCTTCGTGAAGTAGGTAAACGAGTTTCGATGGATCTGCTTCGTGAATTCCTCCGTCAGCATGCACACGAGATGCCCCGGACAGCCTTGCGCTATGCCATCGAGAAGATGTCGGAATCTGAACGAAAGCAGTGGCTGGACTATTCTGCTGATAGCGAGGATGAGTGATACCAAATGTCATGAAGCCCAGCATGCCCTTGTAACTATTTGCTCATACGATCGATAGTCTCTTGTCCGGCACCACTTCCCTTATACTTGCTCTTTGTAGCATTGAAGGTGTAGCGGAGGGAGACGTCCAGGCGATGGGAGTCTGCACGCGCCCATTGGTTGAGGGTATAATAGCCACAATCAATGATTACATCCTGGTTTGTACGCTGCAACATGTTATACACCGAGACACGCAGACAGAGAGCATCGTTCTTCAGCCAGCACTTCTGGGCTGTAGCTGTTACGTCCCATGAAGTATAGGCAAGATGGTTGTTCACGTAGTCGCCACGCGACTGATAGTCGCATCCCAATTCGAACTGCCAGCTGTGCTTCAGTCGGATGGTGTTGTTGAACTGCGCGAAACCTATCGGTTTGTTGAGGCATACCCGACGTGTACCTGATGCCTCTCGAGGATCAGCGAGGTCAAGCTTGGTGTCGTAACCGAGGATACCCACGGTGAGATTAGGTGACCACACCCCGAAGGTGGGAGAGAAATTGGCATAGGCCGTATATTTGTTGATGGGCTTATCGAGGTTGATGTGCTTGATCATGATCACGCCCTCGTCGTTATAAAGGAACGACCACTGAGTAATCTGCTTCTCCATCCGCTGCCAGCTCGATGAGAACAAGAGCCATTTCCAGCGCATATTCAGGTTCAGCTCATGGTTCTTCTGGTTCTCCAGTTTCGGGTCACCAGTCTGCATGGTAAAGGAATTGGCGTATGTGATAGCACTGCTCAACTGCCAATAGCTGGGGCGAACGGTCTTCTGACTATAGCTCAAGGCTGCCTGCACATTGCCAAAGGCTCGTGAGAAAGCGATGCTGGGGAACAGATCATTGGTATATCTCTTCAGGTTACTTGCTGCATTCAGACGATCCTTGTAATCAAATCCCACATGCTCGAAACGCAGTCCTACACTACCCTGTCCGATCTTTCCTAAACTGAAACCATAATCAATGAAGGCAGCGATATTCTGCTCATTGGTCTTCGAATCAGAAGCAGGAATATCTGTACCTGTGATGAAATAGTTGGCACTGCGGTTCACAAACGACATCTCGTTACCCACGCCAAGCATACCCTTCCATACAGGATAGGTGAGCACCAGTTTCTCTGCTGTCATATGGTTGGTGGTTGCCGAATTGCTGCTAACATTGTTCAGGAACCCTGATCCATAAACCTCATCCGTCTTGTCTTTCTCTTCTGATTTGTTGGTATAGAAATCCATGTTGAGGTCGATGTTCAGCTTACCCACCTGACCATTATAATAGGTATTACCCTGCCAGGAATACGGATACGTCGTTTTCTCCGTCTCTATACCGTCGATTCTATCCTCATAGACACCATTGCGGTAATAGTCCGTATGGATATCAGCATAATTCTTATCATTTAATCTATCATTATACTGCACCCGGAAACCCACTGAATGCTTGTCGCTGATCTGCCAGTTGGTACCGAAGGTGTAGTTAAAACCTTTGCCACTCCAATCAGCACGGAAAGCGTTGTCCTGCTCCAGTTGTACAAGTGCATTCTTATCCTTATAAAAACTCTGTTGAGAAAGGCTTGACACTTGAGTGCCGTGGTTCGACCAGTAATTCACCTCGCCGAACACGTCGAATGAGTGATAGCGGTAGTTGGCTTTGAAGTTCCCATACGGATCGCTATGTCCGTAACGCAACTGCTGTCTGTTACCGGCATAGGCGGTGAAACCGAAACCCTCGCCCTGCTGCTTGATGGTACGGATGCGAACAACAGATGTTACCGTTGCATCATAGCGGGCACCTGGATTCATGTCAACCTCCACAGAAAGAATCTCCTGTGAACTCAGGCGCTTCAGTTCATCTTGGTCCTGTAATTTACGACCATTGATATAGATCAGCGGATTTCCCTTACCGATCACCTCTATTCCTTCTTTTCCTTTCATCAGACCAGGTACCTTGGAAAGCATCTCTTCCAATGTACCCGATTTCTCCAGTACAGAACCTTGCACTTGGGTAACCAATGCTGACCCCTGAAGCTTGGTCTTGGGAAGCTGTCCTTTAACCACCACTTCATTGATCATATTCACGTCCTCCTTCATCTTAATGACAGAACCGCCAGCGATGCTGCCATCCGAAGACACGGCAACATATAGCGTCTCATAGCCGATGCTTGAGATCTTCAAGATACCCTGATTCTCTGGAGTTACTACTTTGAAGTCACCATTGTCGTCAGACACAGAACCCTGAATATAGACAGAGTCGGGTAAAGATAATAAGACAACACTGACAAACGACATGGGATTCCCGTTCTCATCAACAATCTTTCCACCTACATCAGGTGAGGTGCGCTTGGCAAATGCTCCTGTAGCGAGCATCGCAGCAACCATCATCATGGCAAAACGCCTAAAATTCATTCTGTTCATAATAAGTTATTTATTATCCTAAAACTAACCTATAGACGCAACCCGCGACGGGAAAGTTGCATAATTCAGAAAAATACTGTATATTTGCAGTGGAAACAATTCAACTATAACGAGTTGCCTGTTGAATGACTTGAGACGGATATTTATGTGGAAGAGTGTTTTTCTGATCATAACAACAATGATGATGATGAATTGTAACGGACAAACAAGGGAGCCGGTGGTAAGACCTGCTACCCAGGCGGGGAGTTTCTATGAGCGTGACCCACGGATATTGAGCAAGGAGGTGGACAGTCTGCTTGCCCGTCATGCTTCAGACGGTACCTACGAAAACGTGGCGGCACTGATTGTGCCCCATGCAGGTTATTATTTCTCTGGCAATGTGGCCGCCTCGGCTTACATGACACTCGATCCTAAGAAGTCGTATAAACGAATCTTCCTGTTAGGACCCAGTCACCACGAATGGCTCAACGGTGCATCAGTAAACAGCGAGGTGGATGAGTATGCCACGCCATTGGGTAAGGTGAAGGTTGATCGTGAGACAGCCCGTCAGTTGATAGAAGCAGACAGTGTCTTCTCCTACTTCGAAGAGGCTCACGACCGCGAGCATTGCTTAGAGGTACAGTTGCCTTTCCTGCAGAGATTTTTCACTGTTCACTCTTCACTATACCCTAAAGAAGTGCCACCCATTGTACCCATCATCATCTCCACCAACGACTATACCAAACTGAAGAGGATGGCGGAGGTGCTGAAACCCTGGTTCAATGATGAAAACCTCTTTATTATCAGCAGCGACTTCTCCCATTATCCTTCTTATGCCGATGCTTGCAAGGTGGATGCCAAGACCGGTGAGGCGGTGGCCAGCGGTGACGTGAAGAAGTTCATTACTACCATCGAGGACAATGCCCGTAGCGGTATTCGCAACCTGGCCACGAGTGCCTGTGGGGGATTCCCCATCATCACCTTGATGCTCATGCTCGATAGTCAGTATCAGGTAAAGCACCTGCTGTATCAGAACTCAGGCGATATCGACAACCATGATCCGAACCGCGTGGTGGGCTATCATTCTTTTGCCGTGATACGAGGTGGGGAAAAGGAGTTTTCTTTAACCGATGAGGAGAAGCGCGTCCTGAAAGAGATAGCCTACAAGAGCATCAAAGACTCTCTCGATGGCAAGAGAATTTCAATTTTCAATTCTCAATTTTCAATTCTTAATCAGAAGTGTGGTGCTTTTGTCTCCCTTCATAAGCATGGTCATCTGCGTGGCTGCATCGGTCATTTCGGCGAGGATGTGCCGTTGCATGAGGTTGTAGCTGAAATGGCCCGTTCTGCTGCCTTCGGGGATCCCCGCTTCCAGCCCGTCACTCGTGACGAACTGGATAATCTCGATATTGAAATCTCCGTGCTCACCCCTATGCGGCGCATACAAAGTCTCGATGAGTTCCAACTGCACAAGCATGGTATCTACATCCGCAAGGGCTATCGCAGTGGCACCTTCCTGCCTCAGGTGTCCGACGAGGTAAACTGGACAAAGGAGGAATTCGTAGGACATTGCTCGCAGGATAAGGCAGGATTAGGTTGGGATGGCTGGCGCGACGCGGAGTTGTATGTATATGAAGCAATCGTGTTTTAATTAAGAATTAAGAGTTAAGAGTTAAGAATTAAGTCAACGAAGTTAATTAAGAATTGAAAATTAACGAGTGTAGATATTATCAGCAATTGGAGGATGGAACGGTGGAATGCCAGCTCTGTCCGCACCACTGTCGTATGACTAATGGCAAGATGGGAAGATGTCGCAGTAGGCGGAACCATGATGGTGTGCTTATCAGCGAGGTCTATGCAAAGCCCTGTGCCTTGGCTATTGACCCCATCGAGAAGAAGCCGCTCTATCATTTCCATCCTGGCACCACCTGTCTGTCGATTGCCTGCACGGGTTGTAACTTCCGTTGTCTGAACTGTCAGAACCATGATATCTCACAAGCATCACCTGAAGAGGTGGCACATGATGAATTGACACCTGAGCAGGTGGTGAGTCTTTGTCTGAAGCATCATTGTCCCGGCATCGCCTACACCTATACCGAGCCACTCACCTATATAGAATATGTGATTGATACAGCCCGTTTAGCACATGAGAAAGGATTGTGGAACATCCTTGTCACGGCAGGCTATGTGTGTCAGGAACCGCTATCTGACCTACTCCCCTATCTGGATGCTGCCAATATCGACCTGAAATCCTTCACCGATGATATCTACCAGCGCATCAGCGGAGGTCGTCTATCCGTAGTGCTCGACACCATCCTCGCCATGAAGAAAGCTGGGGTGTGGATAGAACTGACCAACCTCGTGATTCCCGGTATCAATGATGATATGGAGATGATCCGTAGGATATGTAGATGGATGGTGGATAACGGAATGAAGGAAACACCCCTCCATTTCAGTCGTTTCTTCCCTCGTTACCGCATGCAGGACATTCCGCCTACACCTATCCAGACGTTACGTGCCGCCCATGAGATCGCCCTTGACGAAGGACTGCGGCATGTCTATTTGGGCAATGTCTGAAAGTATAAATAATGATAACTGTATAACTTTAATAAATATGAAGGAGTTTCATTACTACACACCAACGGAAGTGGTGCTCCATGCCTCTGACATGGAAGTCATTTACAAAATAGAATGATAACAAAATACCATGAAAGAAAAAGCCCCGTCCAAAAGACGGGGCTAAATATGTACACTAAACTAAATCAATGAATTAGTCGAGCTGAGCGAGCTTGTTATCAGAGCCAAGCACGTCGATAATCTTGTGCTTGTACATCTTCTCCATCTCATCACGAGCAGGACCACAGAACTTACGCGGGTCGAACTCACCTGGTTTGTCGTGAAGCACCTTGCGAACAGCAGCGGTGAAGGCCAGACGAGAGTCTGAGTCGATATTGATCTTGCAAACAGCGCTGCTAGAAGCCTTGCGAAGCTGCTCTTCAGGAATACCCACTGCATCGGGCAACTTGCCACCGAGAGAGTTGATCATGTCAACATACTCCTGGGGAACAGAAGAAGAACCGTGGAGCACGATGGGGAATCCAGGGAGCTGTACCATCACTGCATCGAGCACGTCGAATGCCAATGGAGGAGGAACGAGCTTACCAGTCTTCGGGTCGCGTGTGCACTGCTCGGGAGTGAACTTGTAAGCACCATGAGAAGTACCGATAGAGATAGCCAGTGAGTCGCAGCCAGTACGAGTAGCGAAGTCAACCACTTCCTCAGGCTTGGTGTAATGAGACTCGGCAGCAACCACATCGTCCTCAACGCCGGCGAGAACACCGAGTTCAGCCTCAACTGTTACGTCGAACTGATGAGCATATTCCACAACCTTCTTGGTCAGAGCGATGTTCTCCTCATAAGGAAGTGAAGAACCGTCGATCATCACAGAAGAGAATCCGTAGTCGATACAGCTCTTGCAAGTCTCGAAGCTGTCACCATGGTCAAGATGGAGGGCGATCTCAGGATGAGCGCAACCCAGTTCCTTAGCATACTCTACAGCACCCTGTGCCATGTAGCGCAGCAAAGTAGCATTGGCATAGTTGCGAGCACCTTTTGACACCTGCAGGATAACCGGGCTCTTCAGATCTGAGCTGGCCTTGATGATAGCCTGCAGCTGCTCCATGTTGTTAAAGTTGAATGCGGGGATGGCATAACCACCGTTGATGGCTCGCTTGAACATCTCACGGGTGTTCACGAGTCCTAAACTTTTGTAATCTACCATATTATAAGAATTTAGATAAAAATGATCTGTCCTTGTGCCTTTAACCGAAAACGATCTCTAAGCACGTGCAAAATTAACACTTTCTTTTCTCACGGCAAAACGTAGAAACATTTTTTAAGGTAGAATTACCTTGTTTTTCTCTTTTTGTCATCCCATCACGACATTTCTTTGGTTTTTTGTAAGATGAACATGACAAAACGGTACTCACTTCTCTATTGCATCAAGCCATCCGAGCAGACCCACTAAACAACCGTTCCAGTTGATGGCAATCTCGTTGGAGGCATACGACTCAGTGACATCGGCATACGACTCATCCGGCTGATTAGAGGGATAGTCGATCTTGCTGGCCTTGTCCTGCTGACCCGGATTCGGTCCGCCAGCCAAAAAGCCCGGTATGGGGTCTTCGATGCCATCGGCAGCTGATAAGCGATGATGGGGATTCGTCGTCGGCTTACTACCAAAGCCGGTCACATAACAGTAACCCGTAGCGTTTCTTCCTAAGATATATTCCGCATTCTGCAAGGCACCTGTGAGATACTTTGCGTCACCTGTTTGCTGATAAGCATAGAGAAGGGCCATGCCACCTGCACAGAAACATTCTGCTAAACAGCCCCAACCGAAGTCGCGGGCATTATTCCCATTAGGTGTCTGGAACGAAGAAGTGGCCGTGGTGGCTATCACACTGTCACAGAAGACCAGCAGTTGCTGCTTGCTACGCTGAGCCAGTTCGTGCTCAGGTTCATGCGCCATCCAAGCAAAAGAACCTAATGTTGCCAGACTCCCCCATACCGGGATGGTGAAACGGTTAGGTGCATTCTGTTCTGCCATTTGGGCAAACGTCTCATCATGTGTCAGCAAATACAATTCGGTAGCCGCCCAGAAGCGTTCATCCTTCGCGGAGAAGTCACCGTAGGTACCTGTTGACACGACTGGCTTGAATGATCTGTTCATCCGATCTTGGAAATAATGTGCATCGGGATGGTTCTCTGCCCAGTTGTAGGCAGCCAAAGCAGCACTTGTAGCATGTGCCGAGAAGTGCGGATAGTCCTTATTGTCTTTGTAAATGCGTGCGGCCTGTGCCATTACAGCAGCGAAATCGTATGCGGCAGTTACACTCTTCTGAACCACATAGCGTTGTTGCTTACAAGCAGACGGCATCACGAAGTCCTCGAACTTCGGTGTGGTCAGTTTATGATATACACCGCCATCGTATGGATCCTGCATGGTAAGCATCCACTTGAGGTTGTACATAATCTCATCGAGTATGTCGGCTGTCTGGTTCCCACTCTCAGGGATATTCACCTCCAATGCATCGTAATAAGCTTTGTTCTGCTCATAGCTGTCAAGCATCACAGCAATAGTAAACGCGGAATTCACGATGTATTTATTGTAGTCGCCTGCATCATACCACCCATAGGGAGATGAGATAATCGTTCCTTCAGGACGACCTGGAGAGACGGCAGATGAATGGATCATTACCTGGGTATCCAGATGACCGGCAGGACGCGCCCACTTTCCGGCATACTTCGCCTCGATGGGCATTCCCGTACGCTGGTAATAAAAGGCTTTGATGGCTCCCTTGGTAACATCACGCAACGCGTTCTCCTTCACCTCGAAGGGAATCTTTTCGCCGTTGCATTGTATCACGTATTTACCAGGAGCAGAAAGACGAGAGATGTCAACCACGGTGCGCTGCTTACCCGACCAAGGGGATGTTGCTACACGAAGCAGTTTAGGACTAACCACCTTCTTTCCTGTCTTATAGTTACGAACAACCACATTGGAGGCTGCCACTTTCCCTTCAACCACAACGGTCTTTTGCTGCTGGGGATACATGGCTACTTGATTGACTCTCACTTGTGCTTGAGACACAGCACAGATACCGACAAGGCATGCCGTTACAAATAAACGAATAGTTGTTTTCATTAGGGTATTTTGTTTAACTGAGAACTGAGAATTCACACTCTCAGCTCTCAGTTTTCAACGATTATTATTTCTTCTCTGGCTCAATGATTTTCCAGATAACAGCTGCTAAAGCGCCACCGATGAACGGACCTACAATGAAGATCCATAGGTTTGCAAGGGCAGTACCACCTTCGAACAGAGCTGGACCGATGGAACGTGCGGGGTTCACAGAGGTGCCGGTATAGCGGATACAGCAGAGGTGAACGAGCACCAAAGCCAAACCGATGGCAAGACCAGCAAAGTTATTGGTAGCACCGTTTGTCTTAGCGGTAGCACCCAATACTACGAGCACGAATACGCAAGTGAACACGATCTCAGCAATCAGACCGCCGATGGCAGGAATGGTATCAACACCGTTTGCCTGCAAATCATTGGCACCTGTTCCAACCAGTCCGCTGGAAGATGTCAGCAAGTAGAGAATAGCCGAACCGATGATAGCACCAATCACCTGGAAGATGATATACATACCACAGTCCTTACTGCTCATCCTGCCTGTCAGAAGACAACCCAAAGAGATGGCGGGATTAATGTGACAACCAGAGATACCACCGATGGTATAAGCCATGGCTACTACTGCCAGACCAAAAGCCAAAGCAGTACCTACTACTGTTTCAGGGTCGCCATTTGAACAACCCAAACTCACTGCTGCACCGCAGCCCATTAGTACAAGTACCATTGTACCAAACATTTCTGCTAAATACTTTTTCATGACTGTTATAGTTTTGATGATTAAAAAGTAATTCCCAAATAAAACTCTGCAAATATATAGATTTCTTTTGATAATTGCAACTTTTTTGTCAAAAAAAGGGGGAAAACACGAGACTTAAGGGCAAAAAAAATGGAGTACCGCTGTACTCCTAATTGTTAACCTTAAATCTAATACTATGAAAAACACACTGCAAAAATATGAATTTATTCCATACGAAACAAATAATTAAGCAAGAAAGTGCTTTTCTTTAACATTATTTTACCCTTCGTCGGGTAATATGACTACTCCCTCCTGTTTCTTTCCATCCATCATTACCTTCAGCGGATGTTCAAAACGTACATGTCTGACGAACTCCGTTTCCTCGACAGCGGGCATGGCATCCAGGATCTCCTTTTGGAAGATTCCATCTCCATTATACGTATTGATGGTGAAATAGCCCACCCCGAAACTGGTAAGGTTCTGGAAGAAATGTGTTCCCTGACTCGGATCCACACGGTAGTTCTCCAGACCTGCCTCCACAATAACACGTGCAGCACTGATATGTGGCCATTTCACGGGGATGCCCAGCCAGTAGTCACTACTACCCCACCGTCCGGGTCCTACAAGAATATAGGAGTCACCTCCGTCAGGTGTTGTATATTCACCGTTCAGGAACTTCCGGTTGATCTGTTCAATCTCGGTAGCAATCGTAGGATTATTGGCTGCCGTGAATTGGTCGTCGGTCTTCACATAGACCACATCGAACACATCCTCAGAAATACCATGACCAAGAGAGTTGTGCGAACGCAACAGACACTGCTCGTCGGGAATCGCTTTCAGGTCCTCATCAAGCACCTGCTTACTGTCAACGATGGGTCGGATCTGCAACAGGTAGAACTCACCCGTGCGGTCATCATTCACATTACAAGCCAGTTCTATCTCCACTGGGCGTTTCATGGCCTCGGCACCATACTTCATTGACATCTGCAACAGCTCTGGCAATGGGAAGATATCATGCTGGAGAACCCCGCACATCGAGATCACCTTCCGTCCTCCCTCGTAATAGCCGTCGCGTATCATCTGGTCAACGGGATCATAAGTGCTACATACATAGCGCACCGATCCGTCCAGATCCGCCTGCTTGATACGCAGCTTCTTGATGTTGAAGCCATCATCCACCTGGAAGTCGTTACCCACATGAGTCATATCCAACGCATAGAACCTGATCTGCGTCTCTCTTAAGGCGATATCCATCTCGCTCATCTGCAGCAGATGTTTGGGATGATAGGGATTCACCCGCAGGGTTTGTCCGCCGTCAACGATATACTTACCCAAGCCGAGAGCCAAACTGGCCACACCCTCCTCCGCTTTTTCGTCATCTATGGGATAATAGTTCAGCGAGCGTAGCACACCACTGATATTCGGATAGAAATAGTCACCGTAACGTTTACCCACCACCTCTTGCAGAATCACCGCCATCTTCTCCTGGTCGATGACGTTGCTCGTGGCAGTCATGTATGCCTTCGAATCCTTGTAATACACCGATGCATACACACCTTTGATAGCTGCTGCCATCATCTGGAGCATCTGATACTTATCATCGAGATACGGTATCATATAGGTACTATAGATACCTGCAAACGGCTGATAGTGGGAGTCCTCGAGCAGGGAACTGCTTCGGATGGCAATCGGCGAACGTGTGGCCTCGAAGAATGCGAAGAAGTCAGCTATATACTTATCCGGCAACTGAGCACGGAGGAAGTGTTTCAGGATCTCCTCATCACTGGCATCGCTCAAGGCAATCTGATAGAGGTTGTTCGAATCCATGAACTCATCGAACACATCCGTACAGAGCACCACCGTTTTGGGAATGCTCACCTTCACGCCTTCAAAGTCGTTAAACTCCGGATGGCGCTTGATCACATTATCAAGGAAAGCCAAGCCACGACCTTTTCCTCCCAAGGAGCCATCGCCGATGCGGGCAAAATGACTGTAGGAGTCGTAACGGTTCCTGTCGAACAAGGCCACCACACCAATATTCTTCATGTGACGGTATTGCACGATGGCATCAAAAATAATTTTCCTATGCGCATCCACATCCTGCAGTTTATGCCACGTCACCGTCTTCAGGAATGCCGAGACGGGGAAGATGGCGCGGGCACAGAGCCAACGACTCATATGGTTGCGTGAGATGTGATAGAGCATCGAGTCGTTGGGAATGGTGAAGATATTATCCTGCAACTCCTTCAGATTCCTCACTCGCATGATCTCATCGTGTGTCTTGGGGTCGCGGAAGATGAAGTCGCCGAAGCCCATGTGCATAGACAGAAGGTTGCGAAGATCGATGTTCATCTTCTTTGAGTTCTTGTCGATGTACTTGATGCCGATACCCGACTGCTCCGCCTTCTCGCGGTTCACCTCCTCGGCACTCTGCATGATCAGGGTGATATACTCGTCCCGCTCACGGATTGCTTTCAGCAGTTTGAAGCCGGCCTCAGGGTCTTTCTCCTCCCCTTCCCTCAGTGGGAAACGACAGTCACTGATCACGCCCAACGTGTTATCAGCATATTTCTCATAGAGTTGCCATGCTTCCTCGTAGTTTCTGGCCAGCACCACCTTTGGACGACCGCGCATTCGCAGCGTAGCAGTATGGGGGTTCAGAGCCTCGGTAGCGAACCGCTGACTCTGTGCCAGGATATAACTATATAAATTAGGTAATACGGAAGAATAGAAACGGATGCCGTCCTCCACCAACAGGATCATCTGCACGCCCGCCTCCTGGATGTCGTGCTCGATGTTCATTTTATCCTCAATCAGTTTGATGATGGAAAGGATGAGGTTGGTGTTCCCCAACCAGCAGAACACATAATCGAAGATCGACAGATCCTCATTCTCCATGCGTCGGGTGATACCATGCGAGAAAGGTGTCAGCACCACGCAAGGCATCTCGGGGAAGCGGTGCTTCACGGCACGCGCCACGTCAAACGCATCATTGTCAGCATTACCTGGCATACAGATCACCAGGTCGATGTTAGTACGCTCCAATACTTCAGCAGCCTCCTCCGTGGTACTCACCTGGGTGAAGGTAGGCGGATAACGAAGTCCTAGTTCCGTATATTCGTTGAAGATCTTCTCATCCACACGTCCGTCATCCTCCAGCATGAAAGCATCATAGGGATTGGCGATGATCAGAACATTGTAGATTCGTCGTGTCATCAGATTGACGAACGACACATCCTTCAAGATGAACTTGTTCCACTGCTGTGGCATACTATTTTCCATCGGCTGACTATTTAACGGTGCAAAGTTACGATTAAGTGAGAGAAAAACCAAATTTTGAAGTAGCAAAACAAAGAAATGCTTGCATTTCATTTGTTGGGATGCTGCAAAATAAGACCGAAGGTCCAAATTTTTTTGGGTTTTTCCAAGCGTAAGTAAGTTCGGCGAAGCCAAAGTTACGAATTCTTTAACAAAAAGAAAGCATCCATCGAAATAATTTCTGTTTTTCTTTGGAGGCTATCAAAAAAAACTGTATTTTTGCGGTGAATATACGACATAATGTCAAGCACTAAAAACCTAAGAATATAAATACAACAATATAAGTTTAACTAAAAAAGAAAACTACATTATGAACGTTGAGAACATTATGCAGAACCTGGAGAAGAAACACCCAGGGGAAGCCGAGTATTTACAGGCAGTGAGAGAAGTGCTGGAATCAATCAAGGATGTCTATAACCAGCATCCAGAGTTTGAGAAGGCAAAAATCATCGAGCGCATTGTGGAACCGGAGCGCATCACCACCTTCCGTGTACCTTGGGTTGACGACAAGGGTGAGGTGCAGGTGAACATCGGCTATCGCGTACAGTTCAACAGTGCTATTGGTCCGTATAAAGGCGGACTCCGTTTCCACCCGTCAGTGAACCTCTCCATCCTGAAGTTCCTCGGATTTGAGCAAACATTCAAGAATGCGCTCACCACACTCCCTATGGGTGGTGGCAAGGGCGGTTCTGATTTCGCCCCTCGTGGCAAGAGCGATGCAGAGATCATGCGTTTCTGTCAGGCTTTCATGTGCGAACTCTTCAAGGTAATCGGTCCTGACATGGACGTTCCCGCCGGTGATATCGGTGTGGGCGGACGTGAGATCGGCTATCTTTTCGGCATGTACAAGAAGCTCACCAGTCAGTTCCATGGTGCTACCCTGACAGGTAAGGGCCTGGAATGGGGCGGTTCCATCCTGCGTCCTGAGGCAACGGGATTCGGCGCACTGTATTTCGTTAACCACATGATGAAGACCCACGGACTCGACATCAAGGGCAAGACTGTTGCACTGTCAGGCTTCGGTAACGTAGCATGGGGTGCCGCCAAGAAGGCTACTGAGTTAGGCGCGAAGGTGATTACCATCAGCGGTCCTGACGGCTACATCTATGATCCTGCGGGATTAGATGATGAGAAGATCGAGTATCTGCTTGAACTCCGTGCCAGCGGCAATGATGTATGTCAGCCATACGAGGACGAGTTCGAGGGTTCAACCTTCTTCCCCAACAAGAAGCCGTGGGAGCAGAAGGCCGACATCTACCTGCCTTGCGCTACACAGAACGAGCTGAATGGTGAGGATGCTGATAAGGTGCTGGCCAACAAACCACTCTGCGTTGCCGAAGTTTCGAACATGGGTTGCACGGCAGAGGCTGTGAACAAGTTCATTGCTGCAGGACAGCTGTTTGCTCCTGGTAAGGCTGTGAATGCAGGTGGTGTGGCTACCTCCGGACTGGAAATGACACAAAACTCCATGCGTATGTCATGGACTGCAGAAGAAGTGGATCAGAAACTGCATCAGATCATGTCAGGCATTCACGACCAATGCGTGAAATACGGCAAGGAAGGCGATTACATCAATTATGTAAAGGGCGCCAATGTAGCAGGATTCATGAAGGTGGCCAATGCCATGATGGCACAGGGAATCGTTTAAACGTGTTAAGTGGTAATTAATGTCTCTGCGAAGCCTTATGAGGCGCATTGGTAGGGACGTTGTTGGGGGCGGGATTCTTTCTCGCCTCCTTCGTTTGTTGAGGCAGAGGTTCGGCAATCTCATTCTTCATCTCGGCAACCCGCTTCTCATCTTTCAAGATGGCGCGACGTTCCTCCACAGGGACAGGTTTCTCCTCCTTGGGCTTCTGCCATTCAGGAACATAGTCATAAGCATCTCGCGAGATCTCGAAATCCAGTTCAGGAAGATCCAACGGGTCATCAACAGGCTTATAAGGAACGTTCACCTCTCCACGATAAGGTTCCACCTTGACCATCACCACACCAGAGGCAATCATGCCGATCTCCTTGGCAGCACGATATGACAGATCGATAATCCTTCCCTTGACATGAGGACCGCGGTCGGCCACACGCACCACCACGCTCTTATCGTTGTTGAGGTTTGTCACCTTCAACAAGGTACCCATCGGGTAACGTTTATGGGCGCATACCAGACTGTCGCGGTGATACTTCGAACCATCGCTCATCCGGTGTCCTTGCAGACTGTTAGAATAATAAGAAGCCTTCCCCTTCTCTTGTCCGTACATCACGGAAGAAAAGAGGAAAGCCACGAGAATTATTATCAACCTGTATTTATATCTCATGCACTATCGTTTGGTTGCACACTAACGGCGGGTGACAACATTGATTACCTTCGTGGTTGTTGCCTTTGTCCTGCTTCCATGCTCCACGGAGATTGTGAAAGAGGCACGACCGTCGTTCAATTTCTTGTCAGCCACCACATTAGCCGTATATTTGATTCCCGAACCAGGAGCAATGCTCTCCACCTCGATACCCGGTGACACCACGATGTGCTTGTTACCTGTTGACTCCACCACATTCGGCATCACGTGGAAGATGGTATGGTTGGACACATTCCTTACTTCGAATACGATCTTGCTCCGTTCGTTGGCTCTGAGGATGTTATCATTATCCACGAAGCGCACATTACTGATCTGGATGGCCTCCTCCGGAGAAACATTCATCCCAGGAGCAGGAACACGATAGGTATCGTCGCTGGGAGCCTTTCCATCGAATTCAATACGGTCGTCAGCACTGTTCGAGGGATCGAAACCACTGTCATCACGCTCATTTCCCTGCCCATACTGGCTATCATACTTATTCAGGACACGATCATGGTAACGTTCGATCTTACGCTCCTGGGCCTTGTCAGCAGCATTGCCGATAGCACCACCAATTACAGCTCCGCCTGCCATACCGATAATCTGTCCCCAGTCACTGCCACGCGGACCGCCTGACAAGCCTCCAATGGCTGATCCCAACACTGATCCCAGTGTGGAACCCGTATATGCACCTGTTGCGGTATAAGAGCCGCAGCTGCTCAACAGAAAAGCGGCACCGAGTGCCAAAACCATTATCTTCTTCATATCCTTCACGTTTTAATCGTTCAACTGTGCTGCAAAAGTAGCGAAAAAACGCATCCGCCCCTGCAACGTTTTCCCTAAAAAGTCATAGGGATTTCCCTATTTGTCATATCTGCGCCTTGAGCCACATCCGCTCCTCTTCATCGAGATAAGGCGAGAGACGGTCATATACTAACTTGTGATAATCGTCCAACCATCCCATCTCTTCCTCGGTCATCAGGGAGTAGTCGATGGCCGACTTATCAATCGGACAGAGCGTCAGGGGCTCGAACTGCAGGAAGGTGCCGAAGGCAGTTTCCAGATAAGGCACCACCAGCAGGGTATTCTCTGTACGAACACCGAACTGACCTTCCAGATAGATCCCTGGCTCATCCGTCACCGTCATCCCTGCCACCATCGGAGCAGGCTTATATTCCATGCGGATCTGATGCGGTCCTTCGTGCACATTCAGGAAAGCCCCTACCCCATGACCGGTTCCATGCATGTAGTTCAGTCCTTCGCGCCACAGATCCTTGCGTGCCACCAAGTCGAGTTGTGTCCCACTGGCTCCCTGCGGGAACTTCAGGTTCTGCAGTTGCAGATGACCTTTCAGTACCAGTGTATAGATATGTCGTTGCTCCTCGGTAACTGGACCTAAGGCGATGGTACGGGTTACATCCGTCGTTCCATCCACATACTGTGCACCACTGTCGAGCAACAAGAAGCCCTCAGGCTTCAAGGGTACGTCGGTGTCAGGCGTTGCCTCGTAGTGAACGATGGCGCCATGTTCCTGGTAGCCGGCAATGGTATCAAAAGAAAGACCTTTGTATAAGGGCTGTTCCGCCCTTAGACTCTCTAACTTCTCAGATACGCTGATCTCAGTTTGTCCGCCAGCCTCAACGGCGGGACGAAGCCATTTCAGGAATTTCACGAGTGCGATGCCGTCTTTCAGCATCGCATTCCTAAAACCCTGCACCTCGCTTTCGTTCTTGACGGTCTTCATTCGTTTGACGGGTGACTCCTCACGGATAATCTCCCGTCTTACTATATTATATAAGGTGTAGTTCACCTCATTGGGATCAAGCAGGATATTGTATTCGAAATAATCTTTCAGTCCTTCCTTTACCCGACCATAATCATCCACATCCACACCCTCATCGTTCAGGTAGGCCAGAACGCTGGATGACAGTTTCTTTTTGTCGATAAACAAAGTAACCTTGGTAGAAGAGATGAGCAGGTAGGAGACAAACACGGGATTGCAGTGTACATCACTGCCCCGCAAGTTCAGGATCCATGCAATATCATCGAGCGAAGCCACCAGCATCCCGTCAGCATGCTGTTGTCGCAAGGCACGACGGATACGGGAGATCTTCTCATGACAAGCCTCCCCAGCATATTCCAACGGCTGGATGAACACAGGGTTCTGCGGAATAGCAGGACGATCTTTCCAGATGATGGCCAACGGATCAAAGTTGGTGCGCAGTGTGATACCACCCTCGTGACGCAGTCCGTTAATCAGTTCCTCCACCGCTGCGGTGGAACTAACCATGCCATCGATGCCCACCTGTGGCGAACGAATATTGCGCAGCACCTCGCCCAACCACTTGGTGACGGTGGGTGTTCCTGGCATCCGTTCCTTCATCAGCACGAACTCCGTCCCTGCTAATTGCTCCGCAGCCGCAATGAAGTAACGACTGTCAGTCCACAATGCTGCCTCATTCATCGTCACCACGGCCGTACCTGCCGAACCGTCGAAACCGCTGATCCACTCACGTCCTTTCCAATGGTCAGGCACATACTCCCCCTGATGAGGGTCGGTACTGGGGAAGATGAAAGCATCCAGACTCTCACGCCGCATCACCTCTCTGAGGTCTTCAAGCCGCTGATTCACTGTCTTGCTCATATCGTCATAGGTTATTAGTCTGATTTGATGATGCAAAGGTAGTACATTGCTATCGATTGCCGTTTTGTCATATAGAGATTACAAAGATACAATGTTCTTTTGGAAAACCATAGTTATTAACTCCTTTTAACTCCACAACGACGGATAGTCTGCAGAAATTTGCTACCTTTGTAGCACAATTATAGTATATACATACATTTATTATAATACACACGAATATGGCATTTTTAACGAACGAGAAATTGACCATCGTCGGCGCAGCCGGAATGATTGGTTCAAACATGGCACAGACCGCTTTGATGATGGGTCTGACGAATGACATCTGCCTGTACGACGTTTTCTCACCCGAAGGTGTGGCTGAGGAGATGCGTCAGAGTGGTTTCGATGATGTGAAGATCACCGCAACAACAGAGGCCGAAGAGGCTTTCAAGAACGCTAAGTACATCATCTCTTCAGGTGGTGCGCCCCGTAAGGCTGGTATGACCCGTGAGGATCTGTTGGCTGGCAATTGCAAGATTGCTGAGGAGTTAGGACAGAACATCCAGAAGTACTGCCCCGATGTAAAGCATGTAGTGATTATCTTCAACCCTGCCGACCTCACCGGTCTGGTAACCCTTCTCTACTCAGGTTTGAAACCCGGTCAGGTAACAACCCTCGCCGGTCTTGACACCACTCGTTTGCAGAGTGCCCTGGCTAAGAAGTTCAACGTGATGCAGAACGAGATCACCGGTTGCGCTACCTATGGCGGACATGGTGAGCAGATGGCTGTGTTTGGTTCTCATGTAACCATCGCTGGTCGTAAGCTGACTGACATCATCGGCACCGATGAGTTCCCCGCAGAGGAATGGGAGCAGATGAAGGTTGACGTTACCAAGGGTGGTGCGAAGATCATCGAGCTCCGCGGACGCAGCTCTTTCCAGAGTCCTGCTTATCTCTCAGTAGAGATGATTCGCGCAGCTATGGGTGGTGAGCCCTTCCGTTTCCCCGTTGGTACCTATGTAAAGACAGACAAGTACGACCACATCATGATGGCCATGAAGACCACCATGGACAAGAACGGTGCACACTTCGAGGTTCCGCAGGGTACTGCTGAGGAGAATGCCAAGCTTGACGCTTCTTACGAGCACCTCTGCAAGATGCGTGATGAGCTTGTCACACTGAACATCGTTCCACCAATCAGCGAGTGGAACAAGATCAATCCGAACCTCTAATCAAATTGAGAGGTGAAAGCTGAGAGGTATTATTACCTTCAGGTTTAATCAGGGTATGTCAAAAAGGGGGTTATAAAGTGTTCACTTTGAGAACTGCCTTTCGACATATCCTTTTTCATGATAACTAATCTATTCCCTGTGTCCATCGACATTCTTTTCAAGTATTATTATCGTCCTTTGTGTCTGTATGCTATCCATTACCTTCAGGACGTGGATATGGCTGAAGATATTGTTCAGGATGCTTTCGTGCGGATGATTGAAAAGGAAAGGCAGGGAATGGACATCGAGAACAAGAAAGCCTATCTGTACCAGACCGTGCGCCATCTGTGCATCGATAGTTTGCGGAAAGCGTCTCCTTTAATCAACGAGGTCGAAGCGCATGACGTCAGCGGATCCATCAGCAATGAGGAAGCAGAGGAACGATCTTTTGACGAAGCCATGCTGTGGACGTCCATTGATGCCCTGCCACAACGTTGTCGTGAGGTTTTCCTCATGAGTAAACGCGACGGGATGAAATACCATGAGATTGCCCATGAATTAGGTATTTCAGAAAAGACCGTAGAGCATCAGATCAGCAAGGCATTGAAAGTGCTGCGCAAGAAAGTAAGCGACTTTTTCTATTTCCTTTTCTCGATTGCCTGAAAAAAAAGAGAAATGGAATGGGGGGAAAACCAGTTGTTTTCGTCATAGATGTGTTATGATGAAAAAAAGAATGAAAAGATTGTTGTTTGTAACAATGCTGATTCTGTTGCCTCTTAGTGTGAATGCCCAGCGTACCACACTGAAGCAACAGATGGATCGACTCAAACAGGAACAGAAGGTGAACTTTGTCTATGATAGTTCACTAAACGTGGATCATGTCTATCAAGGACAGGCGCTGGAAGGAAAGTCGCTGAGAGAAGCCCTGCAACTACTCTTTCATGGCACTGGTATTGAATGGAGTGTAAAAGGAAACTATGTAACACTTCGTCAGAAGTCGGTTGTTCACACGGCACCTACTCCCAAGGAGAAGGTCATTCAAAGACACACGCTGAGTGGTTATGTACGTGACAAGAGTGGTGAGAGTCTCATCAGTGCTACCATTCTGTGTACGGCCGTTTCCGGTTCTTTGTCATCCGACCAGAAAAAGAGTCATGCAGTCACAACCACCAATGCCTACGGCTTCTACAGTATAACCCTTCCTGAAGGCGAGTATGAGTTACAGGCTTCCTACTTAGGCTTTTCAGAAGGACGTAAGACGGTAAAGCTGAAAAAAGACTGTCGTGAGGACTTCCTGCTCGAAGAGCATAACCTACTGCAGGAGGTGGTGGTAACGGGAAACATGAACTCACCTGTTCTCACTACACAAACAGGAAAGAAAACACTTTCCCGCAACGACTTGAACACAGAGTTCGCCCTACTCTCTTCCCCTGATCTCATTAAAACACTCCAGCGCACATCAGGAGTGAGCGAAGGAATCGAAGTGGCCTCTGGCATGTATGTACATGGTGGCAACGATGATGAGAACCTGTTCTTACTTGACGGAACCTCGATGTACACCATCAACCATACCCTTGGACTCTTCTCTGCCTTCAATACCGATGTGGTAAAGAATGTGGATTTCTACAAGAGCGGGTTCCCTGCCCGTTATGGTGGAAGACTCTCGTCAGTGACTGATGTACGCACAAACGACGGAGACATGCGCCACACTCATGGTAGTTACAGCATCGGCCTCATCGACGGAAGGTTCCAGATTGAAGGTCCTATCAAGACCAAGAAGGAAAAGGAGAAGGTGACAAACGGACAATTAGCCCACTACAGCACCAGCTACAACTTCGGCCTGCGACGCTCATGGCTGGATGTCATTACGGAACCCATATTCTTCATCATGAACAAGAAAGATGACAAGACGAAGTTCCATTACTATCTGCATGACCTGAACGGAAAGATCACTCATGTGTTCAATGACCGCAGTAAGGCCTATTTCAGCATCTATTCCAGTAAGGACATGATGAATTCCACTTACTATTGGGATGAGAAAGTGCAGGGTGAAGATGCCGCAGAACGTCATAATATCGAAGAAGGAAAGAATTACCTGACGTGGGGAAACCTGAACATGGCACTCAACTGGAACTACCAGCTACGTCCTAACCTCTTTGCCAATTTCAGTGCCGTCTATACCCATAACCGCAGCATCTATGAATACAAAGAAGGATGGCGTTACGGACAGGCAGGAAGCATGTCGGTTGACCATATGAATCACACCTACCGCTCTACTGTTGATGATGGAACATTGCGTGCTGACTTCGACTTCCGTCCTAACAGCAAAAACCATATCCGCTTCGGTGGTGACATGACTTATCATAACTTCCGTCCGCAAACACAGAGTCTGTTCGGTATCTACGGACAGGAAGATGTCTCCGTCGATTCAACAACCATCAACAGCAAGAATCATCTGAAGGCTCAGGAGATGAACCTTTATGCTGAAGACGAGATGATCCTGAACAATCACTGGAGTATGAATGTCGGCGTGCATGCCACACTTTTCCATGTAAGCGGCAAGAGCTTCTTCCTGCTCGACCCCCGTACGGCCGTGAAGTATCAGGTAAATGACAAGACCTCGCTCAAGATGTCGTTTACAGGAATGACACAAACCATCCACCGCATCAGCAGCACCTATCTGAGTATGCCTACCGACTACTGGGTTCCCACCACTGCTAATCTGAAGCCCATGCGCTCCTACCAGACAGCCGCAGGAATCTATTCGCAGATCAATCGTCGTTGGTTCGCCTCCCTTGAGGGTTATTACAAAGTCACCAACCATATCCTGCAATACACCAAATACAAGAGTCTGACACCGCCCGTCAAATACTGGGAGAATTTCGTCATTGACGGGAAAGGACGTTTCTACGGTATTGAGGCAGATGTACGCTATCACGACAGTCGTTACGACGTTCAGGCCGCCTACACCCTATCATGGAACAAGCGGAAATTTGACGAGTTCTATCCACATTGGTTCTACGATAAGTTCGACAACCGACATAAGTTCAACATCACAGGCAGGATGAAAATAGGAAAGAATGCTGAGATGTGCGCAGGCTGGACCTATCATACCGGCTATCGCATGACCGTTGCCACGCAATTTGCAGCAATGCCCAATCTACCCGACGGACATGCTGAGGTGTCGCAACAAATGTACACAACCCAAGAGGGTTACATGCCACTCTATATCAACTACGGTGCGAATTACGATACACCCAACAACCTCACCCTGCCAGCCTACCACCGACTGGACCTGGGGTTCAATCTGCACCACATCACCAAGGCAGGACATGAGCGTCTTTGGAATATCAGTATCTACAATGCCTATTGTCGTTTCAATGCCTTGTATGCAGAGATGAGCTACAGTCACAACAAAGTTTGTATGAAGGGAAAGGGATTTGTTCCTATCATCCCCACGGCAAGCTATACCATCAAATTCTAAAACAAAGCAGTATATGAAAAGAAATCACATACAAATACTCGCACTGATTGTCACCCTGATTTGCTGTGCATGCAGCAACGATGTGGGATTGGATGAACTGAGGTCAGATCCCAAACTGGTGCTTTATTGCTTCCCCAATGTGGACAACGACACCACCATCATCAGTCTGACTGCCAGCAGACCCATGTACCAAAACAATCTGATGGTTTCTGCCAATGACATGTATGGTGTCAGGGATGCTCATATCACTTATACAGTGAACGGTGAGAAGCATACCGTATTCTTTACAGAGGAGAAAACCGACCTGATGCCGCCCAGAAGCTATTATGTGACAGGACATCATCAAGTGGGCGACCATATCCGTATCGAAGCATCTGTTGATGGATTACCCAGTGTTCAGGCAGAGACCGTTATTCCTGACATGCCTTTCATCGATGAAGTAAAAGATGTCATGATACATCGCGATAATCAGAAATTCAGACAGTTTCAGGTTACCATCGCCGACAATCCGGATACAAATGACTTCTACGCTGTCAGATTGGAAATGGAGAGTAGCAACAACTCCATTGTCACCGTCACAAATGCCACGATCAATACAGACGACGAGCCTGCGCTGAAAGCCGGAGGTAGTATTGACGATCTCCTTGATGATGAAAACACCTTCTATGGTCAGTTTTATATCTTCAATGATGATACTTTCAATGATAACCGATATACGCTTCATCTAAACGTGAACGAATATGATATCTTCCATGCAAACACGGACATGGACGATACAACAAGGAAAGTACATGTTAAACTGTATAAGATCACTCCTGAATATTTCCGGTTCATCAAGTCAATCAACGACCAGACCAACTATGAGCTGGGAGAATACGGACTGGCTCCTACTTCACCCACATTCAACCATGTTGATGGCGGTCTGGGCGTAATCGGAGGATTTAACATGACGGAACATGTAGTGACCATCACACAGAACAACTTTTCAGTTTCTAACGATAAATAAGCTATGAACGAGATGAATAACAAGAACCTGTCATTTGTGCTGAAATACTATCGGGAAGGCAAGCTCGATACAAAAAGAGCCATACAGAAAGTAAGGGAGCGAACCATGCTCTCCGATACCCGTATCATACCCATACGACGTTGGATCGCCATTGCCGCCTCTCTGCTTCTTTTGTTGATTGCTGGTGCCACCTATTATTATATAGGGTATAATCCCGAGGTTGTATTGACAGCCCATGAACAGCCACAACTGTTCATCCTTCCTGACCAGACTCATGTAACACTATCGTCGCATGCCACCTTATCCTACAAAAAGAAGGATGTCAGAACAATGACACTGAAGGGTGATGCCTATTTCGAAGTCCAACATGATGAGCAGCATCCTTTCATCGTCAGGAACGATATGGCACAAGTACGCGTACTAGGAACGGGCTTCCAAGTGTCAGGCGGTCGTTCATCCCAAAAGCTCACTGAGGTATATGTCACCCATGGAAAGGTGGCATTCTCTTCTCCTTCAGACGAAGCACAGGGTGTCGTGCTGACTCAAGGGATGAAGGCCCAACTGGTCCAAGGAGAACATAAGCCACAACTGATTCCCGCAGGTAGCATCAACCAGGTGGCGTGGGCAACAGGTAATTTCCACTTCGAGAACACACCGCTTACTGAGGTGATCAACGACCTGGAAACCTATTACCATGTCAAACTAACGGTCAGCTCAACGGAGAAAAGTCTGACTGGTGATTTCTCCACTGATAGTCTGGATGAGATTATCAGTCTGATTGAGCAGACCTTGGAGGTATCCATCGTCAAGAATAACCCCTAAACAGTGTTTCATAAGGAATCCGATGTTTTTTCTTCATTCCTTTCTTTTATCTGAAAGGAAAATACTACCTTTGCAAGAAAGAAACAAAAGAAGAAAAGATATGGCACTGATCAAGGAAGTGAACGGTCTTGCACCCAAATGGGGCAAGAACTGTTATTTTAGTGAGAACGCCACGATTGTGGGCGAAGTGGTGATGGGCGACGAGTGCTCGGTATGGTTCAATGCCGTTGTTCGCGGTGATGTGTGCCATATCCATATTGGTGACCGTACCAATGTGCAAGACGGGGCCGTGCTACATACCACCTATCAGACTGGTCCGCTGCATATCGGCAGCGATGTCACCATCGGTCATAATGCCACCGTTCATGCCTGCACCATCCACGACCATGCTTTGATTGGCATGGGTAGCACATTGCTTGATCACTGTGAGATAGGCGAAGGGGCTATCGTGGCAGCGGGTGCCTTAGTAGTAGGAGGAACAAAAGTTGGTGCCGGAGAGATCTGGGGTGGCGTTCCTGCGAAGTTCATTAAGAAAACCCAACCTGGTCAAACCGATAATGCCGCACACTATGTAGCCTATATGGATTGGTATAGGGATAGAGAATAGTTCAACTATCAACTGTCAACTGTCGTAAGACGACATCTGTGGCTCCAGCTTTCCCTTTGACATAACCACCTGCGACCTCACCTCGTTTGATGAGGGATGCAGGATCAGCAGTCAGTTCATCCATCTTGGCAGCAAACTCTTCATAGTTATGTATCTCTAAACCACCACCGTTCTTCTTCAGTTCCTGCGCTTCCTGGAAACGTTCGTTGTTAGGACCGAAGAACACGGGGATGTCCCATACTGCCGCCTCGGGAAGATTATGGATTCCCACACCGAAGCCACCACCTACGTATGCCACCTGACCATAACGGTAGATGCTGCTCAGCAAACCGAAGCAGTTGATGATCAACACGTCAGCGTTTTGCAGCTTTGACCTTTCACCTTCGACCGAATCCCTTTGACTTCCAGCCTCTGTATAGCGGATCACCTTGCGACCTTCAAGCAGTTTCTCTATTTGTTGCAAATGATCCTCGCCTATCACATGGGGAGCGATAATCAGTTTCCACTCAGGATGCTCGTTGAAGTACTTGATAAATATCTCTTCGTCGGGTAACCACGAAGAACCCGCCACAAACACCATCTCTTTGACGTTTTCTCTCTCATCTCTCATCTCTCCTCTCTCATCTTCCATCTTCAAGAACTTCTCCACCACGGGCAGTTGCTTGGCAGCCTCCTTGATCTGCAGTACGCGATCAAAACGTGTATCACCTGTAATCTCCACCTCAGAAATACCAATGCTGTTCAACAGTTCCTTGCTCTGCTCGTTCTGAACAAAAAACTTGGTGAAGCAACGCAGCACCCTTCCGTAGTTCTTGCCATACCAACGGAAGAACACCTGGTTGGGACGGAAGATGGAGCTGACGCTATAGGTAGGTACATTCCTATGCTTGAGGATATGCAGGAAGTTGTACCAGAACTCATACTTGATGAAGAAGGCCATGCAAGGACGGATCAGTCGGAGGAACCGCCGCGCATTGGTCACTGTATCAATCGGCATATAGCAGATGATGTCGGCTCCTTGGTAGTTCTTCCGCACCTCATAACCAGAGGGCGAATAGAACGTCAGCAGGATCTTGTAGTCGGGATGCTCCTCACGGAAACGTTCCATGATAGGACGCCCCTGCTCAAACTCACCCAACGACGCAGCATGAAACCACACATACTGGGCATTGGGATCCACTTTCTCCTTCAAGATCCGGAAAGCATCCCGTTCTCCCCGCCACATCTTCCTCACCTTCTCGTTGAAGAGACTGGCAATGGCGATGCCCAATTGAATGGCATACATGATGATATTGTACATACAATCACTTTAAGATTTCGATGGCACGGCGCAGACGGCGCAGTGTCTCTTCCTTACCTAAGAAGGCTGAGATATCAAACATTCCTGGTCCTTTACCGATACCGACCAGTGCCAAGCGGAACGCGTTCATCACATCACCTAACTTATATCCTTTTTGTTCAATCCATGCCATCACCACAGACTCCTGACCTTCCACGCTGAAGTCGTTGATGCCTTCCAGCACCTTAGCCAGCTCGGTCATCACCTGTGCTGAATCCTCTTTCCAACGTTTCTTCACGGTTTTCTCATCATACTCCGTAGGTGGAATGAAGAAGAAGGAACACAAGGGCCACAGCTCTTTCACGAAACTCACGCGATCCTTCATCATGTGCACCACCTGTGTCACACGCTCCAACGACTCCTCCACGCCGTTGCCTCCCACGATGGGTGCAAAGAGCTGGGCAATCTCATCGTCACTCTTCTTGAGGATATATTCATGGTTGAACCAGATTCCTTTCTGGAAATCGAACTTCGCACCCGCCTTCGAGCACTTGGAGATATCAAACTGCTCCACCAGTTCCTCAAGGGTGAACAGCTCCTGCTCTGTTCCTGGGTTCCATCCCAACAGTGCAAGGAAGTTGATGACTGCCTCAGGGAAATAGCCCTGCTCACGGAAACCGTTCGACACCTCACCGGTCTTCGGGTCATGCCACTCCAATGGGAATACCGGGAATCCCAATCGGTCACCATCGCGCTTCGACAGCTTTCCTTTACCGTCGGGCTTCAGCAACAGTGGCAGATGGGCAAACTGCGGCATCGTGTCGGTCCATCCGAAGGCACGATACAACAACACATGCAACGGAGCACTGGGCAACCACTCCTCACCGCGGATCACATGACTGATCTCCATGAGGTGGTCATCCACGATATTGGCCAGGTGATAGGTGGGCAACTCGTCAGCACTCTTGTAGAGCACCTTGTCATCGAGGATATCACTCTTGATCACCACATCCCCACGAATCAGGTCATTGACATGCACCTCCTCGCCCGGTTCCACCTTGAAGCGCACCACATACTGCTTGCCGTCGCTCACCAACTGCTCCACCTCCTCTTTCGGAAGTGTCAGCGAGTTACGCATCATGCCACGGGTATGGGCATCATATTGGAAATTCTTGATCTCGTTACGCTTAGCCTCCAGCTCCTCAGGGGTATCAAAGGCGATATAAGCCTTCCCGTCAGCTAACAACTGGTCCACATACTTCTTGTAGATAGCGCGACGCTCACTCTGGCGATAGGGACCATACTTCCCTCCGAAGCTCACGCCCTCATCAAACTTGATGCCGAGCCAGCGGAACGACTCGATGATATATTCCTCGGCACCGGGTACGAAACGACTGCTGTCAGTATCCTCAATGCGGAATACCAGGTCGCCATTGTGTTGTTTTGCAAACAGGTAGTTATACAGAGCGGTACGCACACCGCCAATATGTAATGCACCCGTTGGACTGGGTGCAAAACGTACTCTTACTCTTCTTTCTGACATTTTATATTGAATTTTGAGTGCAAAGTTAGATATTTTTATTACTTTTGCAAAGGAAAGACAAGAAAAAGAGCAAAATGAACAAATTCAAGACCTCTGAAAACAGTTATTGGCGCAATCTGCTCACCCGTTCGGCACTCGTCATCGTGTCAGTAATCATCATCGTGTGGTTCCTGCCCCGCAACAGCGGTCCGCAGTTCCGCTATGATGTAGGTAAGCCATGGATGTACGGATCGCTTATCGCGAAGTTCGACTTCCCCATCTACAAGACCGATGAGGCCATCAAGGCAGAACAGGATAGTCTGCTGAATCAACTGGAACCCTACTATAATTTCAAGGAGAACGTTGAGAAAGAACAGATTGCAAAGTTCTACGAGAAATACAAGGACGGTATCCCTGGGTTGTCAAAAGACTATGTGACAACGATTATCGACCGTCTGCACCGTCTGTATCAGGCGGGTATCATGAACCAGTCCGACTACTCCAAGAACTTCAAGGACTCCACCAGTTTTGTGCGGGTAGTCAGCGGAAAGACTGTCACCAGCGTTCCCATCAACTGCATCTACTCCACGATGGCCGCCTACGAACAACTGTTCATGGACGAGAAGCTCGGAGCACAGCGCCAGATCCTGCAGAAGTGCAACTTGAATGAATACCTCACGCCGAACCTTACCTACGACAAGGAACGCAGCGAGACAGAGATAGCCGATGTCGTCAGCAGTGTAGCCATCGCCAGCGGCATGGTACTCACCGGTCAGAAGATCATCGACCGTGGAGAGATTGTGGATGAGCATACGTTCCGTGTGCTCAGCAGCTTCGAGCGTGAGATGGTACGACGCAGTGCCAACAGCAGCGAGGTGTCGTCAACCATTGCAGGACAAGCCCTCTTCGTGGGTATCATCATGATTCTCTTCACCTTGTACATCGCCCTCTTCAGGAAGGATTACTTCGATAAACCCCGAAGTCTGATGATGCTCTACGCCCTCATCACCATCTTCCCCATCCTTGTTTCCCTGATGATGGAGCACAACGTGCTGAGTGTGTATGTGCTGCCCTTTGCCATCGTACCGATTTTCATCCGCGTGTTCATGGACTCCCGTACTGCTTTCATCTCACATGTGGTGATGACTTTGATCTGCGCCGCTGCGGTGAAGTACCAGTATGAGTTCATTATCATCCAGCTGGTGGCCGGTCTGGTGGCTATCTACTCCCTCCGCGAACTGTCGCAACGAGCCCAGTTGTTCAAGACCGCCATCCTTGTCACCCTTGCAAGTTGTGCCGTCTATTTCGCCTTACAACTGATGCAGGACAACAGTATCCTCACCATGGACCACAGCATGTACAAGCACTTCATCGCCAACGGTGTGATGCTGCTCTTTGCCTATCCCCTTATGCTGGTGGTGGAGAAGATGTTCGGGTTCATCTCGAATGTCACCCTCATCGAGTTGTCGAACACCAGTAAGGACCTGCTCCGCAAGATGAGCGAGGTGGCTCCCGGCACCTTCCAGCACTCCATCATGGTGGGTAACCTCGCGGCAGCCATCTCCGACAAGATTGATGCGAAGACCCAGCTTGTCAGAACAGGTGCCCTCTACCACGATATCGGTAAGATCCAGAATCCCGCTTTCTTCACAGAGAATCAGGCAGGTGTGAATCCGCTGAACAAGATGGACCGCAAGGCCGCGGCACAGATTATTATCAGTCATGTGACCGAAGGACTGAAGTTAGCGGATAAGTACGACCTGCCTACAGAGATCAAGGACTTCATCACGACCCACCACGGATTAGGTAAGACCAAGTATTTCTATATCTCCTACAAGAACGAACACCCCAAGGAGAAGATTGACGAGTCCGTGTTCTCTTACGCAGGACCGAACCCCTTTACCCGTGAACAGGCAATCCTCATGATGGCCGATACCGTGGAGGCCGCCTCCCGTTCGTTATCCGACTACACCGAAGAGAGCATCAGTAACCTGGTGAACACCCTCATCGACGGTCAGGTGAACGATGGCTACTATACCGACTGCCCCATCACCTTCCACGACATCAATGTGGCCAAGCAGGTGCTGATAGAGCGTTTGAAGGTGATCTACCACACCCGTATCAGTTACCCGGAACTGAAGAAAAGCAAATAATATAGCTCGCTTTAGCTGACAATCGTTTCTGCACATTTCTCTTGATTTGTGCAGAAATGAGCGTTTGTTCTTTTAATAAAAGTTAAACATTCCTCCCTTTTACAGGAAATTCAGAACAATACAGGTAACTTTGCAACCAAATTTTTTAAGGTATTTAAGATGAGTAAAGTAAAATTAATCAGCATCGTATTCATGATGACAGTCGCCAGCAACGTTTGGGCAGGCGGCATTCTTACAAACACCAATCAGAACATCGCTTTCAACCGCAACATGGCGCGTGACGGTATTATTGGGATTGACGGCGTTTACAGCAACCCAGCAGGTGTTGTTTTCATGGACAATGGTTTCCATCTCTCTTTGAACTGGCAGGTGGCTTTCCAAACCCGTTCCATTTTCACCACCAATCCTGACTTCGCCTTGGGCATGAACAACAATGGTGTCAAGACCAAGAAGTTCAAGGGTGTGGCCAATGTGCCGTTCATCCCCTCCGCTCAGGCTGCTTACAACACAGGTCGTTGGAGTCTGCAGGCCAACATCGCCTTCACCGGTGGTGGTGGAAAGTGTGAGTTTTCAGACGGTATCGGCTCTTTTGAGAGTGCCGTAGGCGCCATTGCCAATAGACTGAAACCCTTAGGAGCTACAGGATATGATGTGGATGGATTCATGAGCGGTAAGCAGTATTACATCGGCTTCACTTTGGGTGCAGCCTACAAGCTCACCGATAACCTCTCCGTTTATGGAGGTGCCCGTCTGCTGTATGGTACTGCTTCCTATAAGGCCCGTATGAATAACATCATCGTGAACACTGAAGCAGGAGCCGTTCCCTTCGGCACCTTCCTCGATAATGCCAACGCAAGGATTGCCGGTGGTATTGCCCAGTATGCTGAGGGTATCAGTCAGATAGAGGCAGGTATCGCACAGTATCAGGCTGCAGGCTTACCTGCACCTGATGAGCTGACCGCCAAACTGACTGCCGCACAAACTGCCAAGGCACAGTTGGAGCGTTCACAGAAGGATCTTCAACCCCTCGAGACCTATCGTGAGGGTGTGAGCATGATGTCTGATCAAACTGGTTTTGGTATTGCTCCCATCATCGGTCTTGACTATAAGATTGGTGCTTTCAACTTCGGTGCCAAGTATGAGTTCAAGACCCGTATGCGTATGAAGAACAATTCCACTGTAAAGGAAGCTCATCAGATTGAGGCAGTGAACAAGTACCGTGATGGCAGCAGCATTCCTGAGGATCAGCCCGCCCTCTTCACCGTAGGTGGTCAGTGGTCAATAACTCCCTCCGTACGCGTCATGGCTGGCTATCACCAGTTCTTCGATAAGTCAGCCCACTGGTACAACCACGACGAGAAAAAGCTCGATAGTAATACTTGGGAATACAACGGCGGTGTTGAATGGGATGTGAACGATAAGCTGTTGGTCAGCGGTGGTTTCCAGAAGACCAACTACGGACTGTCTGACGAGTACATGAACGATATGTCGTTCGTGGTGAGCAGCTACACCTACGGACTGGGACTCCGTTATAAGGTTAGTGACAAGGTGAAGGTGAACGTGGCCTATTTCCAGACCAACTACGACACCTACAAGCAGGATGTGACACCCACCGCCACCAATGCCACTACACATAACGACTATACCCGCACCAACCGTGTGCTTGGTGTAGGTGTCGATATCGACTTCTAATCAAACGGATTCATTACAGCGGATCCACATCGAAGTAGATCTGCAATGCGTTATACCGCGAGTCTTGCATCATCTGGTTCTGGATGAGCCGCAAGCACTCGCGGACTTTTTTATGATCGATACCGTTCTCCAATTTGAGAACCAGCTTACGAATATGCATCGACTTCACCTTGGCGATGGCAGGCTTGTCAGGACCTAACACGCGTTCACCAAACCACTGTCGTAACCGTGTTCCCATCTCCATGCCCGCCGTGTTCGCCACCTGCTCATAGCGGTGTTTCAGGAACACATACACCAGATGGTAGTAAGGCGGATAGCGGAAGGCGCGACGCTCCTCCAACAGTTCTTGGAAGAAGGTGGAATAGTCGTTGGTCACCACCTGCTGGATCACGGGCAGCTGCGGACTCTTCGTCTGTAGGATTACCAGTCCTCGTTTCCCCTTACGACCTGCCCTGCCACTCACCTGTGCCATCATCGTGAACGCATGTTCATAGGCACGGAAGTCGGGATAGTTCAGCATCGAGTCGGCATTCAGGATGCCCACTACCGACACGCGGTCGAAATCCAGTCCTTTACTGATCATCTGCGTACCGATCAGCAGTTGCGTACGACCCGCGGCGAAGTCGTTGATCAGTCGTTCATAGGCATTCCTCGTCCTGGTGGTATCCAGATCCATCCTCGCCACGCGCACCTCTGGGAAGATCTCCATGATCTTGTCCTCTATCTTCTCCGTTCCGTAACCCCTGCCCGTCAGGTTCGTATTCCCACAGTTAGGACACTTATCGGGCACCTGGTACGTGTTACCGCAGTAATGACAAGTTAGCTGACCCGTATTCTTGTGATAGGTAAGCGATACGTCGCAATGCTGACAATGAGGCACCCATCCGCACACCTTGCACTCGATCATCGGTGCAAAGCCCCTGCGGTTCTGGAAGAGGATCACCTGCTCATTAGCCTCTAATGCCTTGCGGATGCTGGCTAACAACAGTGGTGAGAACGGACCGTTCATCATCTTCCTTCGCTGCAGGTCGCGGATATCCACCACCTGTATCTCGGGCAACTGGATATCCTGATAGCGTTGCTGGAGCGACACCAGTCCGTATTTCCCCACCTTTGTATTATAGTAGCTCTCCATCGAAGGCGTGGCCGTTCCTAATAACACCTTAGCTGTTCCGTACATCTGTGCCAGCATGATCGCTACGCTGCGGGCATGATAACGTGGAGCCGGATCCTGTTGCTTGAACGATGTCTCGTGTTCCTCATCGATAATCACCAACCCTAAGCGTTGGAAGGGCAGGAACACAGCCGAGCGGGCACCGAGAATCACGTCGTATGGATTGGCCGACAGCTGTTTCTTCCAGATCTCCACCCGCTCTGCATCACTGTATTTCGAATGGTAGATACCTAAACGGTTGCCGAACACTCGCTGCAGACGGTCACGCATCTGTACCGTGAGGGCGATCTCGGGCAACAGGTAGAGCACCTGCTGTTTCTTCTCGATGGCCTCCTTGATCATGTGGATATAGATCTCGGTCTTACCGCTTGAGGTAACGCCATGCAACAACACGATCTTCTTGCTCAGGAACTGGAACAGGATCTGGTTATAGGCCTCCTGCTGCGGTACGTTCAGCTTCTTGATCCGTTCAAGATGTGGCTCACCACCATGGTTCAGCCGTCCTACCTCCTTCTCATACAGCACCAGGAACTTCTTGTCAACCAACTGTTTCAACACCGCTGCCGTGCAATGCGAGAAATTCATCAGTTCATCCTTCGATACTTCCTGCACCGCCACTTCCGCACTGATCTCATCCCAATGCGACAGCTGCAGATAGTCGATGAACACCTTCTGCTGCTTGGGAGCACGTGCCAGCACATCCAATGCGATATGCAGGGACTGCTCGTTACGGTATTTCTCGCCTAATGTTACGTAAGTCTCTTGCTTCGGCTTATACCCCTCAACGGTTTTCATCCCCAACGGGAAGGCCGCATTATAAACCTCACCGATGGGCGATAGGTAGTAGTCGGCGATCCACTGCCACAGTCGGAACTGTTCTTCGCGAACCACAGGCTCCGCATCCAGCACTTCCAGCACGTCCTTGATCTGCGCAAAGTCGGGCTTCCTGTCGTGTACCTCTACCGCTAAACCCACATACCGTTTGCTCTTTCCTAATGGCACCAATAGACGCACTCCCCTCTTCACCTTCTCCGCCAACTTCTCAGGCACGGAGTAGGTAAAGAACCCTTCCAAGGGCAGGGGCAATATCACGTCAACGTATCTCTTCATTAAATACCACTGCAAATATACGGAAATAATTAGGAATAAAATCGTATTCGATGGATTTTTTTAGAAGTCCGCAACAGTGTCTGCCATCAGTACTTACTTATTGCTCCACCATCTTATATACTTTTCCTTGATTGGTCCTGCGTACCTCGAAATTGAACTGGGTGTCGTTCAGGGCATTGCCCATGGCCGTATTACTGATACCAGGATCAAACGAGGCATAGAAGCAACTCAAAATCTCTTTGATCTCATCAATGGAGAGCCAGCGGGCCTCTTCCGACGACCTAGGATTTCGGAATGTACTGGCAATCATTTCCTCGAGGGTATAGAGCTGCTGGTAGCATTCGTTCTCCTTGATCAGTTCGGCAATCTCCGCATCATCCAGCCAGAAGCGTTCACCATTATTAAATAGATGGAGGGCTTGGGCGAAGAGCTGCTGGTGATTCAGCGAGTCGTCATAGTTGATATGTCCAGTCACACCGATGCAGGCAAAACGGCGGGATCCTGTAGGATCAGTAAGTGGCTTTCGCTTGTTGGTGGTACCGATGAATGAGGTGTATCTGCGGTACTGTTTGATGGTCTTGCCGTATGGCGGACGGAACTTCACGTCAGCCGACGAGAGCAGGTATTTCAGCACCACCTGCTGCCCCTTGGTGGTCTTGTCGAACTCATCGATGTTGATCAGTGCGAACGAG
>JAFZBK010000013.1 GCA_017561825.1 Prevotella sp.
ATTTTCAATTTTCAATTTTCAATTTCCTTAGCATCTTCTTACTCAACAACTCATGACGACTATGCATATGAACATACAACACCGTCAGCACCAGAATCTCAAACAACAGATAAACCCACGGACAGTTCAGCAAGGCGGTGATATAGAGACATATCGCCCTGGAGTTGAATGTCAGCAGGTTGGTATATTTCATCTGGGGACGACTCCCTTCAACGAATTCAGCACGGATCGTGGAGATCTCCGACGGTTCATTACCCGAATCCGCATTCTCCCCACAGATATTCTGATACGCTTGGAAGAACGCTTGGAAGTTCGGGGTGCGCTTCTCCTGACTCTTGCAATACTTCGCGTAGTTCCAATAGAACAGACGAGCAAACCACTGACGTTTCGGCAGCGAATCATAGATAGCCCGTTGCTGGTCGGAATGATCCAACTCACTACCCGACTTCCCTTTCAGGAAGAACAGATGGATCTGTCGGTAGTAGTCAGCCAGACTGGCCTGTGGGGAATGACAGAAGATGCCTGCTATGAAGGCCAGTACCCAGATGCCTAATCCCCAATGTACTGTCGTACCTGGAATATACTGATTCATCATTCGCAAGCACAGGGCGACATAGATCGCAAAGAACCACACATCACCCGAGAAGCCATCGAGAACACGTCCCACCAGTGTCTTCTTCCCAGTCAGTCGTGCCATCTGTCCATCGGTACTGTCGCAGAAGTTGGCAAACATCAGTAACACGACACCTGCCACATTGTGCCACAGATCGGTATGGTAGAACATATAGGCAGCTCCTATACCCAGGAAGATGGAGAGAATGGTAATGACGTTAGGATGCACCCCCAACTTGTTCCAGAACAGCGCGAATACTAGTCCTATAGGACGCGTAAAGTGCACGTCCAACCATTCTTCCGTATCCTTCGACTTAAAAGAAGCCTGTAGCATCTCTTTAAAAGTGCTCATATCTTATCTCCTATCAACTTTCAACTATTATCTATCAACTATTATCTATTAACTATTATCTATTAACTATCAACTTCCCCGCGATCGCCTCCACCGCCTCTTCCCTACAACGGGAGAAGCTGGGCCAGTCGTTGAAGTCGATGATGACAAACGACCCGTCCTCACGAACGATGCCATCACCGCCATAGACAACCACATCGGTCAGCACCGACAATCGCTCCGCCTCCCTTTGCAAGTCATCTGCAGAGAAGACGAATTGCTGTGCGGTCCCGTTTCTTTTCTCATCGTCAAATTTCGTATCCCCGTCATCGGTTGGATAGAAATAACGGAAGAAAGATGTTCCCTGCACGCCGTAGAACTTCACCAGGTCACCCCTTACATGCTCAGTTATCAGCACATCCTGAATCCCCCGTTGCCTAAAGGATTCCATCAGACAGTTCACCTCGTCTTTGTCCTTGGCAAAGAGCACATCCTCCTTGCTTTGTGCAGAAGCATCGCCCCGTTTCAGCCAATAGCCCTCTGCCTCTCTCTCCACATCAAACAAAGGAGCTGCAGGGATATGATTGTCGCGCATCAGCCGGTCGAGAACTATTCTTGCCGTGCGTTCCACACCTTCTCCGCTATTCACGGTGATGCATCCCGCTGCCGCTTTCCGCTTGAGAATCGCCAACGTCTGGGGCAGTCGTCCCATCGACAGATACACATCGGCCTCATCCTCTTCGCAGAAGTCTTCCTCTTGCACGAACCGCACGCTATTGCCCTGCTTCTGCAGTCGTTCACCCACAGCGTCCAAGATCAGCTTGTCCTTCTCAACGGAATTTGGTGAGAACTGGGGTGCGCGATATATCAACAGGACCTTCCGCATGTCGTTAGGATTTGAGGAATGTCTCTGCCTTGACGATGTCTGAGGCGTGATCGATGTCCAGCACCTTACTGAACGGATAGGCCTTCAGCTGCAGACCGTCGCGGATCAGTGCCCGCTGGAAGTTACGCATACGCTGCTCGCCACGGTTGATGCAGTCGTTCAAGGTCTCAATAGCCTTCGGTGTCAAGCCATAGATGCCACCTGAGATGTATTGGCACGGTGGGTTGTTCGTATCGAAGAAGCCAGTAATCGACATCTCCTCATCTGTTCCCACATACAACGGTTTCTCGTCATCGATGTAATCCGTGACTCCCATCAGTCCGTCAAGACCACCTTGTGCCACGCATTCCTGGAATCGCTTCACATAGTCTTTGAACTCCTGTTCGCGGAAGATGGTATCAACGGTAGTGAGCACAAAAGGACCGTCGGTTAGATGACGACTGATCTCGTAGAAGCTGTGCATGCTACTGGGGGTGCTCTTTACCATGAATGTTAAAGGAACGCGTTTCCCTTCCAGACCATCTTCCTGGACACGACGCAGATGTTGGGCCACGAACGAGGTCAGATCGTTACAAATCACCACGATCTGTTCTGCCTCATTGTCCATAAAGATTCGGATCAGACGGTCTATCAATCGTTCTCCCCCTACCCTCACCAACGGCTTGGGATCTTCTATTCCCTCTGCCGCCAGTCGCGAGCCTTCGCCTGCAGCGATTATTGCGTACCTCATGGTTATGTACTTTATAAAATGCAAAAGTACATATTATTTGTCGATAATAAGAAACTCTGATAAAGATTTTAAGTTTTCTTAGATTTATACCTCTTTTTATTTGGCGCCAATCACCAATCCACTCTTCTCAACCTTTCCTGAACCAGCAATGGATTCGTCGTATTTTTTCGTACGACCGCCGAACTTCATATCACCACTTCCGGCAATACTCACACTCAGTTCACCGCAGTCGATATCTTTTGCTTCCACGTCACCACTACCAGCAATACTGAAGTCTGCCATGCCTGTAACCATCTTCTTGATCACGAGGTCACCGCTGCCGGCAATCGACGCATCCAGCTCATCACAAATCAGGTCGGCAATCTTTATATCCCCAGAGCCTGCAATGCTCAATTCCAGATTGTCAGTATCCAAATGATCGTTCACATCGAACTCACCGCTGCCGGCAATCTCCACGGAAGTCAAATCAGGAGATGTAGCATATACATATATTTTATAATTTCTATTCAATGACTTCAACGAGAAAAACAGATTCTTCCTCTTCGGACCGATATGCAATGTCTCTCCATCGGTATATATGTCAAGTTCTTTCAGCGATTCCTCAGGGGCCTCAATGCGTACGGTACTAGAGTCTCCCTGACTATAGGTTACGTCGAACGCCCCTGCAATCTCAACCCTCTCGAACGACTGTACCTTTACGTCCTTGTTCAGCACCTTTACCCGCTGACCTTTCTTATCCGAGCTACTTCTAACAGTAAAATGGCAAGAAGTAACAACTGCTGCCACCAAGACTAAACCCAAAAGTAAATTAACCTTTTTCATATCCTTTGTTTTTTGTATTTGTCTGTTAGACGTTGGTAATCAGCAAAAAGTTGCAAGGCAATAATAAAATACAACTGATTCTGATACAACTATCAATTCTTTTTCTTATCTTTGTCATGAAATCAACAGAGGAATGGTATGAGACGATTATTGACGATCCTGATGTTCATGCTGTCTCATTAAGGTCACGGTCACAGCTGTGACCATGTGACCATTTGCTGTTATTTCAGTATAAAATATGTATGGTATCGGAGGGCATTATCTTAATACTTACCGGTGTAATATCATAATGAATAAGGGAGAAAAGTGCCGCTTTACCATCGCTCGCCTATACCCAAACGATCGTGCGGCTATAGGCAAACGATCTGTCGCCTATACGCAAATTGAAACGGTATTTTGAAATCATCTTTCCTATTGGCTTCGCCGAAGCTACTTCCGCTCGACAAACCAAAAAAACCAGTTTTCCTTTGGTTTTGTGCTCGCTTATCCGTACCTTTGCACCCCGAAATGAAGAAGACGACCATTGAACAGCGAAGAAGATGTTTTGCACGGATACTACTTGGAGTGTTTGTGCCCATGCTGCTGTTGGCCACCTTCCATTATCATGATGACGGGACAGGGAAAGCAGATGCCTGTGTGGAATGTGTACACCATGTACCCCATAGCGGTCATCTAACAGCACCATCATTCTCCGTTGACGACTGTCTGCTTTGTCAGTTCCATGCCCTGCCCTACCTGCCTGCAGCCGTAGTGATGCTTGTCGCATTCCTCCCTGTAAACAGAATGGCTTGTCAGCTGGCAACCATCGCAGCAGAATGCAGAAAGTCATCATGCATCTCCCTTCGTGCCCCACCCTGTTTATGATTCATCGTTGAGAATTGAGCGCCTGTTGTTCGACAACAGGTTGAAACATTGATCATAAACAGAAACAAGCAATGAAAAAAATCTATATCATCGCTTTGCTGCATTGTATCTGTCTGTCGATATTCGCAGATACGACTGCAGGCAAGGCATCGTTATCGGGCAAGGTTACCGATGACATCGACAAGGCGCCACTGGTAGGCGTCAGTATTTATTTCCCTGAACTGAAAGAAGGCACCGTTACCAATGAGAACGGCGACTACAGCATCACGGGGTTGCCAGCCGTGAGCACTACCATACAAGTGAGCTATGTGGGTCATCAGACCATCATCCGCTCTGTTGACCTGCGGAAGACCAACAAGATGGACTTCGTGATGAAAGAGGCAAACGCCTTGATCAACGAGGTGGTGGTGACTGGCTTGACGGGTACGGAACTGCTCAAGAACTCCCCATCCCCTGTCAGCATCGTCTCACCCCGTGAGCTCCAGATGAGCGCATCTACCAATATCATTGATGCGGTGGCCAAGCAGCCCGGAGTGGCACAGATTACTACAGGCAGTGGCATCTCCAAACCCGTTATTCGCGGATTGGGCTTCAACCGTATCCTTGTGGTGAACGATGGTATCAGACAGGAAGGTCAGCAATGGGGCGACGAGCACGGCATTGAGATTGATGCCCAACGGGTACACTCAGTCGAGATACTGAAAGGTCCTGCGAGTCTTGTCTATGGCTCTGATGCCATGGCTGGGGTACTGATCTTCCATGATGAGCCCGTGATGGCCAAGGGAACAATGGCTGGAGAAGTGGAATCGGAGTATCAGACCAATAACGGACTCTTTGACTATTCCGCTGGTTTTGCCGGTAATCAGGGCGGACTGGTTTGGAACTGGCGTTGGAGTGAGAAGATGGCACACGACTACAAGAACCCTTACGACGGATATGTTACCAACTCACGTTTTCAGGAGCGGGCACTGTCTGGTCTTCTTGGTGTGAACCGCAACTGGGGTTACTCGCACCTGAAGCTCTCGTACTATCATCTCACTCCCGGTATCGTGGAAGGTGAACGTGATGAGGAGACAGGTGAATTAGAAAGAAACGGCGACATCAAATCATATGGTAAGCTGTCACCCTTCCAGCAGATCCATCATTATAAAGCAGTGTGGGACAACTCGTTGCTCTTGGGTGACGGCTCCCTGAAGTTGCTGGTGGGCTATCAGCAGAATCGTCGTCAGGAGTTTGAAGAATACGATGAGTGCGGACTTGACTTCAAACTCCACACCCTGAACTATGACATCCACTATCAGTCGCCTGAATGGAACGGATGGAAGAACGTGGTAGGCGTGAACGGTATGTATCAGAAATCGGAGAACCTGGGTGACGAGTTCCTGATCCCGTCGTATAACCTCTTCGACATCGGTATGTTTGCCACCACCTGTCGTTCCTTCGGCAACTGGCATGTAAGTGGTGGCTTACGTTATGATACCCGCCACCTGCATAGTCATGGTTTGGTAACAGATGAAGAAGGACAGCGTTTTACCCCCTTCTCACGAACCTTCAATGGGGCGACAGGTAGTCTGGGTGCCATCTGTAACATTACAGACCAGTTGGATTTTCGTGTGAATCTCTCACGGGGATTCCGCGCTCCGAACATGAGTGAGCTGGGCAGTAATGGCGAACATGAGGGGACGCTGCGGTATGAGATCGGTAATCATCAGCTTGATCCGGAATACAGCTGGCAGTTCGATGCAGGACTCGACTACTCTTCCGCCATCGTCTCCGCACAGCTGGCCGTCTTTGCCAACCATATCGACAACTATATCTTCCTGCGACGAAAGGAAGGAGCAGTTATTGATGATACGCCTGTGTTCCAGTATCACGCTGGTGATGCCCGTATCTTTGGCGGTGAGGCCATCCTGCATATCCATCCCGTTGAACCGTTGCATTTCGAGAACACCTTCTCGTTCGTACGCAGCGTCCAGCTACATCAGTCGGAAGAGAGCAGGTACCTGCCCTTCACACCGGCTCCCCGCTGGCTCTCCACCCTGCGGTACGACTTCATTCGCGACGGCAAAGTACTGAACAACACCTATGCCAGTATTGAGATGGATTGTAATCTGAAACAAGATCATATCTATGTCGCTTACGATACAGAGACAGCCACGCCATCCTATACCTTATTTAATATCTATGCCGGCACCGACATCCTCCATCGAGGACGTAAGGCCGCATCCGTGTACTTCTTTGTCAACAACCTGTTCGACCGCGCCTATCAGAATCATCTGAGTAGGTTGAAATATGCTGAAACGAATGTGGTTACTGGAAGAATGGGGGTATATAACATGGGACGGAATATCGGGGTGAAACTCATTTTGCCCATCGCCTTTTAATGTAAAGTGGAGAGCCTAAACTCTCCACTTTATTCTTTCCTATAAAAAAGTGTAACTTGTTGGAACAACGTATCGTTATTTTTTGTATATTTGCGAATGAAATATATAACCTAAACAATAAGTATATGAAAGTTGGTATTCCAAAAGAAATCAAAGACAATGAGAATCGCGTGGGAATGACACCCGCTGGAGTAGCAGAACTGGTAAAACACGGTCATGAGGTGTTTGTGCAGCACACCGCTGGTGAAGGTAGCGGATTCCGTGACGAGCAGTATCAGAAAGTAGGAGCCACCATCCTGCCAACCATCGAGGATGTGTATGCCACAGCCGACATGATTGTGAAAGTGAAGGAACCCATCGCCCCTGAGTATCCGTTGGTACGGAAAGGACAGGTGCTGTTCACCTATTTCCACTTTGCTTGTGAGAAAGAATTGACTGAAGCTATGCTGAAGAGTGGTGCTACCTGTATTGCCTATGAAACGGTAGAGATGAAAGACCGCTCATTGCCACTACTGATTCCAATGAGTGAGGTGGCAGGACGCATGGCTACCCAGAACGGTGCCTATTACCTACAGAAGACACAAGGTGGCAAGGGTAAGCTGATGGCTGGTGTGCCTGGTGTGAAGCCAGCTAAAGTGTTGGTGTTGGGCGGTGGAACTGTTGGTGAGGCAGCAGCCCGTATCGCCATCGGTATGGGAGCAGATGTCACCATCACGGATATCTCACTGCCGCGATTGAAACGACTGGCAGCTGATATGCCACAGGTGCATACTCTCTATTCATCAGAGCATAACATCCGCATGGAACTGCCTACTGTTGACATAGTCATCGGCTCCGTACTTATTCCTGGTGATGCCACACCGCATCTGATCACCAAGGACATGCTGAAGCTGATGGAGCCCGGAACCGTATTGGTTGACGTGGCTATCGACCAAGGCGGCTGCTTCGAGACCTCCCATCCTACCAAGCACAGCGATCCCGTCTATACCATCGATGGTATTGTACACTATGCCGTGGCCAATATCCCTGGAGCCGTGCCCAACACATCCACTATGGCACTGACCAATGCCACCCTTCGCTATGCAGTGGCCCTGGCCGACAAAGGTTGGAAGAAGGCCTGTCAGGATGATGAGGCTCTGCGCAAGGGCGTGAACATCGTAGATGGAAAGATCACCTACGAAGCTGTGGCAAAGGTATTCGGTATGGAATACACGCCGCTCACCCTATAACTATACAGCAGTTTCCTTCGGACTCCGCTTATCGCGCTTATAGCTGCGGTACTCATCCAAAGGAATCTCGATATTCGGTTCTTCCAGCTTCCCTTCACGGGGGAGCTGGAATTTCATATATTTGATGTTAAGACCACGATCAATCCACATGGACTCGTAATATGTCTGGATGCTACGAGGAAGGAGGAACACCTCTTGCTCTGCCCCGCCATACAGATCATTGGTATGAGCCATGAGGGGAAGATTGTTCTTCTCCACCACAAAAGAAGTATAGGTAAAGAGGAAGTTTGAGTCGGTCTTCAGGTGGATGATTCCCTCATTCACTAAGAAACGGCGGTATCGTTCCAGGAAATAAGTAGAGGTGAGTCGTTTCCGTGGGTTCTTCATCTGCGGATCACTGAAGGTTAGCCAGATCTCCTGAACCTCGTCCTTATCAAAGAAACGGTCGATGATCTCGATATTGGTCCGCAGGAAAGCCACATTCTTCAATCCTTCGTTCAGGGCCTGCGTTGCCCCAGTCCACATTCGTGCACCTTTGATATCCACCCCGATGAAGTTGATGTCAGGAAACAGTTTGGCCAGTCCTACGGTATATTCCCCCTTTCCGCAACCCAACTCGAGAACAATAGGATGATCATTATGGAAGTACTGCTCCCGCCAGTGACCTTTCATGTCAAACGGCACATTGTCAACCACAGAGAACGGGTATTGAAACACGTTCTCATAACGCTCCATATCAGCGAACTTTGCCAGCTTTCCTTTTCCCATACCTTCCTTTTATATATAACTTTTCTGCTGCAAAGTTACGATTAAGTGAGCGAAAAACCAAAAAAAAACAATTCGTTTCTCATTCCCCCTCCTCATGGAGGGGTTAGGGGTGGCTCAGTTCCTGGATTCTCGCATCGAAATCCTTGGCTCCTCCTTTCTCTCCAAACACCTTTCCCAACAATCGGGCACGTCGGTTCGTGATGGTCTGCGGAGACTCTCCAATCAAAGTAGCAATCTCAGTAGGAATGAAGCGGAGTTTGATCAGCATGCAGATGCGGATATCTCTTTCGGTAAGCAACCCGTTTTTGTTGACGGTAGGCAGGAACTCTGGCAGGATGCGGTTCATCAGTTCATAGAGATCCTTCCACGACTCATCATCAGGTGTCTTACCGCGGTCGGACAGACGATGGAAATAATGAACGGTCTCATCATTGAGTAAGGTATCCATTAATGAGAGGTCAGCTGGTGTTTCCGGTTCTTTCTGCTCTTCACTCAGTTCGTTCTGCAGATCCTTGATTCTTGCCAGCACCTCACGGTAGTCTTTCATCTTTCTGCGGTGATAATGGTAGAAAGTGCCGATGATGATAGCCATGACGACAATGATACCGATCAGTAAGGAGAGGTTCCGATAAAGGCGATGCTGCACCACCCGGTGGTCGTACTCCTTCTGCAAGGTGGCGATGGTCTCTGCCTTATCGTTCACACGAATGTTCTGGTATAGTTTGTTCAGGTGCTCACTTAAGTCGAGTGCCCGCCATTCCTCATGCGACCTGTAGTAATTCACCAGTTTCTCATAAGCCTCGATTTGTACATGAGCATTCGTGGTGTTCAACGACTCAAACCAATAATCGGTGGCCTCCTTCATATTCCCTTCCGCTTCCATGAGATCGCCCATCCGCTTGGCGGCATAGTCATTGGGGAATGCCTCCAAAGCCCGCATCAGGAATTTCTTTCCCTTGATGGTGTCTCTCTCCTCCAAGGCTTCACAACCAAAGCTGACCAATAGATCAGACTTCACTTGTCCTTCGGTATCGAACAGGATAGGCTTAGCCTGTGCAATATACACTTTCGCACTATCCAACTGTCCATGCTGGATATGTGCCCGAATCAGTTTGTTCAAGCTCGCAGCCATCCTTGTATGACTGTTCATTTCCTTGGCACAAGCAAGGGCTCGCTGATGGTTGACAAGCATCAGCTCATGACAGTTTGCTGCCTCGTTCAGGTTACCGATGGCATCATACACATCATATCGAAATACCTCGTCGTTGATATTAGATGACATCTCTTCTGCCTGTTTCAGACAAACCACCGCATCTGTCCAACGACCGTTGCTCTGATGGGTGATGCCGAGGTGAAGCAACGACTTGGCCAGATGTGTTTTGTCTTTTATCTTCTGGTAATAAGCCACACTGTTGGCAATCAGGGAGTCGTTGCGAATCTCCAGTCCTATCTTATGAATGGCAGTGGTATAGAGAAGTCCGAATAGGGCAATATCACCTTTTGACTCCAGACGCGTCTTTTCCATATTTCCAACAAAGCCACCTAATTGATCTTCCTGAGCAACCTCCATGTTATAGATGAGTTGCATGGCCTTGTTGGGATCCTGGTCTATGATCTTTTCCGCTTGTAATAAAACAGCGTGGTTGTCAGGTTGCTTTTGAGAGCAACCCGACAACACACAAATGGTGAATAGAGTAATGATAGTATAGTATTTCATTCCTCCTAATTGAGACTGAACGAGATTGGGAGGGTGTATTTCACACGTACCACCTTGCCATTCTGCTTACCCGGCTTCCAGTTAGGCATCGCTTTCACAATACGAACTGCCTCTTCATCCAAAGAAGGGAATACCGACTTGACCGTCTCCACATTACTGATGGAACCGTCCTTCTCCACAACGAAGGTAACGAGCACTCTACCTGAGATCTTTTTCTCTTGGGCATCCTTCGGATAAGTAACGTTTTCTTGTAAGAAAGAAAGCATTGCCTGCATACCACCAGGGTACTGCGGCATCTCTTCCACCACATCAAAAACATCCTTTGGTGCAGTGTTTCCTTTCTGCTCCTGCGCTTGGGCGCTGAGTGTCATCATACAGGCTGCAATAGCCATCATTAAAATCCTTTTCATTTTCCTATTGTTTTTAGTTAGAAATTCCCCACGGTCTTTCCGCAGGAGGTAACGTTACGAGTCCGGATCTCGCTGTTTCCGTCGGCAAAAGTAGGGAAATCCTGAATACGCTCCAAAGAAATCATTACATTTAATTACACAAGAGAAGAAAAAGATTACACAATACTAAAAGAGGGCACTTTTCAGCGCCCTCTCCTTATTGTTTAATCGATCACAACCGTTGTCCATCCATGCTTGTCTTCGATCGTGCCGTACTGAATACCGCGCAGCGTATCGAAGAGTTTCTTGGACTTCGGACCCGGTTCCGGACCAAAGTCATAACGCTTGCCTGTATCAAGATCGTCGATATAGGATATCGGACTGATCACTGCGGCTGTTCCACAAGCACCTGCCTCCTCGAAGGTCTCCAGTTCTTCCTCAGGAATAGGACGACGCTCCACCTTCATGCCCAGATCTTCTGCCACCTGCATCAGACTCTTATTGGTGATGGAAGGCAGAATGGAGGTTGACTTCGGAGTAACATAGGTATTGCCTTTGATTCCGAAGAAGTTGGCTGCACCGCACTCATCTATGTATTTCTTCTCCTTGGCATCAAGATAGAACTCGCAAGCGTAGCCTTTCTCATGTGCCAAATTGTTAGCGAAGAGACTGGCGGCATAGTTACCACCCACCTTATATTTACCTGTTCCAAGAGGAGCGGAGCGGTCGAAATCACGAACGATGACATAGGGATTGCTGGAGAATCCACCCTTGAAGTACGGACCTACTGGTGTTACGAAGATCAAGAACATGTATTCCTTGGCTGGATGAACACCTACCTGGGCACTCGTACCGATGAGCAACGGACGAAGATACAATGTAGCCCCACTCTCATAGGTAGGAATCCACTCCTGATTCAGGCGCACCACCTTCTTGGCCATCTCCACAAACAATTCAGTAGGAACCTCTGGCATCATGATTCCACGACAAGTACTCTGCAGACGGGCGGCATTCTCTTCGACACGGAACAGACGTACCTTACCGTCAGGACAGCGGTAAGCCTTCAGTCCTTCGAAAGCCTCCTGTCCATAATGCAGGCAGGTAGCAGCCATGTGCAGTTTCAGATACTCATCGGAGCAAACCTCTATCTCGCCCCACTTACCGTCGCGATAGTAGCAACGTACGTTGTAGTCAGTCGGCATATAGCCAAACGACAGACTCGACCAATCAATATTCTTCATATTATCCTAATTAAATGAGATGCGCAAAAGTACGCATATTTGTTGAGAACGCCAAACTTTTTTCGAAAAACCTACTTTGCAGCAAGGATTTTCTTGATTTCTTCATCGGTCTTGGTCAGTTTCTCCTTACAAAGACGGATGAGTTCCTGGGCACGTTTCAACTGTTCCGACATCTGGTCGATGTCGAGTTCATCGCTCTCCATCTTTTGCACGATGGCCTGCAGTTCAGCAAAGGCTTCTTCGTATTTTTTATTCTCTATCATATCGTTGAAGGTTATAATTATCAATAACTAGTGGTACTAGTAATACTAGTGTTACTATCTAGGCAATATCTTGGAGCGAACGCTTCCATTGGCAACACGTGTTTCTATCTCATCCCCGGCATGCAAAGTTGCAACATCCTTCACCACCTTACCTTCATGCAGCGTGATACTGTAGCCACGATGAAGGAGGAGAGAAGGATCAAGGTTCCTCACCCGCTCAGAGATGAGTTGGATACGATGTTGCTCTGTTACCAACCGACGTTCAAGAAGCATAATCATCTTCTCCTGGAAAGCATCTATTTTGGCTTCCTGACGGGTTTTGGCCACTGAGAACAGTCGTGGTATAGCCTCGGAAACCATCGAGAGTTGTGTTTGGAGTAACGAGAGTTTCTGCTGCGCATAGCGGGTAATGCGCTCCTGGGCGATGTTCAAGACATCCAGAACTTCATTCAGGTGGTCGATAAGAAAAGCTGCTGCAGCAGTTGGCGTTTTTACTCTTGTATGCGAGACCATGTCGAGAATACTCTCGTCGCGTTCATGTCCGATACCAGTTATAATAGGTAAGGGGAAGTTCGCCACGTTCTCTGCCAATGCCAGTGTATCGAACCCCGACAGATCTGCCGTAGCTCCGCCACCACGGATGATGACGACACAGTCGAATGGAGAATTGGTCATTGATGTTTGATAGATCTTTTCCAAAGCGGCGATGATGCTCTGCTCCACCCCCTCGCCCTGCATCACAGCAGGAAAGAGTTGGGTCTGGAACTGAAATCCGTATTCGTTATTCTCCAATTGGTTGACAAAATCGCCATAGCCAGCCGCATTCGCACTGCTGATTACTGCTATTCGCTGTGCAAACAAAGGAAGAACAAGTTCTTTCTGAAGATCAAAGACGCCCTCTTCTTTCAACCGACGGATAATCTCTTGTCGTTTCCGGGCCATGTCGCCCATCGTATAAGTGGGATCAATATCAGTAACAATCCATGAAAAACCATAGGTTTCATGAAACTGCGCGTACACCTGAAGCAACACTTTCATGCCTGCATGGAGTTGCTGACCAGTTTCCTTTTCGAAATGCGGACGAAGCAGTTGCCACGATGACTGCCAGCACTTGGCGGAAGCCTGTGCGATAGGCGTATTCTCGTACCTACGCCCTCTCTTGCTGTCATCCGACCTATCATACTGCACCAACTGCATGTAGCAATGACCCCGCACCTCGCGCACCTCCGACAGTTCCGCCTCCACCCAGTATTCCTGATGAAGTTCCTCCTCTATCGTCTCTCGTACGAGTGAGTTCAGTTCATAGAGTGTTAACGCTTTTTCCATCGGCTAATCCCCCTTTCGTGTTTCCTTATTATAGATAGACCAGAAATCGGGTATCCCATAACCATAGATATTATCCGGACAGTTGGCACGGTTTCCACCGTTCCTCACCATCTCCATAATCTCCAAAGCCGTCTTGTTGGGGAAGGCCTGCCACAGACAGGCAATCATTCCCGCCACTAAAGGAGCAGAGAAGGATGTTCCTATGTCCTTACTAATGATGCCACGACCAGTAATGACTGATGTAGGACTGCCCATGGCCATCACATCAGGCTTCACCCTTCCGTCTGCTGTAGGACCGATAGAACTGAAGGCCGCATTGTTTCCATTGGCACTTACCGCACCCACAGTGATGATGTCCATAGCATCTGCAGGTACATTGATCTTTTTCCATGTACCCATGCCATCGTTTCCTGCACTATTTACCAAGATGATGCCTTTTCGGGCCAGCATCGAGGCCGTTCGGGATATCATCGTAGAAAGACCGTCCAACTGACAATAGTCGTAGTTCTGTGAAGGATCATCGAAATGATGATAGCCCAACGAACTGTTGATAATATCTACGCCTGCACTATCGGCAAACTCCACCGCTGCTGCCCAATAATCCTCTTCTGCCATCGTCTCCGTCTGGGTATCCTCGCACCGCAGAAGCCAGTAGGCAGCATCAGGTGCTGTACCCATGAACATTCCCGGTTCGTTGGCTGCCATGGTGGAGAGAACCATTGTTCCGTGATCAATGCCATGGAAGATGCTCTCCTGGTTTACAGGTAGGGTGAAGTCAGCAAAGCCAAGTTGTCTAACCTTAGTGATGGCAGGTATCACATCCGCATTCATGAAACCGCCATCGAGAATGGCGATCACCATACCCTTGCCACGGAAGCCATGACGGTGCATACGGTTACCGCCCAGCATCTCCAACTGATCGTATGTCACACCATCGGGGTTATTATCGATATTGTCCCATTTGTTGAATTCCGTATGATAAGTCGTTCGTGGTCGCTTACGTTCAATGGAATCGGGCGATACCCAAACTCTTCGCACATCCTTGACAAAGGGGAACTTACCCACCTCCTTCATCACATCTTGTTTCTTGGTAAAGACCAGCAAGGTGTTGTTCCATTTGCTTTTGGAAACCACTTCCACTCCTTCGGTTGCTATGGATGTTACATAACGAGGATTCAAAGGTAGGTCAGTACTGTCAATAGGTAGATGCTGTCTACATCGCCTTTCTATCGCTCTCGTCGAGAGGAATTCTTCTGGACGATCCGTTGTGAATGGCGTTCCCTGCTTATCCGTCAGCGATACGCGGAACATATAGCACTTGCCGCCCGGATATTTAACTCGGTCAGTACCTCGTGCCATCAACATCGTTGCGGATAACAGGAGTAGGATTATGCTTAAGCAACGCCTCATCTGTATCAATTCTAACCCATAATTGTCTTAGATTATGCAAAGGTACGAAAAATCTGAAAATCTTCCTCTATCATTCTTCTTTTTTAATATAATATCGTACCATTGGCTACGCCGAAGGTACTCTCGTTCGGAAAAACTCAAAATTCTTTTGGTTTTTCGCTCACTTAATTGTACCTTTGCAGTATGGATAATAAGAAAGCTACATTGGAATTGGGAACCAAGCCGGTAGGAAAGCTACTTATACAGTATGCCACTCCTGCCATCGTGGCTATGACCGCTTCCAGTCTCTATAATATTATCGACCGTGCCTTCATCGGACAAGTGGTAGGACCAGAAGCTATTGCTGGTCTTGGCATCACCTTTCCATTTATGAACCTGAGTGCAGCATTCGGTGCTGCCGTAGGCGTTGGTTCCTCTACTTGCATTTCTGTGAAATTAGGTCAGAAAGACTACAAGACTGCCGAGCATTTGTTGGGTAACACCGTAACCCTGAACCTGATTATTGGTTTCTTGTTCATGGTGGTTTGCATGATCTTCCTAAACCCTATCCTGCGATTCTTTGGTGCCTCGGATGTCACCTTACCCTATGCCCGTGAGTTCATGCAAGTAATCTTGTTAGGAAACATGATTACCCACATGTATTTCGGTATGAACGCAGTGCTCCGTGCAGCTGGGAAACCACGGCATGCCATGTACGCGGTGCTCTTCACCGTGGGAATGAACATCATACTGGTTATTGCATTTGTGTGGTGGCTACGACTTGGAATCCGAGGTGCTGCCATGGCCACCATCACTTCACAGTCAATGGCGTTATGCTGGCAGATGTATATCTTCTCCAACAAAAAGGAACTGCTACATCTGAAACGAGGAATATACAAATTAAAATCCAACCTCGTTAGGAACATTATCAGTATCGGTATCTCACCCTTCCTGATGAATGCCACCTCATGTATCATCGTCATCTTCATGAACAACCAGTTCGTGCGCTACGGTGGTGATATGGCTGTGGGTGCCTATTCCATTGCCAACTCTGTTGTGATGGTATTCTTTATGTTTGTCATCGGCATTACCCAAGGCATGCAGCCCATCGTTGGATATAACTATGGTGCGGAGAGATACGACAGGATGCTGAAATGTCTGCGGATAGCCATCGCTACAGCCACGGCTATCTTGCTTGTTGGATGGACCGTATCCATGCTCTTCCCACGGCAGATTGCCCGAATATTCACCACCGATGCCTACCTGATAGACTTGTCGGCACATGGCATACGGATAGACATGCTGGTGTTCTTTGTGGTAGGTTCACAAGCAGTCATTACCAACTTCTTCCAATGTATCGGGAAAGTAAAGATATCCATCTTCCTTTCATTATCAAGGCAGCTGATTATGCTGCTGCCCTTGGCCTATATACTCCCTCGCTTCTGGAACCTGGATGGTGTATGGTACTCTATGCCCATCAGCGACTTTGCCTCTTGTATGATGACAATCCCGCTGTTGCTGTGGTATCTAAGAAGACTAAAAGTGAATCGTAAAAGTGAACTATATGAATAAGGTGATTATTTGCATCGGACGACAATTGGGTTGTGGTGGACATATCATCGCCAAGCTCCTGGCAGAGGATTTCAACTGTAAGCTCTTCGATAAGGAGTTACTGAACCTCGCAGCCAAGGAAAGCGGTTTCTCAGAGAAGTTCTTCGAACAGAACGATGAACAGAAAGGATTCCTGAAATCGCTTTTCCAGAGTCATGGTCGGAGTGTTCTCACAGACAGCATGTATAGTAATCAATTCTCACAAGAGAGTTTGTTCCAGTTTCAGAGCGATGCAATCAGTAAGGCAGCCCAAGAGGAATCGTGTGTGTTCGTAGGACGCTGCGCTGACTATGTGTTGCGTGACCAAAAGAATATGGTCAGCATCTTTATCACCGCAGATATCAATGATCGCATCAAGGCTGTTCAGGAGCGCCATTCCTGCGATGAGGAAACAGCCAGAAGGATTCTGACTCGGAAAGAAAATGCCCGCGCATCCTATTATAATTACTACACTGGTAAGAAATGGGGATGTGCTGAGAGTTATGATCTCTGCATCAATTCCAGCATCCTCGGATACGAGGAAACGGAGAGACAGATCGCTGCATTCATTAGGAAAAGGGTAGTTAATGACTAAACCATCATGAAGAGAATAGGCATTCTAAGCGATACGCATGGCTATTGGGACGAGAAATATCTTCATTATTTCGAACCCTGCGACGAAATCTGGCATGCAGGCGACATCGGTAGCGTTGAGGTGGCCGACCGACTGCAGGAATTCCGTCCGCTACGCGCCGTTTATGGGAACTGCGATGGTGGTGACTTACGGTTGATGTTCCGTGAGCTGAACCGGTTTAAGTGCGAAGATGTTGATGTACTCATCAAACACATCGGTGGCTATCCTGGCAACTACGATCTGTCCATCCGCCGACAGATCTACGCCAACCCACCTCAACTGTTTATCAGCGGGCACTCACATATCCTGAAAGTGAAGTATGACAAAACGCTCAATCTGTTGCACATCAACCCTGGGGCAGCCGGATTGCAGGGATGGCACAAGGAGCGTACGCTAATAAGACTGACCATTGAAGGCAATAAATTCAGTGATTGTGAAGTTATTACATTAGGAAAATAAATAAAACAATAAGAATATGAAACGTACTATTGTTATTACTGGTGGCGCCGGCTTTATTGGAAGTCATGTGGTTCGCCTGTTCGTGAACAAGTACCCCGAGTATCACATCATCAATCTCGACAAGCTGACGTATGCAGGAAACCTTGCCAACCTGAAGGACATTGAGGACAAACCGAACTATGAGTTCGTGAAGATGGATATCTGCGACTTCGACGCATTCTACCAGCTGATGCAGGACAAGAAGGTGGACGGTATCATCCATTTGGCTGCAGAGAGTCATGTGGATCGTTCTATCAAAGATCCATTTACATTTGCCAAGACCAATGTGATGGGTACCTTGTCGCTCTTACAGGCAGCCAAGCTCTATTGGGAGTCGTTGCCCGAGAAATATGAGGGCAAGCGTTTCTATCATATCTCTACCGATGAGGTGTATGGCGCATTGGAACTGTCGCATCCCGAGGGAATCGAACCACCATTCACAACGACTGCCAGCAGTGCTGAGCATCATCTCGCCTATGGTGACAAGTTCTTCGTGGAGACAACGAAGTATAATCCCCACTCACCCTATTCTGCCGCCAAGGCTTCAAGCGACCATTTTGTACGTGCCTACCATGACACTTACGGAATGCCTGTGGTGGTAACAAACTGTTCGAACAACTACGGTCCGTATCAGTTCCCCGAGAAACTGATACCTCTCTTTATTAATAATATCCGTCACCGCAAGCCTCTGCCAGTCTATGGCAAGGGCGAGAATGTACGCGACTGGCTGTTTGTAGAAGACCATGCCCGTGCCATCGACCTAATCTTCCATGAGGGAAAGATTGCTGAGACCTATAACATCGGAGGTTTCAACGAGTGGAAGAACATCGATATCATCAAGGTGGTGATCAAGACGGTTGACCGTCTGCTGGGTCGCAAGGAAGGCGAAGACATGGATCTCATCACCTTCGTCACCGACCGTGCCGGACACGATCTCCGCTACGCTATCGACTCATCAAAGTTGCAGCGTGAACTGGGTTGGGAACCAAGTCTGCAGTTCGAGGAAGGCATTGAGAAGACCGTACGCTGGTATCTTGACAACCAAGAGTGGCTCGACAATGTTACTTCAGGTGACTATCAGAAGTATTACGATAACATGTACGCCAACAGATGAAAAAAATATTGCTTTTAGGCTCAGGAGAACTGGGCAAGGAGTTTGTGATTGCCGCCATGCGTGCCGGCCAGTATGTCATTGCTTGCGACCGTTACGACAATGCCCCAGCCATGCAGGTGGCTGACGAGCGTGAGGTGTTCTCCATGCTCGACGGTGATGCCCTGGAGGCAGTGGTGAACAAGCACAAGCCAGACATCATCGTGCCCGAGATTGAGGCCATCCGCACGGAACGCCTCTTCAAGTTCGAGGAGCAAGGCATTCAGGTGGTACCGTCGGCTCGTGCCGTGAACTACACGATGAACCGTCGTGCCATCCGTGATCTTGCCGCAAAAGAGTTAGGATTGCGCACGGCAAAATACTTTTACGCCAAGACGTTCGAGGAATTCAAAACTGCCGCTGACGAGATTGGTTTCCCCTGTGTGGTAAAGCCACTGATGTCATCCAGCGGTCATGGACAGAGTTATGTGCACAATGATGACGAGTTAGAGCAGGCATTCAAAGATGCAATGGAAGGTAGTCGTGGTGATGTCAAGGAGGTTATCATTGAAGAATTCATCGACTTCGAATCGGAATTCACACTGCTCACCGTAACCCAGAAGAACGGTCCTACCCTCTTCTGTCCTCCCATCGGTCATGTACAGAAAGGTGGTGACTACCGCGAAAGTTGGCAACCGTACAAGATTTCCGACGAGGCCTTAAAGCAAGCACAGCACATGGCCGATCAAGTGACGAAGGCGCTGACGGGTGCCGGCATCTGGGGCGTGGAGTTCTTCTTGACCAAACAAGGTGAGGTAATCTTCTCTGAACTCTCACCACGTCCACATGACACAGGAATGGTAACCCTTGGTCATACCACCAACCTCTCTGAATTCGAGCTGCATTTCCGTGCCGTGATGGGCTTGCCCATTCCTGCCATCCATCTGGAACATGCAGGAGCCAGTGCTGTGATTCTCTCACCCAAAGAAGCAAAGACACCAGTGGATCGTTCCCTGTTTAACTACAACCTCGAGGAAGCACTGAAGGAAGACCGCACCCGTATCCGCCTCTTTGGTAAGCCCGAAGCCCATAAGGGACGCCGCATGGGTGTTGTCCTCTGTTATGGAGAGGTAGGCGATGATGTCGATGCATTGCGTGATAAAGCCAAACGATTGGCTGCTACCGTATTGGGTACAGACCCTTATATGAAGAAATAGCATATGTTAGGAAAAATCATCAATCTGACTAAGATCGTCGATCCACGTGGGAACCTCACGGTGGCCGAGCAGTTGAAAGACGTACCGTTTGATATCAAGCGGGCATACTGGGTGTATGATGTTCCTGGTGGAGAAAGTCGAGGCGGTCATGCACACAAACGACTCCAGCAGTTCGTGATCGCTCTCAGTGGCTCGTTCCATGTCACACTCGACAACGGTCGTGAGAAAAAGACGGTGCTGCTGAACCATCCGTGGCAAGGACTGCTTATCGAAACCAACACCTGGCGTACCCTCGATGATTTCTCTTCAGGAGCCGTATGCTTAGTACTGGCATCTGAACTCTATGATGAAGATGATTATATCTACGATTACGACGAGTTCCTCGCCTACATCGGTCGTAATAACGTGATAACGAAATAACGTTATATCGAATAATGAGTTTCGAAATAAGACGATATACGCCTGATTATGCCGACGAATGGAATCAGTTCGTTGCCAAGTCGAAGAACGGTGTCTTTCTCTTCGACCGCCGGTATATGGACTATCACGCAGATCGATTTAGCGACCATTCACTGATGTTTTATGTAGGCAGTCAGTTGTTGGCGGTATTACCAGCACATCTTTCTGGTGATACACTCTGCTCACACAATGGTCTTACCTATGGCGGTTTAGTGATGAGTCCCCGTCTGACGGTTGTCCAAACCATGCATCTCTTCCGAGAGATGAACGACTATCTGCGTTCTGAGGGTATTCGTCATGTCAGCTACAAAGCCATCCCATGGATCTATCATCGTCTTTCGGCTGAAGAGGATCTTTATGCTCTCTACCATGAATGTCATGCCCGTATCGTAGCAAGAGACTTTGCCACCAATATTTATCTCTCCGCAGGTTTACGATGGGAACGAGTTCGTCGTCGCGGTATTGTCCGTGCCCAGAATGCTGGTGTTGTTGTAGAGCGTTCCAACAATTATGAGGCTTTCTGGCAGGTTCTGGCAAATAACCTCATGAACAAGTACGGAGTAAAACCTGTTCACTCCTTACAGGAAATAGAATTGCTACATGGACGCTTCCCCCAGAACATCCAACTCTACCAGGCAGTCAGAGAAGGTGAAGTGTTGGGTGGTGTTGTGTTATATATTTCGCCACAGGTAGTACATGCTCAGTATAGTTCGGCAACTCCAGAGGGAAAGAAGCTGGGGGTGATCGATCTTCTTTACGACCAGATCTTCAAAGATTATCGTGATTATCCCTACTTCGATTTCGGTCGCTCCACAGAGCATCCTGACGGCAGTGGACTGAATGAGAACCTTGTGTTTCAGAAGGAAGGCTATGGCGGACGGGGCTTGTGTTACGACATTTATCAGTATGACCTATGATCAAGTATCTTGACCTGAAACAAATCAACAACCAGCATGATGCTGAGATTCGCGAGGCTATTGATGAAGTGCTTCGCAGCGGATGGTACCTGAAAGGGGAAGTTACGCGACGTTTTGAACAGCATTATGCAACCTTTATAGGAACCGAATACTGCGTGGGAGTAAGCAACGGTCTTGATGCACTGACACTGATTCTGCGTGCCTATATAGAAAAAGGTGTCATGCAACCAAGCGATGAAGTCATCGTACCCGCCAATACCTTCATCGCATCTATCTTGTCTATTACCGAATGCGGTCTGACTCCAGTATTGGTAGAGCCCTCCATCGATACTTTCCAGATTGATGACTCATTGATTGAAGAGGTTATTACTGAAAGAACCAAAGCCCTGATGATTGTTCATCTTTATGGACGATGTGCCTATACGGAGAAGATTGGGATGATCTGTAAGAAGCATAACTTGAAGTTGATAGAAGACAATGCCCAAGCACACGGTTGTACCTATCACTCACCTCTCACTTCTCACCTCTCACCTCTAAAAAGAACTGGTTCGCTGGGTGATGCTGCTGCCCATAGCTTCTATCCTGGGAAGAACTTAGGTGCTTTTGGAGATGCAGGTGCAGTTACCACCAACGACAAGGAACTGGCACAGATCATTGAGGAATTAGGTAATTACGGCTCATCGAAGAAATACGTTTTCGACTACCAAGGTCGTAACTCCCGCATGGATGAGATGCAGGCAGCCGTATTGGATGTAAAACTCAGATACTTGGATAAGGATAACAAGTGCAGACAGGATATTGCCTCTTACTATATCAACAACGTTAAGCATCCTGATATTATTCTTCCCACCCCATCAGACAGTGTCTATCACATCTTCCCCATCCTTTGTGAACGACGTGATGAGCTCCAGCAATATCTGAAGGAGAACGGCGTGGAGACCATGATCCACTATCCTATTCCACCGCACAAGCAAGCATGCTATAAGGAATGGAACGATCTTTCCTTCCCGATTACGGAAAGAATCCATCGTCAAGAGTTGAGTCTGCCTTGTCATCAGGCCCTCAAAAAAGAAGAGGCCGACAAGATTGTCAGCCTCCTCAATCGTTTCCGTTGATGCTTTAGACGAGAACCACTGTGGCACTACGGGCAGCCTGGGCACCCATCACCAAGACCTGTGCGATATCCGCCGTCTTTGACGGTCCGCTGATAAACGTACCATAGCCATAGTCGTTGAACTCGATACGCTTATACGCCTCGTGCATGTTGTTCACGATCTCACTCTTCTTCAGTAAGATTACCAGATTCTCGGAGATAAAGCATACCGCCTTCTCCACCATCTGCTGTGGAATCCACACACAAGCATTCTCAGCCACGCCGAACATTCCCCTGATGATACCCACATCCGTTCCATTCAATGCCTGAGCAGAACCGATAGTATCCGGATTACGTGTTGCAATGGTGATCTCAGGAAGGTTACTGGCAATCTCCTTGGCATCAGGATACAATTCCTTGATCAGTTCGTTAATATCCTTTCCAGCCTCCAATTCCACAACCTTGCCACCCACCGACTGTGTCATGGAGATGAACTGAGCCAGAGGATCAGGATAGACTATGCCGTTGATGTCAGACAGGTCGGGCATATCAAACTGCTGCTGTATATTTTTCCTGTACTTTGACAGGATCTCTTCTTTTGTACTCATACTTCTTAATGCTTAATTCATAATGCATAATTCATAATACGACAGATGATGACTACCAATGGTCATTTCACCTTGCCTTTCCGCCAGAGTTCTTGGAAGGAGTTCTTGGGGAAGGTCATCATCTTATGACCGCTCTGGGCCCATGGGTTGATACCACTCTGCATCAGTGCGCTGGGAACCCAGTTTGCCAACGGGGCGAACTTCATGGCAGTGTTATAGATGCCACTGCTGCCAAACACCATCTTCATACCCTTGCACATCATCTTCTTCTGCGGATTGGCCGTACCGAATTCATCCAGTTGCTGGCGCCACTGATAGATCTGATCTCCCAAGTTCACCTTTACAGGACATAAGGTCTGACAACTCAGACACAAGGTACAAGCGCTCACATTACCACTGTGCTTCTCCTTGTTACGGAGCATACCAAGGTTGATGCCAATCGGTCCTGGAATGAAGTAGGAATAGGAATAGCCGCCAGAACGACGATACACAGGACAGGTGTTCATACAACTGCCACAACGGATACACTTCAGCAGTTCCCAATGATCAGGATTTGCAATCCAGTCGCTACGACCATTATCCACCAACACGATATGCATCTTCTTTGCGGTGGGACGAGCCTTGCGGAAATGCGAGGTAAATGTGGTTGTTGGCTGACCTGTACCAGCCCTGCAAAGCATCCGCTGGAAGACCGCCAGACAGTCGTAATTCGGGATGACCTTCTCCAAGCCGATGGCCACAATATGCAGTTTCGGACAAGAAGTTGACATATCCGCATTTCCTTCATTGGTACATACCACGATATCACCTGTTTCTGCGATACCGAAGTTCGCACCCGTCATTCCTGCATCAGCAGTGAGGAACTCGTCACGCAAACTCAGTCGTGCCTGGTATGTCAGATAGGTAGGATCATGATTCCCCTTCTCCGTTCCGAGTTTCTCCTCGAACAGTTCACCCACATCATCATGGTTCAGGTGGATAGCCGGCATCACAATATGACTCGGTTTCTGTCCTTTCAACTGGATGATGCGCTCACCAAGGTCAGTCTCCACCACCTCAATGCCGTGAGCTTCCAGATAGGGATTCATCTCGCACTCCTCAGTTAGCATCGACTTACTCTTCACCAGTTTCTTAACCTCATTCTCTTTGAGGATGCCATAGACAATCTCGTTGAACTCCTCAGCATCCTTTGCCCAATGAACAATGCAACCGTTCTTCTCGGCACTGGTAGCAAACTGATCCAAGTATTCATCCAGATGTGAAATGGTGTGACGCTTGATCTGCGAAGCTTTCTCACGCAGCTGCTCCCACTCAGCCAGTCCGTAAGCCATATTATCTCTCTTGGAGCGAACCGACCAGAATGTGGCATCGTGCCAGCTCGCATATTTCTGGTTCTTCAAAAACGCTTTTGCTGCGTTACTATGTGCTGTACTCATAACTATAAAAGTTCAAAGTTCAAAGATTAAAGTTCAAAGTTAAAGACCAGAGGCTAATATCTGGACAACATGGATGAACTGGATAGGCAGATTCTGTTTCTTTGCCACACCAGCCATGTGCATCAGACAAGAGCAGTCAGGACCAGTAACATATTCCGCTCCTGTATCCATGTGACGCTTCACCTTGTCCTTACCCATCTGCTCGCAAATAGCAGTCTCCTCCACGGAGAACATTCCACCAAAGCCACAGCACTCATCGGGGCGCTCCGGCTCCACCACCTCAATACCCTCCTTCAGTTCAAGCAGATCTTTGATCTTGTTGAACTTCGGCTCATTCTGTTCGCTGGGTGAACTAAGTCCCAGTTCTCGAACGCCATGACAGGAGTTGTGCAGACTCACCTTATGCGGGAACTGTCCTGGTAGCTTATCCACCTTCACCACATCATGCAGGAACTCCACCACATCCATAATCTTGTCGGATGTAGTACACTCATGCTTTCCTTGGAGTAAACGCGGATAGTTGATCTTCACAAATGCCGTACAGCTCACCGACGGAGCAACGACATAATCAAAACCCTTGAACTTGTCTTCGAACTTCTCTGCTAAGGGAATGGCCTGTTTCTCAAAGCCGGCATTCGCCATCGGCTGTCCGCAGCAGGTCTGGTTGAGTGGATACTCCACATCCAGTCCAAGACTTGTCAGGAGTTTGTATGTGGCAACGCCTACCTCAGGATAAACGGCGTCCACATAACACGGGATAAATAAACCGATTTTCATGTGATTACTATTGTTCGTTTATTAGTGATTTTTAGTTAAATTGCATTCCGTTACTGTTTGAATGCAAATATACAAAAAAAATCGATACGGACAATAGAATTATGAAACTATTTCCGATTTATTTATCTTTTACGTCACTTGGAGAGTTCGTAGCGAACACCTACTTGCAGATTGAAATTGGCAGGATGATCCTTGAAGAAGGTATTCACGGCGCCCTTGTTGTCGAAATAGTATTTTACGCCAGGCTCAACATACAACCCCATCTGGGGCAGTACCTGATATTGCACACCTGCTGCCGCATCGGCAGAGAACTGCATGCGGTCTTTCTTGCCTTTACCCTTCACGCCCTCTGTGGTATAAGTGGCCTTCACGTTCATATCGGCAGCCCCACCAGCAATACCATATAAGGAGAAACCTTTCCATGAGAAGATTTGATAACTCATCCTCAACGGCAGTCCTACATAATGCAACTGCTGCTCATTCACCAACTGAGTGGTATTCATCTTCTGGATGAAATCCGTTGAGAGCTTCGTATAGGTGATACCAGAAAGAACCGACAGACGGGAGGTGATCGGATACGACAATGATAAGCCGAACGTCACTGGCTGATGATGCTTGGTGATCTCCTCGTAGTTATACAGATAGATAGGTGAACGAGTTCCGAGTTTGTTACTCATTTCATAGACACCTGCATAGTTGGCTGCTGTAACAGGATTCATCAATACAGGGTCACGACGCAGATCATCCCCGCCCATCATGTTCTGTGCATAAAGCTTCGCAGAAAGATGGGTAAAGCGGGATGAGTGGGTAGAGAAAGAAGACTGGCGCGATGGACTCATGGATTCCAGGGTCTTACGGTTTGTGGATGAACGCTTCGGAACCGAAGAAACACGAGCATACCTCTCCTCAGGTTCCATCAGCATCTCCTCATCAGTCCTTTGTTCCTCAGGAATCACTACCGATTGCACCACTTTCGAATCCGCTTCCTCTTCATAGAATTCAGTAATAGAAGCTTCATTAAAACCTTCTGTAGTGACTATCTGTGGCACTGTTTGATGCTTGGTTTCGTTCTTTGCAAAAAGCAACTGGTCATTCTTCACCTTCGAAGAAACAGCCGTAGCAGACTGTTCCACTGGTGTTATAACCTCTTCGTTGACAGAAGGAGTACTGATAGCCGGCGTTTCCACTTCCGCTGTCACCTTCTCCATCTCCTGCATTCCATCATGAGCGTTCTTATACAGATAGCCTCCCCCAGCCACTAAAGCCAAGGTCACAGCAGCAGCTGCCCACCATTTCCTTAGGGGCACCACCCGTGCTTTCTTCTTCTGCTCTTCGAGAAGAGCAGTATCAATGCGCTCCCACAGTCCTTCCGGGGCAGCCTCTTCATAGTCTGCCATCCGTTCGCGAAGCTTTGATGTCCACTCTTTCTCGTTCATTTGATATCTTGTTTGATGTATTCCCTTATTTTTCTTGCTAATAATTTCTTTGCCCTGAGATATTGCGAGGCCGAGGAGTTTTCCTTGATGCCCAGCTCGTTGGCGATTTCCTTATGACTCAGTTGCTCGAACACATAAAGATTAAACACCGCTCTATAACCCGTTGGTAGTTCCTCTATCAGTCGTTGCAGCAACTCCAGCGGAACCTTGCCCACATCAGGCGCCTCCTCTTCCACCTCATCAGGAATCTGGTCGGTAAACAGCAGTCGTTCTTTTCTTCGCAGACTGTTAATCGATTCATTGACGGCCAGTCTTGTAACCCATGCCTTCAGTGATCCCTCACCGCGATATTCGAAGTGATCTACTGAGGTCAGTATTTTGACGAAACAGTCCTGCAGCACATCTTCAGCAGCCTCCCTGTCGGCAAGATACCGCAGACACACTGCCATCAGATAGCCGGCAAAGCGCTCATACAGCCTCCGCTGCGCCCCGCGCTCCCCTTTCTTTATCTCGTACAATAACTGTTTCTCTGTCTCCACTATCAGTCGTTAGTGATGAATACCAGTTCCACCACCTTGTCAAATGTCATATGATCGATTTTACCTTCAGGTGTCTGTATATAGACTTCCTTTAGAAATAGTTTGATTACCAGTGATGACTGCTGGATATTGATAACGCCATAGTTCTCTTGATCGAACGCCAAGAGATAATACCATTCCTTATCATCATCGACTTTCACACTAAATAAATAACCCATATAGGGATTAAGATAGACTTGTCCTATGTTAGAAAGAAATTTGGCATGTTCTGCATCTATACTGGCCTTATCGATGTTGTTTTTGAAATAGACTGTTTTCACGGTATAACCTGTCAGAACAGGAGTCACCACAAAAGGTTCTTCCTCTATTTGAAAATCCACACCTTTATATTTATCAGCATAGTTTCTTAATTTACTATCTTCCCCTAATCCCTGATGTTCAATTTCAACTAAACTCCCTGCACTGTTATAAATATCTATTATATTCAATATTATTTCTACGGGCATCTTGGAAAAGGAGAGGGAATTGCCATCAAATGTCATTACACAGCTGTCAGCCTTCTCATTCCATACCGTCCAGTAGCCTTGATAATCACCACTTCTTAGCACAAGACTCCAAGTAAAAGAAGGGATCTCTGCCTTAATTTTATCATCGTCTTCCTCGTTGGAACACGATGTGGTCATCAGACCCATACAGATCATCAAACCCATTAGTAAAATATTCACCTTTTTCATATTGTTTCTTTTTCGTTTCTACCTTCTAAACGACAAAAGTACAAAATCTTGCACGGAAAAACGAAAAAAAACAAAAAAAAGAAGATGTGTCAAAATAAGGTTCAGAATGTATTTGGCTTAGAAACCCTTTGTTCCCGCCTTGGGAATACTTTGTTCCCACGTTGGGAATATTTTGTTCCCACGTTGGGAATATTTCTTGAATCTTATTTTAACACACCTATTCTTTACTTCTTCAAGTGCTTGAATGCACCTTTTTTCTTGTAGAAGTCCTGCAAGACATAGAAAGCCTGCTTGGTTCTACCCTTGTCAGAAACGATTCCTTTGCGGTTGAAGAAATCCTGTGTGCCATGCAACTGACGGCGTGGTGAACGGAAATCCATGAGGATCCACGGTGTACAGCCTGCGAAGTTCGAGATCTTATCGTACATCTTCAGGGTCTGGCGATATACCTCGGCCTGATATTCCTCTGTCCATTTTTCGTCTTTTTCACCAAAACGACCGGCCACGGCACCTGCACCGAACTCGCTCACCACAACGGGCTTATCCTTATCAAAGAACCATTTCCGACGTTCACAGTCTGACGGTCTGCCGCCATACCATCCCAAGTAGTTATTGAAACTGATGATATCCACCAAATCACTCAGGTTATCCTCCACCGTTGAGATGTTATCGTGCGTTTCTATTTCCATGGCCATGCTAACAAGACGGTCGTTATCCAACTCGCGTGCCCTTTGAACGAGTCCTGTCAGGAAATGATCGCGAGCCTTTCCTCGCGGTGTTTCGTTAGCCACACTCCACACAATGACAGCGCAGCGGTTATGATCGCGCTGGATATTGTCGGTCAGCTGTCGATAGGCATTGTTATAAGTATCCTGGTTATCCCACTGGATGGTCCAATAGACAGGAATCTCACTCCATATCATCAAGCCTTCCTTCTCGGCCATGCGCACCATCTGTTCATTATGCGGATAGTGAGCCAGACGTATGAAGTTACATCCTAAGAACTTGGCCCATTCGATCAGCACACTGTCATCTTGTTCTGTTGTGCAGCGTCCCGAACGGAAAGGAGCCTCCTCATGAATGGAAATACCGCGTAGAAAAACCTGCTTACCGTTCAATAAGATCTTCTTTCCTGAGGTTTGGATGTGGCGGAATCCGATCTGATCTTTCAGGTGTTCACCCTCGCATACCAACTCCACATTATATAATTTAGGACGATCAGGTGTCCACAAGTCGGGATCTGCATTCAGTACAATCTGAGCCACACCACTCTGATTGGTCGTAATGTGCTCGAAGATACTCAGTTCGGGGATGTTCACCTCGATCTTTACACCTGCCACAGCCAGGTTCAGTCGTGCCTTCACCAAGATCTTCTCGTACGAACCCTCCTGCAAACGGATCTCATAGTCGTCAACATGAGCCATGGGCGTTTCCACCAGCATCACGTCACGAGTAATACCACCATAGTTCCACCAGTCGCTGTTCAGCGTGGGAACGCCTTCTGCATGACGGTCATTGTTCACTCTTACCACAATGAAGTTATCACCTTTCTTCACCTTATCCGTAATATCGAAGTTGAAAGGCGTGAAACCACCGATATGCGTTCCTATTCTTTCGCCATTGAGATAGACATCAGTCTGGTAGTTGGAAGCACCGAAATAGAGATAGAGCAGACGGTCCTTCTTCAGGTTATACTTAAAGGTCTTCTTATACCATACACTGCCCTCGTAGAACAGCAGTTCTGGTCGTTGGGTATTCCAGTCACCTGGTACCTGCAATGTCTCCTTTTCGGAGAAGTCATATTCCACATGATCGCCTTTCGACTGCGGTTTCTGATCTTTGAAGAAGCCGTTGGGCGACACATTCATTCTATAATCGTAATACCCAGCATCAAAGGGATCGATGATGGTCTGCCACTCTCCGTTCAACGATGTTGTTTTCCTTGCATATACATTCTGCAACACCTTTGCTGCCAGCATATCAGCCGACAGCGACAGCAAGCAGAAAAGCATAATGATGAGTTTTCTCATTTCCTCAGTAATTAAAAGTTTGCGCAAAGGTACAAATAAGTGAGCAAAATGCAAAAGAAAAAGCGTTTTCTTTTTGCATTTTCGAACGAAAGTACTTTCAACGCAGTTAAAGGTACAAAGAAACGAGAAGGAATGCACGTAATAACTGTTAATCTTTAATAAAACGCCCTCCACATATCATAATTATTTATGCTTCATTCTTCATTCTTGATTATTTGTCGTACCTTTGCACTCGTCTTTTTGGAGAGGTGCTCGAGTGGTTGAAGAGGCACGCCTGGAAAGCGTGTAGCCGGCAAAACTGGCTCGCAGGTTCGAATCCTGTTCTCTCCGCTAGGAATAAACAGGATTCAAAGCTCCGAGGCAAAAGGCCGAGGAAATCCTGTTCTCCGCAGGTATAAACAGGATTCAAAGCTCCGAGGCAAAAGGCCGAGGAAATCCTGTTCTCTCCGCATTAATTGTATCGCTTATGAAACATCTCGTTTTGATCTTCCTTCTTCTTTTTACTCCCTTGATGGTTTCCGCTCAAGACGGGAAGCAGTTGAACGATTCCGTAGTTGCGGCATCCGACTCCACTGTTCTCGATTCTTTGAATGCCAACGTTCCTATTGTGGCTGTTGACGAAAGTATGTTGGACGATGAAGGGGGAGGCGTGCATAAGCGTTTGAAGAAAACATTCCTTGACGGTAATGCGGCATTCATGTCATTGGTTGCCTTAGTATTGGTATTAGGTCTGGCCTTCTGTATTGAACGAATCATCTATCTCAGTCTGAGTGAGATCAACGCCAAGAAGCTGATGGCCGATCTGGAAGAGAAGATCATGGCAGGAGAGGTGGAAGAGGCCAAGTCTATCTGTCGTGATACCCGTGGACCTGTTGCTTCCATCTGCTATCAAGGACTGATGCGTATTGATGAGCCGATAGAAGATGTGGAGCGTTCCATTGTGAGCTACGGCTCCGTACAGAGCGCCAATCTGGAGAAAGGCTGTTCATGGATTACCCTGTTCATTGCCATGGCTCCCTCTTTGGGATTCTTAGGAACCGTGATCGGTATGGTTTTGGCTTTTGATAGGATTCAGGAGGTGGGCGATATTAATCCTACTATTGTAGCATCAGGTATGAAAGTGGCGCTGATCACCACCATCTTCGGTATCATCGTAGCTTTGATCCTGCAGCTCTTCTACAATTATATCCTTTCGAAGATCGAGCACCTGACCAGTCAGATGGAAGAGAGTGCCATCTCGCTGCTTGACACCATCATGAAATACAAGTCAACACGCTCATGAACGACATACTGATAGACATCGAGCTGGTGGTGATGTATGTAGTGATTATCGTCACAACAGTCATCACGATTTGGGCGACTGTACGGTCATTGAAACTGCGTGACCGTTCGCAGAATATCGTGAACAATATCCCTGTGACGAAGATTGCGTATGGTGTAGTCGCATTGCTGATTGTCTGTCTGCTGCTGACGTTCATCTTGGGCTCTTCGAAACCCATCCAGTTGGGAGAGAAACTCTTCTCGGATTCGTTCTGGCTCAAGATTTCTGATATGTTCATCTATACATCGGGCATCCTGATCGTGGTGGCTGTAGGGTGTTTTCTCTACGGTATCTCAGGACTGAACCGTAAATCGCATCAGCAAAGCGAAAGGAGGGAACATGTTCCGTCGGAGAAAGCATAGAATGCCTGTACTGAATACCACATCAACAGCTGATATCTCGTTCATGCTGCTGATCTTCTTCCTGGTCACCACCTCTATGGATATTGACAAAGGACTGTCGCGGCAGTTGCCGCCCCTTGACGATGAGAAGGAGGAACAGGTGATTGACATGGACAAGAGCAACATGATCAGGTTGGCGATCTCGGCTGACAACCAGTTAAGTATCAACGACAGCGTGGTTTCCTTGCAGCAGGTACGACAGCAGGTGATGGATTTTGTGGAGCATTGTCCTGACCGCAAGGAGCATGTCATCTCCGTGGAAGTAGCACGTGAAGCCAACTACGACACCTACTTCAACATGCAGAACGAGATCGTAGCTGCCTATCGAACTCTTCGTGAACAACGGGCACAGAAGCTGTTCGGTCAATCGTTCGCACAATGTACTGAGGCACAACGCGACTCCCTTCGCGCCGCTTATCCACAACGTATCGCTGAAACCTATCCGAAAGGAGGTGAAGAATGAGCATGTTCCGCAGACATACTGCCCGTGAGATACCCGGTCTGAACATGGCATCCATGCCCGACCTGATCTTCACCGTGCTGTTCTTCTTCATGATTGTTACTCACATGCGGAGTACACCAGTGAAGGTGGAATATCAGATGCCGAAAGGAACGGAACTGACACGACTCACCAAGAAATCATCCGTCACCTATATATATATAGGTAAGCCCGTGGGAAGTAACGATGGACAATTTCGCATCCAACTGAATGATAAGTTTGCGGATGTGAATAGTATTCCCGGCTATATCGAATCGGAACGAGGAAGAATGTCTTCAGAAGATGCGCATAACATGACTGTAAGCATCAAAGCCGACCAGCAAACGGATATGGGAACGATTACAGATGTGAAACAAGCCCTTAGACAAGCCAAGGCACATCAGATTAATTATTCTGCGGAGAAACGGCCTTAAAAAACGAAATAATAACCTATGACGTTATTTTTTGTTTAATTTGTTGGCCTTCTCAAAAAAAAAGCATATCTTTGCAATCAAACAACTTCAACAATGGCATATCATCAATTAGATTCTTTGGACAAGAAGATTCTTCGTATGGTTGCGAAGGATGCCCGTGTCCCATTCCTTGAGGTAGCACGCGCTTGCAATGTTAGTGGCGCTGCCATCCACCAACGTATTCAGAAACTCACCAGCTCTGGTGTATTAAAAGGTTCACAGTTTATCATCGATCCCGAGAAGATCGGTTACGAGACCTGCGCTTATATCGGTCTGAACCTGAAAGATCCGGAAAAGTTCGACACTGTTGTTCAGGCCTTGCTGGAGATTCCTGAGGTTGTGGAGTGTCATTATACGACAGGTGACTATGATATGTTCATCAAGATCTACGCCATGAACAACCATCACCTGCTGAACATCATCCACGACAAGCTGCAGCCGTTAGGACTGTCACGCAGTGAGACCATCATCTCCTTCGGTTCAGCCTTCAACCGTCAGCTGCCCGTTGATGACTTCCCTCAGGAGGATGAATAAGCAAAGGTAAAACTATTTTTCCCTGACGTAATCCACGAAAGCATATTCGTACTGGTGTTTCTCATCAGTACCATGTTCTTCTTTCCATTCCTCAACCCAATCATCATACGGCGGGAAGAAGGCATCTGCATCTGCAGGAACATCATTGACTTCAGTAAGACACAGGCGGTCGGCAACGCTGATCGCCTGTTTATATACACTGGCACCACCTATTATATATATATCTTCCTCAGGTCCGCAATGTCGCAGCGCCTCCTTGAGGGAAGGATAACACTCACAACCGGGCAACTCTTTCGTGGTTCTGCTCAGTACTACATTTCTTCTATTAGGCAATGCTCCCTTGGGCAGACTCTCAAAAGTACGCCTGCCCATGATAATGGTATGTCCTGTAGTCAATGACTTGAACCGCTTCAAGTCGTTGGGCAACCAATACAACAGTTTATTCTGGTAACCGATAGCCCTGTTCTTTGCTACCGCTGCAATCAAACTTATCGCCATATTCCCAATTTTCAATTATCAATTGTCAATTGTCAATTATCAATTATACAGACACTTCCGCCTTGATATGCGGCCATGGATCATAGTTCTCTAACTGGAAGTCCTCATACTGGAAATCAAAGAGACTCTTCACATCAGGGTTGATACGCATCGTTGGTAGAGGTCGTGGCGTTCTTGTAAGCTGCAACTTTGCCTGCTCCAGATGGTTCAGATAGAGATGAGTATCGCCAGTGGTATGGATGAACTCACCAGGTTTCAATCCTGTAACCTGCGCCATCATCATCATGAGCAGGGCATAAGAGGCGATATTGAACGGCACACCTAAGAAGGTGTCGGCACTACGCTGGTAAAGCTGCAGACTAAGACGACCGTCAGCCACGTAGAACTGGAACATCGTATGACAAGGGGGTAAGGCCATCTTGTTCACCTCGGCCACATTCCAGGCACTGACAATCATACGACGGGAATTGGGATTGTTGCGGATCTGATCGAGCACATACTGGATCTGGTCGATCGTACCACCGTCGTAATCGGGCCACGAACGCCACTGATGACCATATACAGGACCGAGTTCTCCATTCTCATCAGCCCATTCATTCCAGATTCTCACTCCGTGCTCCTGCAGATACTTCACGTTCGTATCTCCTTTCAGGAACCAAAGGAGTTCATAGATGATGGATTTCAGATGGAGTTTCTTGGTGGTGAGCAACGGGAAACCATCGTCCAGATTAAAGCGCATCTGGTTTCCGAAGATACTCATCGTTCCTGTTCCTGTACGGTCACCTTTCTGCGTGCCTTCCGTCAGGATGCGGTTTAAGAGGTCTAAGTATTGTTTCATATCGTTTTGTTATTTGTTTCGATGAATGATTTGGCAGGGTTCCGTAATGTGAGAACTCTTGATCCTCCATTCCTGCGGATAGAGATTGTTCGTGCGGTTGCCGAGGTTCTTCAGGAAACCTAACGGAAAGCCTTGGCAGGTTACCAATGTATAGCCGCGAGGACTGTCAGACAAACCTGGTAGTGTTTCCTTCCGTAAATAGCCGAGAGCCTCATCAACCGATAGTTCCACCGTTGGGAAAGCCTGCGGATTACGTTCTATAGTAAGGGCTAACGACTGATCCGGAATCAGATCCTTCCCTTTCATCTCACCGATAGTGATACCAGCATGCATCACCTGAAGGGTTCTTGCTGCCTGATCATAGAAGGTTTTCCACCTGCGTGGGATGGCCATCACCTTACCTGATTGCTGCACATAGTCGAAATCATCGGCTCGCAACAGCCATTCCGCAGGCACATCTATCTTCGTCTTCTTCTCTTTTCTCTCTTTTTCCTTATTCTTTCTCTTTCCCGTATTCATAGCATCCCCCTCTTTTCGAAGCAATGCCATGAACAATCCCTCCCCTTTCGTCTTACCAGGAAGGAACCGATAGACGGGTTCGGGGAAATCTTTCACTAACGATCCTGTGATGTTCCATGAAGGATCAATAGTAACAGGAAGCACCTCTGCCCCCAGTTCATCCCTGATAAACCGCACATTCTCCTCATCCTCCATGGCATTGAAGGTACAAGTGGAATAGATTAGTAATCCGCCAGGGCGCAGACAATCCCATATATCTGTTATAATTTCGCGCTGCAGGTGCCAGCATTTCTCCACATTTTGCCTGCTCCACTCCCCTATTGCCTCTGCATCCTTGCGGAACATGCCCTCACCAGAGCAAGGCACATCTGCCAGAATCACATCGAACTGTAGCCCTGAGGAGGCGTAATCATGCGGATAATTATTTGTCACCATGACATCCACATGACCGAACTTCTGGATATTCTCCATGAGGATCTGGGCTCGTTTGCGGATGGGTTCGTTGCTGACCAGCAGACTTCCATGGGGAATAGCTGCTCTTGCCACGGTCGATTTCCCCCCAGGTGCCGCACATAAGTCGAGCATGGTTACAGGCTCCTTGACATATTCGCGAAGCACTGTATCGAGGAACATCGATGAAGCCTCCTGCACATAGTAAGCCCCAGCATGGAACAACGGATCGGAAGTGAAGACAGGGCGAGAAGGCAGAAACCATCCCTGTTGGCACCATGGCACGGGAGCACCTTCATCAGCCGTCATATCCTGCGCCTTAAACGGGTTCATACGAATACTGACAGGAGCCTCCTCCATGAGTCCGTTACGCAACGTCGTCCATAGGGACTCCCCCATGAATCCTTCCATGTATCGTATGAAATCCCCAGGCAACTCCATCATCTTATCTATTTCCGCTGCTGCTCCGTTTCTTGGCGAACCTTCTGATAGAACCTGTCCACAAATTCTATCTTCTCGCGATTCGGCAACATGATTAACGAAGCACCATTACTGAACTGCATCGTGGTAGGTTTGGAGGCATCAAACGTAGGCCAGTAAGGCAATCCTTTCCCATTGGGATTCCCCGTCTTGGCGAAGTTCACCCAATACTGCTGGATGATTTCTGCCACGGCTGACTCAGCAGGGTACTTATCCGGCTGCATCAGGAACTCACCGTTCAAGTAGAGGATATCATCAGCATGAGCAACACCCTTGCGACGCGGATCGCCAGAGAAGCTGCGGGTGGATGGTTGGGCAAGGAAGGCTGCATAGGCAGGACTCTTACCCGTCTTAGCCTGCAAGCTCACCCAAGCGTATGAAGGCCATGCGAAGCCCATGTCACGGAAGCAATCGCCATTACCATGCCAAGCCTCATCATCAGTATTACCAGGATAGTATTTCAAGGCCTCATCGGCAAAGTCGCCGAACGTTTGTTTGATCTGCATCCGATAGGACTCTGCCTTGATGTTGCCAGGAGAGAAGAGCGCACCTTCGTCACTGTTGGTCATCACGATCACAGGAACATCGTTATACTCACCTCGCTCATAGAGGCGATAGAGGTCGTCTGTGATCACATACCCATCAACACAAGGCCAGAAACCACCGAAGCCCACATCGTTACCACAAAGAGCCATGGCATCTACCTTACGCATTTCCTTCAGCGATTTCTTCTTCAGATGCTTCTGGAAAGCCAGTCCGTGCTGTTCCGCTCCCTTCTGGGATGCATTGGTTACCATGGTTCTGTTCCCATCCTGCCAAGGCGCGAATGAACCACCACTCTGACTGATGCAACGATGGAAGAGACCCTTAGCAAGAGGCGAAGCACAGAGGATGCTGCAGCTGATGGCACCTGCCGACTCGCCAAAGATGGTAACATTATTTGGATCTCCACCGAAATTGGTAATGTTCCGCTGCACCCACTGGAGGGCAAAGATCTGATCCAGCAGACCATAGTTGCCGGAATGACCGTTCTTCGACTCCTTGGTGAGTTCAGGATGTGCCATGAAGCCCAGGGCACCTGTACGATATTCGACACTGACGATCACCACACCTCGACAGGCAAGGTATTTCCATAGGTCACCACCATAATGCTCTGTCTGGAATCCGCCGCCATGGATCCATACCATCACAGGCAGACGATCGTTGACAGATGTGGCAGGTGTGGCAATACCCAGATAAAGACAGTCCTCACTCATCATGTCGGCAGTACGTCCAGGACGGGTGGGCTGCGGAGGCCAAGGACCGAACTTATCTGACTTCAACACACCAGTCCATGGCTTAGCAGGCTGCGGTGCTTTCCAACGGAGGTTCCCTACAGGCGGTGCTGCATAGGGAATCGCTTTATATACGGCCAGTCCCATATCATCTGGAACTCCTTCCAAATCACCAGTCTCCACATGTGTTCTGAGGAGAGGCTGTGCTTGTATCATCGATGCTGTCAGCAAACCGACAATGACCAATAAGATCCTTCTTGTTTTCATAATTGCAAATGATTGATTGAACTGAGTACAAAGTTACGAATAAACAAACGAAAAGCCAAATTTATTTAAGCTTTTCTGAGTGAGAGTAAGTTCAGCGTAGCTAAAGTTACATATTATAGCTAAATCATCATGAATCTTTTCGCGAAAAACTTGGGGATTCGGGAAAAATCTCTTAATTTTGCATGCACATTGTGAAATGAAACTTCTACTTACTTACAAAGAAAGAATGAATATGAGGATAAGAATCAGATTGTTTACATACTGTGCCCTGCTCATGATGAGTAGTGTTTCTGCTAAGGCACAAAATGATTTAGGCACTTACCACGGTTCTGATGTCTATACCGCTGGAGATGAATACCAGAACAAATTCAATCATCTCGACGTGGCAGTAACGACAGGTACAACAGGTATCGGTGCCGAATTGGCCATGCCTGCCAGTGATATGGTGCAGATCCGTGCCGGTTTCGCCGTTATGCCATCCTTCAAGACAAACATGAATTTCAGGATCGGTATGAAGAATGACCCAGAAAAGGACAAGAACGGCAACAAGATTGAAACAAAGTTCGACCAGATGTCAGGTCTGTTCAAACAGCTCACAGGCTATGAGATCGACCGGAATATAAAGATGCATGGTCGTCCCACGTTCTACAACGCCAAGCTGTTGGTCGATGTCTTCCCCTTCCAGGACAAGAAATGGTTCGTTACTGCAGGATTTTACTATGGTAACGGGCAGATCGCCAAGGCCTATAATGCCTATGAAGATATGAGCAGTATGGTGGCCGTAGGCATGTATAACCACATTCACGATTGTATTGTGGCAGGGGAACCCATAGTACAAACCTCTATGGGAGGACTGGAGTTCCTCATTTGGTATAATCCCGATGATGAAGATGACCAGAAGATAATCAAAAAGTTCGAGAAATACGGACGTATAGGTGCCCATTTGGGTGACTTCGACGATGGCACACCTTATTATATGTATCCCAATGAACAGGCGATGATGGAGGTGAAGGTCAAGGCCAACCGTTTCAAGCCTTATCTGGGATTTGGCTATGGCACGGAGGTTCCAAAGACCGACAAACTTTATAACTTCGCCTTTGAATGCGGTTTCATGGCATGGGGCGGCACGCCGAAGATCATCACCCATGATGGTGTTGACCTGGCAAAGGATGTGAAAGGCATCCGTGGCGACGTGGGATCGTATGTCCGTTTCTTCAAGGGCTTTAAAGTCTATCCCGTACTGAACCTGCGTATCTCCAGAAGGATTTTCTAATTTTTTCATGTTCATGCAACTTTTTGTGTTTCATTATCGTCTAACGGTCAGAGTAATGAATCAACAAACAAAAGAACAAAAGCATGAAAAGGTATTTAACAATCATCCTACTGGCAGGTGCACTGCTTGCTCCAGTCACAATACAAGCACAGAAGCACCGTCATCACCCTCAGGTGGTGAACCCCACTTCGTTACCCGATGACACTGCGGGTATCGTAGCCTATTCTGATACGACCTCCATCGACACGGCAGGAACAACAACTCCGGTAAGTGTTGATGACAACTATGACGATGATGACTTCTATACGGAGGATATACCCCTTCACGACCTCAAAGAGCTGTTCGGCCTTGGCGTTGGAGGTACCATCCTCGGTATTCTGATAGCTTTCGCTGTGCTTCTTATGGCACTGGCTCCCTTCCTGTTCGTCGCATTTATCATCTACCTGATCTTCAAGAACCGTCGTCAGCGTTATGAATTGGCAGAGAAAGCCATGAACAGCGGACAGCAGATTCCTCAGGAACTGGTGCGCACAGAACGTCAAAGTGACGATTATCTCTGGAAGAAAGGCATCAAGAACATCTTCGTAGGTATCGGTCTGGCCATCCTGTTCAAATGCTTAGGCGCTGATCCGCTGACAGGTATCGGCTGGCTGGTAGCCCTCTATGGTGTAGGACAGGCCGTGATTTCCAAGACTTCTTCATCCAAGCACGACAAGGATGATGATTTAATGCCCCCTACAGCATAAACCCATCATTTTCATCTGATAATAATAACAGAACTTAAATATTATATTATTATGGTACAGAAAAGATTAACGCGCTCAAACGACAGAGTCATAGGAGGTGTCTGCGGCGGTATAGCAGAGTATCTTGACATAGATCCCACAGTTGTACGTGTAGCATATACTGTACTCACCCTGTTCACCGTATTCTGCGGCATACTCCTCTACCCCGTTCTTTGGATCATCATACCAGAGAAGCGCAATTACTAAGATGAAGTCTAATTCCATAAGATGAAGACGAACAGCGATCTCTCTCTCGTTACGCAGGTGGCGGTATTTCACAACAAGCGGGCATTCGACCAGCTTGTCAGGAAATATCAGTCACCTGTGCGTCGGTTCTTCCTGAGCCAGACATTAGGAGATGGACCGCTCAGCGACGACCTCGCCCAAGAGACCTTCATCAAAGCTTATACGCGGATTGCCAGCTTCAAAGGACTCTCCGGGTTCTCCACCTGGCTTTACCGCATCGCCTATAACGTACTTTACGACTATCGTCGTTCGCAGCACATCACGGAGGACATCGACACAACTGCCATGCGACTGGTCAGTGAGAAACCTGTCGACACCTCCTTGCAGATGGATATCTATGACGCACTGAAAACACTCAAGTCAGATGAACGAACCTGTATCACACTACAGATAATGGACGGATTACCTATCGACAAGATCTCTGAAATTACCGGAATGCCCCAAGGCACCGTAAAATCGCACCTCTCAAGAGGGAAAAAACAACTAGCAACATACTTAAGCGAAAATGGATATGGAAGATAAGAAAAAAGAACAATACAGAGAGACCGTAACTAACGAACCTATCATGGTCACGCAAGATGATGAGACACTGGTCAACAGTTTCTTCACGAATCATCAGATAGAAGTAGAAGACAACGGCTTCACCCATCGTGTGATGAGGAACCTGCCGAAGAGTGTTTGGCAGAAGAACCGCATCTGGACCATTGTATGCTCCATTCTTGGTATCCTGCTGCTGTACTACACCAAAGGCTTGCAAGCACTCTTTGGTACCTTCAGCGGATTATGGGCAGATATTTCCACGAATGTGGTCTATCAGCAGAACCCATTGGTTATCTACATCACGCTCATCGCGCTGCTGATGACAGGCGGATACATGGCTGTCACCTCAGAGCGTTGGACGTAAAAAAAGCACAATACTTATTCGATTAAGAGGAAACCGTCGTCGTCATCAGACTCGGTTTTCTCTTTTTTCTTTGGTGGATTCTTCAGCTGACCGTTCTCATCAAACATACCGTAGGTGGTACGTAACACCACAAACTCCGTCCTACGGTTCAGCTGGTTACATATCTCTTCTTTCTCAGGATCCTTCAGTGCCTTCACGAACTCCTCTGTCAGCACATCATTCTCTTTCAGCCAAGGATATTTCTCCGTGAGTTTCTTACGGATGGTCTTGGGTTTCTCCACACCATAGCCCATCGGTGTGAGTCGTTCCTTGGGAATACCATGTGCAATGAGATAGTTCACTACCGATTCTGCACGCCGCTGCGACAGTCGTTTGTTATACTCGGCACTACCCCTATAATCAGCATGGGCGCTCAGTTCTATCGTCACATTGGGATTCTCGTTCAGCATGCCCACCAGTTCATCCAAAGCTGTTGCCGACTCCGGGCGTAGCGTGGCCTTGTCGAAATCATAGAAGATGTTATCAATGAGTACCGGCACGCGGATGCTTGCCAAGGGGAACTGCAGCGTGTATTCCTCCGACTCCTTCGCCGGCTTCACGCTGATCTCCTCACGATGGTTCAGGTATCCCTTGCAGGAAGCTAACAGAACATAGTCCACTCCTGGCTGCATTTCCTGCTCAAAGGAACCATCACCCTTCACACTCAGCTTCAGGTTCGTCCCGTCGTTACCCACCATATACACCTGTGCGGCAGGCAGTTCGTAGCCATCCATCTCGTACACCCATCCCTTGAGGGTCTGCACAATCTCTGGGTTCTCAAAGCTATAGATATGATCCCACCCACGACCGTCACCGCGGTTCGAGCAGAAATAGCCCTTGTTCCGCAGTCCTTCAAAAGTACAACCGAAGTCATCCCCCTGTGAGTTCAATGGGAAACCTGGATGTTCCAACTTATATTTCCCCCTTTGATCCACTTTGGCGATGAAGATATCCAATCCACCCATGCCCGGATGACCGTTCGAAGAGAAGTAGAGATCACCGTTAGGACGGAAGGTTGGGAACATCTCGTCCCCCTCTGTATTGACCGGTGCACCGATATTCTCCGCACCCCCAAGACCAGCACTTGTCAGTCTGACACGCCAGATATCCAGTCCGCCCATGCCTCCGGGCATATCAGAAACGAAATACAGCCATTCACCATCGGGCGATACAGCAGGATGGGCGAAACTTGACAGCGTGTCGCGTGAGATCTCCAACTTGGTTGCCTTGCCCCATGCTGCATCCGAGCGGTTGGAGGTGACGATGGTGGCATAGCGTGGATAATCGGGATCGGTGGAGCACTGCGTGAGATACATCACCCGTTGATCGGTGGAGAAACAGCATGCTCCCTCATCATATTCAGTATTCAGTCCGCTCTCGATGGTCTGCGGTTTGGTCCACTTCCCCTTGTCATCTTTCTGGGAGAAGAAGATATCGCCAGGCTTGGCACCCGTGATGCCACTGAGTTCATCACCTTGTGCCTCCTTACGAGTGGAAGTAAAGAAAAGCTGATCGTACTCGTCGCCGCAGAGCATCGGACTATAATCGGCCCTACGGGAATTGAAGATATCCATCTTCTTCACCGTATAACGTGATCCCAACTGTTTGATTTCAGGTGCTGTACGAGCAGACTCCAGTCCGTTGCGCGCCAGCTCATTGTCAGGCAAGGAGTCGAGCACACCCATAAACTCCTTTTCCGCCTCCTTGTAGTTACCATTGCGCAGCAGCTGACGGGCGAAAGAGAGATGGGTATTGACATCATCCTGTTTGTACCTGATGACATTGCGGTAGGCGGCGATGGCCTTCTGCGAGGAATTGATACGCTCATAGCACTGCGCCATCTTCAGGGCAATCTGTCCACGACGGTCGCGCTCCTTGGCTGAAGTCTTTGAATAAGCCTGTTTGAACTGTTCCGCCGCATCGTAATACTCACCGATGGCGAGAAACTTCTCACCCTTCTTCATGTTCAGATCGGCACCGCACGATGAGAACATGACAACCAACAGGAGTAAAAACAGCGTATTTCTGCGCATCATATCCTATAAACGACAGAAAGCGCGTTTTATTGTGTACCTCCCTGCTTAGGCTTAGTGCGTTTGCCCGACGGCTGGTCGGCCATCACTGTCACTCTACGATTGGAATTATCAGCCAGCACCTGGTTGACAATCGCCGTAATCTGCTCCTTCAGCTCATTGACAAACTGGGCAGGATCATATTGCTGATGCTCGATGTCGCGGAGTTTCTTCTCCCATATACCCGTCAGCTCACAACTCTTCAGCAGTTCCTCCTTGATGATGTCAATCAGCTCAATACCCGTAGGCGTAGCCACCAGTCGTTTCTTCTCCCTGCGGATATAATTCCGTTTGAACAAGGTTTCAATGATGCCCGCCCTTGATGACGGTCGTCCGATACCGTTCTCCTTCATCGCTGCCCGCAGCTCCTCATCCTCCACGAACTTTCCAGCCGTTTCCATAGCCCGCAGCAGTGAGGCTTCATTATAATAAGGTGGCGGCGTTGTCTGCTTCTCAGTGAGTGTAGGCTCATGCGGTCCGCTCTCCCCTTTCACGAAGGAAGGCAACGTCTTCTCCTCATCCTCCTTCTTCTCTTCGTCAGCAACAGGAAGAGCAGATGACTGTGCATACACAGCGCGCCATCCCGGATCCAGAATCTCCTTACCCGTAGCCTTGAATTCGATTCCATCCACCTCGCCCAATACCGTGGTTGTGGCGAACTTACAATCGGGATAGAACACACTGATAAACCTTCGTACCACAAGGTCATAGACACGTCGTTCAAAATCTGACAGGTTCTGCGGAATCACCCCAGTAGGGATGATGGCGTGGTGGTCGGTTACCTTACTCGTATCGAACACCCGTTTCGTCTTCGGCAGCGGCTTGCCACCCAAGGGGCGCACCAGGTCGGCATAAGGCGCTGTTCCTGCCACCTTCACCTGATACAGACCGTTCATAATCTGCGGACACTTCGGATAGATATCATCCGAAAGGTATTGGGTATCCACACGCGGATAAGTGGTGAACTTCCGTTCATACAGTGTCTGGATGGTATTCAGCGTCATCTCCGCACTCATGCCGTACTTTCGATTACAATCCACCTGTAATGAGGTGAGGTCGTACAACTGTTTCGGTTGCTCCTTCCCGTTCTTCTTCTCCACCTTGGTCACCGTAAACGGCTTCCCCTTGATGATCTCGAAGCTCTTCTCACCCTCCTCCTTATTGGTGAACTTACCCTTCGTAGCCGTAAACAAGGTCTCGCGGTAGATGGTGGAGAGCACCCAATAAGGCTCTGGCTTGAAGTTATCGATCTCCTTCTGACGGTTCACGATCAAGGCCAACGTAGGTGTCTGTACTCGTCCGATACTCAGTACCTGTCGGTTCTGACCGTATTTCAGCGTATAGAGACGGGTGGCGTTCATGCCTAAGATCCAGTCACCAATCGCTCTCGACAGTCCTGCCATATACAACGGCTGGTATTCCTGCTGATCCTTCAACTTCTGAAAGCCCTCACGGATCGCCTCATCCGTCATGGATGAGATCCACAAACGCTTCACTGGGCACTTCGCCTGTGCCTTCTGCATCACCCATCGCTGGATGAGTTCACCCTCCTGACCGGCGTCACCGCAGTTGATGATACCGTCGGCAGCCTGCATCAACCGTTCTATCACTGCGAACTGTTTCTGGATTCCCTTATCGTCAATCAGCTTGATGCCGAAACGTGGCGGGATCATAGGCAGGGCACTAAGACTCCACGCCTTCCACATCGGCGTATAGTCGTGCGGCTCCTTCAGCGTGCACAGGTGACCAAACGTCCACGTCACCTGATACCCGTTGCCTTCCATATACCCGTCCTTGCTACTGGTAGCCCCGATAATGCGGGCGATATCCTTCGCCACACTCGGTTTCTCGGCAATACAAACAATCATCTTTCACAGTCTATTGATGTGCGAAGGTACTCATTTTTATCGAATCCACCAAAAAAAACACAAAAAAACGCCGGGGTTGTCCCGGCGTCTTTCTGGGTCTTGCTTACGCGCATACCGTTGAGGTTGTTGTTTACAAAAAATGATAATCATTTGGAAAATTCAAGAAAACATCCTATCTTTGCAATCGAAAGAAGAGCGATATGAACATTGACGGACTTTTAGAAAAGTATTTCAGTGGGCTACTACCTACTATAGAGGTTTTCGATGATGAAAGCATTCATCGAGTGTACTCTCATATCGTTAATCTTTTCAAGGCATGTCCAGAGATTGAATTAAGCGTCTTGCAACTTCTAAGCTATTGCTTTTATGAGATACTAGATAATGTCGTAACCCACTCTGGGAAGAATTGTGGAACTGTGATTTCTCAGTATGTAAAGGAGAATAACGCTATCAAGATCCTTGTTGTAGATGATGGTATTGGCATCCAGCGTTCCTTATCTGAGAACAAGCAATACAAAGACATCTCAGAAGAAGAAGCTATTAGAATCTGCCTGCAGGATAGAGTTACTGACGGAAAGGGTATGGGATTTGGATTATACTCAACACTATGCCTGATTAGAAATGCAGGTATCAAACTCGAGATTCATTCCGGTAGCCACAAGCTTGTCTCAGATGGGAAAGCAGAAACAATAGAGTCTGCGACACAATGGCAGGGTACAATTCTCTTTCTTGAGATACAGGCAAACAAAGAGATTGAACCGAATGAAGTATTGCTAAACAGAGTGAACGTTGAAGACGAGTTTAACGATTCATTTTTAGATACAGAAGAAATTGATGATCTTTGGTAAAGAAGGAGGAATAAATATGGTAGTATTTAAGTTTAATCAGTTTGGTGAATATCTCGGCACTCGAATGCTTGGTGCAAGTGTTCGTGAGCAACTAATACCTTTGATTGATGGTAACGACAAAGTGGTTCTCGACTTTGAAGGAGTAGATGTCGTTTCAAACTCATTCGCAGATGAATGCCTTGCCAAGCTACTTCTTACAAAATCACTTGATGAACTGAAGCAGCGAACAACATTTCGGGGCCTCAATGATTTTGCCAAAAAGAATATCGCTCTTGCTTTCAAACGCAGACTATACTCCCTGCAACCAGCATAATCAACACCACAAAAAAACGCCGGGGGTGTCCCGGCGTTTTTATGATATGTAGTTGTTGGATTACTCCTCGAAAATATAATCGAAAATCTCCTTTGAATCAGCTGATTGAGGATCTATGACTGCACTACCAAAAGGAATCTGGCAAAGATCTGTGTCCAATACCTTTACTTTCACGAACGGCTTAATATATTCTTTTTTCATAATCTTGTTCTGTTTAATGTTAGACATGTTAAACTCACATTATTTCACGATTACCTTGCGGCCGTTCATGATATACACACCCTTCTGGGTCTTGCTTACGCGCATACCACTCAGGTTGTAGATAGCACCGTCTGTCTCAGCCTTCTGTACCTCGTTGATACCGGTTGTGTTGCCGTCAAAGACGATTGCAATACCCTTAGCATCTGCACTTGTAGGAACTTCATCTTTGGGCAGATATGCCTTGTTAGCTGGCAGTGTACCTCCTAAACACTTCACGAACTTACCGTTCGAAAGCACATAGTTCTCAGCGGCAATTGGTATTTCTACGGTTGTACCAACCAACTTATTGGTTACTGCTGCGGCAGATGCAATTACAGGAACTTCGATTGAAGTAACATCAGCAGTAATCTTTTGAATCAGGAATCCTTCATTTGCAGGAATCTGAGTCACATTTGTTGTATTAGCTTCGGTAGTAGTAACAGATGAAACTACGTATGCTACAACGCCTTCTACACCTTCGAAATCAAGAGCCTTCTCACAGCAATAGGTGTTCCACTCGTTAGAAATAGGAATTGTAACGGTTTCTGTGGCAGCTTTTTCAAATGTAAAAGTGACATCAGCAGGAGCATCTTCCTCATTTCCTGCAATTAATATATCTTTGAACTTACCTTCTCCACCTTCGAAGTCATCAGCAAAAGAAACTTCCATTGAGAAAAGCAGTCCTTCTTTTCCACTTACTGTAGAAGTACTCTCCACATAGAAAGAATAAGTATTACCATCAATACCTACCTCATAATTAGAACTAAGATTTCGCTTAAAATCAATCTTCATATCGCTCTTAGAGGCACCAATGGTAGCACCTTCTGGAAGGATAAGACTAAACTGCATACAAGTAATTCCTTCATCAGTATTTGTTAAATACACATCTAAAGAAGCTGTTTTGCCTGGTGTAAAACTAACTTTATTGCCAGAATTGACCGACACCACGCCACCTGCAAATGCATTGGTACTGAAAAGCATCAACAATGCAACAAAAAAAGATTTGTACAATGTCTTCATTTGGGTAAAATTATTAATTGTTATTAATATGTTTTTGCAATTACTTTCTTCAAGGCATTAACATCAAATACGTTGACAGCGCCATCTCCATTAAAATCAGCCGCTTCAGTCTTTTCTTGCGTGTTTGCAATCATCTTCTTGATTCTATTAATATCAAAAACATTGATGTTTCCATCCCCAGTAGTATCGCCTAAAAGGATAGCACCGTCTGACTTCTTATAAAACTTCTTCCAACCATCTGTTTTCGCATAAGCTTTAACTGTTGCATGACCTGTCGATTCTAGTTCTGTCACAGTCAGTATGGCTGTTTTATACACACTGGTTGCAAACGCATTAGTAGAAATGGGTTCAATCTTAGCACCTGGCGTCAGGTTCTCCACTTCCGTTACACCAGTGAGACTACCAAATGCATTATTATCGATGGTGATGGCATCGGGGAACTCATCAGAATAGTCAATTCTGATTTTGTTCACCAAAGCGGCAGCATCTGCAAACTTCGACTTGTATTTTGCATCATCACCACGACATGTTGTTGCAGTAAATGCATTTGCTGCAATGGAAGAGACATAACACTTAACACCAACTTCCTCAGCGGGGTAAGTGGAAGGGATTTCCAAAATACCATTATATTCATCCCTAACTTTGGTAGGATCGCCTGGTGTAGTAGTGTACACAGAACTTACAGTTCCGGTAATATCACTGGCAAAACCAATAACTTCAAGCTCCAAACAATTACCTCCGTTATCTGCAACGATATAATACCTCAACTCGTACAAGTCAACAATATCGCCTACACTATGAGGTTGGTTTAAGAGAGTCGTAGTCATCTTAGCATTCCCTTGCGCAAAGCAGGCTATGCTCGCCATCAGGGTCACAGCCAGCATTGTAAGCCTGTTCATGATCATCTTGTTCATAAATTTAGTTTTTATTCAAATTACGTATATACATATTCTTTGCAAAGTTAGTAATAATATTGATTTAAACAAACTTTTTCTCATAAATTCGCAAATATTTAACATTTCTATAGAACTTATGGCGGCAACGGGGTGGTAATGCCTAAATGATATGAGATTCACTAACTATTCCAGGCCTTTTGTTGATGATTAAAAAAGTCATTTCCTCCAAGAACTCATGAAGCTTAATAACATCTACATGTGGAAATGGTATGCTCTCAAGGACATCGAAATGAGCATCATCACTAACGATATAGTCAGCACCTGAAACAATAGCACAATCCACGAACTTATTGTCATCATAGTCTTGTTCCACCAGTTTCATTGCTGACGATAAGGTGTACGATCATGAGCTGTTTCCAGTTCTTTCAAGGTATCCTCATTCCATTCGCCGCTTTCCCAAAGGCGGTTCATTTCCTCGTCAACACGGCGAGCAAAAAACTCGGATATTGTTTTCTTAAGAGCAAGCAAATCCTCTTCGCTGTTAAGAGCTTCCAAGGCCTTTAACAGTTCTAATTGGGCAGGATTGAAAACAGCTTTTCCCATAATGATCAGTTTATCTGTTGCAAAAGTACACTTTTCAAATGAAAAGAACAAATAAAAGGGTAAAAGAATTTTCGCAAATTTCGAAAGACCTAACATTGAAAATAGTTAATTGCTTTATTTAGAACGACTTAGAGACAAAAAGGGTGCTAAAAGACCTAACGTAACACCTAACAAAGAGGTAACATAAGACCTAACATAAGTGTTACGGTAGGTCTATGTTAGGTGTTACGGTAGGTGTTACGTTAGGTCTTGAGGGGGTTAAAAACGCGTGAAACACCTATATACAGGACATCCCTTCCGTGAAACCGTTAGGTCTTGGGCAAAAACGCAAAATTCTTTGGATTTGTTCAGCCGAATTTCAATTTGATTGCATTGAGCATAAGGGTTTCCTGACATAAAAAAATATTCCCAACGTGGGAATAAAGTGTTCCCAACATGGGAATAAAGAGTTCCCAACATGGGAACAAATTCATAGAATAGGAGGAAAAGGTCTGAGGCAGATGAAGAATCCTGGAATACAAGTATTTTGCGGCGTATAAATATTTGAAACGCAAGCGGGGAGCGTCTCACGACGTTCCCCGCTCTCATGAAAAACTATTTACTTCTAAATACTAACACTATAAATCTATAATATAACAAAAACTAATCGCTCCAAAGATCATTTGATTCACCTTCACCCCAGATGTCGCCTAAGGTGTCGTTGTCAAAATCAAAGAAATTACCTTGCTCCTTGGCAAGACCCTCATCGCCCACTTCCGTGCTGTTGTTAACAACACCTATGCCGTTTTCAAGTATAGAGTTGTAAAGATTAACCTTCACTGACTCTGTCATGGGCTTCTTATATTGCTTCTTCATTGCTATAATTCCTTTCTTTTTAAGTCAATTAATGGTTTACTTTACTAACACTTTCTTACCGTTGATGATGTACAGACCCTTTTCAGTGGGTGCACCGTTGAGCTTGCGTCCATCGAGTGAGTACCACTCAGTCTTGACGTTCTGCTGCGGAGTCTCTGTGATACCAGTTGCGATACCTTGATTGACGCTGCCGAAGAAGTCATCCTCGAAAACGATGCTCATCTTGGCACCACTGCTGTTGCTGCTTGATAGCTTCTTCATCTCGCTTGTCGGGATCTGTATGTATGCGGAGTGACCTGAAACCTTGGCACCTTTACCATTGTTTCCATTGGGGTCAACTCGAACAAAGAAGACATCATAGCCATTACCGTCGCCATAACCCGATACATTGCTACTTCCAAACTTATATTTCTTGGCAGAGAGGATAAGGTTTGTATTAGTTCCATTTGTAGGTTCCACGAAATACTTAGCATTAAAAACAGCATTAAACACATTGTCATTATAACGCTTGGCAATTAAGACATTATTGCTGATATCGTCGGGACCGCCATAATCTTCTACCCCCTCCGTCTTATCCATGTCGTGCATATCAGGTACAAACAGGTGGAAGCCATTATCCAGAACTTTCACCGTTCTATCTGTGAAACCTTCATCTGTTAGCGATGGTGAACCTGTTTCATGATAAAGAATACAGCCATAGCCTAACTGATTGTCGGAAACTTCATGAGGATACTCCTCACCCCAATATTCCAACGTTTTTCCGTTTTCATCAAGGGTGGTGTTATCGTAATTCTTTCCGTTGGGTGCAGCTGGCATCAGATTAACCTCAGAAAGAACCAACGTAGAGTAGTCATCCTCGTTGAAATATCCAGTATAGGCCTTGATTGGTTCGTTGGTGAAGAATTCTGTGAGTCGATGGTCAATCACACGATGACGACTTTCAGTGGCGTAGCCAGTCTGACCGATATACTTGATGTCCTTTGATGTAGCTATCTTCTTCACGATGACGTTGTTCAGAATAAAGCTGAACGGTTCTTCAGAACCTCCATTGGTAGGACTCAAGCCAAGAATGATGTCCTTCGTTCCATCACCATTGTCAATCACTTTCTTGAAGAAATTCCAATCGCCATAGCTGTCATTTACGGGTTGACCGGCTTCATTGAAATAACCCCTTGCGAAATCGAGTGTCAATTTCGGCTTCAAGTCCTTGATCGTTTGAACGCGGATATAAGCAGTAGTCAGGTTTGGAAGATTAGGAATAGTCAGCTTCCAACCGATTCTGGGATCCTCATCAATTGAACTGCTATAGTTGATTGGAGCTGGATGATATTCGCTAGTCTCCCATGGGATCTCCCAAATAGACTTCTTCTCCTCGCTATTATTACCGTATGCACCACCCGTTACAGGTCTTGCGGTAGCATCTTCGCTGTAATCATCAGCTATTCCAGTCTTGATAATCAGACCCTCAGCAGATGGCTGAATGGTACCGTTACCCACATTCATCGGGGTGAACTGCATACCAGTTGACTCAGCAATCATCTGATTAGTACCATAGATCTGACCACCAGGAGCAAAGAGCAGCTCATCTGCATCGTCTTTCCAAGTGAACGTATAGTCTTTGTACTCTTCGTCATCCTCGTCCTTCACACCTTCCCAGATATTCAAATCCTCATCTTTGTATGTATTGAACTCGGAAACGATGATGCCTGAACTAAACCTGTTCACATCGGTGAAGTCCCAAGTGTAAGGATGAAGCATCTCCTCGTAATAGCCAATGGGGAAATTGCGATCAGCAAAGTCAGCCACATAGTTATTATTACGCTCCAGGTCGTTCAGTCGCATATTGAGCACACCGAACTTGTCGTTTGCTGGTGCAAATGTAACAGTGCCGTTTTCAAGATCTGAAGATTTCGGACTGAGCGTGGTATTAACCAGGTTGCCTGTTAAGCCTGTGGCATCCGGTGCCTCAACAGACTCGCCCTTGCCACGGTACTGAATGCTATAGGTACCTTCTACTGTTTCCTCAGAGCCCATCTTGTTCACGAGGTAAAGGGGTGAGTCGCCAACGGGCACGAGGTTGTTGGTCTTGATACGCTTGCCGCGGTAGATCTGCACGCTGTAGATCTTGCACATGGATCCACTGGTCATCTCGAAGATCATATCGGCAGGCTTGTTGGCATTGTTAGGATCACCAGTAGCATAGAAGTGGTAGCAGCCACGGTAGTTAGGATCTCCCTTAGCACCATCCCAATGAGAACCGCCAACGATGTATTCATCATTTACACTGATGGGGTTGTGTACAGCATCGAGAGCATGGGTTACCTTGAACCTTGCCTCATCCGCAGAACGACCAGTACCTGTACCCATGTAGATAATCACGCGGTCGTCTTTCATTAGCCAAGGAATACGGAACTTTCCACCCTCGAAGAAGCCAACGTAGCGATCGGGATCCACTGTTTCGGTGCTTGCATGAGCCACCGTTTTACCATACTCATTGAAGATACAGCTCTGGTTGGAGCTGGTTTGGAACACCGTACCCTCGGTATCCCAGATCATATCGGCGTTATCACCTTCCATGTCGTACTTGTTGGTGAATACCGGGTCGTACAGCTTGCCGCCATTTACCAGGTTGTAGTTGAACATCCAGTCGGAACCGTTCTCCTCAATCTCATGATAGAGCAGAGAAGTGTTGTTCTTATTCAATGCATTAACTACTTCACTGGCGCTGCTGTAATTACTAATATTCGCTCCGAAATAGTCTTGGAAATAGGTGCCGTAATCTTTAGGCTGTGCACCATTAGCAGCATATACAGGAACTTGCTGATCATCGACGGTCTCATAGTAATCAGGTAACCATTCCAAACCTTTCAGGGAGTTCGTTGAGAAGTCCCATGTATGACCTCTGCTACCATCAGCATTATCCTTATCATGCTCTTCAGCTGCACTATAGGCAATGGTGAGGGCATATACAGGGTTGGTCTTCACAGCGGGATCACCGATCTTAATAAGGATGGTACCACCCTTGTTCTTGCCATCAGCGAAAGTGATGCCATCGATCATCAGTTTGCCATTCCTTTCATCGCTATACGTAATATATGGGTGGCATGCAGTGATATTGCCCGACATCTTCTTGACCGTGATGGGAGCATTTTTATAACCTACTACTTTTGCCAGTTCGTACTCCTCCGTAGTGAGATCATCATGATTGAGTACGGGATGGTCAGCATCAACAGCCGTTGTACCATTGGGAACCCACTTGGCCAGCGGAGTGATGCTATTGTCGGGAGCAAATTTTACATCAAAGAGCTCAGCAACGCCGCAGGCAGCATTATTAGGATCGTTAGGATCATTTATTTGATCTGAGCCGTACCAACCACCATAAAAGTAATATGTCTTTCCTGCCTTAACATCGAGTTCAAACATTCCGTCTTCACCGTTACCAAGTGATTTGTTGTCTGATGTAGGAACAGAACTGCTGGATGATGAAGATGAGCTGCTGGATGATGATGGTAATGTTACTGAATATTTTGCATTGTAACATTGACAAAGCATAACACCATTAGCATCTTGAGCCATGTTTCTGATTGCTGCAACAGTGTATGTTATATCCCATGATTCTTGACCACTGTAATCCGCAGGAATTTGGAACGGATAAGTAGGAGTTTCCCAATGATTCGCGTTGGACGGACTCAATCCTCCAATCTGATTTGGATTATTACGATCATTAGGTGAAATATGGAATGTTACCTCGTCATTTGGATCAAAACTACTGAGTTGATTAAGGTACAATATATCAGCATTAGACAAGGTGATATTACCATTGTCGTTGCCGCCACCACCAGAACCTGATGATGAGCCGCCCCATACGGCTTGTGCACCACTTATGCCATTTTCATCAGAGACCTTCACATAGTACGGACAGGACAGAGGCATTGTCCACTCGTTAGCTCTGTCGAATTCAGTAAGCCAACCGCTATCATTGTAATAGATGGCATTTCCTGCAAGATCGTAACGATAATAGTTTATACTGAAAGCCTTGAACCTTACGGTCATCTTTCCATCTTCTAATGGTATAAACTTATAGAATGTACCTGTTGTAGGAACTTCGTTCGCCAAATTATAGTTCATTTGGATTTGGCCGTTGTCGTCTTTTGTGGTACCAGGGAGCTTGAAGCCATCCACAGCGTTAACGTATGATACAGGGCCGATAATATTCTGGTTGTTTGCATCTGTATAGTTTGAGGATACAACGATGGCATGCTGGTCGGCATCATTGTTACCTACATGCACCTCCAAGCCACCAGGAACGATGTGCTCCTTGGCCTGCAGTTCACCAGTGATGTCGTAATAGGCTCTATACGTATAGTCTGTATTGTTATAATCATCCACCATCATAGCCTGGTGGTCGCTGTAGATCTTTACCTTCAGAATACGGGTATGGCTACCATTCATAAGACCGAGGTCGAGATGACCGTCTTCAGCCATGACATACGCGAAACTCCTATAAAGCAGTACGGTTGTATTTTCCTCTCTACTCAGGTTACCCTCGTTTCGGCAGGAAAGTCCCTCTAATGACATTCCTGCGTAGAACATCTGATCGCCCTCGTTGGAATCAAACTGTCCATCGTTCTTCACATCCTTGAAACCAGCATTTCCAGTATAAGCGCCATTTTGTCCATTGCTGGAGATGGTTGGAGCAACGCCTGTGTAGAAAATCTCTACGCGGTCGCCCTCTTTCAAGTTACAAATGCTGACGTTATACCATTGATTTTTGTCGTCACCGTATTCTGGTGCTCGTATTCCTCGACGGAAAGTCCAGCCATCATTTTGGCAGATCGCAATTCTGTTATTTAATGAAAGACCGGCACTTGGTGCAAGCGACAAGTATGTAGCGGAATTGCCATTCAGTGTAAACCCTGCATCATTATTGGTGCTATAATTATGGTCATAAGCATCGCTGCCTCGTGCACCAATTTCAAAGAAGTCGTAAACCTCATAACCTGGGTCATAGTTGAAGTGCGATTTTGTGGTCTGGATTTCAATCTTCTTGATACCAGTGTATCGTGTTGGGAAATTAAGAATAATCATTCCTTCGTTCTGGATGATGGTATTGTCAACCATATTAAACTCTACTTCTCCAGAAAGTGAGGTGTTCTGACCAATGTTCGTGTTGTTGGAAGCCATTGTACAGGAGCCAACAAGCCAAATTTTTACCTTGTCACCTATTTTTATATTATGGATGTAAAGATTAACATCATTTTCATTGGTTTGTAAATACGAGTTTGCGGGAACATTGTAGTCATTTCCGCTCCAACCCTCTTGCCCGATTTGCCATTTTTCTGTATTGCCATCACCAACGGATAAATAGTATATTTTATCCAATTGCGAGACGAAACTCCTTGTTTGTCCGTTTTCAGTGATACCAGTGATGTAATTTTGGGCGGCTGTCCAATTTATGCTGGAGCCATTCCAAGAAACACTGAATCCAGAAAAGTCCATTACTTCCGTAACAGTCTCAGAGAAAGACGCTTTACTTTGTGCCAGGGCCCTATTCCCCAACACACATGCCAATACCATGAAAAGCAAATACTTTTTCATTTTCATTTGTTTTTTAGTTTGAAATGATTGAGTTATAAATTCTAACATTTTTAATTGTTGATAATATATTGTAATAATATGTTGATTGAAATCTGCTGGTTGAAACTTTCGGGTACAAAATTACACCAATTAATTATAAGTGTGTTATTGACAAGTAACATGGATTTTGTTATAAGTTTTCCTTTTGCTGATTTTACATCAGAAAAAGTTTTTGATAGAAATGGCATATATAACCCTATATGACTCAATAGATTACACAATTCTGTCTATTTTTGGACATGCTGAGGCATAGGATGAGGATACATTACAGGAAGGAATGGATACATTATTACGTAAACGTTTACGGTGGTGATTGGCGCAAGGGTGTTCTCTGCGTAGGGATAATAAAAAAGGGCGGACCTCGCGGTGCGCCCCACATCTATAGCTTCAGCAAATCCTTAACAGAGAATATTCTGCTGATTGCTTCGAATGAGAAGTATTGATCGTCCATAATCATCCACTCCTCGCGTTGTGCTTTACTGAGTTTCTTGATTTCTGGAAACATTGAGACAGGAACAATTATCTCACGTCCATCGGTCAAGTAGGCCGCCATAGCACCTCGTTTCACATTGAAATCGAGTTTCTTTATGCCCAAATTCGTGTCTTTGTATTTACACATCGTTCTCTTCAATCCATATTTTGGCATGCTTTGTTGTTATGCTGCAATTCTTCGATTAAAAAACTAAAGACATATCCTGAAGACTGAAAATACAAACCTGTTTGGGGGTTATTTAGTTTCTCAAACAAACGCGAGGTATAAACGGTATCGAACGCTTCCTGTAAAGAGAAGCCTTGTTCGTCCATCAGTCGGGATATCATGTCCTTGACGATTTCCTCTTTCATGTTTTGAAACTCAGCACGAGATACCTTCATTCGTCAAATCAGCTTTATCAGTTTGTCTATAGCCCTCTGAGTGCAGAAAGCATATTGGAATGTAATACCTTTGATGTATTGTATGCGCTTCAGAAACTCACTAAAAGTAATGTACCCTTGCTTGTAGCGAGTAATCTGTGCTCCTATACGGTCGTTGGCTATCGGACCATACACAATATCGTAATCGTGCAGAGTTCTACCTTCTGGTTCTGTTCGATGATCATAGACAAAATGTGCCCATTCTTTGCTGTATTTCTCAAAACGTTTGAAGCGGAAAATCTCAAATAGAGAATCATCGAACTCATATACATTAACAATAGGAGAGGCGTCTTCAAACTCCGCCCTAAACTGAGCCATCTCTAATGCCTGCTGCTCATCATCCGATAAATAGAAAGCTTTGCCAAAATCTTTATTCGGTTTAGATTTGGCCAGATCGATTTGATCAATAACTACAGTAGAACCATGGTATAGCTTCATAAATCTCCCCCTTTCCGTTGGCAGTACGTTTGCAAAGTCTTGATGTTTTCGTCAACTGATAGGGTATGCATCACATTGTAATGCTTGTCGCAAAGAGCAAGTGCACCATACTGACTGAGGTAACGGTAGGCTTGTACCTCCGATACTCTATTGTGAGCAGCAAACTCTGCTACTAACAATATTAGATATTCTATTTTGTCCATCACTTGCTTTGACATAGCTAGAGGTTTTAGTCGAATTACATTCTTGGTAGAAGTGATATGTGTCGCAAAGATACACATTTTCTTTATTATTTCCAAATGATTCGCTCCAAAAATGAGAATTGAGTCGCCTGGCGGCGAGATATCTTACAAATCAATTCAAATCTAACAAATCTTTATGGTTCTACAATAGTTTTACTTTATCAATGCTTTCCGTGCGTTCATTGCAATGGTACCATTCTGAATATAAACCATTAGGACTGAAGTTGATAAGCATGCCATAGGGCAAGTGAGTCAGGTTCATGTAGTTCCAAAGTTGACGTCGTTGGGGAGTGTCAATATGGCTGATGGCTTTTAGTTCCACGATGATGTTGTCGTTTATGACAAGATCCATTCGATAGTTTTGGTCAAGGCGCACATTATCCCAATACATCGGGAGAAACACTTGACGTTCAACCTTAAATCCCTTTTGTTCGAGCAGATAATTCAATGCCGCTTCGTATGCAGATTCCAGCAGTCCGCCATGATATTTACTATGTACTTTCATAGCCTCCCCTGTTATCTCTCGAAAAAACTCCTTTGATCCTTGAATCCTTCAAAAATTCGCAGAAAAACATTAAAAAATTCGCAAGAATGCTAATTTATTGGATTGTTATTATTATCTTTGCATCGCAATCTAAGTAAATATCTATGAATATAACATTTGGTTCTTTCGTCAACGCATTGATCATTGAGATTTCAAAGCACTATGAGTAAAAAGGAATTAACGCCATTCGTAGCCACTCATCCTGGAGAAATGATTAAGGATGAACTCTCAGAACGTGGTATGTCGCAAAAACAGCTGGCAGAGATGACTGGTATTAAACGGTCGGTGCTCAGCGAGACTATCAATGGGAAACGTAGCGTATCGCTCAATATGGCCGTTGCCCTTGAGAAAGCACTGTGCATCCCAGCAGATATTTGGATGAACATGCAGACGCAGTATGATTTGGATATGGTTAATATCAACGAACGTGACAACCAAAGAGAGACAATTACTATTTCCATCCCAGTGCGAGATCATAACTTGTTACAGGAACTGTTAAGGAAGTTCGGATGGGCATGTGTGTTCTGACGTAACGATTCTCTCTGTAAGCATTCGATAAACTACAGGTAATAATAGCATTATATAGCAACAGCAACTACATGTCATATGTAGTTGCTGTTGTTGTTATATGTTGTATCTATATATGTAATGACTATGTCATGTAGTTTTAGTCATGATGGATTCCGTATGTGTAAGTTTCCACTTATGTGGTAGTAGTTGTAGCAATTCCTCATAGGATGCCTTTGTATGATACGGCATCTGGCTGATGACATCTTTCAGATAGTCCCTCGGATTTACATCATGTGCCTTGCATGTTGCCAGCAGTGAGCAGACGACGGCCATGTTCCCTGCGGCCTCGTGGTTCCCACAGAAAAGGTAGTTCTTCCTGCCCAGCGTGATCGGCCTGATCTCGTTCTCGGCAAGGTTGTTGTCAAGCAGGAGCCTTCCGTCCTCCAGATAGCGCATCATGTTGTCCCAGCGGGTATAGGCGTAGGTGATGGCCTTGCCTATCTGTGAGCTCTCGCTGTACTTCACGCCCTCCGTTTCCATCCACAGTCTCATGGCCTCCATAATGGGCTTGGAGAGTTCCTGCCTCTTTGCCATGCGCCCTTCGGGTGACAATCCCGCATCGTCACACATGTGCTCTATCCTGTAGAGATGCTGTATCTCCGCGAGGGCATGCCCCGCCATCTGGCGGTTCTCGTCGAGCGCCTGCTCGAAGTGGCGGCGGATATGCACCATGCAGTTGACCAGGTGCACGTCGGGATTGGTCCTGAAAGCCGTCTCATAGCCTCCAAAACCGTCACATTGCAGGTAACCCTTGAAGTTGTATCTGTTTGCCAGCGACTCTATCACTGCTCCCGCCCTGGAGCCCCGGTCGTAATGGAAGAGCACCAGCCGCTCCATCACAGCCCTCACCATCCACAGGTATTCCTTTGCCGCCTTGTGCGCCTCCCTGTTGATGACTGGCGTTGTGGTCTCGTCAGCCTGTACATAGTCCGCCTTCATGACCTCTTCCTTGAGTACTTCATAAAGGGGCTTGAGCAGCTCCATCGTCTGCTTGAACCAGCCGTCCACGGTGCTTTCCGTCAGTCCTTTCATGCCAAGGTGGCTGTACTGCCTGATCTGGCGGTAATAGGGCATGTGGTACTCATACTTCTGGAGCAGGATCTCAGCCAGCAGGCTGGCCCCGGCGATGCCTTTATAGATAGGCAGCAGGGGCATGGGGGCGATCAGCACACCGCTCATACCCTTTGGAGCCGTAGAGGTGTTGTCCTTCAGTCCCCACTTCTCGCGGATGATCTCCTTGATGTACAGCTGTCCGGGCTTGTGCTCCACGATACGTGTCACCTCCTGGCCGATCTTCCTGTATAGCGTCTCATCGAGATTATCGGGAGTAAGGATCACCTGTTCCAGTACGGGCAGGTCCTCCATCATGACACGGTTCCTCTTCTCCTGCCTGCGCTCCTCCTTCGTCTTGACGATCTTCTCCACAGCCTCGTCACGGGTATCTGCTATCTGCTGTGCATTCCCAGGCAGCATGCCGGCAAAGAGGTCGGGATAGTTGGGGTCGATGATGGTGAGCTTCTCTGACTTGCGCCCGAAGAGCTGGCGGTTCAGCCATGCGACCTGGGCCGTCAGTTCCTTGATACGGGATTGTTGGGATTCTATCTGAGCCGTCAGTTTCCTGATGGTCTCTGCCTGGGATGCATTCACCTGCTGCAGGGGCTGCAGCATCGATTCCATCTGTGAAAGCATCTCTTCCTGGGTCATTTCCTGTACCTTTTAAATATAGTGCAAAGGTACGAAAAATATCCGAGAATAAAGAATATTTTGTGCTATAAATAACTAATAATCAGTAATATATGTATAGCCGTGCGACAGGGTCAGACGGAATACTCCCTGCGTGGTGCCCTCAGCCGCCTGAGCCTCTGTTCCGGCGACTCCCGTATCCCCTCGACCATCACCACAAGGTCACGCCACTCCATCGGATAGCTCTGCGTGTCCTCGTCGTAATCAGGCAGTCTGAAGCGGCCGGCCTCCAGGCGCTTCACGTACATCACCATGCCACCGTCCTCAGCATGCAGCAGCTTCATCAGCTTGCGGCTTGAACCGATGAAGATGAACACGTCCCCGTTGCGCACGTCGCTCCTCATCTTCTCGTGTACCACACCGCAGAGGGAACTGATGCCCTTGCGCATGTCGGTCTTGCCAGGACACAGGAAGTAGCGCATCGTGTCGTTAAGGCAGAACATGGCTGACAAGGCTCTTGTCCAACAACTCACGTAGCACATCCTCCATGCCGCTGCCGAAGTGGGCGCGGAGACCGTTGGGGAACAGAAGGGTGGCACCGGAGGGAACGCTGCTTGTAAAAGCCGGATCTGACGGACGGGTGAAACTGATGGGGGCAAGTGACGGATCCTTGGAATCTTTATCCTGCACTTTCTTACGCCAGTAGTTATAAGTATTATAACTTATGCCTACATGTTGTAGGTACTTTGTGATGGACATACCACTCTTTTGTAGGTCTGATTGTAATACTACAAAATCTTCTTTTGTCATGATACAGTAACAGTTGTAGTTGGGTGCACTATTGCGGGGCAAAGGTACAACTTAACTACAACTGTTACAAGGTGTATTTCTACGAATGCTTAC
>JAFZBK010000014.1 GCA_017561825.1 Prevotella sp.
AATTGAAAATTTTCTATTGTACAGGTGATTGGCGCAAAACAACATGTACCAAGGCCATTGCACAGGAATTTTCAATTCTCAATTTTCAATTTTCAATTTAATCAATTTCGACGAAAAGTCGAAATTGATTAGTATTCCATCACGCCAGGCAACTCATTAGCCTGAGCAATCATCTTCTCAACTTCCTTCAGAGCGGGAACGCGGCGTACGAGGTGCTTCTGCTCGTTCACTTCCTCGAGCTTCGGCTGGAGGTTCTCGGGTTTGCGGTGCTTCAGCTCCTTCACGGTGTCAACGCCTGCTGCCTCTAACAGTTCTGAGAACTGCGGACCAATGCCGTTGATACGCATCAGGTCACAATGGTTAGCCCATGTCAGGATCAGCTTGCCGCTGATGCCAGTCTCTTCCTCCAAAGCCTTGCGGCCAGCGGGTTTTGCACATTTCTCCAGCAGGATGTCAGTATCGGTGATACCTACTGCTACCAGTTTCTCTGTGTAAACGGGACCGATGCCCTCTACATCGATAATCTTGTACTTCATAATCTTTGGTTTTCGTTAAACATTATAAGGTGAATAATCTGTTACAAATATAGTGCATTATTTTCTAAACAGCACCACTTTACCTTGTTTTTTAACAAAGTTTCTTACTCATCCACTTGGAAGAGCGGGTCTTCGGGCATCACCATGACAGGTTTCTGAGCAGCCATCTTCAGCATGTCGGCAGACACATATTTCTTATCCACCACCAGACGGAACATATATTCGCGGAACCAGCGGTCGGTCATGATCAGACAACCCCTCTGTCCCCAGCTGGCACCCCATGAGTTCTCCACCTTCCACTTCGTGGCCTTACCCTGTGCATCGAGATCCACGGCCGTGAGTGTCATGGCATGGGTGGAACCGCTGTCGAAGGTTGAGATGCGCTGCGCCTTGTCCATGGTGAACTGAGTACCGAAGAGCGACTCATAATCGAAGTTCTCGAGGTCGGCATAGCCACGAGGACGGTCGAGCTGCTTACCCACATCGTAGCTGCTGTAGAGCTTGCGCCCGTCTTTGAGTGAGGCGATGGCCAGCTTCTCGATATCATCCATCGGCAGGTTCAGGTACACCCAGTTGTTACCATCGTAGGTATGACGGTCGTACTCCACCTCGTAGGTCTTGTAATACTCGCGTCGCGGATCATTCATCACCATGATGAACGTGCCGTTCAGTTTCTCTCCCACCACAGCCTTGTAGAAGCTCTGCGGCGTGTAGGTCTTGGGCTCACCCAGCTGCTTTCCGTCCTTGTCGCGGAAGGCATACGTGAACTCCTTGACGGGCTGTCCGAGGTTCATGGTGATCATCTTGTAGATCACACCCAGCGCCTCGGTCTTGGCCTTGCGGATCTCCTTGGCGCTCTTTCCAGCCTGCACCATCTCGCGCAGCTGCAAACCCTGTTCGCGCAGCTTACTCTTGATGATCTGTGCCATCTTCGAGGTGTTGTCAGCCGAATAGGTCTCGGGCATCACCGCCTTCGGCACCAGTCCGTATTTCTCTGTGAGGTCGGCCACACCGCAGAATGTACCGCCGTCACCGATAGGCGACTTGAAGAAGAACTGCACACGCTGGTCGTCTATGGGTTTCTTACCATGGTCGATCACCCCCTGCAGGAACAGGTTCGCCTTCTCGAGTTGGTCGTAGATAAAGAGATAATCCTGCGAGAACTCCAGTTGCACATTACTCTTGGCAGGTACGAAGCCCAGGAGGGAATCCTTCCTGCTGGTGAAATTCGAGCGCAGCACATTCAGTCCGCTGAACATCCAGCAACGACCGGAGCTCTTCTGATCCGTGATGCTCTGCGAAGGTGTCTCCACACTGAAATGTGTGTCGAGGATATTCTGGTGTTCGAAGTTCTTGGCCAGGTCATCTATCTTGTTCGAAGCCAAGGCATTAAACAAAGCCTTATCCTGCGGCTGCGGTTTCTGCGCCTGCTGAATCTCCTGCAGCATCTGGGCAGAGATACCACCGTCTTTCTGTTGAGCATTTGCGAAGAGGCACGCCATCAACAGTACTCCCGTCATTAATAATTGTTTCCTTTTCATTGTTTATACTTTCTACTTTACCGATTAGACGAATTAGACAAAATTGCAATTAACCATTAATCAACAATGGCTTTCTTGCCATTTATAATATACACACCCTTCTTTGTGGGTTTACCACTTAGCTTTTGTCCATTGATGGTGTACCACCCGGTTATATCCCCATCGAACAGTTCTCCTCTATCCATCCCCGTCGTAATAGATGGAGAATTGGCAAAGATCTTTAGCGACGGTAATCCTGTTTCAGCATCCCGCACCCAGATTCTTTCCGACCGACCAGCCTGCAGTTTGGTGATAATAGTACCGTTAGACAATTCGCGAGTTGTACACTGCATCTCGGGAGAAATGGTGGCAGGAGGGAATTGCAGAATATAAGTGTTGTTGTATATGCCACGCAGACCAGGATTATTACCTGTAAGAGTAAACCTACCCGTGGATAAACTATTGGTGATATTGACAGTTCCATGCACGCCACCCACAAAGCAACCCGCCTCTTCACCGCTGCTTGTGATACTTCCTGTAAACATGCAGTCGTTGATGTAAATGATACCATTGCAACAGGCTACGAATGCGGCAGACTCATCCCAACCTGTTATGGTGGAAGTAATATCAACAGAGCTCCATACCTTTTCAATATTCAAGATGCCATTGTCATGTGCGCTGACGAGTGCAGGACGGTTACTGGAAGTATTCTCCAAAGTACCGGCAAAGCACAGGTTCTTAATAACTGCCCCGCCAGCAGTTTGGGGGAATGGAGAGCTATTGGTTGTTGATGGCAGATAGTGAACGGTTAAAATGTGCCCCTGACCATCAAAAATGCCTTGGAATGGGTTCGTGACGCCCACCTTTGTCTGGGTATAGCCCAAATCAACATCAGCAATCATACGGGCCTTAGCCGTTGGTGTGTTCTCGGCAATGGTGGCAAAATCTTCCCAGTCGAGGCAATCATCAATCAGATAATAACCTTCAGTATCCGTCTTAATTCCTGTACTTGCCTGGGTAGAATTATTGGTAAAACCATTGGTAGCACGATAAACGCGTTTACTCTCTGTCGTTGTAAAGACAGGAATAGCATCAGTACCGATTTTCTGCCCCCATACGAGTTTGCTGCGTCCATTTTGTAACTTATAGGCGATATAGCCATTGGTGAGTTGTTCTTCGGTCCAAGCAATGCACTGCTGCTCCTTTGAAGCACCCACATAACGACTATAGACATTGGTCATACCAGTCGATGGACCCTCTACTGTACGAAACGCTCCAGTAACCAACGACACATTCTCTGTCGTTGCTGTGGAAAGACTGTTCGTGATAGAAGATGGAGTTGATGAATTGATGAAAGTGATAAGACCGATGAAAGGGCTATAATAAGTCGAAATACCATCTTTGCCCTTTACGCTCCCCTCCACCATACAGTCAGATATGATGGCATTGGAACTTGCACAACCTACCAAACTTCCGTAATTGAGATTGAATTGTGCAGCTGCAGGTGATATAAAATCCACATCTACATGACAATTCTTTATTTTGCAAGTCGAGGTTGAATACCCTACAATTCCGCCAACATAAATTTGAGAGAATTTGTTATATACAGATATCGTTCCTTTTACATTTAGGTTTCTAATTTCACACAAACTGACATGTCGGAAAGGCGCTGCATAGAATTGATAACCTAGTTCACCTTGATAAGCGATGGTTAGCGTATGCCCTTGTCCGTCAAATTCTCCTAGGAAATAATATGTGTCTGGATCAGTGTCCTTTCCCAACATTGTTTGATCTGTTCCCAAATCAATATCAGCGGTCATACGGGCATTTTTCTTACCAGGATATCGGACATTGACAAGATTAGCAAAGTCCTTCCAGTCCTGTAACGAGCCGATTAGATAATACCCATCAGTATCTGTACTAAGAGCCCATGCTCCTGTACTCATAGACACGAGGGTGATCAGCGTGATGAGGATTCGTTTTGTAATTAACATAGTGTTATGGTTTTTATGATTATAAAATGGTTAATAGTATCATTGTGCAAAGATACGATTAAGCAAGGTAAATACAAAATAAATTATGTATTTTCTTTGTATTATTCTCGATTATTTGTACCTTTGCGCTTGTATATTGGCATATTTATATATGACAGACATATCGAATTTCGATTTACTGAATCAGATTAATACGCCCGATGACCTTCGGAAACTCAAGGTGGAAGAGCTGCCAGAGCTATGTAAAGAGTTACGTGAAGACATCGTGAAGGAGTTGTCGGTAAACCCCGGACACCTCGCCTCCAGTCTTGGCGTGGTGGAGTTGACCGTAGCCCTCCATTACGTATTCAACACCCCCGACGACCGTATTGTTTGGGATGTGGGTCATCAGGCATACGGACATAAGATACTGACAGGGCGCAGGGAGCGTTTCTGCACGAACCGCAAGCTGCACGGCATCATGCCCTTCCCTTCCCCCAAGGAGAGCGAATACGACACTTTTACCTGCGGACATGCCTCGAACAGCATCTCTGCAGCCTTGGGTATGGCCGTGGCTGCCAAGCAGGAAGCGAACGACGGGAAGATGCGGAAGGTAGTGGCCGTGATTGGCGACGGAGCCATGTCGGGCGGTCTGGCTTTCGAAGGACTGAACAACGTGTCTTCATCCCCCAACGACCTGCTCATTATCCTGAACGACAATAACATGTCTATCGACCGCTCCGTGGGCGGCATGAAGGAATATCTCATCCACCTGAATACCAACGAGACGTATAACCGCATCCGCTTCAAGGCTTCGCGGTGGCTGCATGGCAAGGGTATGCTGGAGGAGAACCGCAGAAAGGGACTCATCCGACTGAGCAATGCGGTAAAGAGCGCCATCAGTCATCAGCAGAACATCTTCGAAGGTATGAACATCCGTTACTTCGGACCCTTCGACGGTCATGATGTCAAGGAGGTGGTGAGGATCCTGCGACAGCTGAAGGACATGAAAGGTCCGAAACTGCTGCACCTGCATACCCAGAAAGGTCATGGCTACGCTCCCGCAGAAAAGGATGTCACCGTGTGGCACGCACCGGGAAAGTTCGACCCGGATACGGGTGAGCGCATCGTGAGCAGGGATAGTAACCAACCGCCGAAGTTCCAGGATGTCTTCGGAGAAACGCTACTGGAGCTGGCCAAGATGAACCCGAAGATTGTGGGTGTGACACCTGCCATGCCTACGGGTTGTTCACTGAATATCATGATGAAGGAGATGCCTGAGCGCACCTTTGACGTGGGCATTGCCGAAGGACATGCCGTGACCTTCTCGGCTGGTATGGCCAAGGACGGTCTGCTACCGTTCTGTAATATCTACAGCGCTTTTGCCCAACGGGCATACGACAATATCATTCACGATGCAGCGATCCTGAACCTGCCGGTGGTGCTCTGCTTCGACCGCGCAGGACTGGTTGGCGAGGATGGTGCAACGCATCACGGGGCCTTCGACATGGCTGCCTTACGCTCCATTCCGAACCTCACCATCTCGTCGCCCATGGACGAGCATGAGCTGCGCAAGCTGATGTACACCGCTCAGTTGCCGGGAAAGGGTACGTTCGTGATCCGCTACCCCAGAGGCTGTGGTGTGCTGACCGACTGGCGCTGTCCGTTGGAAGAGGTGACCGTGGGTACAGGAAGAAAACTGGTAGATGGTAACGATGTGGCCGTACTGAGTATCGGTCCGATAGGGAATGAAGTCACCAAGGCCATCTCTCATCTCTCATCTTCCATCTCTCATCTCTCATCTCCAAGTATTGCCCACTACGACATGCGCTTCCTGAAACCCCTCGACGAGCAGATCCTGCACGAGGTGGGGAAGAAGTTCAAGCGTATCATCACCGTGGAAGACGGAGCGAGAAACGGCGGCATGGGCAGTGCGGTACTGGAATGGCTGAACGACCATCACTACCACCCGCAGGTGGTACGCTTAGGATTGCCCGACACCTTCGTGGAGCATGGCACGGTGGCTGAGCTGCGCCATATCACGGGCATCGATGCAGAAGCCATCGCCAACGCCATCAACAAGCTCTTGTCTGATCAACCATCAACCACCTAATCAGAAACTATACATCAAAGCATATGAAGATCATCATTGCAGGCGCCTATGCCATTGGAACCCATCTGGCCCAGCTGTTGTCGCGCAACAACGAGGACACCGTGCTCATCGACAGTGACGAGGAGCGACTGGCCAGTATCAGCAGTGAATACGACCTCATGACGGTGCATGCCTCAGCATCGAGAATCCAGACGCTGAAAGATGCGGGGGTGTCGGGGGCCGACCTCTTCATCGCCGTGACGCGTGATGAGAACCTGAACATGAATGCCTGTATGCTGGCCAAGGCCTTGGGTGCCAAACGTACCGTGGCCAAGGTGGACAACTTTGAATATATTGATCCCAAGCTGGACGGCTTCTTCGAGAAGGTGGGCATCTCGTCACGTATCTACCCTGAGAACCTGGCAGCACGCGATATCGCCAACGGACTGAAGATGTCGTGGGTGCGTCAGCGATGGGATGTGCACGATGGAGCATTAGTCATGTTAGGCATCAAGCTGCGCGAGACCTGCGAGATCCTGAACGAACCGCTGAAGGATCTCTGTAAGCCGGAATCGCCCTATCATATCGTGGCCATCAAACGAGGCGACGAGACCATCATCCCGCGAGGCGACGATGTGCTGAAGATCTACGACCTGGCCTACTTCATGACCACCCGTAACTATATCCCCTATATCCGCAAGATTGTGGGAAAGGAGCACTATGTAGATGTGAAGAACGCAATGATCATGGGCGGAGGAGCCACAGCCGTACGAGCCACGGAGCTGATGCCTGAATACATGAATGCGAAGATCATCGAGTTGGATGAAGCCAGATGTCAGAAGTTGAACGAACTGGTGGACACCGACCGTGTGATGATCATCAACGGCGACGGGCGTGACCTCCACTTGCTCAACGAGGAGGGGATCAAGAACACGCAGGCCTTCGTGGCGCTGACGGGAAATGCCGAGACCAATATCCTGGCTTGTATGACCGCCAAACGACTGGGGGTGCGCAAGACGGTGGCGATGGTGGAGAACCTCGACTACGTGAGCATGGCAGAGAGTCTGGATATCGGTACCATCGTGAACAAGAAAGCCTTGGCCGCCAGCTATATCTACCAGATGATGCTCGATGCCGACGTGAACAATATCCGTTTCCTGATGTCGGCCAATGCCGATGTGGCAGAGTTCACCGCACAACAGGGCTCGAAGGTGACAAGGAAGAAAGTGTTCGAACTCGGTCTGCCTAAGGGAGCTACCATCGGTGGACTGGTACGGCACGGCGAGGGATTCCTGGTATCAGGTAACACACAGATCGAGGCGGGCGACTCCGTGGTGGTGTTCTGCTACAATATCCATATGTCGAAAATTGAGAAATTCTTCAAGTAATGCTGAACTACAGGATCATCTATAAGGTTATCGGTACGCTGCTCTACATCGAGGCAGTGATGATGATGTGGTGCATGGGCATCTCCCTTTACATGAAGGAAGACGACTCCATGGCATTCATCATTTCCGTGATCCTTACACTGATGGGAGGTATCGGACTGCGGTTCCTGGGCAGGAAATCGGAGAACTCGTTGGGACGACGCGAGGCGTACCTGCTAGTAACGCTCACCTGGATCATCTTCAGTCTGTTCGGCTCCCTACCCTTCCTCATCAGCGGATATATCAGTGATTTTACTAACGCATATTTCGAGACCATCTCGGGATTCACCACAACAGGATGCAGCATCCTCGACGAGGTGGAAGTGCTGCCGCACGGACTGCTCTTCTGGCGCACCATGACACAGTGGATAGGTGGCTTGGGAATCGTGTTCTTCACCATCGCCATCATCCCCTCATTGATGGGCGGTAACGTGAAGGTGTTCTCGGCAGAGGCCACAGGTCCGATACGTGCCAAGATGCACCCACGACTGAGTACCACGGCACAATGGATCTGGAGCATCTACTCGCTGCTGACCGTTGGATGCGCCCTCTGTTACTACCTCTCGGGCATGGGACTGTTCGACTGTCTGAACTATGCCATGACGACCACCGCTACGGGCGGCTTCTCTACCCATAGTGATTCCACGGGATACTACCATAGTGCGCTCATCGACTATACGACCATCGTCTTCATGTTCCTCTCTGGAGTCAGTTTTACGATGCTCTATTTGTTGATCTTCAAAGGGCGCGTCAAGCAGTTCTTCAAGAATACGGAGCTGAGACTCTACTGCTCGCTGATTGTCATTGCCACTACGTTTATCACTTTCTTCCTACTCAGATACAACCACTACACGCTGGGTGAAGCCATCAAAAACGCATTGTTCCAAGTGGTTTCGTTCATTACCACAACGGGTGTCTTCAATGATGATGCAGCCCAATGGCACCATATCACTTGGGTGGTGCTCAGTGTCTGCATGGTTTTTGGCGGATGTGCCGGCAGTACGGCTGGTGGTATCAAGTGTGTCCGTGGCGTGATGATACTGAAGATCATGCAGAACGAGCTGAAACATATCCTCCACCCCAGAGCCGTTCTTCCCGTGAAAGTAAATGGTGTCAATGTAACCTATGGTCAACAGATGACGCTGATGGCCTTCTTTGCTGCCTATTTCATGTTGGCACTCGTATCGTATTTCATTATGATCCTGACCGGTGTGGACAGCACCAACTCCTTCACCATTGCCCTCAGCTGCGCCAGCAACGTAGGACCAACACTGGGACTGGAAATCGGTCCTACGATGTCATGGAATATTCTTCCTGACCTTGTGAAGTGGTTGCTTTCCCTGCTGATGCTCATGGGTCGTCTTGAGATCTTCACCGTGGTGGTGCTCTTCACCCCAGCCTTCTGGAAAGACCATTAATTACAACATATCTAACATGCAACTGATAAAATTCAAACCTGTACTCAAAACTACCCTTTGGGGCGGAGACAGAATTATCCCCTTCAAACACCTCCCTGACAACATGCAACAGGTTGGGGAGAGTTGGGAGATCTCGGGGGTGAAAGGTTCCGAGACCGTCGTGAAAGACGGACCGTTGAAGGGGAAGAGTCTTAATGAACTTGTTCGTGAACTGAAAGGCGACCTGGTAGGAAACGAGAACTACCAACGCTTTGGGGATGAGTTCCCGCTACTGGTGAAGTTCATCGATGCACGACAAGACCTGAGCATTCAGGTGCATCCTGATGATGAGACGGCCGTCCGTATGGGCGAGAAGCACGGGAAGACGGAGATGTGGTATATCATGAACTCTGACCCTGAGGCGTTCCTGTATTGCGGACTGAAACGGCAGATCACACCCGAGACCTATAAGGAGATGGTGGAAAACTGTACGATCTGTGAAGCCTTAGCCAAATATCAGGCAAGAGAAGGTGATGTGTTCTTCCTGCCGGCTGGTCGTATCCATGCTGTGGGCGCTGGCTGCTTTCTGACGGAGATTCAGCAGACCAGTGATCTCACCTACCGCATCTACGACTATAACCGCAAGGATAAGAACGGGAACCTGCGCGAACTGCATACCGAGAAGGCGGCAGAGAGCATCCATTTCAAGGTGGAGGATGACTACTGCACGCACTACAAGCCGATGAAGAATATGGGCGTTCCGCTGGTGGAATGTCCGCATTTCTGCACATCGCTCTATGATCTCGATGAAACGATGATACTGGATTACAGTGAGCTGGACAGCTTTGTGATCCTTGTAGGACTGAAAGGTGCTGCCACCCTCATTGATGATGAGGGAAATGAGACCACATTGCAGGGGGGCGAGAGTGTGTTGGTTCCTGCTACAACGAAGGAGTTGAAGGTGACTGGGACGATTCAGTTCCTGGAGACTTACGTGTAAAGAACATCTGTACGTCTGACAGGATCTGTTTAAAGGGATCAGAAAGGAAATAACCCATGTTTTTCTTGAGCATCTGTACGATGTCCTGCGTGCTATGGGTGTAGCACGACAGTTCGTTGTGCATCTGTGTGTTGTGTACCGACTGCCTACGGATCTCCATCTCACGGTCGCGAATCAGTCGTGAGCACACCTTCCCCATCACGGGCAGCACCAGCTTCTCGAACAGATGATGTCCCTGTATATATAAATAGGTGGTCTGCGGTGTCACACCTAACTCCTCGATAAGTTCCTGTTTCAAGGCCAGGTAACTCTCCTTGGCATCAGGGTTCTTCTTCTGCAGGTCGCCTACCCGCACATACACTTTCCTCCGTACATTCTTGATGCTGGCCATGGGATTATCCAGGTTGAAGCCGCCCAGCTCAATCACCTTATTGAACTCGGTGATGGTGAACTCCGTATAGATCGGTCGTCTATAATACCAGATGCTCCACACGAACAAGGGGAAGATGGCCTCGGAATAGCGGGCGAGGAAATCGTTGAAGTCGAAGATCTCATGATCATTGAGCGTCACGGCCACGCAGACGGTGCGCAGCGAAGGGGCATAGCACTGGAGGTTCTCGATGGCGTAGGCATAGGTGTGGAAGACAAAAGGACTGGAAAGCATGGTTCTGCTGGTCTCTGTGGCTCCCTGTATCAGGTAGTCGTAATCGGCATCCACACAGCACACCAGATCATTTCCCGCATTCTTGGCGAGCAGTCGCATCAGCACCGATTTTTTGCCACGTTCCAAACGATGACGCGAAGGGAGCATCACCTCGAAATAACGCTGGTCGTTCTCGAACTGACTGAACACGGTACGCCAAAAGAACACATCATCGTAGCTCTCTACGTATGCTACGATTCTCCGCCTCGTCTTCTTGGAATTCAGACGGTTGGCGGCTTCCATATAACCGGATGTGATGTTCTCCCTTAGCTTCTTCGCCATCGCTTAACTCGTAATATCGCTCACCTCCGTTACATGATCCATCCACCCGTTCATGATCACTGCCGGCGAATGAGTGGTGAGGATAATCTGTACGTTGGGATTCAATTCGAGGATCAGGTCAATCAACCGCTGTTGCCAGTCGATGTGCAGACTCACTTCGGGCTCGTCCATGAACAGCACATACGGAAGGGAGTCCTCTACCAACACCGTGAGCAGGATGGCCAGCATCTGCTTCTCGCCGCTCGACAGCTGATAGGGCACCAGGGTCTCACCAATCTGCGAGAAACGGATCTCGTTCTCCGTACGGACAATGGCCTTACCCGTGTCCTTGAAGAGGTCATCGATCATGTCCTGGAACTTCTTCTTCGGAGCACTGATCTGCTGCGCCTGCTCAGCCGAGTCGGGAGCACCGCTCTGTAGCACGGAGATGATCTTGTTGCCCATGTTCACCTGATAGTCGAGGTATTTCCGTTGTAGCTTGAAGAGCTGCCAGTCGAGCTCTGTGGCCAGACTGATATCCATCTTGTTCACCGTCTCGGCATTGAGGATAGGACGGTCGAACGAACGGATAACGTCGAAACGGATATGGGTGGCATCAGCGGGATTGGTCTTCACACGCACTCCTTTCAACAGATGGTTCTGTACGTCACCGTTCATGCTGACGCTCTTCACTACCTTGTTGATGATGGTACTCTTTCCCACGCCGTTGACACCGCTCAGGATATTCACCCTTCTGTCGAGATCCCAAATGATGTGCTTCTTGCCACTCCACAGGGAATCGATCTCAATTTGCTCAATATAATCCGCGTACTTCATACTCCAAACGAATTTCTAACGGCAAATATAGTAAAAAATCATGAATGACAAACGTATAATAATAAATAATGTGTTTCTTTACGCTGAAATAAACATTATTTATGAATTAATGACAATCTGTCATACGTTGTCATTCTTTTCCCGTGATCTTTTCATTGGCATACGATTTGCAGCTTAATTAGCGGTTGCAGATGGCAGCCATGTGTCATTATCATTAGTATATAAACAAATAAAAACAATACAACAATGGGAAAAGTAATTGGAATTGACTTAGGAACTACAAACAGCTGCGTTGCCGTATTTGAGGGTAACGAGCCCGTAGTAATCGCTAACAGCGAAGGTAAGCGCACCACTCCTTCAGTGGTGGGTTTTGTACAAGGTGGTGAGCGTAAGATTGGTGATCCTGCAAAGCGTCAGGCTATCACGAACCCGAAGAACACCGTCTATTCTATCAAGCGTTTCATGGGTGAGAACTGGCAGCAGACCGAAAAGGAGATTGCTCGCGTTCCTTATACCGTTGTCAATGAGAACGGTTATCCCCGTGTAGAGATCGAAGGTCGTAAATATACACCGCAGGAGATCTCTGCCATGATCCTGCAGAAGATGAAGAAGACTGCCGAGGATTATCTCGGACAGGAGGTGACGGATGCTGTGATCACCGTGCCTGCTTACTTCTCTGACTCTCAGCGTCAGGCTACCAAGGAGGCTGGACAGATTGCTGGTCTTAACGTGAAGCGTATCGTGAATGAGCCGACAGCTGCCGCACTGGCTTACGGTGTTGACAAGGCTAACAAGGATATGAAGATTGCTGTGTTCGACCTCGGTGGTGGTACCTTCGATATCTCTATCCTGGAGTTCGGCGGTGGCGTGTTCGAAGTGCTCTCTACCAATGGTGATACTCACCTGGGTGGTGATGACTTCGACCAGGTAATCATCGACTGGCTCGTTCAGGAGTTCAAGAATGATGAGGGTGCTGACCTGAAGGCTGACCCGATGGCTATGCAGCGTCTGAAGGAGGCTGCCGAGAAGGCTAAGATTGAGCTGTCTTCCAGCACATCTACCGAGATCAACCTGCCGTATATCATGCCGGTAGCTGGTGTTCCCAAGCACTTGGTGAAGACACTGACTCGTGCTAAGTTCGAGCAGTTGGCACACGACCTGATTCAGGCTTGTCTGGCTCCCTGTCAGAAGGCTATCGCTGATGCTCACCTGACCACAGCCGACATCGATGAGGTGATCCTCGTAGGTGGTTCTAGTCGTATCCCCGCTGTGCAGACATTGGTAAAGAACTACTTCGGTAAGGAGCCTTCAAAGGGTGTGAACCCCGACGAGGTGGTGGCCGTAGGTGCTTCTATCCAGGGTGCTATCCTGAACAAGGAAGGTGGCGTAGGTGATATCGTGTTGCTCGACGTAACCCCGCTGACACTGGGTATCGAGACACTGGGTGGTGTAATGACCAAGCTGATCGAGGCTAACACAACCATCCCCTGCAAGAAGAGCGAGACCTTCTCTACTGCAGCTGACAACCAGACAGAGGTAACCATCCACGTACTGCAGGGTGAGCGCCCGATGGCTGCTCAGAACAAGAGTATCGGACAGTTCAACCTCACCGGCATTGCTCCCGCTCGTCGTGGTATTCCTCAGATCGAGGTAACCTTCGACATCGATGCCAACGGTATCCTCAAGGTGTCTGCCAAGGATAAGGCTACCGGTAAGGAGCAGGCTATCCGCATCGAGGCTTCATCTGGTCTGTCTCAGGATGAGATCAACCGCATGAAGGCAGAGGCTGAGCAGAACGCCGAGAACGATAAGCGTGAGCGTGAGCGTGTTGACAAGCTGAACCAGGCTGACTCCATGATCTTCCAGACCGAGACCTTCCTCAATGAGAATGGTGACAAGTTGGGTGCCGACAAGGCTAACGTGGAGGCTGCCGTACAGCAGTTGAAGGATGCACACAAGAGTGGTGACATCACCGCCATCGACAATGCCATCAACAACCTCAACCAGGTAATGCAGGCTGCCAGCGCCAAGATGTACCAGCAGGCTGGTCCTCAGCCGGGTGCCGACGCAGGTCAGCAGTACCAGGGCGGTCAGCAGACACAGTCGAACCCCAACGAGGAGGTTCAGGATGCTGACTTCGAGGAGGTGAAGTAAAGTGCAAGCCGAGTGCAATGCCATGCTCGCATGAGCATGGCCGAGGCGCAGCCTTTACTCGACGCAGTCAAGTAACAAACAATATCTATAATAAAATCCGTGTAGTCGAATGATTACACGGATTTTTTTTGTATTGTTCTCACTTATTGAATAAAATCTTCACGCTCGAGAAAACAAATCTCTTTATTTTCTTCTCGCTTACTCAGATTTTTCGTACCTTTGCAAATGCAAATCATAAATCACAACTATGGCAGACAAAATCAAATACGGCATTTATCCCAATCCGAAACCCGATGATGACGGGAACACTACTTATCAGGTGCGCCACACACCGGAAGGTACCATGAACGAAAAGGAATTCCTGGCGCATCTTAAGTATCACAACACTTGTAATACCACGATGATGCTCTCTTCACTCATCATCTTGAAAGACGAAATCATCGAGCAACTGCGAGAAAACAAGCGCTTCCGCATCGATGGTCTCGGCACCTTCCAGATGAAGGTAGGACTGAAGATGAAATACGAAGAAGATGGTAATCCGCTGAAACCTCACTTCACCGATCCTGATAAGATAACCGCCAACGATGTGGAAGTGCAGGGGGTATCCTTCACACCAGATCCCAGTTTTATCAAAGCGCTGAAGGAAAAGACATCAACGCATAACAAATATGGAAGAGGGGTAGCAGGCAGGAACCAGCCATATCAACGTGAAGAGATTATCAACTTCCTTGACAGCTATCTGAAAGAGCACCATTCGATTACGCGTAAACAGATGGAGTGCGAACTGAACATCACGGCCTATCGCGCCCAGAAATGGCTTGATAGCATCATCGCTGAGGCATTCTCCAAATACTATTGTAAGAAACAAGGCACCACTTACGTCTATTATCGCTACGGATGGGAAGGATGATATGAGAATTGAGAATTGAGAATTGAGAATTGACAATTGAACTTTTGGAACAGCGAGAGCCAAGATGCTTGCATGATTGGCCGAGTCGTGACAAAAGTCAACGAAGTTAAAATTGCTCCGCAATTGGCACTAACTGATTACCTGTCAGCAAGTTGTTGGCGGAGCAATTTTATTGTGTGAGTCGTTATGCTGCCTTCACGATATATCCATCGGTATCGTGATGCCCTACTCGCAGTACCCCCAGACGCGTCATCATGCGCCCAAAGCTATTAGTGGTCACGCCCTCCATCGTCTTCTTTGAATACTTACCCAACTCACGGATAATCTCGGCGCCACTCATAAACGTTCCCTCTTCCTTCCTTTTGGGAATCGTAAAATGCTGCAGGAAGAGCTGTTCCACTGCATTGAGCACATAATAGTCCTTGTTGTTACGTTCCATCTCAGCCTCATCTTCTTTCGAGAACCAGTAGGGCAGATGCAACGCTTCCACCTCATGCAGCACTTGGGCATAAAGCTGGTCATGACAAATGCCGTCCACATCGATATTGCCATCAGGTTCCAGAATAAGGAAACGACGCGATCCGGTACGGTCGGTAAGCACATGTCGCTCATTGGTGGTACCCACAAACGAGGCGATACGCGGTAACTGATTGAAATTCTTCTTATAGGCCCCAATAAAACTGGGCTTCATCGTCTGCATCATCGATTTCAGTTCAGGCATCTTCTTATGTCCGATTTTTTCAAACTCATCAAGACTAATCAGCGCATATTCCACCATCTTACGATACGCATTGCTCTTCGCCTTTAGGTTGAAGTCATCCGTATAGTAGTCGGCAATCTCCTTGGGCAGCATCGAGGCGAAGAACGTGCTCTTGCCTAAACCCTGTCGTTCACTGACGAGCAACAGCATCACCGCATTGGCATGATGGTGGTTCGAGCCTAACCATTGGGTGACAACAGCACGTAGCCAGATGCGCACCATGCGCTGACAGTAGTCCGAATGACTGATACGACGGGCGAAATCGCCGATATAGTCGGTCTTCCCATCCCAACAGCCACGAATCCTATTAAGATACTCACGCACAGGGTGATAATCCATTGCCAAGTCGCTCTCTATGCGTTGGCGCACATAACTCGACAGGCAAAAGATCTCGCCATCGTCCTGAATACGACAGTTGATGGAGTTCATCTGTCTGTTATCCACCAGTTTCCATCCATCATCACACCCCTTTCGTCGATACTCATAGAGGTCGCGCACAACATTATGGCGAAAATCGAAGTTCTCCGTCACGAACTGCGCCATATCATGCACAGGTCGCAGCAACGATAGCTGTCGTTCTGCATAGCGATCTTTTGTTGCAGGTTTCAAGGTGGATACTTTCATCTGATCTATCTCACCCTCTAAATGTTCCCATACCAATTTGGACAAATAATCTATTATTCCCATCGTATTACTAATTAAATTCTGATGCAAAGTTAATACATCATGCATCCGATTGCAATAGTTACGCCATGAAAAAACGACCTAAAATGATAAAGATTTTTCCCGCCTTCAAACCCATGACAAAGACCCTTCCATCGATTAGAAAGATACTACCTTTCTAATCTACCACTTAAGTTCCAGTAATCTGCCACTTATGTGGCAACGTCTTCCGACTTAAGTTCTATCATCTTCCGACTTAAGTCGCAAATTCGTTAGACACCCTCTTACCATCCCTATGCCACCTTCTCACACACAACAACCATCCTTCCTAATCCCAGTAGCTCACCCTCTTATCCCCCACCCCTTTCCAATACACACCCTACTTAAATTCCTCCGCCCCAATTCTTCTGGTAATCATGTAATTACAGTAATTTGGCGGAGGAATATGAGAGGATTATTTGAGATAATAGATTATCCCTCAAATTGTTTTTTCAATCCTCATCAGGAAAGTACTCATAATAGATATCAGCAATGGTGTCTGCAAATCCCCATCCGCATGGAGAAGCCCATTCCACACATTGTTTCAGACGTGGTTTGAAATGCTCCAACAGACTGTTCTTGGCAATAAATTCCATCGTCTTGTCGAAATTATTCTCCACAGAAGTATAATATTGCTCCCACATATCTCCATAGTCGTATGTAAACTGACAGGCGTTCTCAACATAGCAAAGCATCAAGTCAGCCAGTTTGTCTGGAGAAGGCTTTAGTTTCTTGTAGTCAGAGACAGCCTTACGGCAGACAGAGAATCTGGTCTTTGGCTCCTGTCGTCCTCTTGATGGATAGAATTCTTCTAAAATAATCTTCTTATACTTTTCCAGCTTTCCATCTTCATCTGGATTGGCATAGAATTCCAGATACTCTTTAGCTTCTTTGCGTGTATCATACATCTCCAGAACCATGTCAATGATTTCTTCCTTTGGCATGGACATGAGTATTTTCTTTACAGTTGCTTTTGACATAATCCGAAAATGGTTGTATTTCGATTGAACTTGTACGGGTACTTGTATGGGTAGTTGTATGGGTGAACTATGGAATTATTATAATCAATCTTTCTTATCTCCAAACAATAGTTTCAATTGTTTGTCGAAGTCGCTCATAATCTCACGGTCTTGAATGACGCGGAACTTATCGTATTCCGTGAGCGCCTTTTCTACCGCTTGTTCGTGAGTCACACGCCCAGCATCAAGAAGCAATGGGCGGTTGTTTAAGTCCATATAGCGTTGCAGAAGAGCAGACCAGTCTGCCATTGTCATCAGAATATGGTCTTCTGCGCGTTGCTCCGCAATGTCAATGAAAGCATTGCTCAATCGGTTCAACGAATCAACTTCTTTTTCGCTCAGATAGTTCTTTGCTACAGTGACATCCGATTTTACGACTCTTCCATCTGGAGCATTCTTCCACGTCGTTAATCCCATATGAGGTCGCTCTGAATCTGCACGATCATAAATAATCTCTGCTGCCGTTTGTTTTGTTACGGCATAATGCATCATGTTCTGTACGGTCTTGAAAAACAGTTGCGTCTGTTCAGAATCCTTGTCATAGTCCGAACTGCACTCACTATATATGTCCGTAATCTTCTGATAATAGCGTCGTTCGCTGATACGAATTTCTCGGATTCGGTCAAGCAAATCATCGAAGTAGTCTGCTCCAAATACGTTCTTCCCCTTCAGTCGTTCGTCGTCCAACACAAAGCCTTTGGTAAGATATTCTTTTAAGACTTGTGTAGCCCAGATTCGGAACTGAGTGGCCTCGTAGCTATTTACACGATAACCCACGGCAATGACTACATCGAGGTTATACATCATCACCTCACCAGACCATTTGTCCAAAGGTATTCGAATTTTTCTAATAGCATCGGACAAATGTATTTCTCCACTCTGTTCTATCTGGTCTAAATGGTAGTTAATGGTTGGCACAGTCACTCCGAACAGTTCTGCCATTCTCTGTTGTGAAAGCCAGAAAGTGTTTGTATCGAAGACTACTTGAACCTGTACTTTTCCATGCCCACCTCTATACATGAGTACAGAGGATTCCATGCTTCTCACAGCAACGTCAGGAGTCATGGTCGCACTAAAATACTGCTGTGCAGCCTTCACCATCTCTTTCTTTTGGTCGGCATTCATGGCTACAGCCATACAGGCAGCACGAGAAAGGCGGATGCTCGTTACCTCTCTGACAGCACCATTGCCCAACTCTGCCATCTCGGTTATCTCAACAAAATGCTCACCAAGATGATAGCCCTTCTGCGATGTCCATGCCTGTGCTTTGGCTATGACACGTTCAAAGTTCCAGTACTTGCCATAGCCCATTACTCGCGCCATCTTGCGTGAGTTCCACCATTCCTTGCCATCGGCATCAACCTCTCGCAACTGCTCAAAAGGAGATTGAAGCTCTGGGATGTTGTTTGATATCTCTTTTATATCAGCCATACTTTTGTAATTTGATTATTCCTCATCCTCCCCATCTTGATCAGAACGGAATTCAAAAACGAGTTCGGATGCAGGGATATTACACTCCTCAAACATGCCATGAAGAATATTAATCTTGGTGGCAGTACTGTTGTCTGTCCATACGTACATCCCTGGTGCAAGCTCGCGCCTCCATTCTTCTGGAGTGGTTGAGAAACTGCACTTTTCGTTTGCACAAAGCCATTCTATGGTTGAACGCTTCTCCAGTAGGATGTGTCCACAAACCTGAATTAGCATTTCCTTCCAAGTATTAACAGTATATCTAACACCATGCAGCATATATGCCTGCAGCTTCTTACCAGTGAACTCATAGTCTTCATCATCAAGCGATGCAGATTCTGCTTCACGTCTTAGTGGCTCAAAAGTCGTAGTTGGCATGGGCCAAAGGCGCATAAACACATTCTGCAATTCTTTCTGACGGGCCTTCAATTCTGTTTCTGTCCATTGCTCACATGATTTCACAGAGTTATTCAGACGAAATGCACTATCCTTGAAGCCTTTCTCCATATCTCTCTTTTCTATAAACGTGAGATTGCTATATTGAGAATTATATCCAGTAAGCGTAAGGTTTGCCATTGTGTGCAGATATTGTTCATGAATTCTTTCCCAATCTTCGCCTAAAGCCGTTTTCCACTTATCCGACAGAGTTTGGGGCATGATATGTTCTATGGTGATATTTTTCTCTGTCAGCTCCTTCACCACATCATGCCGTTCATTATTATCTTGGTTCTCCATACGTTCCAAGATAAACATACGGGCATTAGCAGGCATCTTATAAACCTGACGAGTTTTAAAGTCACCACGCACCTCTTCATCAGAAGGGAAGACAGAAGAACGTCCCTTCTTCAACAAAACATAAGTCAGCACATCAATATACGAAGGTGCAGTATCATCACCTGCTTTATTGACATGATTCAACACATCTCTATGGAGCGTTGCAAACACCTTATTCAAAGCATTTGATGGGAGATTACAGATGATTCTGCGTGCCCAATATGCTTCTATCACATCAAGTACACGATAAATCTCGTTTTCCGCCAATCCCACTTTTGATGCATAGTCGAAGAAAGCCATAAAGAATGGATAAGCAATAGTAGAATCCAGCGTTCTTAGCTGGTTCAACTTCCTATTCAGTTTATCTGTGCCTACCGTTGCATTGTCCACTTGGCTATATATCTCAGCGTAGTGATGCATGTCTTCTAAGAGTGTAGCCCTGTCAACACTTATATCCTCGGCATACTCTTTAAAGATAAAGTATATTTTATCGATACGACCAATCTTTCCTTGCTTCATAGTAAGGTAGTCGCGTACAAACGAAGAAGGGTCATACTTTGTGAACTCTTCAATAGGATTCCAATATCGAGTATACAAGTCATCCTGCTCAACTGGTGCAAGTGACATCAGCAGATAATTACGAATTTTGTCTGCTTCACTCAGATCAAGACCTGTCGAGTTCAAACTCTCAAATATCAGCTGGGGATCATCATCTTCGTCAAGACGAATATTGATGACTTCCAGTTTCTTGATGGTCTCAAATAGTTCATCAATGGTCAATCCACAATGAATAATCTTATCATAGAAGAAGTCGTAGTTGCGGGTAACATTCGACTCTTTGATATATTGCTCCTTAGGCTTATACAGCAAAGCGTCAAAAGCCTGCATGTCTTTCTTGATCGGTTTTAGCTTTACCTTTCGTTCATCCTCTTGATACTCATCTACCAGATAACGCTTGAAGATTTTCTCTACAAGTTTTGCATCAGTTGCTTCAATCAGTCCTTCTTTCTTAGCATTTACCATCGCAATGAGCAACAACGAAACAGTTGTGATTCGCTGTTGTCCATCAATGATAAATCTGTCTTCTGTTCCTGACTGGATACTTGACACAATACTACCAAAGAAGTGACTCCTGCGGTCGCTGTTGTGCAGTTTCATCAAGTCTTGGAACAACTGTTCGCAGTTCTCTTCCTTCCAGTCGTAATTACGCTGATACAGAGGAATGATAAATCGCTTGTCTGATCCATCAAAGAACTTTATTAATGGTTGTGCATCACCTTTCATGATTAAAATACGGATTTGATGTAATTGATTAATTCAACATTATTACAACTTGGAATCTCCAGCGCTCTACCTCCTTTGAAACCATGTTTGCACAACTCTTGCTCAGAAAGTTTTGCACCATCATACTCTTCGAGTAGTTCAAGCTTGTAAGTAATATCATTTGGAGGCGTTTCAACCCAATATGTCTGATCTTCACGTTTGCAGTTTTCTGCAGTTACCACCATCTTGAAACGTACACATCGTTCATCGGACATAAACAGGTACACAACATCTCCAATAGCGAAACGTGCTCTTCCCATTCTCCAACTGATGAAACCAAGACTCAGGATTGCATCAGCATGACGACACCTTTTTCTATTGGCAAAGGCAAGCCAAGTACGATTCTGTAGCATATCTTTAGTTTAATTTAAAAACATCTAACAGTTTGTTTAATACAGGTTTAAAGTTCGTTAGCCATTCTTTATCAAAAGAAGCGTAGTTATCTTGGATGTAATACTTTATGGCTTCGGTTGTTCCTTTAGGTCTTTTGTTACTGGTAATCACATCATTCCAAGTTATATTACGGAATTCTTTATGACTATTTACATGAATCTTGTTTGTGACACTGGTATATGAATCGCTATTGAACAAATCTTCAACCATGTATGAGTCTGTATCCTTATCATTAGGCTTTCGGGTTCTGGGAGTAGAATAATTATCTTGATAAAACAACAATACAGGTTTTGTGTCACCATTAGAAACTATGATCTCTTTAAGTTTTTCAGCTCCTTCAAACCCCTCTTTGTCATAATCAAAGATGAACACTAAGTTTACGATTTTATTAATATACGGATAAAGAGTTTGTTGATAAAGTGACCCCGCATTATTCGCTCCGCCAGCATGCATAAATGCCACTTGTTCCCTCAGTTTTATATAATTAGGATTTTCATCTGCAAATTTTTCAATAGCATGTTTTAGATACAAGATATCATACGGCCCCTCTGTAACCAAAATGTTTTTTGAACTCAATATAAAGGAGCCTTCAAAATAGTCGATTTCGTTATCTGTTAGTTCTGCGAGATGCATTAACGGCTCTGTACTCTCAATCTTGCCTTCATGCATATAGAAAATATTATTTTCATCAAAACCATCCCAACGCTTATTGAGGAACATTGGTGAATGTGTGGTCATGATTGTTTGCCCCTCAAACTCTGAAATAAGTTTGAGGAGATCTTTCTTCATTGCAATATGGTTATGTGCATCAGGCTCATCAAGGAGAATGAGTGAGTTCTCATCACCTAATACCTTTGTTATACATTCAATAAGAATTAGTTTCTTCTCTCCTTCGCTAAGATTATCAAAAAAATAATCGTTCAATTTGATGTCTATTGATTCGATAATTTTATCAGCTTCTAATCCCAAAGTTCCACGCTTATCAGGCATATAAAGGAAATAAAGGTAATAAAACACAATCTGATCATTGGTCAAATATGGATATTTCCCACATAAGAGTTCTACATCCTCATTGTTTATTAACTCATCGATGAGTATCTCTTTGCCACCAAATTTTGTTTCAACTCGCTTATACCAATTAGAAGCATCATGAGCTTGTGGATTTGCGTTCTTTTTAGTTTTGAACTGAACAGTGATAGTATCATGACTAACATGTAGTTTGTCTGTAATGAAACGCTTCACCTCTTCATTCTCACTAAATAGTAAGGAGATAAAAGCAATTTTCCAGCAGTACTTGTTAATATAGAGGCTCGTTGGTTTGTATTCTCCACCTGCAATAGCCGCATTAAAGAATCTTACATAATAATCCTCGTACCCATGTTTCCATAAACGATCATCCTCGCCACTATAGCAAGAGATTATAGAGTTTGGCCTTCTTTGGGTATTGTTTATGAACAGTTTACCATTGTAGTCCCAATACTCTGCATAATATACACTTCCATCAATCTCATAAGTAAACGAAAAATCACCGATACTGTTTTTGGGGCATAATCCCGAAATTATCTTAAATATAATACTGATAACTTCAAGAAGATTGCTTTTCCCTGAGCCATTGAGGCCAATCAGAGCAATATAGGCATTGCTTTTCTCAAAGTTGTAAGTACCTGAGAGATTCTTGTACTTTTTTATATATAAACTCTTTAGCTTCATACCTAATCAAAAATTTTATGTTCGAACGACGAAAGAGCCTTTCTCTCCAATAATGCAATGTCTTTTTCATCTTGCTTCGCTTCTAAGTACATTTTATCAAGCGATGATACAATTTCATCTTGCACTTTAGTTGGTGGCACCACAATTGGAATTTTACATATTTTGTCCTGATTTACTATTGGTAGTGTTGTTTTTGATTGATCAGCCGTTGTTATATCTCTATTATGTAACAAATAATAATATACATACTCTGGATTTATCATGCTACTATCAATAGTAAAACCAGTTATTTGTTGATTAGAAGAAACTATCTCATCTTTTACGATACCTACTTTACCCACTGTAGAGCCAATGCCGACAAACAGTATGTCTCCTTTATGATAAACCCTGGCCTTCTTGTCATCAATAGCAATATCAGTGATTGTTCTTGACGAATACTCCAAATATTTTTTGTTGCCTAAATCTGCTGGCGTAAAGAACTTTACATCACCATCAAAATATTCAGGATGTGAGGTTGGGGGTGTTGTCCCTGTTGAAATATGCATAATAAACTTTCCTAAGTTTTCAATCCGATACTTACTTTCTATTGCGTAAGTATCCACAAGAGCATCCCATCTACTACCAGTATCTGTCAAATGAATAAATTGCAAAAGAGATTCCGATTCTTGGGACACTCTCTGTTTGATCCCAAGTATGTTGCAAATTAACTTTTGGGCATCATCTGCTAAAGTTTTGATTTTATATTCCTTTCGTATAGCAGATTCCATATGTGTATTATAATCATCCAGGATCAATTTCTGTTCCTCAATACTTGGCAAAGGAATCTGTTGATTGAGGAATGTATCAATGTCAATACGTTTACGATTGGTTGTTCCGCTACTACATTTGCGGGCAAACTCTATAAACTTTTCAGTTGTAGATACAAGAACCAAAAACTGAGGGATTATTTTTTCTATATCTACATCAAAAACAGGAAAATCATTGGTTACAATGGCGCCTTCTAATTCTGTAGGAACTATACCATAGGCTCCGTTACGAGCATCAATCTTTGACATGATAAACTGTCCGGCATGAACAACATGCTGACGCTTAGTACCAATTTTAGAACCTAAAATGGTTTCGCCATTGTTTCTCGGAACAACACCTCCATTATTGATTTTGATGGTTACTTGCTTGTATTCAACATCATCTTGGACTTCAATGATGTCTTTGCTCTTAACAAGAAACGACCCAATCCTTGCCATGGGGTATTTCTTGGTAAATCCAAGATCTTCTTCATCAGCATACTGAACACTCCAGTTAGGAATGTCCTTATAATTAGCCAAATGTAAGAACTTATAAATCATATTTGCCATGCTGTACTAATCTTTACCATAAAATACCTCAGGTTCGCAGACGATACCATCGACCTCTTGTATACGGGTCATCTTGCCATCATAATTATATTGATATGATGTATTCGCATGTCGTGTATTCCAAAGATTGTTTTCCTTACGATATTTAGTAAACTCTTCTAATAGAGGTTCTAAATCGTTTTCAATCTTAATACCAATAGAGTTGATGCCCGCACGTTTGATATCGGCGATTGGAATCACATAGTCAAAACGCAGCTTGACAAGAGCCTTTGTTTCCTGGTCTATCGCTGCTTCAATTTCTTTTTTCCTTGCTCGAAGAGTCTTCTTCTCAGCAGCAGGCAATGCCTCCTTTCCTCTTTTAGCCAAATCGTTTTCTATCGAAGTTAATTCCTCGATATATTTGTCTTTAACTTCTGCGAAAGCTTTAACTTTTATACCATTGTATTGCGCCTGTTCTTCTTCCGTAAAACGCTTGAAGAACATGAGGCTTGGTTTCACTGTTGCACCAGCTGCCATGAATACATCTTGTGGAATAGAAACAATTAGAAGTATCTTAGCTCTACCCTCAAAGTATTCTCGCACATTCTGCAGATTGGTATTATTCAGCACACCTTCTGGCAAAACGATGCCTAAACGTCCGCCAGGCTTAAGCAAATTCAAACATCGATCTATAAACAGTACCTCTGTAAGTCCACTCATCTTACCAACTCCAAATTGGTCAAGAAGTGATTCGCCTATATGATCATTCACCTGCCTAAGAGCAGTAAGGTATTCTTCGCCATATCGCTTAACATAAGCTTTAATCTTAGCTTCGTCAGTGAACTTGTCTGCTTCCGAAATCTTAATATCTTTATCTACGCGAGCACCAAATGGAGGATTAGTAAGGATTACATCAAATCTACCATCCCAAATGCCATTGACATTCAGAAGTCCGTCATGATGATGTACTCCACCATGACCATCACCATGCATAATCATATTCATCTTAGCTGTACGTGCCATACGCGGATTAGCATCGGTACCATAAATGCAATCAAAAGACAAACTACGTAATCTACCTTTCGCATTATTGACATCCACCTCGAAGTTCATTTTAGCGAAGGCATCAGAAACTTTGGTATCTATAGCTTCTTGCTCTTTGGGTTTCAGATCATCATAATTCTCAGGAATGAGTTGTTTTTTTACCTCTTCTTTACGTTGTTCTAATTCAGATTCAATCTGTTCACGTACATATTCAAAAGCTCGAATCAAGAAGCCTCCACTGCCACAGCACGGGTCACAAATATATTCACCCTCCTGAGGATCAAGGACTGACACCATAAACTCAACAATGGTTCGTGGCGTAAAAAATTGGCCTAATTCTCCACGGAATGTACGTCCCAAGAATTTCTCAAATGCAATACCCTTGACATCATCAGATGTAGTAGAGAGATTATAGACCTGAAGTTCCTCAACAATCTTTTCGAAACTTGTCTCTCGAATTCGGATCGTTTCATTTGGATCGAACAGGTTGTCTTTAGAAAAATCTTCCTTAGTCTTCTCAAATAAGAATTGATAAAACTCTGGAGCATCTTTTGACTTCATGCTGTTATAAGCATCTTTAAGCTTTACAAATGCATCCTTTGAGAAAATTTGAGTGCCAGTATTATCACGCTCATAGCGAATCTTAATAAAAAGAATTTTACTAATTTCGTCAAAAGCCGCTTCTGGAGAAAGTTTGTCGTTATTTCGGATAATATTATGGCACTTATAGAGAAGGCGAGAGAACTCGTCTCTAGTGAATGCTTTCGTCTGATTCAACAATTCTTTCACCTTCTTCTCATCTGTCGCTATCTCTGCACTAGGAATATCAACAATCTCCTCAAGTTTCTTAGGCAGCTCTCCTTTTGCAACTTTAAACACACGTGTCTCCTTAAGGTTGGTTGTAACAAAAAAATCCGCGCCAGCCCATGCTGCATAGTTATAGCCTTGATAATAATCTTCCTTGCGAATAGTGACAGTTTCCGCTTTACATTCAACCACAATAAAGGCACTTTTACTGTCCGCTTTATCTTTAGCTGATTTCCAAATAACAATATCTGCACGTGCAGCACCTTGACCACGTTGAGAGTTCGTTACTTTCAACTCCTGATCCATTTGCTTTATGTCATAGCCATAGCTATCCACCAAACGACAGATGTACCTTTGGCGAACTTCCTCTTCTGGTTTTACAACTAACCACTTATCTTTAAGCGGAGCATATATCTTATTGTCTTTTATTTGTATTTCCATATCGCGATTGTTATTTGGGCATTTAGCCTAAAATTTTTGTAGATTCTTATTTCTTCGGCCTTTCTATCACCATATATTTAGCTCCACATTTTGCAAGCGTATCCCAACTATAGGGGCAGTCATCATGCAGATAGAGAAATTGTACGCTAATGGTTTCGTCATTCTTGTCATCGTATGATTCAAAAGAGTAACAGACAAGTGTAACGTAAATGTCATTGAGGTCAGGATCTTCTTCCACCCAGTAATTGTCATCGGTGCATTCGAGCCATTTGTATGTCACTATTTTCTTTGCTTCTTGCTCTGCTATCGCAAGTCTTTCTGCAGCATAGGGAAGCAAATCTATCAACTTGCGACTATATTCCTTACATAGAGATTTCGCTTCTTTCTTATCTGTTAGCAGTTTCACTTCAGCATCATATTGACGCATCAGGCTTTTAGCCTTTTTGAGAAGACTGCAAGAGATCGGTTCAAAATCGCTGAACTTACCATCGCAAGCAACCATTGGGAATCGACGCTGAGCATTGAGACCTTTTTTGTCAAGAGAGTACCATGTTACAATACAGAAATCTTTATTCCCGGTGCCACCTTCCACTTCGTTCACCTCCATAAAAACAAGAGGACGCGGAGCCTTTTCTACAAAGGCATCGCCTTTCTTGAAACGTTGTATTGGTTTTGATGCTATTTTATCCATAATACCTGTACTATTTTATGTCATCAACTTGACCTATTTCACATGACTGAAATCTTCCTGTCTTACCAGCTCCTGCACAGGTACTTCAAGTGCATTGGCTATAGCTATGAGAGTTTCAAGGCTTGGTTGGGTTGTATTGGTAACCCACTTGGAAACAGTTGCCTGATCCTTTCCAAGTTTATCTGCCAACCACTTGTTGTTTAGGTCACGTTCAGCAAGAACGACTCTTATACGATTTAACTTTGCCATAAAAGAAATCTGTTGTTTAACGGCAAAGTTACAAAAAATATTCGTTATAAATGCGGAAACCTCCAAAAAATATCACAAATTTGCAAAAATTTGGCAAAATTGCCAATCTTTTGATACTGTTTTGACAAAATCATAAATCTATTATATATTATATATGTACTTATAATCCTTCTGCTGAATATAGATAAATTTGCTGTAACTTGCTGGCAATTTGCTGAAAAAGAAAAATGATATAGGTATGTCATTCGGAAAGACACAAAAAAATGAAAGATTTTTTGATGAATGTTTGGCGGTTTGTAAAAAAGAGTGTATTTTTGCGGCCGTTTACAAAAAGTATAAAAATGCAACAGCAAAGAATGAACATATCATTGACGATACTGCACCAGGGCACAGAAGGCTTTGGACAGACTTGCTATGTTAATTTTGCAAGCATTGTGAAGCGTGACCCTTACACGAAAACTTTCCAACGAAAACCATTTGGTAAAACGATGGTGGCGGCATAAATGCTGCTGACTATGAAGGAGATATTAAGAGACCGTTGGAAAGTGAAATAAGACTTTTCAACGGTCTTTTGTTTATACATTCAATAAGAATAAAAGAATCAGCCATGCTGGAACAAAGAAACAACATATTGTCAACGCGACCTAACCGGAGTATTAACGACTTCGGACGTGACAACTATGCACGTATCTTTGATATGCTCACAGGTGAATGTGACATAGGATTCTTCCAGCGACAGTCTTTTGAACCGCCAGCACTGACTTGATGTGAGTCGTGTGCGAACGTATAACGGAGATAGTTGGAAAGTCCTTACCAAACTTTCCAACTATTTTTCGTTTATGCCCATCTATTCTTCTCCACACCCGACAATTTGGGCTACTATTAACAATCATTATTAACCGCGCAGCGATGCGCACAAACAAAAAAGAAAAATGTTAGAATTTAAGAAGTACAGCTCCATTGAGAACTCCTTCAACAGGGAGTTCATGGAGAAGGTCATGACAGAGATGCCCGCTGACCTAGAGTATGTAGTACAGGAGAAAGTACATGGTGCCAACACCAGTTTCCTATGTGATGGCTATGATGTGAAGTTCGCCAAAAGAACATCGGTGCTCGCTGAGGGAGAGAACTTCTACGAGTATGCCGAATTGCTTGAAACCTACAAAGATCGGGTGCTCAGTCTGTTCGGGAGGGTGAAAGCCAGATTTCCGGAGATTACCCACATCTCTGTATTCGGTGAGATGTTCGGCGGCCGCTATCCTCATGAAGATGTGAAGGTAAGCCACAAACTGTCTTTGATTCAGAAAGGTGTGTGCTACACTCCTGAGCATGAGTTCTATGGCTTCGACATCTATCTCTTCGAGGATGAGAACAGCAGGTTCCTGCCCGTGGATAAGGTGAACGAACTGTTCGAGGCTGAGGGTTTCTTCTATGCCAAAACACTCTTCAGGGGTACTCTGACAGAATGCTTGAAATACCCGAATGCCTTTGAGAGCCAGATTGCCAAGTGGCTGGGGCTACCTGCCATCGATGACAATATCTGCGAGGGCGTGGTCATCAGACCTGTTGTGCCGATGTATCTCAGGAACGGTTCCAGGGTGCTCATCAAGAACAAGAACGAGCGGTTCTCTGAGAAGAAGAGTGCCAAGACTCGCAACAAGCTCTTTGCTGAGCCTGTTCCCTATAGCGAGGCTTTGAAGGCCCTGATCCCTGAGGCTGAGGTTTATGTTACTGAGAACAGGCTGACTAATGTGGTGAGCCATATCGGTGAGGTGCATTTCCCGAAAGACTTCGGCAAGGTGATGGGGTTGTTCTCCAAGGATGTGCTTGATGACTTCCTCAAAGAGCATGGCAGTGCTTACACTGCACTCGACAAGTGCGAGCAGAAGTCCCTGAACAAGGAACTGAACAAGCTCTGCACAACTCTTGTAAAAAAGGTCTATATGTGTCAGGCCTATATACTCGATTAGTCAACAAATACTCTCCGTGCTCTTCATGGGCATGGGGAGTATTATACAAACAATAATAAAGAAAGGAAATTGTTATGAGCGGAGGTGCTTTTGATTACAAACAACATTTAATTGAAATGATAGCTGATGATATAGAACAGAAAATCATAGAAGCTGGTAGGGAAATACCAGAAGAAGTTCTTAAAAAAGAATGGTATGCGTATGGTTATGGTTACGGCTACGACTATTACCATACTGGAAGAACCAATAAAGAAACCTATCCGGATTACAACCGTCAAACCATTGCTATCATGAAACGTGCAGTATATGTCTTACGTATGGCATTCATTTATGTCCAACGTATTGACTGGATGCTTTCGGGCGATGATGGGGAAGGCGATCTGGTTGAAAGGTTGAAGGAGGAATTGGACGAACTTCGTACCAGGTACCCAAGTGGCAGATTCACATTCGACAGAAAAAAGGTTCGTTACGATGATGACTATGGTCATTTTCGTGAAATCACTGATGAATGACTGGTGGATACGAGAAAGTGGGCGCACATAAAGTACGCCCTTTTCTCCGTAGTTTTTCCTTTCTCCGTAGTTGTCCCCGTAGATGCTACCGTAATTGTCAATAGTGTTTGCCCGAATAACTCCACACAGAAAAGATAGATGGCATTGTCACACTGGGAACGCCCTGTATTGATACCTTTTATTATGGTCGTTTTTATACAAATAAAATACATTTATGTTATAATTCCGTAAAAAATTTACGGAGTTATGGGAATAATTTGTATATTTGCAACATAATTCTAAAGAATACTGCTATGCTTGTCAAATTTGCCGTAAAAAACTTCCGAGGTTTTGCCGAAAGAATTGAGTGGGATTTATCTCAACCCAGTAATTACACATGGAGTAAAGATGTCATCAAAGATGGCATCATAAAGAATGGTATTATTTATGGCCCAAATGGGGCAGGAAAAACCAATTTCAGTTTAGCATTATTTGATATTATCAATCATTTGACTAACTTAAAAGCCAAAATCATTGATTATCAGCAGAACTATGTGTATGTTGGTAATGCTGAAGCAGGTGTCCAATTCGAGTATACCTTCAAATTTGGAAAACAAATAATAGAATATCGATATACAAAAGATGCACATGCTGTTTTAAAAGAGGAAGAACTTACAGTAGATGGTGCTATTGCATTCTCAAGAAAGAGTAACAAATTCTATTTGGACGAAAAACAATATCCAATCAATCCAACTGCAAAAAAGGATC
>JAFZBK010000015.1 GCA_017561825.1 Prevotella sp.
ATTGAGATAAACATACATTGATAATTGAACATTCAAGATTGAAGATCATATGAAAAAGATTTGTTTTCTGATAACATCGGCCATGCTATGTGTGGCTACATATGCACAGACGGCAACCAGTGTGCTAGATAAGGCAGCGGCTACCGTCACCATGAAGGAAGGTGTGAAAGCCGACTTCAAAATGTCGGGCAGCATGGGCAGTACCAGTGGCACCATCATTATTAAGGGTAAGAAGTTCCACGCCACAACCCCGCAGGCCAGCGTCTGGTTTGACGGCAAGACACAGTGGACCTATATGAAGGACAACGACGAGGTAAACGTCAGTAACCCGAACGAGTCGCAATTGCAGGCCATCAACCCCTACAACTTCATCAACCTCTATAAGAAGGGCTATAAGTCAACGTTGAACAGCAGTGGTAATAGTCATGTGGTGCATCTGACCGCATCGTCGGCCGATCGTAAGATCAAGGAACTGTTCATCACCGTCGATAAGAAGACCTATCATCCCACGCAGGTGAAGTTGTTGCAGGGTAAGAAGTGGACCATCTTCGACATTACCAACCTGAAGAAACAAGCCACGACAGATGCCGAGTTCCGCTTCAATGTCAAAGACTTTCCCCACGCAGAAATCATAGACCTTAGATGAATAAGATACAACTGTACAGACTTCTTCGGAAGAATACCAACCTGAGTTATAAGCGCAGCCCCATCTTCGAACAGAACAAGTGGGCGAAAGTGATGACCTATTTCGGTGCAGCCATGTTCGCCCTGTACCTGATTCTCTATGGTTGCATCATTGCCATGACCGCTGAGGGTGAGGCCGGACGAATGATTTCGTTCATGCCCATCATCCTGTTGATCGACTTCCTGATGCGGTTCATCGTCCAGACAACACCCGGTATGATGGTCAAACCATATATCATCTTGCCCATCTCGCGATACTCAGCCATCGAGTGCTTCCTGGTATCAGCCCATCTCAGTGGTTTTAACTTCCTGTGGCTTGCCATGTTCATACCCTACTCCGTTATCCTGCTCTTCGCCGGTGCGGGGTTCTGGCCCGTCATGATAGAGTTGGTAGCCAGTTTGTTGCTGATTATGCTGAACAGTCAGGTGTATCTGTTCTTCCGCACACTCATCAACCGAAAGGTCGTGTGGTTCCTGGTCGCCTTGATACCGTATGCTATCTTGTTCCTCCCTCTGCTGTTGAACTTCGGAAAGAAAGGCTTTGAGCAGATGCTTAACCTCTACGCCAATGCCGGACGTGCCTGGTGGTTCCTGCCTGCAGTCGTTCTGCTGTTGGTAGTGATGTTCTTCATCAACCGCCACTTCCAATTCAAGTATGTGTACGAGGAGATATCGAAAAAGAAGGAGCGCGAATTGAAGCATGTGTCGCAGTTTGCATTTCTGAACCGTTTCGGACTCGTAGGCGAATACCTGAAGATCGAACTGAAGTCGAACCTTCGCAACAAGACCATGCGCTCACGCTGCATCATGAGTCTGTCGCTTATCATTGTGTTCTCGATGATTGTAGCCTACACGCCGATGTACGACAATGTGTTCATGCAGAACTTCTGGTGTCTGTATTGCTTTGCCATCTACAGTGTCACTGCACTGATCAAGATCATGGGACAAGAAGGAAACTACATCGATCTGCTGATGATGCACCGCGAGAATATCATTGCTTTGCTTCAGGCAAAGTTCTGGTTCTATAGTGCCGTACTGCTTATTCCTTTCATCGTGATGCTCCCCGCCGTGTTTACCGGGAAGTTCACGCTGCTGATGCTCTTAGGCTATATGCTGCTGACGGCAGGTGTACTCCACTTTGTGATCTTCCAATTGGCTGTGTATAACAAACAGACACTGCCGCTGCAACAGAAGATGACAGCAAAAGGTAACTTCGAAAACGGCATGCAACTGGTAATTGAATTGCTGTCGTTGTTCGCCCCTGGTGCCATCGCCACCATCGGATTCCTGTTGGTCGGTGAGACCTGGACGTTCATTCTCATGTCGCTCATTGGACTGGCTTTCATCGTGTCACATCCGATCTGGATTAGACACATCTACAAGCGGATGATGCTGCGTCGATATGAGAATATCGACGGATTTCACGCCACCCGTCAGTAACTTTTTTGAAGAAAATCCCCAAAAAGTTTGGTGGAATGGAAAAAAGTGTGTACCTTTGCACCCGCTAAAGAAAAATGATGCACCCGTAGCTCAGTTGGTAGAGCACCTGACTCTTAATCAGGGTGTCCAGGGTTCGAGCCCCTGCGGGTGTACTAAGGAGGAAGGCGACCCTCCTTTCTTTTTGAAATTATGATGCACCCGTAGCTCAGTTGGTAGAGCACCTGACTCTTAATCAGGGTGTCCAGGGTTCGAGCCCCTGCGGGTGTACAATACAAAGGATTGCCGATATGGCTCAGTTGGTAGAGCAACGCATTCGTAATGCGTAGGTCCCCGGTTCGAGTCCGGGTATCGGCTCAAAGAAATCAAGAAACTTATTTGAATTTGCGGAATTAGCACATCGGTAGTGCACGGGCTTCCCAAGCCTGGGAGGCGGGTTCGATTCCCGTATTCCGCTCTTTGTAGGACTGAGGGATTATCTCAGTCTTAATTGTTCTCCTACCCTAATCTGATATTCGGGATCCAACTTGTTCATCTTATACAAGTTCTTCAGACGGATACCATACTGCTGGGCGATGCTGTACATCGACTCTCCCTGTCGCACGATGTGTGGACGATTCTTGTATTCCTTCGGGGCTTTCTTCTGTTTCTTCTTCAACCAGATGATCTCTCCTTCCTCCAGCACATCGCGTTTGTCACGTTCGTTGTATTTCGCCAACTTCCTATAGTTGATGTCAATCTCTTTGGCAAGCGACTTAAAGGTGTCACCACGACGGGCGATGAGATAATAGTTCTTGTTGAAGATCTTAATATTGTGCAGAGAGAGGCCATCTGTCTGTCCCTTCGTATGCTCGGCCATGAACTTATCATAGTCCTTAGCCCTGTCATACTGATCGAGGTTATAGAGTTGAATCAGGTCTATCAGTTTCTGTGCATACTGTGGATTGGTGGCATAGCCTGCTGCCTTCAGTCCACGAGCCCAACCTTTGTAGTCGGTCACCTTCAGGCTGAACAACGACTGGTAGCGCTGCTTGCCGACAAGGAACAGCGAATGATCTTCATACGATTCATAGGCATTATCATAGACACGGAAGCACTCACCACGCTCATCGTCATCATGGTAGGTACGACGACCGTTCCAGTCGCTATGACACTTGATACCAAAATGATTATTGGCCTTCCGAGCCAGATCACTCTTGCCTGCCCCACTCTCGAGAAGCCCTTGAGCCAGGGTGATGGACGCAGGGATATGGTAACGCAGCATCTGTTCGATGGCGATGTCCTTATACTGGTCGACATACTGCTGATAGGTCTGGTTCCAACTCA
>JAFZBK010000016.1 GCA_017561825.1 Prevotella sp.
CAAAGAAATGCTTGCATTTTATTTGTTGAGTCGTGACAAAACTCATCATTCAGATAAATTTTGGAGCAGCGAATACAAAGAAATGCTTGCATTTAACACCTCAGAGTGGATTTTACCTACATAACTACATGTTTTTACTTTAACCAACTATAATACAGCGAATTGTGAACCATTCTACCTACATGCAAACTACATGGAAACTACATATAACTACATGCAAACTACATGGTATGATAGGTATAAACGACCGAAACCATGGTGTTCTTGATAAGTATCTTAGTCGTTTGTTATGAAATTCTCTAGAGAATTTATGAATAACTACGTCACTTACTACTAGTCACCATGCTATTTGCGCACAAATTCTCTAGAGAATTTATGAGAGAGTGACGTTGTGACGGTCAGAGAGTGACGTAATTTCTACCTCTTAGTGCCACAGTTTCTATGGTTTTATACGGCAATTCGTGGCAAAACATGTAGGTAGCATGTAGTTATATGTAGTTTGCATGTAGTTTGAAAATCTCGCAACGCACTGAGTAATAGTAAAATAAAGTAAAACATGTAGGTAAAATCCAAAAACGACTAATTTTATCAACAATTCCAGCATTTTAAATATAAATAAGCCGGCACCAAATAGGTGTCGGCTCTCTTTATGAGTATTCAATAGAATAAATCACCCGTTGCAATCAGGACTTGTGCGCATATATCTGTTCCGCTATTTCTCTTGCCAATCCTGCATCGTAGCCCACTCGTAGGTGGATGGTGGGATGCTGTGGATTCTTGGTGTTGATGATGACGGCATATTCGTCGATGGTATAAGGCGTAGCCATGTTCTTTGGCACCACATCGGTCATGTCGCTGATCTTTAGTTCCTCGCCTTCAACAATCATCACATCCTGAGTGGTATAGAACAGGATGAGGGCCGACAATTCGTTGGCTCTTGAAGCATCCAGCACCACTACGTCGTCGGGTTCTCCGTATTTCAATTCCACTTCCTCTGTGTTGGCATATATCACCTTTGGCGGTTCTCTCTTTTCCATAAACTTAATGGTAAAATAACCTAAAGGGATAGCAATTAACAGGAGAAGGAGTGCTTTACCAGCAAAGCATGCCAATAGAAGAATGGCAATGACGGCAATGATGATGTATCGTTTCATGCTGCTCCTCCTATTTCTTGTAACCGATGGGATGATTCAGTGCGATGATGACACCCTCTGGGAGGTTCAGTTTGGTGCGGATGGCCTCTTTGTTCATCATGGCGCGTGCCACTGTACTCAAACCAAGGGCTTGGCAGGCAAGGTAGATATTCTCTGACACATAGCCTACATCCATGGCGGCAAACTGATCGTTTCTACGACGGTTGCCCTGATCGCTTACCAACAGCAGGGTAACGGGGGCATCCAGCACAAAGTTCTGACCACCGGCTAGGTCCTGCATGATGTTTTCGTTCAAAACTTGGGTAAGCGTGTTGTCCTTGGCATTGAAGAGAGCAACACCCATCTTATTGCACACATACACCTTGACATCCTGCATGTTCATGGCCGAAGGGGCGGTAATCTTTCCCGAGGCGGGATCGCTGACGCCGCAGGCAGCCCACAGGATGGTAGAAAGCGTTTGCAGGTCAACCATCTTGTCTTTTTGATACTCGCGTACGGAACGACGCTCTTGGAGGATTTTGCCCAATGGCATACTCAGCTTACCGATTTCCGGTTGCGGCAGCTGAACGGTTTCTTGTGCCTTGCAGCCCATGCAGAGGGTTAGTGCGAAGACGAATAAAAGGATTTTTTTCATATTGTTCGTATAAAAGTGAATAGCATATTTGGTTTCTGTCTGCAAATATACATCTTTTTCTGTAAAAGAAAAAGAAAAACGCACTTTTCTTTGGTTTTGTGCCCGCTTAATATTATTTTTGCAGGCAAAATAATTTTTGATATGAGAACAACAAAACTGCTCATCGTTCTGCTGATCCTTTCCGTATCAGTCCTATCAGCACACGCACAGAGTCCTGTGCAGTTCACGGTTAGTCAGAAACAAGTGTCGCCCACCGAGGTGGATGTGGTGTTCACAGGAAAGATGTCACCGGGATGGCATGTGTATTCCACAGGACTGCCTGACGGAGGACCCATCTCTGCCTCGCTCACCACTGAGGTGGCCGAGGGTGCGAAGGCACAGGGGAACCTGAAGGCACAGGGTAAGGAGATCAGTAACTATGACAAGATGTTCGATATGAACGTGCGCTATTTCGAGCAGACGGTTACCTTCGTGCAACGTTATCTGATTACGGGTAAGACCTATCATATCAAGGGTTTACTGGAGTATGGTGCTTGCAACGACAAGAGCTGTCTGCCACCCACTGACGTGGAGTTCGACTACCAAGGCGAGGGTGTTCAGGAAACAGCTGCTGATCCGGCAGATAAAAAAAAAGCGGACGATGATGCATTGGCAGCACCTGTAGAAGTACCGCTTACAGGTGTTGTTCTTGCTGATACCTTAACAACGACTGCCGACACGCTGACTGCAGTCCCTGCACAACTGGATTCTGCCGCAGTGAAGGGTTTGTGGACACCTGTGGTGAAAGAGCTGCAGGCCTTTAACGGCGACCAGCAGAAAAGTCGTTCGTGGCTCTACATCTTCCTCATGGGCTTTCTCGGTGGACTGATTGCCCTGTTCACGCCTTGCGTGTGGCCGATCATTCCCATGACGGTGAGCTTCTTCCTGAAGCGTGCCAAGGATGATAAGAAGAAAGGTATTAAGGATGCCATCACGTATGGTATCTCCATTGTGGTGATCTATCTGGCCTTAGGACTGGCTATCACGGCGTTTTTCGGTGCCAGTGCGTTGAATGCCCTCTCCACGAATGCCGTGTTCAACATCTTCTTCTGTGTGCTGCTGATCGTGTTCGCCCTCAGCTTCTTCGGCTGGTTCGAACTCACCCTGCCCGCATCATGGAGCAACAAGGTGGATCAGAAGGCCAGCAGTACCAGCGGACTCCTCTCCATCTTCCTCATGGCCTTCACGTTGGTGTTGGTGAGTTTCTCGTGTACAGGACCCATCATCGGCTTCCTGCTGGTGGAGCTGACCACCGCCAGCAGCATCCTCGGTCCTGCCATCGGTATGTTCGGCTTTGCCCTTGCCCTGGCATTACCCTTCACGCTCTTTGCCCTCTTCCCCACTTGGTTGAAGAAAGCACCGAAGTCGGGCGGCTGGATGAACATCATCAAGGTAACACTGGGCTTCATCGAACTGGCCTTCGCCCTGAAGTTCTTCTCCGTGGCTGATCTGGCCTACGGCTGGCGATTGCTCGACAGGGAAGTGTTCCTTTGTCTGTGGATTGTCATCTTTGGTGCCCTTGGTCTGTACCTGATCGGTAAGTTGAAGTTCCAGAGTGATTGGGAAGGAGGGGATATCAACAAGCCCATGCCCGTGGTGTGCATCATGCTCGGACTGGTGTCGTTGGCCTTCGCCCTCTATATGGTTCCAGGCTTATGGGGCGCACCCTGTAAGGCTGTCAGCGCCTTCGCACCCCCGATGAGCACACAGGATTTCAATCTCTATCAGGCTCACGAGGTTCGGGCAAAGTATCTGAACTACGAGGAGGGGATGGCGGCAGCAAAGGCACAAGGGAAACCCGTGCTACTTGATTTCACGGGCTATGGCTGTGTGAACTGCAGGAAGATGGAAGCGGCAGTATGGACGGATCCTGATGTGGCCCGTATGCTGAACAACGACTACATCCTGATCTCGCTCTTTGTGGATGATAAAACGCCGTTACCGGAACATATACAGGTAACAGAAGAGAATGGACAACAGCGCACATTGCGTACCGTTGGTGACAAGTGGAGTTATCTGCAACGCTCGAAGTTCGGTACCAATGCGCAGCCGTTCTATGTGGCCGTCAATCCAGATGGTTATCCATTGACGGGCTCTGCGGTGTATGACGAGGATATATCGAAGTATCTGAAGTTCTTAAAACAAGGTTTTGAGAACTATTCTTCCGCAAATGCGGCAGCTTCTGCGGCAGCGATGATCTCCTCGCGCGACTGAGCCGCGGCGGAGATATCAGAGAGGTCGAACTCATCAGCAACATCGGACTTCTTGGAACGTCTCTTTGGCTTCTCCTCCTGCTTCTCTTCCACAGGAGCCACCTCATCCGTTCCATCGAAACGCTCCAGGCGCTCCACCTCCTGACCTTTCCTCTCTCCTTCTGAGGTGAAAGGTGCGGGTTCCTTGGTCTCGGGCACGGCAGTGGTAGGCATCTCCTCCATCTTGGTACGCGAAGCCTTGGCAGCAAACACCGCATCGATAAACTGCGGCTCCTTGCGCAGACGCTGTAAGGTGAGCTTGCTGGCCATCTGCTGCGACTCCTTCTTGCTGTAGCCCTCGCCCTTCTCGCCATCAAGACCTTCGATGGTCACCTGGTAAACGAACTTCGAATTACCCTTCTCATCCTTCTCCTCAGAAACCAGCTTGAAGTCGATCTTCACGCGGTTCTTCTGACTCCATTCGATGAGCTTCGACTTGAAGTTCACTTCCTTGTAAGCCACCTTGTCGATGTTCAGCAACTCCTTCAGGATACGCTTCTCCATGAATCGCATGCAAGCGCCGTAGCCTCTGTCGAGATAGATAGCACCAACAAGTGCCTCGAACGCATTTCCTCCCATATAGCTGTTATGAGAGGAGGTGTGTCCGTTGGATTTGATCAAGTTGATGATGCCCATCTCCTGTGCCAAACGGCCCAGCGTCTCACGTTGAACGATCTTGGAGCGGGTATTGGTGAGGAAGCCCTCACGCTTGCCCTCGAAATGGCGGAACACGATATCGCCCACCACAGCATCGAGCACGGCATCCCCCAAGAACTCCAAGCGTTCGTTGTTCATGGGCTTGCCTTTCTCGTTACGGCGTGCCATGCTCTTGTGAAGCAGGGCCTGTTTGTAATAAGAGATGTTACGGGGGTAGAATCCGATGATTTCGTATAAAGACGAATAAAGCTCCTTCTCCTTACGGAAAGGGAGCTTTATCCGGTCTATCAAGTCCTTAATCTGCATATTTCTTGAAGATTACGCAAGCATTATGTCCGCCGAAACCGAACGTATTGCTCATGGCGGCACGCACCTCACGCTTCTGTGCTTTGTTGAAGGTGAAGTTCAGGTTATAGTCGATCTCCTCGTCCTGATCATCGTCAGCATGGTTGATGGTTGGCGGAACGATGTCGTTCTGCACACTGAGTACGGAAATCATGGCCTCTACAGCACCTGCAGCACCCAGCAGATGACCTGTCATCGACTTGGTTGAAGAGATGTTCAACTTATAGGCTGCATCACCGAATACCTCCTTGATGGCCTTAGCCTCAGAGATATCACCCACATGGGTGGAAGTGCCGTGAACATTGATATAGTCGATATCCTCAGGTTTCATCTGAGCATCCTCCAAAGCAGCCTTCATCACCAGCTTGGCACCCAGTCCTTCGGGATGAGAGGCAGTGATATGATATGCGTCAGCGCTCATACCCTCACCGATCATCTCGGCATAGATCTTCGCACCGCGAGCCTTGGCATGCTCCAGCTCTTCGAGAATCAGACAGCCAGCGCCTTCTGCCATGACGAAGCCGTCACGACTGGCACTGAAGGGACGACTGGCCTTTTCGGGCTCGTCATTACGAGTTGACAGGGCTTTCATGGCATTGAAGCCACCTACGCCACACATACAGATGGCACTCTCTGCACCACCGGCAACGATGACGTTAGCCTTGCCCAGACGAATCTGATTGAAGGCATCTGCCAAAGCATTGCTGGATGAAGCACAGGCACTTGTCGTGGTGTAGTTAGGACCATGGAAGCCGAAGTGGATACTGATATGTCCTGCAGCGATATCACTGATCATCTTCGGAATGAAGAAAGGACTGAACTTCGGTCCTTGATCAATATGCTGACCGTAATATACCACCTCATCCTCAAACGTGCGGATACCACCGATGCCTACGCCATAGATGACGCCGATGCGGTTCTTATCCTCTGTTTCCAGATCCAAGCCACTGTCCTTCACACCCTGAATGGCACTGATCATGGCCAGCTGGGTGTAACGGTCGAGCTTGCGGGCTTCCTTACGATCGAGATACTCGTTAATATCCAGGTCCTTCACCTCACAGGCAAAATGTGTCTTGCACAAAGAGGTATCGAACTGCGTAATAGGGGCAGCGCCACTAACACCGTTCAACAAGTTCTTCCAAGTCTCCTCGGGAGAATGGCCTAAAGGTGTAACGGCACCGAGTCCTGTTACAACTACTCTTTTTAATTCCATATTTACAAAATTGAAAAATTGAAAAATTGAAGAACTGAAACAGTATCTAGTACATTAGCGTACACGCTATTTCAATCCTTCAATTCTTCAATTCTAATGATGTTTATTTTGCGGCCTCCTCGATATACTTGATGGCGTCGCCAACAGTACCGATGGTCTCAGCTTTATCGTCGGGGATGGAAATGTTGAACTCCTTCTCAAACTCCATGATGAGCTCAACGGTATCCAAAGAATCTGCGCCCAGATCGTTAGTGAAACTTGCCTCCGGCTTTACCTCTGCCTCATCAACACCAAGTTTATCAACGATAATAGCCTTTACTTTGCTTTCAATTTCTGACATAATTGTACTTTTTTAATTGTTAATAAAATCTTTCTTCTTTGAAAATTCGGGTGCAAAGGAACAAATTTTTATTCACGTATGCAAATATTTTGGTGAAAAAAGCACTGCTCTTTGCACACAACACCCTCTTTTGTGCATAAAATATTCTCATATTTTACATTTATTTACAATTGGTAACGTTCACACAGATGTTTTTACCTCATACCCAAATTATTAAACACGTACCTCTTTCTTGGGTAAAATATTAGGAAATAGGAAGCAAGATGAATGAAAAAAAGTATAAAACGTTTGTTATTTGAAAATTATTCTCTATATTTGCAGAATAATATATATATAGAAATATGACATTCACAGAACAGTGCAACCAGATTTTTAATCAAGCCATTAGGGACTACCATATCAAAGACGATATCGAAACGCCCATCAGCAACCCTTACGGGTATGATACCATAGAAAACCGACTCTATCTGAAATGCTGGATAGATACCGTGCAATGGCATTATGAGGACATCATCCGCGACCCCCATATCGACCCCATCGAGGCCCTGCAGCTGAAGAGGCGCATCGACCGCTCCAACCAGGATCGTACCGACCTCGTGGAACAGATTGACAGCTATTTCCGTCAGCAATACTCCAATGTGAAGGTGCTGCCTGATGCAAGAATCAACACAGAGAGTCCTTCATGGGCTGTTGACCGTCTGAGCATCCTCGCCCTGAAGATCTACCACATGAGGGAACAGGTTGAACGCAAGGATGCACCTGCAGAGCATCGCGAGAAATGCAAGGCGAAGCTGAACGTGTTGCTGGAACAGCAGGTTGACCTGAGCACAGCCATCGACCAGCTGTTGGAGGATATCGCTGCGGGACGCAAATACATGAAGGTGTACCGACAGATGAAGATGTACAACGATCCATCCACCAATCCTATTCTCTACAGTAAGAAATCATGAAGCACGAGCATGTCCTGATCATCAGATTCTCTGCCTTGGGCGATGTGGCCATGGCGGTACCTGTTGTCTATTCTTTGGCACAGCAGTACCCGCATATCCGCATCACCGTGCTCAGCAGGGAGTTTGCCCGCCCGTTCTTTGAGAACCTGGCACCCAATGTGGGGTTCATGGCGGCTGACATCAAGCATGAATATCATGGGGTGAAAGGACTGAATACGCTGTATCGCCGACTGACCGCCAAGAAGTTCACGGCCATTGCCGACCTGCACAACGTGTTGCGTTCAGGATATCTGCGAATGCGTTTCAACCTGGGGCGCTACCATGTATCGCACGTCAACAAGCACCGCAAGGGAAAGCGGAAGCTGACGGCCACGAACAACAAGGTGCTCAAGCAACAGCCCACCTCGTTCCAGAACTATGCGGATGTGCTGGCGAAGTTAGGCTATCCCGTCAACGTGAAGTTCCGCTCCATCTTCCCACCTGAAGGAGGTGATCTGTCGCAACTGCCTGAAGTCTTCCGCGTGAAGGATGCTGATGAGAAATGGATCGGTATTGCACCTTTTGCAGCACACGAAGGGAAGATCTACCCGCTGAAGCTGATGGAGCAAGTGATCAGTCAGCTGGCGGAACGCTACCCCAAGAGCAAGCTGTTCCTCTTTGGTGGCGGACAAAAAGAACTATCCGTGTTCGATGACTGGTGCATGCGCTACCCGCAGTGCCAGCAGGCCTCGAAGGAGCTGAAGAGCATCAGCAAGGAGCTGATCCTGATGAGTCATCTCGATGTGATGCTCTCCATGGACAGCGGAAACATGCACATGGCCTCGCTGACAGGTATTCCTGTGGTGAGCGTGTGGGGTGCCACACATCCGTATGCTGGATTCATGGGATGGGGACAGCGCATGGAGGACACGGTGCAGATCGACCTCCCCTGTCGTCCTTGCAGTGTATATGGTAACAAACCTTGTCTGCGCAACGACTACGCCTGTATGCAGAACATCGCTCCTGAGCAGATCGTAGGGAAAGTAATTAGACGAATGAGGACTTTCGAGTAAGGAGAAAGGACGAAGGAGGAAGGAGAATACTACTAAGTTTAGGCCTGAGGAAACAGGAGCAAGTAGCAAAATACATAATACTAATCTCCTTACTCCCTACTCCTTACTCCTTCCTCGATAAAAAAAATATTATTATTAATAAATAAGGAAAGATGAAAAAGTACATTTGTGACGTCTGCGGTTATGAGTATGACCCGGAAGTAGGTGACCCTGACAACGGTATTGAGCCCGGAACGGCCTTTGAGGACCTTCCAGACGATTGGGTTTGTCCGCTCTGCGGAGTAGGAAAAGACGAGTTCTCAGAAGCATAGTCTATGAGCAGGCACGCGTTATGGCAGGATGAATATTGGCTGCTGTTGATGCAACTGTACCTGAAGAAGCCCGAAGGTGTGAAGCCTTTGTACTCCAAGGCAATGGTGCGTCTGGCATTGGAGCTGCATATTCCTCCCCAGTTTCTCTATGAACAGATGTTCAAGCTAAGACAGCTGGACACACCGCGGATGGAGAAGCTGTGGGAGCGGTATGGTCAGAACCCCAAACGACTGGCCAAGGGGGTGCGCATGCTGCGACAGATGAAGGGTTTCAACAGTGCCGACGCTTTCTATGAGGGGGTGGAGACCATCGAGTCGTGGGAGCTTGACTTCAAGCCTCTGCCTGAAGACGAGAACATCAAGCCCGTGATGCTGATCATGATACTCGACCTCTACTTCCGACTGACTCCCAATACCATGGTGGCGGAGACGCCTGAGATTCAGGAACTCGGACGACTGATCAAGATGAAGTCAGCAGACATCGTGAAGATCATGGATATCTTCCAGATCTGCGACCCCTATCTGAACAGGTCGGAAATCATCCTTACGCCCCTCATGGCACCCTGTCAACAGATCTGGCAACGGTTCGGCAATGATAGTCCTGAGAAGCTCGCGGCGTTAGCAGCACAGATGAAGGAGTATTTTAGAGGTGAGAAGTGAGAGGTGAGAGGTGAGAAGTAATCTTTTACAGACGCAGGAGCAGAGGCTGGTGCAACAGCAACGACTCACCCAGCAACAGATGCTGCAGGTGAGACTGCTGGAGATGCCGTTGGCGGAACTGGAGCAGAACGTGCAAGCGGAGATTGACGATAATCCCGCGCTCGAAACTACTCCCCCTGAGGATGAAAACCTTATCACCAACGAGGATTCCACGGAATCCAACGAGACATACGAAGAATCGTTGGAACGTGAGGAACGGGCTGATGTCCTTGACACCGTATTGGAAAATATGGGGGGTGATGACGAGATGCCTGATCCGTCATATCACAACTTCGCTAATGCCGGTGCGGAATACGAGGAGATCACCTATGGCAACCAGCGCTCGTTCTACGATCAGCTGAAGGAGCAGATGCGCGAGCTGGACCTCTCGCCTGAGCAACAGGACGTGATGGAATACCTGATAGGCTCGCTCGATGATGACGGTCTGCTACGCAAACCCCTTGAGGACCTGTCAGACGAGTTGGCCATCTACCACGCCATCAACGTCACACCCGAGCAGATCGAGGAGGTGCTGCATCTGTTGCAAGGCTTCGATCCTGCTGGTATCGGTGCCCGCTCCCTCCAGGAGTGTCTGCTGCTGCAGATTGAACGGAAGAGTGCTTCGCCCATCAGACAGCTGTTGAAAACGTTGATTGCCGAGCACTTCGACGATTTCATGAACAAGCATTGGGATAAGATCGTGCAGCAGTTCAACCTTGATGCCGAGACTCTTGAACAGCTCAAGACAGAGATTCAGAAGCTGAACCCCAAGCCGGGTGCTTCCATGGGGGAGACGGAGGGGAGGAACCTGCAGCAGATCACGCCCGACTTCGTGGTGGACACCGCTGATGACGGCACCATCTCCTTCTATATCAACAAAGGACGGGTGCCTGATCTGTATGTATCACCCTCGTTCACAGATCTGCTGAAAGGCTATCAGGAGAACAAGCAGAGCATGAGCAGACAAGACAAGCAGGCACTGCTCTATGCCCGCGAAAAGGTGGATCGCGCCAAAGGGTTCATCGAGGCCGTGAAGCAACGCAGACATACATTGTATATCACCATGAAGACCATCATCGAGCTTCAGCGGGATTTCTTCCTTGAGGGGGATGAGAACGATCTTCATCCGATGGTGCTGAAAGATATTGCGGAGAGGACAGGACTGGATATCAGTACGGTATCGCGCGTCTGCAACTCCAAATATGCACAAACACGATGGGGCACCTTCCAGCTGCGCCATTTCTTCAGTGAGGGTATAAGGACCGAAGACGGCAAGGATGTGTCGGCACGACAACTGAAAGCAGTCCTTCAAGAGATTATCAAAGGGGAGGATCCTCAAAGGCCCTTGAACGACGATCTGCTGGCAGAGGAGATGAGACGTCGGGGATTCCCCATTGCACGCAGAACAGTGGCGAAATATCGGGAGCAGTTAGGTATTCCTGTTGCACGACTGAGGAAACAGGCAGCACATATATTATAATGTGGAATGTTAATTGTTTAGAGAATTGAGAGAGAGAGACATTATTTTTGCAGCCAGGGTGATCAGTGCTATCTTCCACCCGTTTTATCTGGCTACCGTAGGACTCATATTCCTGTTTATTTTCAGTTATATGGGTGTGTTGCCACTGAAGTACAAACTATCTGTGCTCGGCTTTGTCTATCTCTGTACCGTTCTCCTTCCCGCATGGCTCATCAAAATCTACAGGAAGTATCAGGGGTGGTCGTTGATTGAACTCGGATCAAGGGAACGACGTGCCATTCCCTACGTCATAGCCATTGTGTGCTACTTCCTCTGCTACTACATCTTGAACTTATTGCACGTCCCACATTTCATGACCAGCATCATCGTGGTGGCACTGGCCATACAGGTGGTGTGTGCCATCGTGAACCTCTTCTGGAAGATCAGTACCCATACAGCAGCCATTGGTGGGGTGGCAGGAGCATTGATTGCCTTCTCGGGCATGTTCTCCTATAACCCCGTTTGGTGGCTCTGCCTCATCATCATCGTGGCAGGAATCTTGGGAACAAGCAGAATGATTCTCAGGCAGCATTCTCTCTCACAAGTGGTGGCAGGATTCCTGTTGGGATTCGTCCTCTCCTTCCTGGTCATCCTGAGGTTTTAATATCGTGTGTAATCATTAGATAAATAATATATGACTCCAATTGTTAGCATCATCATGGGCAGTACCAGTGATCTGCCCATCATGGAAAAAGCCATGCAGTTCTTGAACGACATGCATGTACCGTTCGAAGTAAACGCCTTATCTGCCCACCGCACACCTGATGCCGTGGAGCAGTTTGCCAAGTCGGCTCAGCAAAGGGGTATCAAGGTGATCATTGCAGGTGCTGGCATGGCAGCCGCCTTACCAGGTGTGATTGCGGCCAACACTACCCTACCCGTTATCGGCGTGCCCATCAAGGGAAGTGTGCTCGACGGCGTTGACGCACTATATAGCATCCTGCAGATGCCTCCAGGTATTCCTGTGGCCACAGTGGCCATCAACGGTGCCATGAACGCAGCCATCCTGGCTTGTCAGATGATCTCTCTGGCTGATCCTGCATTGGCAGAGAAGATGACCGCGTACAAGAACGGACTTGGGGCGAAGATCGAGAAAGCCAATCAGGCCTTGTCGGAAGTGAAATACGAATACAAGATTGATTCCTGAACAATGAGTAGCACGTATCAAAGACGACTGTCGTCTGTTACCGTTGTGGGTGGTGTTCCCATGGGGGGTAACAACCCCATCCGCATCCAGTCGATGACCACCACGAACACCATGGACACGGAGGCTTGTGTGGAACAGGCCATCCGCATCATTGAGGCTGGTGGAGAGCTCGTCAGACTGACCACTCAAGGAACACGGGAAGCAGAGAACATGAAGCATATCCGTGAGGCGCTGCGGAAACGGGGCTATCAGACACCCTTGGTGGCTGACGTGCATTTCAATGCCAAGGTGGCTGATGTGGCGGTGCTCTATTGTGAGAAGGTTCGCGTGAACCCAGGAAACTATGTGGATCCTGGTCGTACCTTCAAACACCTCGAATATACCAATGAGGAATATGCCGAGGAACTGAAGAAGATCGAACGACAGTTCGTGCCTTTCCTGCAGATCTGCAAGGAGCATCATACGGCTGTACGCATTGGTGTGAACCACGGCTCGTTGTCTGACCGCATTATGAGTCGTTATGGGGATACCCCAGAAGGTATTGTGGAGAGCTGTATGGAGTTCCTGCGAATTTGTCAGCGGGAACAGTTCGACAATGTTGTCATCTCCATCAAGGCCAGTAATACTGTGGTGATGGTGCGTACCGTACGACTGTTGGTTGAGACCATGGACAAGGAGAACATGCACTATCCACTTCATCTCGGTGTGACAGAAGCCGGGGAAGGAGAGGACGGTCGTATCAAGAGTGCTGTGGGAATAGGCGCCTTGCTCACTGAAGGTATTGGTGACACCATCCGCGTTTCCCTCTCTGAAGAGCCTGAATACGAGATTCCTGTGGCACGAAAGCTAGTTGACTCCATTGAAGCATGCGCTGAACTTAGGGAACAGGCGGTACAGTCGATTGCCAATGATACGGTTACCCTCAACCTGCAGGAAACCGACTGGGAGTCGCTTCAGCTGAAGGCTGCCATGGCGGTGGGTGCTCTGTTTATCGACCAGAAAGCTCATCAGCTCATCATCAGGAACAACCAGCCTGTTGAGGGTGTTTCCAACCTCGAAGAGAAACTGGTGGAGCTGGCTGATAACATCCTTCAGGCAGCACGCATCAAATTCACCAAAACAGAGTATATCTCGTGCCCAGGCTGCGGTCGTACGTTATACAACCTCCAAGACACCATTGCCCGTATCAAGGCAGCCACGAAGCATCTCGTAGGACTCAAGATCGGTATCATGGGATGTATCGTGAACGGTCCAGGTGAGATGGCGGATGCCGACTACGGCTATGTGGGTGCTGCACGTGGCAAGATCTCACTCTACAGAGGTAAGGAGTGTATCATGAAGAATATTCCTGAGGAAGAGGCTGTGGAGAAACTCTTGGAACTGATAGAGAGTGACAAGTTTTAAGTTTCCAGTTGCAAGTTACAAGTTACAAGTGATATGAAACCTGATGTGTACCTTCCTGCCAACGACCGCTACGACAACGGTATGCAGTATGCCCGTTGCGGACGAAGTGGTGTTCTCCTGCCCAGGATAAGCTTAGGCTTCTGGCATAACTTCGGTAGTGTAGATCCCTATGAACGCAGTAGGGAGATCACCCGTTTTGCCTTCGACCATGGTATCACCCATTTTGACCTGGCCAATAACTACGGACCAGTTTATGGCAGTGCAGAGGAGACGATGGGACGGTTGATGGATGACACCTTTGCTCCCTACCGTGATGAGCTGTTCATCTCTACCAAGGCAGGGTATGATATGTGGCCTGGACCGTATGGCGAGTGGGGTTCAAGGAAATACCTCATGGCCAGCATAGACCAGTCGTTGAAGCGTATGCATCTCGACTACGTGGATCTGTTCTATAGTCACCGTTATGACCCTGTGACACCTTTGGATGAAACACTGCAGGCGCTGGTAGATATTGTCAAGGCAGGAAAAGCGTTGTATGTAGGTATCTCTCGTTGGCCGCTCGAAGCACTGAAGTTCGCGGATGAGTATCTGCGTGCCCGTGATGTCCCCTTGCTGATCTTCCAGGATAAGCTGAACATGCTCGACAAGGAACCCATGGAGAATGGAACACTCAACTACTGTCATGAACATGGCATTGGCTTTATCTCGTTCTCTCCATTGGCACAAGGCTTGCTGACTGACCGTTACCTGAATGGTATTCCTCAGGATAGCAGAATGGCTAAACAGCATTTCCTGAAGTCGGATATGCTCACCCCTGAACTGCTGGAGCAACTGCGTGAATGGAACAAAGAAGCACAGGCGAACAACGAAACGCTGGCTGAGAAGGCGCTTGCCTGGATCTTAGCCCAACAGGGGGTTACCTCAGTGATTGTGGGTGCCAGCAGTGTGGCTCAGCTGGAGAAGAACTTAAGGAGTGTGAGATGAGGTGGTACTGGTTACTTATCGTTTGTTGCTTGCTGACTGCCTGTCATCGCCAGCAACAACCGTCGCAACAGTTACTGAAGCCTCATACGGATTGTCTTGTTAAAACCACACCCGTAAAGAACCAGGGATCGAGTAATCTCTGCTGGGTATATGCCATGCTGGCCACCATTGAGAGTGACCGATTGATGGAAGGTGACTCGGTGAATCTATCCCCACAATATATAGGAAGGAAATACCTCGAAGAGTTGGCTGACCGCTATTATTTGACAAACGGGAAAGAGGAGATCAATATGCGGGGTATGTCATCTATGTTCTTCCATCTACTTCATCGTCATGGAATTACCCATTATGATGCCTTCCATCGTGATGATGCAAATTTCCGTGTTCTCATTCGCAAGGTTCAACAGATGGCCCAGACAGCCCATGCACAACGAAAAGGGTTGACATCTTTCCGTAACGATGTTAGCACATTGCTCGACGAGGAACTTCATGGTTCTCCCCGTTTTGTTTTCATGCTGGGTGCGGAATATACCACATTGGAGTTTGCACATAGTCTTTATCATGAGGATGAATACGAAGCACTGACCAGCTTCACCCATCATCCTTTCGGTAGTTCGTTTGTCTTGGAAACACCTGACAACCATATGCACGACGAGTTCCTGAACGTACCACTCGACACGCTGATGAACAGGATAGATAAATCGTTGAGAAGCGGTCATGCGGTCTGCTGGGAGGGTGATATCAGCGAACCGAAGTTCTCGTTCGCCAAGGGTGTGGCAAAACTGGAGAACGAGCAACAACCAATAACCCAAGAGGTAAGACAAAAATATTTTGAACAACAGCAGACCACCGATGATCACTGTATGGAGATCATTGGTATGGCCCATACGGATAAGGGAAGTCGTTACTACATCTGCAAGAACTCGTGGGGTACGAAAAATCCTTTCGGGGGATGGATGTATCTCAGCGAGAACTATCTGCGGGCAAAGACCATTGCTGTTTGGATGAAGAAACATTGAAAATTAAACATTAAACATTAAAAAATAAAAAGTAGGAATTAAGATATGAAAAAACAACTGATTACCATTATCATGGCGAGCATGGTGCTTACCATGAATGCACAGACTGCCCGAGAGGAGATTGCTCAGAACCCCTGTCTCTCAGCAAGTAACTATCTTGCCTATCCGGGTCCTACCAAAGAACTCACCAAGGCACCTAAGGGTTACAAGCCCTTTTACATCAGTCATTACGGTCGACATGGTTCGCGCTATCTGATTGGTACGGATGATTACAATGATCCTGTTGACATGCTCAGCGAGGCTGATGAGAAAGGAAAGCTGACTTCCTTGGGTAAGGATGTGCTTAGACGACTGATCCTTATTCGTGATGAAGCAGAGAAACGTGATGGTGAGCTGACGCTCTTAGGCGCCCAACAGCACCAACAGATTGCTGAAAGGATGTATGAGCGGTTCCCGGAAGTGTTCAAAGGTGATGTGTGTATAGACGCAAAGAGCACTGTTGTCATCCGCTGTATTCTCTCTATGGAGAACGAACTGCACCAGTTCCTGCTGAAGAACCCCAAGCTTCGCATTTCCCATGATGCCAGTGCACATGATATGTATTACATGAATCAGCAGGACAAGCCTTTATACAACAAAAAGATGCCACAGCGCTCCAAGGTGCTCTATGAGGAGTTCTGTGACAGACGTCCTACACACGAACGACTCCTCAGTACGCTTTTCAATGATCCCGACTATATCCATTATGATGTTGATGGAGAGAAGCTGGCTGGTTTGCTGTTTAAGTTAGCCAGTAACCTGCAGAGTACGGAACTGCGGAAAGAGATCACACTCTACGACCTTTTCACACCTGAGGAGATTTATCTGAATTGGGAAAAGAACAATGCCGGGTGGTATCTTTCTTATGCCAATTGCAAGTATAATGGCGGAACGCAACCTTTCTCACAGCGCAACCTGCTCAGAAACATCATTCATCAGGCTGACAGCTGTATTCAGTTGGAACGTCCTGGAGCCACCTTACGCTTTGGTCATGAGACCATGGTGATGCCTCTTACCTGTCTGCTCGACCTTAACGGATACGGACAGCAGACAGATGATCTGGAACAACTGGTTCAAAACAGATGGTGTAACTACAAGATCTTCCCCATGGGAGCCAATATCCAGTTTATCTTCTACCGTAAATCCTTTGGTGGGGATGTGATATTCAAGGTATTATTAAACGAGAACGAAGCCACATTACCTATCTCTACTGATATGGCACCTTATTATCATTGGAATGATTTCAAGGATTACTTCCTGAAGAAACTCGATAGTTACAAGGAGGAATAAATCAATAATTATAACCATACAGTTCGGGCCGTAACTGGGTAGTTTCCTACTTTGTTACGGCCCGTTTATCGTTACAAAAGTCTTATGGTTTATGAAAAAAATCGCCTTTTCTTAGAGATACTTGTTGCGAAGGGTTGCACCCAACAGCATCATATAGGTATCAAACTGCTTGCTGTCCAATACTGTGCGCATCTTATCCACATCGTTCTTAACGGCCTGACGAACCTTTGCTGAGCGGTGGAAACCACGTGCATCTGCTGCAGACATCATCTCGTTGTTGAAATTGTTCTGGATAATCTGAACAGCTTCCATCTGATCGTAGGTGAGATCCAATTTCTCTGCCAGTCTGCGTACATCGAATGACATATCATAACTCTCAGCACTTCTCATGTGCATCATACTACGACGCTGAATATTTCTTTCACCTTCATTGTTGTCTGACTTTGCGAAACTACAGGTAATGGTCATTATTGCTACTGCAACTAATAAAATCCTTTTCATTTTTTTTCTCCTTTTCTTTTTTATTTCAGGACTATCACTCTTACTCTAGAACTAATAGCTTTCGTCCTTACTTGATGATTAATTGATTTTGTTTTCTGGTTATTTGACGAAGCTAATAATCAATAGTTTAAAAGAATCTGAACTTTTTTTCTCCTTTTCAGTCATACTAGAATACTAGTAAAACTATGTTTTACTTTATATATAAAAATTTTTTTTCTAGTTTTCTAATTGTTCCCATGCTGGGAACGTTTTATTCCCAAGTTGGGAACATTTTATTCCCACATTGGGAATAATTACTTACTGTATTATATAAGCAAGAAAATCCATTTTATTACTCATTAAAGTTATCCACATCAGCATGTGGAAAACATTGTGTATAACTTTTAGTATATCCTTGGAAAACATAAAATGAAGAGAACAATGTGAATAATCCACCTGTTATTTCCAAGTTTTCATGAAGTTTTTTACAATTTCCATTGCAAAAAAGATATAAACTTATTATTTTTGCACAAGAATAGAGTATTGTGGATAAACTACATAACTCTTTCATCATAAAGAGGAAACAATGAGAATAGTATGTGGAAAAGTAGTAGCTGAATGTTTATAACGTAATAACCAAAGAATTGAGTGAAAAGTTTTCCACTTATCTACACCCCATTATCATTCTACTATTCAAAATAGAAAAATAAAAAACTAAAGAATATATAAATATGAAGTTGAAAAAGGTATGGACAAAGCAAGGTTATATTGATGAACCTGTTGCTGAAGGTACAGACTTGAAAAAAGAGATCCGAAGGATGTGTGATGAGAAAGGAGCTATTATCCTGGCTCATTATTACACGATAGGAGATATTCAGGATATAGCAGATTTTGTAGGTGATTCCTTGGCTTTAGCTCGTAAGGCTGCAGAGACAGATGCAAAAATCATGGTGATGTGTGGTGTTCACTTCATGGCTGAGACATGTAAACTGTTATCTCCTGATAAGGTTGTATTATGTCCTGACTTGAATGCTGGTTGTTCTTTAGCTGACAGCTGTAAGGCTGAGGATCTTAAGAAATATAAAGATGAGCATCCAGGTTATCAGGTTGTGAGTTATGTAAATACTACAGCAGCTGTAAAAGCATTGACAGATGTTGTAGTAACAAGTGGTAATGCAAAGAAAGTGATTGATCAGTTACCAGAAGATGCAAAGCTAATATTTGGTCCTGACTATAATTTAGGAAACTATATCAATGAGGTTACTGGCAGGAATATGTTATTATGGAATGGCGGTTGTCATGTTCATGAACGTTTCTCTATTGATAGTATCATAGCACTAAAGAAAGAATATCCAGATGCTGTTGTGATGGCACATTTGGAGTGTAAAGGTCCTGTATTGGCATTAGCTGATGTAAAGGGTAGTACAGCTACTATGCTCAATTATGCTCAGCAGAGTGATGAAAAGCAGTTTATTGTGGCTACAGAAGCTGGTATTCTTCACGAGATGCAACGAACTTGTCCTGATAAGGAATTTATACCTGTACCTCCAGAAATCAGCGAGGGAAGCTTAGGATGCAGTTGTAATGAGTGTCAATATATGAAGATGAATACTTTGTTGAAGATTTACAACTGTTTGAAGTATGGTTGGCCATCCGTAGAGGTAGATCCAGAAATAGCTAAAGATGCTGTAAAGCCAATTAATAGGATGTTGGAATTGGGTTGATAGTTTCTATCTCTTGATTATCTTCTTTTTACGATAGATATAAATTCCTTTGGGCAACTGTTGGTTCAACAATAATGGTTGTCCTTGGAGATTGTATATCCTGATGGTTTCATCAGGATGATCATATGTGATGTCTTGTATGTTTGTATCATAATTGAAATGATACTTATCCAAATAGTTAATTCTACTGACTATCCAGTTATTGATATATTCAATCTCTGCATCAAAATTGATTTCAGCACCTAATACATCTGTGTCTTTCGACCATCTTTCTTTTTCTCTATCTGCAGCACCACTTGATTTAAGAAGTTCAAAATAATTCATATATCTATTTTGTAGATTTTCTATAGAGAAAAATGTTTTTCTCAATACTGAATAACGGTCTTTTACTTTTTGATTGAAGTTATCTACATTCAATCTTTTAAGTCTTGTAATAAGATACAATACATCTCCTGCATCAAATTCAGGTGAGCTGAATTTCTTGTTATACTGTTCAGCTGATCTGGCTCCTACACTGATATCAAGATCCCAAACAGCTGGTGTGAGTTTTTTATTTGTCATCTTGTCATAGACAGCCCAAAACATGTTTTTTCCCTCATTATCAATAGCATTTAACAGGTTGATGAAAAGATAATAATCAATGATAACAGGGATATCGAAATATTCTTCTATATGATTAATGAAATCATGATCATCACTGTTTACCACAAAATCAATAGCATTCCAAAGCGTACTGTAATCAGTGGAATCCATATCATTGAGGTCAGGGTATTTTACCTCAAACACATCCATCATTGGTTCCTTGTTGTTATAGGATTCAGGAACACTGTTCATGGTAGCACAACCATATCCCACAGACTTCCATAAAGTGCCATGAATATTTCCTTCATTATCAAATTTTTTCAGCTTCATTTGCTTTCTGTCCATGTTTTCAGTAAAACTGTAGATACCTCTGTATTCATCATTCAGATATACTTCCACAACCTTACCTCTTACACCTGACAGAGCCTTTGGTTCTTCATCAATATAATAGGGCTTTGTAGCAAAGTCGTTCCATAGTTCTGTAGCAATCAGATTTCGTAACCTGAACACATCTGCTTGTCCTGCATCCAGTATCCAGTTATCATCATTCCTTAGTCCGAAGAAGCTATAATCTTTATCAAACTTGATCTTGTAGTTACGCTTGTGTTTATCATCAATATTCGTACTACCTCCACGCCATTTGATTTGGGCAGTAAGACCCTCTTGTGAACTACCGTCTGGATAGATAATACTCACAGTACCCTTTTGATAGTCATAACCAAAATCACCAGTTAACCTGATAACCGGTAGTGTTTCCTGAGCACTACTTCCAACACTTATGAGAAGTAACAGTAAGATACAATAATGCTTCATAATGGTTGGACAAATCAAGAAAAAGCAGCTTAATTGATGATAGCAATCTTACAAACCGTTCCCTTCTTACCATCCTGAGTAGCCGTATTGACCATATAGATACCACTTGCTACACGTTTTCCTTTCTGATCGTTGCCATCCCATGTGAAGGTACCACCATTACTACGTCCTTCTTTCACCAAGGTTCCGTTGGTAGTGAGAATCTTTACATCTGCATTATAGGTAAGACCAGTAATGGTGATATAACCTGTGTAGTCAGGACGGACAGGATTAGGATAAGCATATACCTGATCCTTAACCATTTCTTCGGCTGTTTCACTGGCATCACTCATATAAGAGCATAATCCTTTACTGGTACCAAAAAACACTTCACCCGTCTTATTATTTACAGTAATACTCTCGATAGTATTTGACAAGAGGTTACTGTTTGTTTCGGTAAAATGCTCAATCTGTGTATTATTGTCTTCACTGATCAGATAGACACCCTTACTATCCGTACCGAACCATTTTCTGCCAGCTCCATCAACAGCCATACAAGTAACGAAAACACCGTTAAGCAAATAGTCAGCATAATTGGTTCCATCGTTTCTAGGTACTTTTACTTGTATGAATCCCAAGGAAGGATCATTGATTTCTTCTTCTGTCAGCATAAGAGGACCTACTTCCGTACAAAGCCAAATATTTCCTTGAAGATCCTCACAGACATTCGGCACACGATAGATGGTAAAGTGAACACCATCCTGGTTTTTGAAGTTGATATATTTCTTACCAGTTTTCTTGACAGTATCGAAACAGAAAAGGGCAGGATAAAGACCCGTATCATTGACAAACCAATAGCGGCGTTTTCTATCTAAACAGGTACGGGTAAGGTTACTATATCCATTACCATCTGTACCCATCAGTTCATCAGGATGGTAGGTCAACCACTTTCTATCAGGTGTGAAGGCAATAACTGGATTAGGAGAATAACCATTCACCAACCAGAGAACACCGTCTTCGTCATATAACACACCATCAGCACGGACATAATTCTGATTGATTCTATTCGATCTTAAGGTAGAGTAAATGGCGTCATCACTATTACCATGTGTAAAGTTATTTATTTTCTCTCCATCCTTAAATTCGTAAATACCAGTACCACCTGTTCCAACAAAGAAATGAGAAGGATCTCTTGGGTCAACGGCAATACTTGATACATCCTGAAAAGCCCTGCCGTAATCGGGTACCACATCCTTTCCATAGATGGTCCAATCATTGTTCTCATCCAGGATTTGTATCATTCCAGGACGGAAGAACTTATCTACCCACGACCATCCTCCAGGTACGGTATATAGCTTGTTATTGAAGACTTTCATGAAGTAGAAATAATTGGATTGAGGACCATCTGGGTGAATCCCTTCAAGAATTATTACTGGTTCTTTGTTTTCATCCAAAGAGAATGATTGAAGGTTGCCGTTTTTATCATCCGACCAATAGTATTTGTTCTTCTTGTCGTACACGACAACATTGGCGGTTGAGAGTGTTATAGCATATTCATCCTCAATAAAAATGTCAGATTTATTCCCTGAGAACAATGACCAGTTATTAGGATCCAACAAGTTGTCATGGATGTTTGCCTGATAGATTTTATTTCCATTGCTGTTCACGGCATACATCACTTGATTGACAATCGTCATATCTGCAATATTGTCATTCAATTGATAAGCATCAGCAATCTCTTCCTTCTTCACGTCAATCTTCAAGATACCGAATCCTGTACACAAATAAGCGAACTGATCAATGATTCTTACCTTATTGATGGTCTTATCCAAAGAGGTGGATTTCTGATAGTAATCAGGCAGGTTATTAAAGTTGTCATCCTGGTCGATGAAGTCAATGTTATAGTTGTCATAAATCACAACAAGTTTCTTTGCACTTTCACACCAAGAGATATGTGTAATTCCAGCATCACTTAGTCCATGACCTTTTCCGTATGTCTTGACACTGTTGTCGGATAGATGATAGGAAAAGAGATTGCTGGAAGAGAGAACATATACCGTGTTTCCTGCCGGTTGTATGTCGGTAATGTCTGCATAAGCAGGATAAACGTTCCATTCTCCAATCGTTGCTGCTTTCAGAAGGATGGGAATCAGGAAAGATAATATGGTGACTGTTAATCTGTTCATATACTATTTGATTTGTGCAAAATACATCAACTTGTATATAGTAAACAAAAAAACAGGCATTTTATTGTGTATAAGTTGTTTTCTTAGGGTTTTGCCGAAGATGGGATAGAGCGTTTTGCCCAGTACTTGGAAAGTACGAGGAAGGCTGAGCAGACGGGAGTATTCTTTCAGTTCCGACTGGAATTGATGGAGGGTATGCAAGGATTCTTCGGTCTTCAGGACGAAGTGCTCATTATCTTCGAAGTCCTCAAAACTAACAGGATTATCGATATGGGTGATGGTATAGCCGTGCTCTCTTAATGTCTTTCCCCAAAGAACATCCTCATAACCATAGGTAGTGAACCTTTCATCAAGAGGGAGAGATAGCATGATACTCCTTTTCACCAAGAAGTTGGAGGTGTGGAAGTCCATGAACGGTTGCTTATTCCGTTGCTGGGCATTTCTTTGCAAGGTATTATTCTTCTCGTATCGATAGCGTAGATTGTTCTGTAGGCTTTCTTTTTCCTCTGGTATGACATATCCCCCATAACACACATCCGTTTCGTTCTCGAGGTATTGAGCAATGAAAGAATCGTTTCTTACGCTCATATCTCCATCGACAAATAACAAGTAATCATATTGAGCTTGTCTTACCAAATAGTTGCGCACCCCTGCCCTACCCCTGTTCTTTTCTTCGATGAGATAGGTGCAATGGGGTAGTTCTGTGATATTTTGATTTTGTTGGATACATGATTTGTCAGTACTTCCGTCATCTACCACCACGATTTCGAAGGTGATAGGGAGCCCACAAAGTTGTTGATGTAAAGAATGAACGAGTTCTTTACAGATACAATTGTAAGTGGGTATCAATACTGATAATGCTTGTATCATGTATTCAACAGATAGTCTGTTAATTTGGTCACGGCTCGTGCCCTGTGAGATATTTTATTCTTGATGGGTAATCCTAATTCAGCAAAGGTCTTGTCGTAACCATCAGGCTGGAAGATCGGATCATAACCAAAGCCTTCTCCTCCTCTCCGTTCCTGGATAATCTGTCCTTCCACGATTCCTTCAAAGAGAATGGTCTTTGGGGTTTCCTGATCTGATTCTGCCTGATTGATGATGAGGGCAATCACGGTGCGGAATCTGGCCTTGCGGTTATCAATGCCTTTTAATTCATGAAGCAGGCGGGTCATGTTTGCTTCTGAATCATGACTGGCAATGTGATTATCACTTGAAGCCATGCTGGCATATCTCGCAGAATAGATGCCTGGTGCCCCATTCAACGCCTCTACCTCCAGTCCTGTATCATCTGCAAATACATTCAGATGATAGTGGTCGTAGATATACTGCGCTTTCTGGAGCGCATTCTCTTCAAGTGTCTCTCCCGTTTCGGGAATATCCACATCACAGCCAATATCTTTCAAAGAGAGCACCTCTACCCTATCGCCCAAGATCTCGCGGATCTCCTTCAGCTTATTCTTGTTATTTGTCGCAAAAACAATCTTCATACTTTACTTTTCTTTTTTCACCTTCACCTTAATTGCATCGAATCCTTCTCCAAAGACACCGATAACAGCACTCTGCGAGACAAAGGCTTGTGGGTCGATCATCTTGATGATGCGGAAGATGTTCACGCTCTCGTTCTTCTTTGCCAGGATACAGAGCACCTTCCGCTCCTGTCCTGTGTACCATCCGTGAGCATCCAGAATCGTAACCCCATGGTCCATCTGTGTACCAATCGCATTGGCTATCTCCTGCCATTTCTGGGAGAAAATCATGAACTGTACAGACTGTCGTTGACGGTTATAGATATAGTCGAGCATGTAGTTCTCAATCACCATCGTACAGAAACCAAAGACTACCATATAGGAGCGCTCCAGCATCGTTCCAAACTGCGGGATGAACATACATGAGCCGATGATGATAAAGTCGAGAATCAGCAAAACCGTTCCTAATGAGAAGTTATAGTATTTGTTCACGGAAGCCGCAATGATATCACTACCGCCCGTGGAACCATTGTTCAGGAAGACGATACCCAGGGCAGATCCAGTCATCATACATCCAATGATAAGCGACATGAAATTTTGTCCTTCGCCCAGTATCTTTACCATATTACCCTGTTCGTCAACAGGTGCTATTTCCTTCATCAGCCACAGCAGGAAGGTAAGCATCAGGATGGCATAGATGGTTTTCATCAGGAATTTCCATCCTAGAATTCTCAATCCCATGATCAGCAAGGCGGCATTGACCAAGAAATAGGTATAGGAGTTGGGGAAAGATGTGGCATAATAGACAATAGCGGAGATACCTGCCACACCTCCTGTAACGATCTCATACGGCATCAGGAAGAAGGTAAAGCCGAATGAATACAAAATAAGGCCAAGGGTTATAAAGATATAATCCTTCGCCTCATTCCAGATGATTTGATGATCAATAGTCATTCATTATTTGATTACTACATTCACCATACGTTTAGGGACGATGATAACCTTAATGATTTGTTTTCCTTCGAGGTACTTGGCAGCCTTCTCATCAGCAAGGACAGCCTCTTGGATGGTCTGGTTGTCAGCATCTGCGGCAAACGCCATTTCGAAACGTGTCTTACCATTGAAGGCCACACCTAACTTCACGGTGTTCTCCACCAGATACTCCTCATTCCACTTGGGCCATGCTGCATCGCATACACTGCCCTGCTCGCCCAAAGACTCCCACAGTTCCTCAGCGATATGCGGGGCAAACGGGGCAATCAGAATAACGAGCGTCTTCAGCATTTCCTTGTTCTTACACTTCTGCTGAGAGAGCTCATTCACGCAGATCATGAAGGCCGAGATCGAAGTGTTGTAGCTGAAGGTCTCAATATCCTGCGTTACCTTCTTGATGAGCTTATGTACGCTCTTCAAGTTATCTGCCGTAGCCTCGCCCTCGAAACCGTTTTGATAGAGGTTCCAGAACTTGCGCAAGAAACGGTGACAACCGTCAATACCATTGGTATCCCAAGGTTTCGACTGCTCCACAGGACCGAGGAACATCTCATAGAGACGAAGGGTGTCAGCACCGTATTTCTCTACGATCATATCGGGGTTCACCACGTTGAACATCGACTTTGACATCTTCTCAATAGCCCAGCCGCAGACATACTTTCCGTTTTCAAGGATGAACTCTGCATTGTTGTATTCTGGGCGCCATGCCTTGAAAGCCTCCGTGTCGAGTACATCAGCTGATACGATATTCACATCTACGTGGATAGGTGTTGTGTTATACTTATCTTTGAGTCCGAAACTTACGAACTTACCCTTGTCGGCCCCCTCGTCCTCAATACGATAAACGAAGTTAGAGCGTCCCTGAATCATACCCTGGTTAACCAGTTTCTTGAATGGTTCATCCTCGCAAGAGAATCCGAAATCATACAAGACCTTGTTCCAGAAACGAGAGTAGATCAGGTGACCAGTTGCATGTTCCGTACCTCCTACATAAAGATCCACGTTGCGCCAATACTCATCAACATCCTTGTCAACCAACGCATTCTCATTCTTGGGATCCATATAGCGGAGATAATAAGCGCTTGAGCCGGCAAAACCAGGCATGGTGTTCAACTCCAAGGGGAAGAAGGTCTCGTTGTCGATGAGCTCTTTGGATACTACTGTATTGTTCTTTGTATCCCAAGCCCAAGTCTTAGCACGTCCCAACGGGGGCTCACCAGTCTCTGTTGGCTTGTACTCATCAATCTCAGGAAGCTCCAGTGGCAGACACTCCTGGGGAATCATATAAGGCATCTCGTTCTTGTAATATACCGGGAACGGTTCTCCCCAATAGCGCTGACGAGAGAAGATAGCATCGCGAAGACGGTAGTTCACCTTGACACGACCTAATTCCTGCTCTGTCACGAACTTCTTGGTGGCAGCGATAGCCTCTTTTACGGTAAGACCGTTAAGACTGAACTTACTACTTGCAGAGTTACACATGATACCTTCCTTGGCATCATAGCTCTCTTCTGACACATCAGCTCCCTCAATCAGCGGGATGATGGGCAGGTTGAAGTGCTTGGCGAAAGCATAGTCGCGAGAATCATGAGCAGGCACAGCCATGATGGCACCTGTTCCATAACCTGCTAACACATATTCAGCAATCCAGATAGGAATCTTCTCATCATTGAAAGGATTGATGGCGTAAGAACCAGAGAAAACGCCAGTCACCTTATGATCCATCTGACGGTCACGTTCTGTACGCTTCTTCACATAGTCGAGATACTGGGCAACCTCTTCCTTCTGCTCAGGAGTGGTCAGCTCAGCTACGAGTTCTGATTCAGGAGCCAACACCATGAATGTCACACCAAACATCGTATCGGCACGAGTGGTGAAGATGGTGAAATGCTTATCAGAGTCGGCCACGTTGAATTCCACCTCAGTTCCTTCTGAACGACCAATCCAGTTACGCTGTGTTTCTTTCAGAGAGTCGGTCCAATCAATCTTCTCCAAGCCATCCAGCAATCGCTGTGCATAAGCAGAAACACGAAGACACCACTGGCGCATCTTCTTCTGTTCTACGGGATAACCGCCACGAACAGAAACGCCGTCAACAACCTCGTCATTAGCGAGTACTGTTCCAAGTTTCGGACACCAGTTCACCATCGTATCGGCCAAATAGGCGATACGGTAGTTCATCAATACCTCCTGCTGTTTCTTCTCATCCCAGCTGTTCCACTCATCTGCAGTAAAAGAAAGCTCTTCACTGCAAGCAACCTTGATCAGTCCACCGTCGTCACTCAGCGTTCCTTGGGTTTTGAACCGCTCGACGAGCTTCTCGATAGGCATAGCCTTCTGGCATTTGTTACAGTAGAACGAGTTGAACATCAACTGGAAAGCCCATTGTGTCCACTTGTAGTAGATGGGATCGCAAGTACGAACCTCGCGGTTCCAGTCGAACGAGAAACCAATCTTGTCCAGCTGACTTCTATATCTGTCGATATTCTCAAAGGTGGTCTTCTCTGGGTGCTGACCTGTCTGAATGGCATATTGCTCAGCGGGCAGACCATAAGCGTCATAACCCATAGGGTTCAAAACGTTGAATCCCTGCTGACGCTTGTAGCGGGCATAGATATCACTGGCAATGTATCCTAACGGATGACCCACATGCAAACCGGCACCACTGGGGTACGGAAACATGTTTAGTACATAGAATTTCTTTTTGTTCTTGTCCTCCGTTACACGATAGGTTTGTTGTTCCACCCATCTCTGTTGCCACTTCTTTTCGATGTCCCTGAAATTGTATTCCATTGTTATCTTTTATTTTACTTCATTATAATTTTGCGGCAAAGGTACGCATAAGTGAGCGAAAAACCAAATTTTGAGCAGCGAAAACAAAGAAATGCAAGCATTTCATTTGTTGTGTTGTGACAAAAAGGACTAATTAATTATTCAAGTTCAATGTTTTTTTCTTTTGTTTTGTTCTTCATATTCATATTTTTTGTATCTTTGCAGTCAGAAGTATAATAGTATTAACTAAAACAATAACGCTTATGAAACATTTATTACGCTATTCATTGATGTGCGCTTTGTCCCTGCTTTGGGGAACATCTTTCGCACAGACAGAGGTCAAGTTCGACTTTGACAACGGTGATGCAGCCTTATTCGGACTGCCTGGTGTGTCATGCAATGCCGATGAAGAGAATGGAATTGCTGAATCTCATGATGGTGACTTCACCCAAGATGCAACAGCCACTAAGGATGGTGTTTCCATTACAGTATCAGCAGCTGAGGAAGGAGCAAAGAATGCCAACCGCATCTGGAACAAATCCGCTGTTCTTCGTATGTACAGTGGTACTTTGACCATTGAGGCTCCTGGACATCAGATTACCAAAATCGTGATCAACTACAGCAAGGATAAGTGGCAAGCAGACAGTAAGCCCGATACTGGTGCATTTACCTCTTCTACCAACCAAACGACCATCTGGGAAGGTTCATCCTCAAAGGTCGTGATCAAGATTGCTGGTAATTCACAGATGAAAGACATTACTGTAACCTTAGACGGTGAGTCAGGTGGACAAGGTAGTGGCGATACAAGTTATGGAACAGCTGAGGCTCCTCTGACAGTTGCTGAGGCTTTGGCTATTGCAACTGCTCTTGATAAAGATGCCAAGACTCCAGAAGGCGTGGATGTCTATACAAAGGGTGTTGTAACAGAGATTACTACAGCTTGGAGTTCTCAGTATAAGAATGTCAGCTTCAACTTCTCTAACGATGGAGGTACTACAAAACTTCTTGTCTATCGTTGTAAAGCAGAAACAGAGGATTATGTTCTCGCTGGTGACGAAGTTGTCATAAAGGGTACATTGAAGAACTACAAGGGTGATACCCCTGAGTATGATGCTGGTTGTGAGATTATCAGTCTGGTACAGGGTAGTGGTCATTCAGGAACCACTCCTGAAACTCCTGAAGAGATTGACGTAGCCAAGGCTTTGGAAATCGTTAGTGGCTTAGCCGACAAGGAGAAGACCGAAAAGGAATACATCGTTTCGGGCTATGTTGTTGGTACTCCTGATTACCAACGCAAGGATGGAGTTTTGTATGGCAACGTCAATCTAACAATTGCTGATGAGGCAGGCGGTACTCCTACACTTACCATCTTCCGTGGAAAGAGTTATGATAACGCTGACTTCACCGAAGAAACACTAAACCTCTTCTCTGAAGGTGACTTGGTTGTCTTCCAGGGTAAGCTCCAGAAGTATGGTGAGACCCCTGAACTGGTTAACGGCTATCTGATCAAGGTAGAAAAGGCAACGGGTATCCAGAGCGTGAAGGCTCAGCTGAACAATGGTGCTATCTACAACCTTGCAGGACAGCGTGTGGAGAAGGCTACTAAGGGTATCTATATCATGAACGGTAAAAAGGTTATCGTTAAGTAGTCCCCTACCCTATCTCCTTTGTTCCGCCTTGTGTATGCCTGTGCTGCACAAGGCGGAATTTTTTGTTTTTTCTTTGTCAGTTCACGAAAAAAGCGTACTTTTGTAGCTAATCAGAAAATTCAGACAGAAAATGGCCAATAAAGGGGGCAAGGAGCTCACTCCAATGATGAAGCAGTTCTTCGATCTGAAGGCAAAGCATCCGGATGCTTTGCTACTGTTTCGTTGTGGTGACTTCTACGAAACCTACTGCGATGATGCGGTTATTGCAGCAGGTATCCTCGGTATCACGCTGACACATCGGAACAATGGTGCTGGTGTGAAAGGTGATGAGATGGCGGGATTCCCTCATCATGCTCTCGATACGTATCTTCCCAAACTGATCAGGGCAGGAAAACGTGTGGCTATTTGCGACCAGCTGGAAGATCCGAAACTCACCAAGAAACTGGTGAAACGAGGCATTACAGAACTGGTTACTCCTGGTGTGGCCATGAGCGATAATGTGCTGAACTACAAGGAGAACAACTTCTTGGCCGCTGTTCACTTTGGGAAGTCGGCCTGCGGCGTGGCTTTCCTGGATATCTCTACTGGTGAGTTCCTGACAGGTGAGGGCACTTACGACTATGTAGAGAAACTGTTAGGGAACTTCCAACCCAAGGAGGTTCTCTTTGATCGAAGCAGAAGGCGCGACTTCGAAAGGTTTTTCGGCACGAAGTACTTTACCTATGAGATGGATGATTGGGTGTTCACTGACCAGACTGCCAAGCAGAAACTCCTGCGCCATTTCCAAGTAAAGAACCTGAAAGGATTCGGCGTAGATCATCTACACAATGGTATCATTGCCAGTGGAGCCATCTTACAGTATCTGGAGGTTACGCTTCATACCAGCATCGGACATATCACGACACTTTCCCGCATTGAGGAGGAACGGTATGTGCGACTGGATAAGTTTACTGTCAGGTCGTTGGAACTGGTGTATCCCATGCAGGATGATGGGAAGTCGTTGCTGGATGTCATCGACAATACCGTGTCGCCCATGGGTGCCCGACTACTGAAACGTTGGATGGTGTTCCCTCTGAAAGAGGTGGGGCGCATCAATAAGCGTTTGGATGTGGTGGAGTATTATTTCCGTCATCCTGAGTTCAAGGAGATGGTGGATCAGCAGTTCCATTGCATTGGCGACCTTGAGAGAATCATTTCCAAGGTGGCAGTTGGAAGGGTGTCACCTCGTGAAGTGGTGGCCTTGAAGGTGGCCTTGCAGGCATTACGACCCGTAAAAGAGGCTTGTATCATGGCTGATCATCAGGAACTGAACCGTTTTGGTGAACAGTTGAATCTTTGTGAGGCGTTGGTTAGCAGAATAGACCATGAGGTACAGGAGGATCCTCCTCAGTTGGTGAATAAGGGTGGGGTGATTAAAGACGGTGTGAGTGATGAGTTGGATGAACTGCGCCGCATCGCCTACAGTGGAAAAGACTACCTGCTGAAGATCCAGGAACGTGAAACGGAACAGACAGGTATCGCCTCCTTGAAGATTGGTTATAACAATGTGTTCGGCTACTATCTGGAGGTAAGGAACACGTATAAGGATAAGGTGCCGGCCGATTGGATTCGTAAACAGACTTTGGCTCAGGCAGAGCGTTATATCACCCAGGAACTGAAGGAATATGAAGAGAAGATCTTGGGCGCTGAAGATAAGATTCTTTCCTTGGAAACACGCCTGTTCAACGAGTTGGTCATGGCTATGCAGGAGTTTATCCCAGCCATTCAGGTGAATGCAAACCTCATCGCACAGTTGGATTGTCTGCTGAGTTTCGCTAAGGCTGCTGAAGAGAACGGCTATATCCGACCTGTAATTGATGATACGGATGTTATTGATATCCACCAGGGACGTCATCCTGTGATTGAAACAGAACTGCCGTTGGGTGAGAAATATGTGCCTAACGACATCTATCTCGATACGCAGAAGCAACAGATCATGATTATTACCGGACCGAATATGGCGGGTAAATCAGCGCTGTTGCGACAAACGGCATTGATTGTACTGTTGACCCAGATAGGTTGTTTCGTGCCTGCAGAAAGCGCGAGAATCGGTCTGGTGGACAAGATCTTCACAAGGGTAGGGGCTTCTGATAACATTTCTTTGGGCGAATCCACGTTTATGGTGGAGATGACAGAGGCTTCGAATATCCTGAATAATGTGACGCCAAAGTCGCTCGTGCTCTTCGATGAATTAGGAAGAGGTACCTCTACTTATGATGGTATCAGCATTGCCTGGGCCATCGTGGAGTACCTGCATGAACATCCTAAGGCACAGGCTCGTACGCTCTTTGCCACGCATTATCATGAGCTGAACGAGATGGAGAAGAACTTCTCGCGTATCAAGAACTATAATGTGAGTGTGAAGGAGGTGGATAACCAGGTGATCTTCCTGCGCAAACTGGCTCGTGGAGGCTCTGAACACTCGTTTGGTATTCATGTAGCGCAGATTGCGGGTATGCCGAAGAGTATTGTTAAACGGGCTAACACCATTCTGAAACAGTTGGAGGCTGATAATAGTGGAGTTGGACAAGTGGGCAAACCGTCGGCAGAGAAGTTGAATCAGAGTCGTGACGGCATGCAACTCTCCTTCTTCCAACTTGATGATCCCGTACTTTGTCAGGTACGCGACGAGATCCTAAACCTCGACATCAATAACCTAACTCCCGTTGAGGCTTTGAACATACTCAACGAGATTAAGAAGATAGTCAGGGGGAAATAAAACGTTCCCACGTTGGGAATGTTTTGTTCCCAACGTGGGAATGTTTTGTTCCCAACATGGGACTATTTCAGAATGATCTTCTTTCCATTGTGGATATAGATCCCCTTAGCTGTTGGCTTTCCACTCAACTTCCTACCGTCAATCGTATACCAAGTATTTGCTTCATTTTCAATTTTCAATTTTCCATTTTCAATTGGAATGAAGCCTGTGGCAATAGGAGAAAGCTCCTCATTTCCCCACCAAAGTTTAACGACCTTTGTCTCACCAACAATAGATGAAGGTAATCGGAGATATGATCTATTGGTAGGAAGGATTACCAGAGATTCCACTTTCAAGAAACGGGAGTCATTTAGATAGAAGTTGGTATAGTCTCCACTGTTAATAGTCATGATTGGAACAACCTGATTATTCTGAATCTCCCATCCAGCACCAAAGGCAGAAACCAAATCTGAAGTCCCCATACCAGTAGCATCCGTTCCTTGTACTTCACCATACGTTGATGTGTAGTAGCAGTTAGTAATTGTACCTCCAGAATAACCCGACACAAACGTTCGGAGCTTGTCAACATAACTACTGGAGGCATCTATGGTGACTGGTGCCGATGGGTTAAACAAACAGTTCTCCAAGGTAGCAGAAGCACCATCCTGTGTCCACCCCACGAAACCGCCACATGAATTAGCACTGCCACTCTTGAGCAGCTGGCCATCAAAGAGACAATCCGTTAAGGTTACATTATTGCCACTGTTTACTCTTCCTATGAAACCACTACCATCAAAGTCACCACTACGTGATGTTGTGATAATTACTGATGAATGACAATTAGAGATGGTACTGTTTCCTGCCACGTAACTGGCTATACCCGATCCGCGCATACCCGAAACCGTGATTGTTCCTGCCACGTGGAGATTCTTGATCTGCGCATTGGAAATAGTTACGAAGGGGGATATATTATCACCACCCGTCAGATGAACTGTAAGTGTATGGCCCTGACCATCGAAGACTCCTTTATACGTTCCAATCTTTGTCTGGTCATCTCCTAAGTCAATGTCTGCTGTCATCACTGCATTCAAATCTGGCTTGGAACTCACTTGTGCGACAAATTCCTTCCAGTCATTTACAGAACCGATGAGGAAATTTGTTTCTACATCGATTGCTTCCGATTGCGTAAGCTGGGTTTTCCCAATTGCAGCAATCAATTGATTATCCTCTGCTACCGCATTATCTTCCGCCTCAAGCAAGGTAACCTTTTCAGATCCTCTGCCTCGAAGAAGAACACCTGTATTGGCAGGAATGGTTGTCAAATCTTCCACCAAGATATGCTCAAGTTCTGCATCATACTCAGTACAATAGCCGGCTTGCAAGTTATCATGCAGAGCCAGATTTATGTCACTGCTGAGTGCTCCTATTCCTGTAGGGGGTAATACATAATTGAACAAGTGGCTATTTACCTGTTGGCTCCATTTACCCGTAGAATCTCCAACACGCCAGTTAATCGTGTGCTTGCCTTCCGAGAGTCCTCCCACTTCAACATTAACAATGTCGTTATTTCCATTTGTTTCAACCACAACCCCGTTATCGACATCTTCGTCAAACCAATACATATAGCGTACAATACCCACTCCCGTCTCTTTTAAACGAGGTATAAGAAAGTATTTCGTTACTGGACTGCTCCACAAACCTTTACTGTCCTTAACTCGCATGGTGAAAGTATGCACACCTTTTGACAATGAACCCACGTTGATGGTCACCCCTGATACACCCAGCGATTGACTCGCACTGATGTCATTGTCGATCCAATACACATACTCCTCCAACGTCTTCTGAGCCAAAGCTGTTGCGCTGAGCATGGCTACAACAAGAAGTATTATGCTCCTTAATCTCTTCATCTCTTTAAAGTTTTAAAATTGAAGCATTATTTATCGCACTTCGGCATCATAAGTTACACTTAGAGTAGTACCGCTCACGCCTAACTGAAGACTCTTTACCGTCGGAGTGGCAGGAGCCTTATTAAAGCCATCACCGCCATGGATACCGATTGGGGTGTCGTCATTATCAATCCACTCTTCATTACTCAATATAAAAGTTCGTTCTGGAGTATATGCAGCATCCGCTACATCCTTGAACATCTCATCGTATGCAACGCCAGTACAATTCGTAACATTTCCATAGTTAGTATACATCTTTACTCCATAAGAACCTCCTATACGTTTTGTATTATATAAGCAATTGTCCACATAACTGCCTATACCATTATAGGTGATCCAGGATTGGTCATTACTATAACTTGCCGTTGAAACGAAAATATCATTCGTGAACTTGAATTGTGCATATTGATAATTCTTATCATAGTACCCACCGATGATACAATGGTCGATGAGTACATTACTCTGTGGATCTAAAGAAGATACCGTTGAAAAAAGGTAGCAGTTTGTAATATCCATCTTAGCAACCACTATAGATACATAATAACCCTTAACAGCATTAAGCACACAACATGAAATATTAACCGTATTTATATTGCTACGAAAATAAACACCATCATTAATCCTACACTTGGAAATCGTTATTTCTTTAACAGGTCTGCCTGCGGATCCATTCCTGAGTTGTCCAAAAAAAATATTACCCGTACAATACACTCCCTCAAGATGAATCTTCGACAGAGTCGTATTTTCATCCGATGCTCCAAAGTATAACGGACTTTTTATCTCTGTTTTCTCCATACCCTTATCTGAATGATCTTCAAAGCCAGCTCCATAAATACTCACAGATTTTGTAATATTGAAGTCCCCTTCAAAAACACCTTGTGAAAGTGTGATAACATCCCCCTCATCAGCTACTTCCATAGCATTCTTAAAAGCAGAATAGCCTTTGAAAAGACTCATTGTGGTGCCATGTTGAAGAATGGCGGTAGGGACTTCATTCTCCTCTGCCCTTGACAACACTGCGCAGCAAAGTGCTATCACTATAAAAATAATACGTCTTGTTTTCATATTCATTTGCATTAATTAATTTGCGGCTAAGATAGGGAAAAAAAGATTACAAAGACTTACATCTTAACAAAATCGACTTACAAAACATGTTTCGTAAGTCGATTCTCTCAAATGGATATGGTTTTGAGACTTATGACTTGTTCAACCACTCTTTGGGTGTCATGCCCGTGACTGACTTGAAAGTACGGAAGAACGTAGTCTCATTGGCAAACCCCGACTCATAATAAACATCAGCAATCTTCTGGCCAGCGTTCTTGCGCAGAAGCTGTTTGGCATGTTCTATGCGATAGGTGTTGACAAACTGGGAAAACGAGCAGCCTACCTGAGAATTGATACTTTCGGAAATGAAACGACGGTTGGTTCCAAGGGCATTAGCCACATCTTGTAGTTTCAGTTCACTGTTCTGGTAAAGTTTCTGTTCTTCCATTACCTTATCGATACGTTCCATCAGTGCCTTTGCTGTGTCAGAGACCTCTGGCTCTATTGATGCTGTCTGGTGTCTCTTCTTGTTCTTAAAGAAAATAAATGCGCAAATCAACAAAAGGGAAGTAAGGATCAACAAGGGCACAAGCCAACGACTGATGCTGGCATGATTATTTAACGGCTTTCTGCCAACATGGAACAGATAAACATGCTTCGAGGGTGTGAAGTTACTGGCGTTTATCATTCCTCCAGCCATCAACAGATTACCATCGGAAGTCAGTACGTGTGAGCAACTGGGTACTACAGGCAGGGGGTCGGTGTAGTAAAGCGTGATGGGTGCACCACCATCAATAGAGGAATGACCATAGTCTATGCTAAGTATATAATGGTGAATCTTTGGACTTGTGTAGTAGTCTGCATCTATACCCATGAGGTATGCAAGTCCAGCTTGACGGTCTGCAATGATACACGAATAACATATCTTTTTTCCCATACACTCCATCGGAACGGGATAGGCAGTAGGCAGTAAGTTGATGTCAGTTCCGCAGACCCGTGCTATTGCCACTTGACCAGTATGGTCCTGCACAGGCAGAAGGTAGGTATAGTCGTTCTTTGTCTCGTCACCGATGAAACTCGCAACGTCATTGTAGTCACCAGGGGATATTGGTTGCCAGGTCTCAAACAAGGGGATATGGACGCTGTCGCCCCTTAGACGCTCAGCACACGTAGAGAGCAGGGTGTCACCCTTTGTATCGCAGTTGCCCACGATTAAGACATCATTCCCTTCCATACGAAAGATATGGGGACAGGAGCGCTGGACCGCCACATCTTTTATATAGGTGAAACTCTGCCTGAGAGAGTGGTCACCCATTCCGCTTTGCTTTTCTTGGAACAACTCGATGCCGTCGTCGTTGTACCAATTGCCCGCAATGACCACCTGTCCGCTGTCAATTTCAAGTCCAGATGCCCCAGCACGCTTGCGCTGCATGTTACCGAAGCCTCGGAAGGTATGCGTCAGCGGATCGTAGAGTTCTGCCGAAAAGGTCTGTCCTATGCCCGTAGGCTGCTCTAAGCCACCAGCCAATAGCACTTTGCCGGACTTCAACACGACGGAGATGGCAAAATCATGATTATAGGTCATCTGCATCGTATGCCACTTACCGTCTTGGTAGTATTCCGCTGTTGGAGTAGGGACAAAGCCATTAGTGTGACCTCCTGCCACCATCAGTTCTCCCCCAGCATAGAATACTTGATGTCCTGAACGTGGAATATTCAAGTCGGACAATTGTTCCACGTCTATCTTTACCAGGGGGCATAATAACGATTTGCTGTCTTGTCCAACCATCAGCAAAGGGGAAAAGACAGAAATAAAAAGAATCAGGCAAAATGGCATACCTTTATTCATTGGGACAAAGATACGTTTTTCACCTGATATCACCAAACATTTTCAGTTTTTTTCTGTTAGGCTTTCTTGGCTCTTATCATGCAATAGATGCCCAGGATGATGAAGGGAATCGATAGGATCTGTCCCATATTGAAGAGCATGCCTTCTTCGAAAGCCTCCTGCACATCCTTGGTATATTCGATGAAGAAGCGGAAAGTGAAGATATAGGTGAGGCAGAAACCGAAGAAGAAGCCGGTACCAACCTTCTGCGGATATTTCCTATAGAGACGCCACATAATGAAGAAGAGAATGGCATAGGCAATGGCCTCATAGAGCTGTCCGGGATGGCGGGGCATCGTATCCACACGTTCAAAGATAAACGCCCAGGGTACATCTGTCACCTTACCGATAATCTCTGAGTTCATCAGGTTACCCAAGCGGATGAAACAGGCCGTTGTTCCTGTGGCGATGGCGATATTGTCGAGCACTGTCCAGATGTTCAGCTTTGACCATCTCACATAGAGAAGGAGGGCGATGATTAAGCCAAATGTGCCGCCATGACTGGCCAGTCCTTCATACCCTGTGAACTTCCAACCTCCGTCTGCCATGAAGTGGATGGGCAGCAGCATCTCGATGAAATGCTTGCCCGAAGATAGGAAGTAATCGGGCTGGTAGAACAGACAATGACCAAGTCGTGCACCAATCAAGATTCCCAGGAAGCAGTACACGAACAGAGGGTCGAAGACGTTCTCCTTTTCTTTCTTCCCCTTGGCATTGACTATGGTGCGTTCTGCAATCTTCTGTTCATAGAACAGCTTGCGAACGATGATATAAGCTAATGCCAAGCCAATAAGCCAGCACAGGGAGTACCAACGTAAGCCGAGCGGTCCAAGCTTAAAGGCAATGAGATTGGGATTCCAGTTGATGAATAGAAGACCCCTCCCAGCCTCCCCTATAGGTGAGGAGCAATTAGCGATGGTAGATAATAATATGTTCATATAACGTGATGAATAATCTAAGTTGAAAAGTAATAACCCCCTCCCTATAGGGAGGGTAGGGGTGGGTCTTTAAACATTAAAGCGGAAGTGCATGATATCGCCGTCCTGCACCACATAATCCTTACCTTCAATACCCATCTTACCTGCCTCGCGGACAGCTGCTTCGGAGCCATATTGGATGTAATCGTCGTACTTGATCACCTCCGCACGGATAAAGCCTTTCTCAAAGTCAGTATGGATCACGCCAGCGCACTGCGGAGCCTTCCAGCCTTTCTTGTAAGTCCATGCCTTCACTTCCATCTCACCAGCGGTGATGAAGGTCTCGAGGTTCAGTAGGGAGTAGGCCTTTTTGATGAGTCGGTTTACACCGCTCTCCTCCAAGCCCAGTTCCTCGAGGAACATCTGCTTGTCTTCATAGCTTTCCAGCTCGGCGATATCCTCTTCGGTCTTGGCGGCAATCACCATGGATTCAGCACCTTCTTCCTTGGCCAAGGCCTCTATCTGACGGGTGAAATCATTGCCAGTCTTGGCCTCTGCTTCGCCGACGTTGCAGACGTAAAGCACAGGCTTGGAGGTCAGCAGGAAGAGGTTCTTGGCGCAATCCTGCTCATCCTTTGTATCAAACTCCACAACACGAGCATTCTTACCTTGTTCCAGCACTTCTTTATACGCCTTCAGCACCGTTGCTTCTATCTTGGCTTCCTTGTTACCTGCGGCAGCGGCCTTCTCGGTTTTGGCCAACCTGCTCTCAATGGTCTCTAAGTCCTTCAGTTGGAGCTCTGTATCAATGATCTCCTTGTCGCGGATGGGATTGATAGTACCATCCACATGGGTGATATTCTCATCCTCAAAACAGCGAAGCACATGGATGATGGCATCCGTCTCGCGGATGTTTCCAAGGAACTTGTTTCCCAATCCTTCGCCCTTGGAAGCACCTTTCACCAAGCCTGCAATATCCACGATCTCGCAAGTGGCGGGAACGATACGACCCGGATGTACGAGTTCGGCCAGTTTGGTGAGTCGTTCATCAGGAACGGTAATCACACCCACATTGGGTTCAATCGTACAGAAAGGGAAATTGGCTGCCTGCGCCTTGGCACTGCTCAGACAGTTGAAAAGGGTGGACTTACCCACATTCGGGAGTCCTACAATACCACATTTTAATGCCATATATCTATAAACGTTTATATTCCGGCTGCAAAATTACTAATTAATTATGAATTATGCATTACGAATTATGAATTATTAATGTGCCTCGAGCCAGTTGGTGCCGAAGCCACAGTCGGCAATGAGGGGCACACGGAGGGCATAAGCGTTCTGCATTTCCTCGATGACGATGCGTTCCACGATCTCTTTCTCCTCAGGATAGACGGAGAAGTTGAGTTCGTCGTGTACTTGGAGAATCATCTTACTTTTGATGCCTTCTTTCTTGAAGCGGTTGAAGATGCGGATCATGGCCACCTTGATGATATCTGCTGCACTGCCTTGGATGGGGGCGTTGATGGCATTGCGCTCGGCAAAATTGCGCACCGTGGCATTATGCGAGTTGATATCCGGCAGGTAACGACGACGGTGGAACACGGTTTCTGCATAGCCTTTCTCGCGGGCTTTCTGCTTCGCCTCTTCCATATACTGATGTACTTGCGGGAAGGTGTAGAAGAAACCATCGATGAGCTGTTTGGCTTCATCGCGAGAGATATCCAGTCGTTCAGCGAGTCCGAAGACGGTGATACCATAGATGATACCGAAGTTAGCACGTTTCGACTTGGTTCGCTCATCTCTGCTCACCTCGTTGATCTCCTTTTTATAAATGGTAGCAGCGGTGGCTGCATGCAGATCCTTGCCTTCGCGGAACACGTTCATCATATTCTCATCTTGGGATAGATGCGCCATCACCCTCAGTTCAATCTGGGAGTAGTCGGCTGAAAAAAACAGACAACCAGGTTCTGGAATGAAAGCCTTGCGGATTTCCTTGCCATCCTCACCGCGAATGGGGATGTTCTGCAGGTTGGGATCACTCGAGGAGAGTCGTCCTGTTGCCGTGATGGTCTGGTTAAACGACGTATGGATATGTCCTGTACGTGCATTGATCAGCTTGGGTAATGCATCGATATAGGTGCCGAGGAGCTTCTTTAATCCTCTATGTTGTAGGATCTTATCTACGATCTCATGTTTATGGGAGAGCTGTTGTAGTACCTCTTCGCTGGTAACAAACTGACCCGTCTTGGTCTTCTTCGGCTTCTCCACAATCTTCATCTTACCAAAGAGGATGTCACCCACTTGCTTTGGCGAGGCGATGTTGAACTGTTCGCCTGCAAGCTCATAGATTTGTTGCTCTAGTTCCTGCATCCTATTGGTGAAAATCTTTGATGTTTCGTTCAAGGAATCGGTATCAAGACAAACACCGTTCATCTCCATCTCGGCCAAGACTGGCACCAAGGGCATCTCGATTTCATAGAAGAGATGTTCCACGCCCGACTCTTTCAGTTTCGGTTCCAGTACGTTTTTCAGTTTCAATGTCACATCTGCATCCTCACAAGCATATTCATAGACGAGGGTAGGAGGGAGGTCGCGCATGGATTTCTGGTTTTTACCCTTCGGACCAATCAGCTCATCAATATGGATCGTCTTGTAGTCGAGTAGTGTCTCTGCCATGTAATCCATGTTATGTCTGAGTTCGGGTTGGATGAGATAGTGGGCAATCATCGTATCCCATAACTGACCCTTCAACTCGATTCCGTAGTTGCGGAGAACCTCAAGGTCGTATTTGATGTTCTGACCGATTTTCAGAATTTGTGGATTTTCATACAACGGCTTGAAGATGTTCACCAATTTCTCGGCTTCTTGACGGTTGGACGGGATGGCAACATAAAAAGCTTCATTTTCCTTCACCGCGAAGCTTAATCCCACCAATTCGGCATCAATCGGGTTGGTTGAAGTCGTCTCTGTGTCTAAAACAAGAATTTCATTTGTCCGTAAAAAGTCATATAATTCCTGCGCATCCTTCTCATTCTCAACCAATTTGTAATTGTGCTTAACATCTTTTAATGAAAAATACTGCGGGTTTTCCTCACTCTCTGTACTGGTGGGAGCGAAAAAGCCAAACAGATCGGGTTGCGATTGCGCTTTTGCGGGTGCTTTTTGTGGTTTGTTGAGGAACTTGTCAGCGAGTGTTCTGAACTCGAGTTCCGTAAAGATTTTCCGCAATGACTTCTCGTCTGGTTCCATCACCTTCAGTTCATCCAAGTTTAGTTCAATGGGAACATCGGTTCGGATGGTTGCGAGGAACTTCGACATCTTGATGTCTTCCACTGCCGCTTCGATCTTCTCGCGCAGCTTCCCTTTGATCTGCTCGGTGTTGTTCAGCAGGTTCTCTACTGTTCCAAACTCATTGATGAGTTTCACTGCAGTTTTCTCTCCAACGCCAGGACAACCAGGGAAGTTATCGGCTGAGTCACCCATGAGTGCCAGCAAATCAATGACATGTTGTGGGGTAGGGATACCATACTTATTACAAACACCCATTTCATCGAGCGTTTCATAACCTCCGCCATGACGGGGACGGTAGATGAAGACATTTTTCTTCACCAGCTGTCCATAATCCTTATCAGGTGTGAGCATATAGGTAGAAACACCGGTTTCACCGCTCTTGATGGCTAATGTGCCGATAACATCATCCGCCTCGAAGCCATCTACCTGAAGCACAGGTATCCGCATGGCATCAAGTATCTCCTTGATAATAGGAACGGAAGCACGAATATCCTCGGGTGTTTCTTCACGCTGCGCCTTGTATGCCGGGAAGGCCTCTGTCCGGAAGGTAGGACCATGAGGGTCGAAAGCCACTCCCAGATGCGTTGGCTTCTCTTTTTCCAGTACTTCATGAAGCGTGTTACAGAATCCCATGATGGCCGATGTGTTCAGTCCTTTGGAATTGATGCGCGGGTTCTTTATGAATGCATAATAGGCACGATAAATGAGTGCGTAAGCGTCTAAAAGAAACAATTTATCCATAAATAATCTAATTTTCTGCTCAAAATTACAAATTCTTTTTCATTAATCCGAAGAAATTCCTTAATTTTGCATGAAATTTCTGTGACATGGATAATCAATTGGTCATTACAGCACCTATTCAGAAGGATTTGAACAACTTCATTGAGATGTTCAATCAAGCACTGACACACCCTGACGGCTTACTGGGTCAGGCGCTGTCACATATTCGGAATAGGGGAGGGAAGCGCATGCGTCCCATACTTCTTTTGCTGATGGCCAAGAACTTCGGAGGTGTGAATGAGGCAACGCTTCATTCGGCCGTAGGACTGGAATTGCTTCACACTGCCAGTCTGGTACATGATGATGTGGTGGATGAAGCCAAGGAAAGACGCGGTCAACAATCAGTAAACGCCTGTTATGATAATAAGGTGGCTGTGCTTGTTGGTGATTATGTGCTTTCTACCGCACTTTTCCATGTCAGTATGACCCATCAGGAAGCCATCTTCCGTCAGATTGCTGAGTTGGGTAGGGCCTTGGCTAATGGTGAGATCCTGCAGCTTACAAACACCGATGAAAACGGTCTTTCTGAAGAGAAATACTTCCAAGTGATTGAGAAAAAGACCGGTGCTTTGTTCGAGTCATGCTGTATCATCGGTGCACTTTCTGCTGGTATGACTATGGATGATATCCAAGAGGTTAGACGGTTTGGCAAGATTATCGGTACCATCTTCCAGATCCGCGATGATATCTTTGATTATTACGACTCCAAAGAGATTGGTAAGCCAACAGGAAACGATTTGGCTGAAGGTAAGCTGACGCTACCTGTTCTTTATGCGCTGAACCACACCGATGATGCTAACATGCAATCATTGGCCAAGAAGGTGAAGAATGGAACCGTAACCTCCGATGAAATTGCCACTTTAGTGACCTTCACTAAAGAACATGGCGGCATTGATTATGCAGAGAAGAAGATGGATGAACTGGCTGCTGAAGGTCTTGAGTTTATCCGTAAAAGCGTCAAGCCGGAGTTGCAAGACGCCTTTACGGCCTATCTCGAATATGTCATTCAGCGTAAGAACTAAGTTTCCTGAAAGTTCGAGAAACCTGTTCCCACTTTTTTTCGTACTCTCGTTTTAGAAGAACTTCACTTCTGTTCCCTCAATCTCTGAAAGCAAAAGGTTGGCAAGTCTGGATGTACCCAGGCGGAACCATTTGTTGGTGAGCCATTTCTCACCCAGCACTTCTTTTACGATGGTGTAGTAGATCATCGCATCCATCACGCTATTGATGCCGCCAGCAGGCTTGAAACCAATCTGAATACCCGTTTCATCATAGTATTCCTTCATGGCCTGGCACATCACATAAGCGGCCTCTGGGGTGGCTGAAATCTTCTCCTTACCCGTACTGGTCTTGATGTAATCGGCTCCTGCATACATCGAAAGGATGGATGCTTTCTTGATATTTGCTGCTGTAACCAGACAACCAGTCTCTAGAATCACCTTCATAGCTGCGTCACCACAGGCTTGTTTCAGCTCGCTGATATCGTCGCAAAGCGACTCATAATCACCACTGAGGAACTTACCTACTGGCATTACGATATCAATTTCAGTGGCACCGTCCTTTACAGCCAGCATGGTTTCAGCTACTTTTACCTCAATTAATGCTTGTGAAGATGGGAAACTTCCTGACACACAGGCGATTTCAACGCCATCTACTTCCAGTGTCTCTGCCACTGTCTTGGCAAAGCAGGGATAGACGCAGATGGTTGCCACGTGGGGCAGGTCGGCATATTGCTCATCAAACTGGTTCACTCTTTCCGTGAAAGCCATGATGCTTTCATCAGAATCGGTGGTCTTTAACGATGTCAGCTCAATACTTCCAAAGAGAAATTTCTTTACTTCCATCGTGTCGTTTTCAGGTACTTTTTCAGCAATGATCTTCTTCACGGCTGCTTTCACCTCTTCATCACTGATGTCGAGGTTATACTTACTCAGAGCCTCTTCGTACTTGCTCTTCTGTGGCATCTCGAAATGATGCTCGTGCTGATGGTCTGCCATAATCATTATTATTTAGTTAGTAATGTAATTATCTGTATATCACGCCTTTAACTTAGGATTCTCCAAGTGGCGCGTCTTGTCGCGGAAGGTCTTCTTCTGGATGGATTTCTCGAACTCTTCTGTCAGATCAACTCCTGTTTGGTTTGCCAAACAAACGAGCACCCAGAGCACATCAGCCATCTCCTCGCCAAGGTTCTCTTTCTCACCTGGCTTGAAACTCTGATCACCGTATTTGCGTGCCATCACACGAGCCAGCTCACCAACCTCCTCTGTCAGAACCGCCATGTTGGTCAACTCTGAGAAATAGCGAACGCCGTATTCATGAATCCAGCGGTCAACCGCCTCTTGTGCTTCTTTGATCGTCATAGTTTCTCTTACTTTATTACTCCCCTCCTTTTGGGAGGGGTAGGGGGTAGGCTTTACTCTTTATTCTTCGTATCCATACAGATGGTTACAGGACCGTCGTTCAACAGTTCAACCTTCATGTCTGCGCCGAATTCCCCTGTTCCAACGGGTTTGCCAATAGCTTCTGAGAGCTGTTCGCAGAAGGCTTCGTAGAGTGGGATAGAGTGCTCATGAGAGCCTGCTCTGAACCACGAAGGACGGTTCCCCTTTTTGTAGCTGGCATAGAGTGTGAACTGACTTACTACAAGGGCTTCTCCTTGTACATCGAGTATTGAGCGGTTCATTACGTCATTCTCGTCGCCAAACACGCGCAAATTCGCAATCTTCTTCACCAGCCATTCCACATCCTCCATCGTATCTTCATCGCAGATACCTAACAGGATGAGGAATCCTCCTTGAATGGATGATTTCACCGTACCCTCTATGGTAACACTTGCGTGACTTACTCGTTGTATTACTGCTCTCATTTTGCAAAGATAAGCATTTTTCCCGTTACTTCCAAATAAAATAGTTAAGGAGAAGAAGGTATCAGGGATTGAAATGACTGAATATTAATGCTGCCTTTGCACTCCCGATGATTTCTGAAAGTGAGGATTGTTCTGCTTCACGGATGTTTTTTACCGTCTTGAAGTGCTTTAGAAGCGCCTCTTTCGTCTTTTCCCCGATTCCTTTGATCTCATCCAACTCAGAGTGTAAGGCGCGCTTAGAACGCTTGTCACGATGGAATGTGATAGCATAACGGTGTACTTCATCCTGTAGTTTGGTGAGGAAATGGAACAGTTCTGAATCCGTTTTCAATCCGATAACCACAGGTGGGAACCCATAAAGCAGTTCGTTGGTGCGATGACGGTTATCCTTGGCCAGTCCTGCAATGGGAATACTTAAATGTAACTCATCTTCCACCACCTTTCTAACCACTTCCATCTGACCTTTTCCGCCATCTGTGATAATAAGATCGGGTAGGGGAGTTCCTTCTTCTATCATTCTGCTGTATCTTCTACGTACTACCTCTTGCATGGAAGCATAGTCGTCAGGACCTTCAACCGTCTTGATATTATACTTTCGGTAGTCGTTTTTCGACGGTTTCATCCCTTTGAACACCACGCATCCCGCCACGGCATCAGTGCCCGATATATTGGAATTGTCGAAACACTCTATCTGATAAGGCAGTTTGGGCAGTTTCAAGGCGTTTTGCAGTTCCTTCATCAACCGCGTATGTTTCTGTTCAGGATTCAGTTTCTCGGCCTGTTTCAGACGGTCAAAACGGTACTGCTTACCGTTCATGATGGAGAGATCGAGCAAGGTTTTCTTGTCTCCTCTTTGTGGAATGGTTAGTGTCGCATCTTTAATACCTGTTTCCAGCGGAAAAGGAACGATGATTTCCTTGGATTTACTCTTCACCTGCTCACGGATCTGCACAATACCTAAACTCAGAATTTCCTCTTCTGATTCGTTCAGTTTCTTCTTGAATTCATAGGTAAAAGCAGCGTTGATACTGCCATTGGTGACGTGCATATAGTTAATGTAAGCCATCTTTTCGTCGTCAGTGATGGAGAATACATCTACGTCATCAATGGTATGACTCACTACTTCGCTCTTTCCGGCATAGTTTTCCAACGCCAGATAGCGGTTTTTCAGTACTTCGGCTTCTTCGAAACGCAGTTCCTCTGCAGCTCTCTGCATTTCTTGATAGAGGACTTTTTGCACCGCTCTTGTACGTCCTTTCAGGATTTCCTGTGCTTGGGCGATGTTGTTTTGGTAATCATCATATGACTGTTTCCCAATGCATGGCGCATCGCAATTATGAATATGGTATTCCAGACAAGGCTTGAAACGGCCTTCCGTAATTCCTTCTTTCGTGAGCGGCAATCGGCACCTTCTGGGTTTGTAGAGCTTGTTGATGAGGTCTAATACGGCATACATGCTACCCAAATGACTATAAGGACCGTAATAGGTACCTGTTTTCTTGTTGATAGTGCGGGTCTTGAAGATTCTTGGGAAGCATTCTTTCGTAATGCAGATGCTTGGATAGGTCTTACCGTCCTTCAATAAGATGTTGTACTTGGGCTTGTATTTCTTGATCAAGTTGTTCTCAAGTAGTAAGGCATCTTCTTCGGTGTTGACTACCGTGTAGGTGATATCATGAATCTTGCTGACCAGTACTTTTGTCTTGAAACGATCCACCTCCTTATGAAAATAGGAAGAAACACGACTTTTGAGGTTCTTGGCTTTACCTACATAAATGATTACACCATCCACATCATAGAACTGATAGCTGCCCGGTTTCTCGGGTAAACTGCCAACAATCCCATGGAGTTTCTCTAACCTCTTTTCGTTTTCTTCCTTGGTCATCCTTGCAAACCCCTATCATTATAGCAGTTAAGACAGAGATGTTTCACGTGAAACAAACAAGTTTTGTCATGTGTCACGAATCTCATCAGTATCTAAACAAGCCTCCTATTCTGTGATCAAGGTAGTAATCTCTGTGTCCTTGTCGAAGATGTCACGGCCATGGAGACCTTCATCTGTAATCTCTATGATGAAGTTGACGTAGATGTTCTTGGGGTTGAATTTCTTCACAAGGTTGTATGCAGCCTTCATGGTTCCACCGGTTGCCAGCAGATCATCATGGAGCAGAACTACATCATCTTCATTAATGGCATCTTTATGAATCTCAATCGTGTCGGTTCCGTACTCTTTGCTATAGCTTTCCTGTACGGTTTCAGCGGGCAGTTTGCCAGGTTTCCTGCACAGAACGACACCAGCACCTAACTTAACAGCTAAAGCAGAAGCCATCACAAAGCCTCTACTCTCGATTCCAACGATCTTGGTAATGCCTTTGTCCTTGTAGATTTCGTAGAGTTCATCGAGCATAATCTCTAAGCACTCATGACTCTTGAATAACGTTGTTACATCCCTGAAGTTAATGCCCTTTACGGGGAAGTCCTTAATACATCTTAGGTTTTGTAATAGAATCTTGTTGTTCATACGAATGATATTTGTAGTTTAACTTGTTTCACGTGAAACATTATCTCCCTAACAGCACCAATAACACATTGATATCACTGGGTGAAACCCCAGGAATCCTACTTGCCTGTGCCAATGTCTCGGGATTAATGCGGTTGAGTTTCTGTCGGCATTCCGTAGAAAGCGACTGCAAAGAATCGTAATCAAACCGACCTTTGATCTTGATGTTCTCCAGTCTGTGCATCTTGTCGGCAATTACTCGTTCGCGTTCGATATAGCCAGCGTATTTCATTTTTACCTCTGCGGCCTCGATAATCTCCTCTTTCCTGTTGGGTAGTTCATCAAACACTGTGTTGAGATCAGGGATGAGTTCAGCGAGGATTGGCAAAGTAATCTGTGGACGACTAATGAGATCGATGGCTTTGCAGCCAGCACGGAGTGGGGTAGTACCTAATGCTTCCAATTCACTGTTGATGAGTTTGGGCTTGACGGGTGCTTGCTGACAGAAGTTGATAATCTTTTCAATCGCTTCTTTCTTCTCCATCCACCAGTCGTACCTGTCGCGTTTAGCCACGCCTAAAGCGTATGCTTTTTCCGTCAAACGGGCATCAGCATCATCTTGTCGTAACAGGATGCGGTATTCGGCCCGAGAGGTAAACATCCGATAAGGCTCATCCACCCCCTTGGTAACCAGATCATCGATCAATACACCGATATAGCTCTCATCGCGGTGCATCACGAACGGTTCAGTTGCGGAAGGACTCTGCTTGTCTTGTCCTGCATAGATAGCCGCGTTAACACCAGCCACCAAACCTTGTCCTGCTGCCTCTTCATAGCCCGTAGTACCGTTCACTTGACCAGCAAAGAACAGACCTTTCACTACTTTCGATTCCAACGAATGGTTCAGTTGGGTGGGGTCGAAGAAATCATATTCTATAGCGTAGCCAGGACGGTAAGCCTTTATGTCACGTAGTGCAGGGATCTTTTTCAAAGCTTCGATCTGCACATCCATAGGCATACTCGACGAGAATCCGTTGAGATACATCTCGTTGGTGTTCTCGCCTTCCGGCTCCAGGAATAGCGGATGAGAATCCCTGTCGGGGAAGGTCATGAGCTTGGTTTCGATGGAAGGACAGTAACGAGGACCGATACTTTGGATCTGTCCGTTATATAAAGGAGAGTCCTCGAGTCCTGAACGCAGAATCTCATGCACTTCGGCATTGGTATTGAAGGTCCAACAAGGAAGTTGTTTGCTGGTATGTGGAATATTCAGATAAGAGAAACCTGTATGCGATTCCTCTCCTGGTTGAATTTCTGCATCTTCGAAATGCACGCTGCGACGGTCGATGCGAACAGGCGTACCGGTCTTCATTCGTTCTGAAGTGATGCCATGACGGGTAATGCTCTCTGAAAAACGAGTCACTGCTGGTTCCGCAATCCTTCCGCCAGGAATCATTTTCCGTCCGATATGAAGCAGTCCGTTGAGGAATGTGCCAGCGGTAATTACCACAGCCTTGGCACGAATTTCTGCGCCCCAGATGGTCTTCACACCAACAACCTCCCCGTTCTCTACCAATAATTCATCAGCCTGGTCTTGCCAGATGTCCAATCCGTCGGTGATATCCAGTTGGTGGCGCCATGCCCAGATGTATTTCTCACGGTCGCATTGTGCCCTTGGACTCCACATAGCAGGACCTTTGGAACGGTTAAGCATACGGAATTGGATGGCTGTCTGGTCAGTAACGATACCCATCCTACCGCCCAGCGCATCAATCTCTCGCACAATCTGTCCTTTGGCAATACCGCCAACAGCGGGATTGCACGACATTTGTGCTATCTTGTTCATGTCCATGGTCACCAACAGTGTTCTGGCACCCATGTTCGCACTGGCACATGCAGCCTCACAACCCGCATGTCCTCCACCAATGACGATGACATCATACTTTAGAATCATATCAAATCTTGTGAATATGCGATGCAAAAATACAAAAACTTTTGCAAATAACGGGAAGAAGTAAAAAGGTTTTTTTGCTGACCAAAAAGCGTTTTTTATGAAAAATACTTTGTACTCTCATTAAAATATGTTATATTTGCAGACTGATAGGAAAGAATTATACCTATTAAAAGGTATGGTTTATCATGGAACAGATGTGGAAGAGTCAACCATCTGGTGTTGATTCTTGCCAACTCAACAAAGACTTCAGAAACGAAAGTCTAACAATTAAATAATTTAAAATCAATCATTTATGTGGTTAATCAATTCATCAATTGGTAGGAAAGTTGTAATGTCCGTCACGGGTGTTGCGCTGATCCTGTTCCTGACCTTTCATGGTTGTATGAACGTGGTGGCGCTATTCTCGGCGAAAGGCTACAACATGATTTGCGAATTCCTGGGTGCCAACTGGTATGCCGTTGTGGCTACCCTTGGCTTGGCTGCCCTGGCAGTGATTCACATCGTTTATGCGTTCTGGCTGACCATACAGAACCGCAAGGCCCGCGGTAATAACCGCTACGAAGTGGCAACGAAGGTGAATTCAGGAACTGTGGAGTGGTCGTCAAAGAACATGCTCGTGCTGGGTATCATTATTTTGCTTGGCCTGCTGCTTCATCTTTGGAACTTCTGGTACAACATGATGTTTGCAGAGCTCACAGGTGTTATGCCCGCCATCAGTCCTACTGACGGCTTCGGATGGATCAAGGAGACATTCTCTAATCCAGTATTCGTGGTGCTCTACATCATCTGGCTCGTTGCTATCTGGTTCCATCTCACTCACGGCTTCTGGTCTGCTATGCAGACATTCGGATGGAGCGGTAAGATTTGGTTCAAGCGCTGGAAATGCATCGGTAACATCTACGTTACCCTGCTCCTGCTCTGCTTCTTGGTAGTAGTGCTGGCTTTCTATTTCGGCTGGGCTCCCTTCTGTTGTGATGGTGCTTGTTGCGTTCCTGCTGAGGGCTGTTGCTAAATTTAATGTTTAATGTTTCATTTTATCATTTGAAAGATTATGGCTAAAGTAATTGATTCAAAGATTCCCGCAGGTCCAGTACCTGAGAAATGGAAGGAATATAAGGCTCATCAGCGTCTGGTAAACCCGAAGAACAAGCTGAAGCTGGATGTCATCGTTGTGGGTACTGGCTTGGCTGGTGCTTCTGCAGCTGCTTCTCTTGGTGAGATGGGCTTCAATGTCATTAACCTGTGTATTCAGGATTCTCCCCGTCGTGCTCACTCTATCGCCGCTCAGGGTGGTATCAATGCCGCCAAGTGCTATCAGAACGATGGTGACTCTGTTTATCGTCTGTTCTATGATACCGTAAAGGGTGGTGACTACCGTGCTCGTGAGGCCAACGTGTATCGTCTGGCTGAGGTTTCTAACAATATTATCGACCAGTGCGTAGCTCAGGGTGTTCCCTTTGCTCGTGAGTATGGCGGTATGCTGGCTAACCGTTCTTTCGGTGGTGCACAGGTAAGTCGTACGTTCTACGCCAAGGGTCAGACGGGTCAGCAGCTTCTGCTCGGTGCCTACAGTTCTCTGAGCTGTCAGGTAAAGGCCGGTAAGGTAAAGCTCTACACTCGTTATGAGATGGAAGACGTGGTCATCGTTGATGGTCGCGCTCGTGGTATCATCGCCAAGAACCTAGTGACTGGTAAGCTGGAGCGTTTCAGCGCCAATGCTGTGGTGATTGCTACTGGTGGTTACGGAAATGCTTATTTCTTGAGCACCAACGCTATGGGTTGTAACTGTACTGCTGCTATCCAGTGCTATCGAAAGGGTGCCTATATGGCTAATCCTTCTTATGTTCAGATTCACCCCACCTGTATCCCCGTTCATGGCGACAAGCAGTCTAAGCTGACGCTGATGTCTGAGTCACTGCGTAACGACGGTCGTATCTGGGTACCGAAGAAGATCGAAGATGCCAAGGCTCTGCAGGCTGGAACGAAGCAGGGTTGGGAGATTCCTGAGGAAGATCGCGACTACTATCTGGAGCGCCGCTATCCCGCCTTCGGTAACCTCGTTCCCCGTGACGTGGCCTCTCGTGCCGCTAAGGAGCGTTGCGACAAGGGCTTCGGCGTGAACAACACCGGTCTGGCAGTGTTCCTCGACTTCTCTGAGTCTATCAACCGTCTGGGTCTTGATGTCATCATGCAGCGTTATGGCAACCTCTTCGAGATGTATGAGGAGATTACTGACGTATTCCCTGGCGATGTAGCCAACGAGATCAATGGTGTGAAGTACTACAAGCCGATGATGATTTATCCCGCTATCCACTACACGATGGGTGGTATTTGGGTTGACTACGAGCTGCAGACCTCTATTCCTGGTCTGTTCGCTATCGGTGAGTGTAACTTCTCTGATCACGGTGCTAACCGCTTAGGTGCTTCTGCGCTGATGCAGGGTCTGGCCGATGGTTACTTCGTATTGCCTTATACGATCCAGAACTACCTCGCCGATCAGAGCATCTGGGGCAAGGTTTCTACCGATCTGCCTGAGTTCGAAGAGGCTGAGAAGGCTGTCAATGCCGAGATCGACCGTCTGATGAACATCAAGGGTAAGCGTTCTGTTGACTCTATCCACAAGGAACTGGGTCATATCATGTGGGAGTATGTAGGTATGGGTCGTACCGCTGAGGGCTTGAAGGAAGGTCTGAAGAAGATGCATGAACTGGAGAAGGAGTTCGACTCCAACCTCTTCGTTCCTGGATCTAAGGAAGGTCTGAACATCGAGCTCGACAAGGCTATCCACCTGCGTGACTTCTTCACCATGGGTCAGCTCGTTGCTTTCGATGCTCTCTCTCGTAATGAATCCTGCGGTGGTCACTTCCGTGAGGAGTACCAGACCGAGGAAGGTGAGGCTAAGCGCGACGATGAGAACTACTTCTATGTAGGCTGCTGGGAGTACCAGGGCAAGGGCAATGAGCCTGAGCTTATCAAGGAGCCGCTGGAGTACGAGGCTATCAAGGTACAAACACGTAATTATAAGAATTAAGTAACTGGTCCGGTATGTTGCTGGTTCTCAGCAACCTCCGCCTAAAATAGAAAAGAATTATGGCTAAAAGTATAAGCTTTACAATCAAATTTTGGCGCCAGAACGGGCCAAAAGACCAGGGACACTTCGACTCTTACGAGATGAAGGATATCCCTGATGATACTTCATTCCTGGAGATGCTCGATATTCTTAACGAGAATCTCATCAACGAAGGCAAGGAGCCATTCGTGTTCGACCACGATTGCCGCGAGGGTATCTGCGGTATGTGCTCACTGTATATCAACGGTACGCCTCATGGACTCACTGAGCGTGGTGCCACCACCTGTCAGCTTTATATGCGCCGCTTCAACGATGGTGACGTGATCACCGTTGAGCCTTGGCGCTCTGCTGCCTTCCCTGTAATCAAGGACTGTATGGTTGACCGCAACGCCTTTGATAAGATTATCCAGGCTGGTGGTTATACCACAATCCGTACAGGACAGGCTCAGGATGCTAATGCAATCCTGATTCCGAAGGAAGATGCTGACGAGGCAATGGACTGCGCTTCTTGCATCGGCTGTGGTGCTTGTGTGGCTGCTTGTAAGAACGGCTCTGCCATGCTGTTCGTATCCAGCAAGGTATCTCAGCTCGCCCTGCTTCCCCAGGGTCGTGTAGAGGCTGCTAAGCGTGCTAAGGCAATGATGCTCGCCATGGAAGAGGCTGGCTTTGGTAACTGTACCAACACTCGTGCTTGCGAGGCTGTATGCCCCAAGAACGAGACCATCGCCAACATCGCCCGCCTGAACCGCGAGTTCATCAAGGCAAAACTTAGCGATTAGAAAGTTCGTAACACCTTTTATAATAAGAGCGCTGCAGAGAATTCTGTGGCGCTCTTATCTTTTATATCGTTGTTTCTGCATGTTACTGTGCCACAGCAACTAAGGTTAAGACACCATATGTTATATAGTACACTTTTAGTACACCTTGACAAACAAAAAGTGCTGCAAGATATTGTCTTACAGCACTTTGCTTTTAAAGCCTTGTACCCAGAGCCGGGGTCGAATGCTGCATATTCCATACTTTTCAGTTGTCTTCCATTATCTTTCATTTTCTTTATAACGCATTAATAATCAGTATTATTGCGTGATTATAAGATAATTTTTCATTTTTAATCATTTCACTCACTTTTGTATTCGGTGGGGAAAATGTGGGGAAAATTTTTGGTGGTGTGAAGAATTCGTTGTACCTTTGTACCCAGAAATCTTAAAATTCAATAGATATGAAGGCAACATTGATTATAAAAAAGGTGGCTAAGCGCAACGATACAGAGTCGTTGGCAACAGTATATGTACGTGTTAGAGATGGCAGAAGACTCGACTGCACAGTTTCTACTAAGTTGGAGGTTAACCCCAACCAATGGGACAATACTAAGGGCCATCTGAAAGATCGTATAGTTATTGATAAGGATGAGAAGGCAAAGATTGATGGTGCCGCTAATGATATTGTGACCTTTATCAATAAAGAATACGCGGAGGCAACAGAACTGATTGATAAGGATTGGGTGGAGCTGACTTTGGATAAGTTCTATAACCCCGACAAGTATAAAGCACCGGAAGAGAACAAGAATTTAGAGGTTATCCCAATGTATGAGTACTATCTTGAAATGCATCCTTTATCAGAAGTCCGCAAGAAGAACAATAAAGTGATCATCCGGGCTCTGAAGCGATACGAGTTATATATCCGAAAGACAAAACGTGGCCAGAAGGAGTTTACATTGATGTTGAATGATGTTACTGCAGACACCCTTCACAGCATATGGAACTATTTCAAGGAGGAACATACGTTAACGGAAAAATATGAAGATATCTTTGAGGAAGTTCCAGAGACAAGAAAACCTAAGCCTCGTGGAGAGAACACTTTGATAGACTATTTTTGCAAGATTCGCACATTCTTTATATGGTGCTATGATAATGACTTCACCAAAAACAAGCCATTTGAAAAGTTCCATATTGACGAGCCTGTTTATGGTACCCCGATCTATATTACTTTAGAGGAACGAGACCAGATAATGAGTTGCGACCTATCTGACGAACCAAGATTAGCTTTTCACAGAGATTTGTTCCTATTTCATACTTGTATAGGTTGTCGTGTTAGCGATCTGTGGAAAATGACTAAGGAGAGTGTGACGGGAAACGTCGTTGAGTATATCGCAGGAAAAGGAATCAATGGTGACCCTAAGACTATCCGTGTCCCATTGAACAAAATAGGTATATCCATTCTTGAAAAGTACAAGGATTACAAAGGGCCGTCTCTTTTCCCGTTCCATTTCCAGCAAGATTACAATGAGGACTTGAAAGTGATATTCAAGAGGGCTGGCGTTGATCGCATGGTGACCATTTTGAATCCAACAACTCGTAAAGAGGAACATGTGCCAATCTGCGAAGTGGTTGCAAGTCACATGGCCAGGCGTACATTCATTGGAAACATGTACAAAAAAGTGAAGGACAAGAGTATGGTTGGTATGTTATCTGGTCACAAGTCCGATAGCAAGGCATTTGATCGTTATTGGACTCCAGATGATGATACGCGCCAGAGTCTTGTTGACTTATTGGTATGAGAATCCGTTAATATATATAATAAGGTGTAGTTCTTTTGAGATATTTTTGTAATTTTGCACCCAAATGAAGACAATTGAAGAAATTAGAAACGGAAAGGAAGGTCAGACATTTGACCTGAAGAGCATACAGATCGATCCGAAAGCATTGGCAATTCCCATTGTAGCGATGGCCAATGCGGATGGTGGTATGTTGGCCATCGGTATATCTGACAAGACAAGAAAGATTGAAGGTGTAAATCAGCATACTGCAAAGTTGAATGAGCTGCTTCGTGTGCCGTTTGACTTTTGCAATCCGTCTATTCCGGTAGCATGTCGCTATATGGACTGCACTGACGATGAAGGCAATCCCAATCGTATTTTGCTGATGGATATCCCTGCCAGTCAGTTCCTTCACACAAATCAGGCTGACGAAGCCTATATCCGAGTAGGCGATAAGAGCCGTAAACTGACATTCGAAGAGCGGATGCAACTAATGTACGACAAAGGTGAACGCTCTTACGAAGATACGGCAGTATATGGTGCAACCATTGATGACATCGACATGGATGCCGTTGCTGAATATGCCAAATTGGTAGGTTACGGGAAATCACCGCTTGAATACCTGCGAGAGAACAATGGCTTTGTAACGACCAACAAGAAGGGTGAGGAAGATGTCAGTGTTGCCTGTATCCTGCTTTTCGGAAAGAATCCTCAGAAGTTCTTCCCTCGCAGTCGTACCCGTTTCATTCGTTACGAAGGTGTTGACGAGAAAGTTGGCGCAGAGATGAACGTCATCAAGGATGTCATCTTTGAGGGAACCATCCTGAATCAAGTCAGGAAAACGATAGAATTCATCGAGACCCAGGTACGTGAGCATACCTTCCTGGGACAGCACGGACAATTCGTTACCCGTCGTGACTATCCTGAGTTCGTCATTCAAGAGATGGTAGTCAATGCCTGTTGCCACAGAGCGCACAACATCAAGGGAACAGAGATTCAGATCAAGATGTTCGATGACCGACTGGTATTTGAATCGCCAGGCAAATTGCCAGGACAGGTGAAGCCAAGCAATATCCGCAATACTCACTTCTCGCGCAATCCGAAGATCGCTGCATTCCTGAAAGCCTATCACTACGTGAAGGAATTTGGCGAGGGTATGGATCGTATCTGTCGAGAGCAGGAAGCCAATGGTGCACAAGCCCCTTCCTTCCGAACAGATGACTTCATCTTGAAGATTACGATACCTAAGGTCACAGAAAACGTCATAGAAAACGTCACAGAAAACGAGGTAAGCCGAACAGAAAAGTTACCAGAAAAAGGTAAAAAGTTACCAGAAAAGTTGTCTGATAGTGAGAGCAAGTTGACAGAAAAGCTAGAAAAGTTACTTGAAAGGGCGAAATCAAAGGGTGATAGGTTAACAGAAAATAGGATAACAATTTTACGCCTTATGATTGAAGATCCATATGTTTCTAAGTCAACTTTGGCCGAAGTAATAGGCATAAGCTATACTGCAGTAGGTAATAACATTAAGGCTATGCGTGGCAAATACCTTCGTCGTGTTGGCCCAGATAAAGGTGGTTTTTGGGAAATAATAGAAGAGTAATGGCATTTTATAACGAAGAATATTCAAATACTCGTAAAGAGTGGATTAGAAATAATCAGGATTTTTATAATAGCAAGATTGAGAACGCTAAGACATTAGAAGTTGGCGGCTTATTGCACATGTATCAACTGGCAATAGAAAATATGCCAGTCAATCCCCTGTCCTCAAAAGCAGGAGAATATGGGAAAGTCGTGAAAAAATATCATAAACTTATCCATTCTACCTTTGGGGTAAAGACACTTATTGCTGGAGCTAATTCACTTTCTGCATTTTTCATGAGCAATGAAGAAGCTATCCTATTCTCTACCTCATGGCTCATTCATGGCGATTTCTACGAGAATCTAGTCTATCAAATCATTGATAGTTATAACAAGCCAGGGTTCAAGAAAAAGGAAGTTTTATTGAAAGAATTGAAAAACCGCATTATTTACGAAAGCATTCTACTCGGTGTCAGGACATTGGAAGACTGGCAGAAGTATCACAAGGATATGAATGAAATAAAGGGTTGGACAATTATTCCTGATGATTTTGTTGCCCCCACACCATTTGATCCAGAGAAAGAAGCCTGTCAAGAAGAGCCACCTCAAAAAGAGCAAAAAACAGAAAAGAACAAAGAAAGGGAAAAAGACATTGATCCAAATACGTTCTTCAATATGTTAAAGTGTGATGATAGCATCAAAGAAAGCGTAATTAAGTCCTTGGCGAGCGAAATCTTCAGCAACAACTCTAGCGATCGAATTGCAAATATCAGGTTCGCATTGGAGAGAAACAAGTGGATTGACAACGGAATCTCTTTCTTATCGTTCTATGACGCATTTGATATTGCAATAAAGCCATTCACGGAAGAAGGCTTTCATCTAATCTCTCGAAATAAGGGAAGTAAAGTCTATCACAACAATCCAACTCTGTTGTTGCACGAACAGAAAGGGCAATTAAATAAAGAAGAAGAACAAAGACTCTTTGAGGTTGAACGTATCTGCAAATTATTAGATGATTTGAAATCTAATACAGAAAAAGCAATAGAAACAGAAGCCTGTTGAAGTCCAAAATGGTCCAATAGGGTACAGAACGGTACAATCGTTTTAACAGACTGATTTTAAACGGATTAATTATTTGAGGTTTTATTTCAAACCTTTAATTTTGCACTCGCAATCAGACGAACTGGTTGCGGGTTTTTGTGTCTGGCCAGGCCTTAACTCAGTTACAAATTTAAAATTTATATTATATGTTTACAAGTAAAGAAAACTATCAGGAAGTTGCTAATACCATCCAGGGATGGGATGCAACACAAGAGGAAGCACTGCTGTCACGTCAGCTGCTTTCTAACATCGAGAAGTGTGGTGATCATATTACCATCATGTTAACAGGTAAGGGAATCTCTGCTATTGCCAAAGCCATCCATGACTACATGGGGTTTGTAGATCTGCCTGAAGATACCCCGTCTGATGAAGACGTCCTTCTTTCCAAGCAAGATGTGAAGGACAAATTTAGCGTCAGTGACACGACCCTATGGCTATGGGGGAAGAAGAACTATCTGGTACCAATAAAGATTGGGCGACGTGTGATGTATCGTTCATCCGATATCAAGCGACTGGTGAATGGGAAATAAGCGTAGGCTATGAAAGAAATCAAGAGTATTATTCTTATCTTGATAGCCTTGTTGCCATTGAGCATCTGACAGACGAGCAGGCTGG
>JAFZBK010000002.1 GCA_017561825.1 Prevotella sp.
AGAGGTGAGAGGTGAGAACCCTCTTCTCCCCTCCTTATGGATGGGCTGGGGGTGGCTCCAGTCGTGGCCTCAATCTGGTATCCCCATGCGGTAGTGCCTGTATTGGCAGCGATGACCGTGAAGGCGGGCACCTTCGTGTCGGTGGGTTCCAAGGTCTGCTCCACCATCACCCCATGATAATAGGTGTTGTTGATCTTGAGCGTGAGATAGGAGGAACCATCATCGATCTTCCATGTGCCAGAAGCCCCACCAGCAATCGTACCATCACCCTTGAACTCAATCTCTATAGGCTCTGCTGCCGCCTTTCTGGTATGATCCAGCTTATAGTCATGGATCAGCAGTTTGTATCTACCTGCTATCCTATCGGTGGCGATCTGTTGCGTAGTGGCTATATCAGCACTCTTCACCTGTTCGCCTGTATATTCAAACGGAGCCACCACCAGCCAGCCGTTCTTACTTTGGAACACCTGGTGCACACGCACCTGATGTTCCTCGCCACGGTTCTGGAAACGGGTGTGATAGACCAGATAGGTTCGTCCGTCGGGGGCGACAATGATGGAGTTATGACCTTGCGACCGTTCTCCATAGTTGCCCTTGGTCTGATTACCCCATGACGTGTAGGCACCGAAGATGTTCACACCGCGATAGTTGTCGTTCTCCTTAGGACCGAAGTTCAGCAGGTACGAGGCGAAGACGGCACTGTTGTTACGCGAGTCGATATACGGTCCGTCGGGATTCTCCGAGCGGAACACGCGCATCTGGTAGCCACCGTTGTTATAGTCGTTGGCCACCCCACCGGCAGCCAGTCCGCCGTACGTAACAAACAGGTAGTAATAGCCCCCGATATACTCGATATAGCTGGCCTCGCCCGACACGTAGTAGCCGCCTGCAATCTTCTTACCGAAGTAAGGATCGATGGTGATGCCGTCGCCCGAGCCTGTCAGCGGATAGCTGACGTTGTAGTCGCGCAGACCCGTATTCTCATCCAGTTCCAGCATCCATATACCACCGCTCCAGGAGCCGTACGACATCCACAACCTGCCCTCCTCGTCATAGAACACACAAGGGTCGATGCAGTTCGGATAGCGGTTACCCCACCTGCTGCCCACAGCATAGCGTTCGGGCAGTGATGCCTGCGTACCAATGACCTGCTCCAAGTCGGAGTCCTTATAGGCATTCCCCGTATGGAATCCGCTCATCACCACAGGAGCCTGATACCGATACGGTCCTTCGATATGATCCGCTGTGAGCAGGATGATGCTCGAATACCAGTTGTCGCCGTTGACGCTCAGGTACATGCACCATTTGTTCATGACTTTGTTCCATATCACGTCGGGTGCCCACTGGTTACCAGAGACATCATACTTGGCACCACCTTGTGTTCCACCACGTGCCGACCACTTGATGGCATCGAAAGAAGAAGATGCTACTGCCGGTTTGGTGAAGGCGATATTAGGATCGGCATTGTTGCTTGTGGCAGTGGCCCACGGAGCCTGGAACATCGTCCAACTCATCAGATCGGTTGATTTTGCCGCAGCACGGTGAGAGCCAAAGATGTAGTACGTCTGGGACACTGGCTCCCACACGATGCTCGGGTCGTGCACGCTGACACGTTTCAGCGTGTAGGCCATCACACTCATGGGAACCAGTGCAGACAGTAGTATATACAGATACTTCCTCACTATTAATTGTCAATTATCAATTATCAATTGTCAATTATTCAAACACCAAATGTCCACCCTCTACCGTGAAGCGGAAGCGGAAGTTATCAGCCTCGATAGGACTGATACCCAGGTAGTCCTGATAGTAGGTGACACCATCATTACCCACCATGACACACCTCACATCAGCCGATGAGCCGTTGTTGGTTACCGATACGGTAACATAAGCATCATCCATGGCAGAGAGCCATGTGCCCCAGTCGGCCTGACCGCCACTGGTGGTACAAGTACCGTAGCTGTCGCCCCAACCGTAGTTATCAGCACGCAGCACAGCATATTCGCTGTTGTCGGCACGAGTGAGCACCACGATGAAGTTGTTCCAGTTGGCCGCGCCATTGGTGAAGTTCTTGAAGCGTGTGGTGTAGGTCTTACCTGCGGGAACGGTGATATCCTGAGAGTGGGCAGCCCACCAGCCAGTGGTATTGTCCTCCTCACCCAGTACTTCATCAAACTCCATGTGTCCACCTTCAATGGTGAAGCAGAACTGGAAGTCGTTCGGATCAATGGTATTGATGCCGTTATACTCCTGCGTGTAGGTCACACCGTCGTTACCAATCATCACCGCCTTGACATCCGCAGTACCGTCACCATTGTTCGTCACATAGGTGGTCACCTTGGCACCATCCATAGCAGAGAGCCATGCTGCCCAGTCGGCCTGACCGCCGCTCGTTGTACAAGCATCATAGCCAGCGCCCCAGCCCCAGTTGTCGGCACGAAGCACAGCATACTCACTCATATCTGCCTTACGGAGCACAACCAGGAAGTTATTCCAGTTGGCAGCACCATTGGTGTAGTTGGTGAAGGTGCTGACGTAGGTCTCGCCCGGAGCCACCTTGAAGTCTTGAGAGAAGGCAGTCCACCATGCGGTAGAGTTGTCGGTAGCACCCACGCAGGTGTACATCTTATCAACTATCTCGAATGATGCGTAGGCAATCACAGGACTGCAGCTCTCGCCCTTGTAGGTCTTGTTATACACAGCCACCAAGGTCTTCTTACCCAATGAGTTCATGTCGGGAATGGCCTGGAAGGTAAGATCAGATGCCGGCACTTCCTTGGAGATACCTGTCTCGAACTGCACAGTAGCAGTGGTGTTGGCAAAGGCAGCAGCCAGTTCCGTACCCTGAAGAATCTTCTTGGGCACACCGTTCAGCGTCATCGACAGCGGCATCTTATCCTCTGCAGAGGTGAAGCCACCAATCGGTTCGATGGTAGAGCCGAGGAAGCTGACCAATGATCCCTCCACACCTACACGGAAGCAGAGGTCGATATCAGAACCTGTTGATGGGAACGAGCTGGTCTGCGTATAGGTCTTGGTCAGCGTTCCGTTGGTCATCTCGATATAGAGACCGCCGTTGGCACGATCCACCGTCAGCGTAATCTTACCGTTCATCTTCTGCACACTGGGATCCACATCGTCACCCTCGGAAGAGTTCTGGAAGTTTCCGCCCACCAGACTTCTGTCGATTTCCGTTCCCGTAGTATTCCACTCAGAGTTCTTGGTCGGGTCGTTATCGAAACGGATTACACCATACTCAGTGCCCACCTGACCGTTAAACTCGTTGATGGCAATATAGAAGTTCTTGTAATACTTGTTGTCAGGATTCACCGTGAGGTTAAACTGAGCCTGCCACTTCTGACCAGCAGGCACCACGTAGGTCTTACCTAACGTCCAGAAGCTGGCGGAGAGATCCTCTTTACCAATATTATATACGTCTTCCTCCAGACCTTCGATTCCTTCCTCGCCACCTTGACCCTTAGCAGCTGCGATAGAGTCAATCTTCGAGGACATCCAGTCGGGAGCACCTATGCCGTACAGGTCACCCCCCTCACAGCTCGTCAGAGCCATCAGACCGAGGGTAGCCGAACAGAAGACCGTTGTTATTTTATTGAGATATTTCATAACTTTTCTAATTTTAATTGTCAATTATCAATTATCAATTGTCAATTCTTAAAGTCCTACCACAGGATGTACTGTCCAGCCTTTACCTGAGAAGTAATCCGCATTGCTGGTACTGAAGTTTGCCGAGTTACCAACAAGGTTGGGGTTGTCATTCAGTGTTCCCTGATAGATGGGAAGGAACTCATGACCGTTGGTCCAGGAGTCGAAAGAGCTCTTGCTGCAAGAACTGTAGTCAACAGCATCCTTCGGCGTGAAGGTGATCACACCGTCCTCATAGTTAGCCTTGGTCCAGAAGTTTACAGCGGCATGCTGCTTCATCTGCTCCAGACGACCGCTGTCGTAGAAGAATCCCCAGCGGATCAGGTCGAAGCCACGTCCGTACTCACAGCCGAACTCCTTCGGACGCTCCACGTTGGCAATCTGCTCGAACAGCTTGTCCTTGGAGTTGAAGTCAGCGAGTTTCAGACTGGCCAAGCCGGCACGGTTACGCACCTGATTGATCCAGTCGATTGCCTGCTGGGTAGGACCGCTGATCTCGTTCTCGCACTCAGCGGCACGAAGCAGTACATCTGAGTAGCGCATCATGCGGAGGTTGATACCGCAGTGCAGACCCGTCACCACCTTGTCGTAGATACCTGTGCGCAGGTTCGTGAACTTGGCAATGGGCAGACCGCCGTAGTTGTTGTTGGTAACGACATAAGCATCACCCGACATGGGCAGTGTGTAGCACACATTACCATACTCGAAGCCATCCCATTCGGGCTCATAGGTACCAATGGTCCAGTAAAGACGGGGATCAAGACCGCCACTGGTAGTACGCTCAGCCTTAAACAGGTTGTAGAGCCAAGGAGAAGCAGAGAGGTCAGCCCATCCACCACAGTCGCCAGGACCGAAGTTACTCTCGATGGCATTACCCTGTGTAGCATTAGAGCTGGTATTCACAGGTGTCCACTCGTCGTCAGTACCCTGAGAACCATAGTCCAGGAACTGCACTTCGAAAAGACTCTCGTCGTTGTTCTCATACTTCGCACCTTCGCGGAAGTTGTCACCGTAGTTATCCATCAGCTTATAAGTGCCATAGGTACCGCCGATGATTGCTTTCAACACGGTCAGGGCCTCACTGTACTTATGACGCATCATCAGGGCACGAGCATAGAAGCCTGCTGCTGCACCACTGGTGGCACGACCCTGTGCCCACTGTCCGCCGATGCTACGTGCTGGCAACAGTGACATGGCTGCCTGGAAATCCGATTCCACCTGATCCCATACCTCATCATAGGTGTTGTTGGCACCATAGAGACTGTTCAGGTCGGAATAGCTGTTATAGTCGGTAATCACTATCGGGGTCTGGAAATAACCAGCGAGGTTATAGTACGACAGACCGCGGATAAAGAGCGCCTGTCCTTTGATGCGCTTCATCTGCTCTGTCATCTCAACACCTTCTGCATCTGTGCGTGACAGGATGAAGTTACAAACATTGATGGTATAGTACCACTCACGCCAAGGCCACATACAGATCTCGTCGGTGGCAGGTACGTTCAGATCATCGAAAGGCAGATACCAAACCTGAGAGGAGTTCCATACCTCATCACCTCGGGTCAGGTCGATGGTATAGCCCACACGAGCGTATGACCCCTCCATACGGATGTGGTTATAAGCTGCAATGACACATTCCTCCAGATCTTCAGCCGTATTACCGAAGGTAGCGGTGGTCTGCTGGTTGGGGTTCGTCAGTTCCAGCTTGTCATCGCATGATGTGACGAAGAGGCAGGAGACGAGAAGTAAAAGGGATGAAAATACTCCTGCTACTACCTTATAATATTTATTAGTCTTCATAATTCTTTCTATTTTATTATGCATTATGCATTATTAATTATGCATTAGAATGAGAACAGGATTCCACCCATGAACGTGCGAGCACTCGGGTATGAACAGTAGTTGTAGCCTGGGCTAAACACATTGGCTGCATAGTCCACATTATAGCCCTTATAGCCAGTGAATGTGTAGAGGTTCTGTGCAGACACATAGAGACGTACGCCAGAAACAACACCCTTGAACACCTTGTCAGGGATATTGTAGCCCAACTCGATATTGGCAATCTTCCAGTAAGCTGCGTTCTGGATAAAACGCTCGCTGAACAGATCGTTCCAAGCCAGTGTGGCACTGTTGGCAGCGTAGGTGCGGGGAACGTCAGAAACATAGGTATCACCGTTCCAGCGGTTAGCATCCAGCATGCCCACTTCCTTATTGCTATAACCATAGCAAGAATTCAGCTGGTAGGTCATGAAGTCGAATACATGGTAACCTAATGCACCATAGGTAGAAAGACTCATGTCGAAGTTCTTGTACTCCAGATGTGCACTCAGACCGAAGTTCACTTTCGGCATTCCACTGCCTAAGACAGTCTGGTCGGCATCTGTGATGATACCATCGTTGTCGAGATCCTTATAGAGGCAGTCACCAACATTGGCACCCGACTGCAATGCTACGGCATTATGGGCATCCAGCTGCTCCTGTGTGCGGGCGATACCTTCATATACCCAGCCGTAGAACTGACCAATCTCCTTACCTACATAGGTACGACTGTAAGAGCCTGTTGCGTAGTCATTGCCGAAACCGAGAGAGGTAACCTTGTTCTTCAGGGTGCTCAGGTTGGCGCTGATCTCATGCTTCAGGGCATGGTCGTTGTTGCGGTATGTCAGTGAGAACTCCAGACCGCTGTTCTCCATCGATGCGGCATTCATCGTCACAGAGGTGTTGGATACACCTGCGTTGGTAGGAACGGGAACGCCATAGAGCAGATCGGTTGACTTATTCTTATACCACTCTGCTGTGAACTCGATGCGGTTGTTGAACAAAGCGAGGTCGATACCAGCATTGATGGTGGTCTTCTTCTCCCATGCCAGACTGGTATTGACGAAGGTAGAAACAGCTGAACCGGTTACGGGGTTGTTACCGAAGCTGTAGGTCATGTTGTTACGCATCATCGTAGCCTGATAAGCATAGTCACCGATGTTCTCATTACCGAGCTCACCATAGCTGGCGCGAACCTTGAACATGTTCACGATGTTACGGTCGATGGGGAAGAACTTCTCCCTATCGAAACGCCAACCAACAGATACAGAGGGGAAGGTACCCCAGCGGATATCCTTAGACAGGCGTGAGCTACCGTCACGACGTACAATGGCTGACAGCAGGTACTTTCCGTCATAATCATAGATCAGACGAGCAATGTATGATGTCAGTGCATGCTTATACTCATACGAGCTGGCATCTCTTGATGCTGCATTCTGAAGCTGCAGGAAGTAAGGCTCAGAGAAGTTCACACCCCAGGCATTCAGCAGGTGGGTGTTCTCTTCCTCGTAGGTCTGACCAACCACCAGATTGATGTGGTGCAGATCCAGGGTGCCGTCGTAAGTCAGCGTATTCTCGATCAAAGCATCCGAATAAGTACGCTTGTTCTCTGTCAGCTTCTCATTACTCTTGTCAAGATAGACACGGTTGCTCTGGATATAGGCAGGAATCCATGTCTTATCGAAAGCGTGTGTCTTACTGTAAGAAAGGTTCAACTTGTAGTTCAGCTTATGGTTCTTGCTGCCCAAGCCCAGCATCTTCAGCAGGTCAACATCTGCCGAGCCAGTACCCACCACGCGGTCAACGATGGTGTTACGTGTCAGCATGTTGTTGATAAGCAACGGGTTGGAAGCTGAGATATCACCATGAACGGTATCGTAATACACACCATAGCCGAAGGCATCGTAGCCATAACTGCTGGCAGAACCCACCTTATCATCGAGCACCCATGTGGAAGCATCGTAAGCCTTGATGGTAGGCTGCATGCGCAGTGTTCCGAAGAGCACGTTTGCCACGTCGCCATACATACCTTGTATATATAGGTTACCATTACCATCGGTGGGCACACCCATACCGTCCTGACTGCTGTGAGAATATACCAGACTGGTGCGGAACTTGATGAACTTGGTGTCCATCGTGTTGTTCACACGGGCAGTGAAGCGCTCGTAGTTCGGTCCTGCACCCTCTAAGGTACCCTTCTGGTTGAAGTAGTCAAGACCAATATTATACGTATTGTTAGCACCGCCACCACTCAGGTTCACATTGTGGTTCTGACGGATACCGGTCTTGAACACCTCGTTGAACCAATCGGTATTCGTGTTGTCCTGGAACTTATAGCCGTTGGCCGTCTGACTGTAACCGCCGGGCAAAGGAGTACCAGAGTTGGCGCAAGCCTGTCCGAGGTAGTTACTGTACTGATCAGCATTCATCACGTCATACACGCCGCCAGGAATCTGGTCAATACCAACGTAACCTTTATAATCCACCTTCAGCGGCTGATCCTTCAAACCATTCTTGGTAGTGATGATCACCACACCGTTTGCAGCACGTGAACCGTAGATGGCACCTGCGGCAGCATCCTTCAGTACCTGAATGGTCTCGATGTCATTCGGAGAGAAGTCGCGAATGGTTGTACCCATAGGCACACCATCGATAACATAAAGAGGAGCACTGCTTCCGAAGGATCCCACACCACGGATACGTACGGTAGGATCAGCACCTGGCTCACCGTTTGTCGTGATCTGTACACCAGCCACCTTACCTTCCAGCATCGTGGAGATGTTGGAGTTGGATGTCCGCTTCAGCTCATCAGCATTCACGATAGAGACAGAACCGGTCAGGTCGGCCTTCTTCTGGGTACCATAACCCACTACCACCACCTGATCCAGCACCAAGGCATCAGACTCAAGTTGAATCTGCCCAAGAACCGCACGACCGTTCACGGCAATCTCACGATCCTTGAAGCCTACATAGCTCACCACGAGGGTAGCATTCGCCGGAGCATCTAATTGGAAGTTTCCGTCAAGGTCGGTCACGACTCCGTTCTCGGAGCCTTTCAACCTGATAGTAGCACCAATGAGCGGCTCACCTTCTTGGTCAACGACCTGGCCGCTGACCTTGATGGTCTGTGATTGCGTGACAGATGCCATTACGGGAGTAGGACACATCGTGAGACCTCCCATCACACCCAATGTCAGCATCACAGAGAAAAATACTTGTTTTCTCATTGTAAATTGATTAAATTAGACTTTTTAGTTATTAATTAGGTATTGTCAATTTGCCACAAAAGTAGTGGAATTGCCAACACGCAAGGTGGATAAAATGATAATAAAGGTGGACAAAAGTGTTTTAGTATCAGATTGTGCTCTTTTTGTGTTATTTGCTCTCTTTTCCCTTTACAAGATGCTCGTCGCGCATATAGGTACTCGGACTGCTCCCGTATTGCCGTGAGAAGCAACGGGTGAAATATTTTGGATCGTTGAATCCCACCGCATAGGCTATCTCGGTGATATTCCTGTCAGCGTAGTTCTCCATGATCAGTTTCTTGGCGATGCTCAGACGGTAGTTGCGGATAAACTGTCCCGTGCTGACACCTGTCTCGGCATTCAGTCGTTTGGACACCAGACTCTTGCTCATACCCAACGCTTCGGCAAAGGCCGTGATATCGAACTCGCTGTTCATGTAGTTCTGCTCCATGATCTCCGTGGCCCGCTCCATGAAGGGCACATTCTTCTGGATCACCTCCTGCTTGTCAGCCTCCACGCTACGGTGATAACTCTTCTCCAACCGTTCGTGGTTGTCGAGGATGTTCTGGATGCGCGACTGCAGGTGTCCTGCATCTTCAGTCTCCTCCAAAGCCTTGCGGATTGGCTTCAAGAGTTTCTCTGCTTCCTGCTTCCGCCAGGCTTCCAAACGTAAGCGATAAAGCCAGATGACCACACCTATGGCCAACAAAGCCAACAACAAGGTGAACCACCAGCTCTTCCAGAAATAGGGAGCCACCACCACACGGATGGAGATCACATGACGCTCATCTTCGTCAGCCTCAGGGGTGTAAGCCACCTCAAAGACATAGCTGCCGGGCTTCAGACTGGTGTAACGCACGGAGTGCTCACCGGGTTTCAAGGTGTTCCATTCATCCTCGAAGCCCCGCATCCTATAGCTGTAATGTCCTTGCACCTCCCTGCCGTAGGTAAGGGCAGAGAAATCAATGGAGAACGACTTGTTCGACTCATGCAGATGGATGATGCTGGCCAACGAGATATCCGCATCGATGATCCTGCTGTTGGCAGCAGTGATCACCTGGTTATCCACCATCAGACGGGTAAAGGTAAGGTGTACAGGACTGTTCTCTTCGATGTTCTCACCTCTGATCTCGGTCAGTCCACCAAGACTACCTAAATAGATCGTGCCATCCGGTCCTTTGGTGGCAGAGTTCCAATAGAACTGCTGACTCATCAGTCCGTCGTGTTGCCCATAGTTAATAAAGGTACGCGTACGAGGATTATAGACCGACAGTCCGTTATCCGTGGTAATCCACAGTCGTCCCTGCATATCTTCCACAATACCTTTCACGGCATTGTTCGCCAAGCCATCATCTGTTGTCAGGTTCTCAAAATGGTCTTCCCCACTCTTCTTATCCACTACGCGTCGATACAGACCGTAGCCGTTGGATCCTAACCAGAGCGTACCATCCTTGGTTTCACAGAAACAGCTGATCTTATCAATCACTGGTGATTCGGGGTGGTCGAGCTTATTACTCAGCTTCCTGTATTTGAACGTCCCGTCTTTAGCACGTGGTGAACGGAGGTCGATGATGCAGACACCCGTAATACAACCCATCCACAGGAACCCATCCTTATCCACATGCGCTCCCACGCAACCTCTCACGCTACGGTTCTCAGGGAAGGGATCCTCCAACTGACCAGTACGGAAATCATAGAAGAAGATACCATCGTTGGAACCTATCCACAAGCCATCGTTATATTTATCGTATGCCAAAGAGCCTATATAGGAAGTGAGTGTGGTCATGGATGACGGCATGCTGACGGGATGCACCTTGTCGTGCGCTGACAAGGAGATATAGTTCAGTCCTCTGCCCCATGTGCCGATCCATAACCTACCATGACCATCAGGCTCCAATACCGAAACGGAGTTATGCGACAGCGGAGAGTTCTGGGTAGTCCAGTGGGTGAAGGAATCACCCATCCCCTTGCGGTTCAGTCCTCCCTCTACCGTACCTGCCCATAGCGTACCATCTGCTTCCACATACATGGCATTGACAGGATTATGCGAAAGAGAACCAGGACGGCCATCCTCGTGTAGATAGTTACGCAGCATCAAAGGACGGGGTGATAACTTGACGATTCCTGCCGTTTCCGTACCTATCCATATCTGACCGTAACGGATCATCAGACAGTGAACGAAGTCGCTCGGCATGGGGATACCTTCTGTAGCGGTATTCCAATGACTGAAGGTGCCGCTCTGCTCATCCAGAATATTCATTCCCCGCAGCGTGCCCACTAACAGACGACCCTCAGGGGTAGTGGCCAGACAAGTGGCGTAGTCATGAGATAAAGAGCGGGCATCGGAAGTCTGGTGATATTCGTTCATGGCACCAGAATAGGAGTCGTAGGCATACAAGCCCCTGTTGGTGGAGATCCATACGGTACTGCCGCGTTTCAGCAAATTAGTAACGTATGCGCCTTGCAGGCGTTTCATCACAGGAGCGATTTCCCTGAGCACCAGTTTCCCGTTTTCTTCCATTAAGCGGAACAGTCCGTTTTCGATATTGATCCACACCGTTCCGTTATGATCGATGTCAGCCAGACTCACCTCGGGGGTGTTTCCGCGGTACCTGCATTTGCTGATATGATCCACGCTACCGTTCTCCTTGAAGGTATAACGGAAGATGCTGTCGCGCGTGAGGTGCCACAGACTGCCCTTTGTATCGCAGTACACCTTCACGGCAGGTCGTTTCAGCAGGTCGCCGATATTCCCTTTTCCATAAGCAGGTATCGTACTGCCCATAGTCCGCATATCCACCACGACGGTCTCTTCGTCGAAGGCTACCCACAACCGCTGATAACCATCCTCGGCAAAGCCCTGACAAGCATTACTCGAACCGCCCGACTGTCGATCCAACACCGGCATCGTGAACGAATAACCGTCATAGCGCACTGCACCGCCTCCGTAGGTGGACACCCATACGAAGCCCTGACTGTCAGCAAAGATCTGGTTGACATGATGATGGGGTAAGCCAGCGGAGAGGTCGAGATAGGTCATGTTATACCGCTCGGTAAGCACGTTCTGCGCCACCGAGGTACCCGCCAAGAACGCGAGTAAGCAACCTATCAGTCGTAAAAAGCGATTCAATACCTTAATAAATAAACTTCCCTATCACGATATTCAGCGTACCCATGATAGCACCAAGGAGGGCACCAAGCCAGACGATGGCCTTGAGTTCCTTGTTCATCACCTCCAAGATGAGGTGTTCGGCTTCCGCCATCTCCATCTCGTTGATACGTGTCTCGATCATCTTACTGATGTCGATGGCATGGAGGATGCGGGGAAGACGTTCTGTGATGACATGCTGGTAGAGGGATACAAGGGATGACTTCAGTTGCGCAATCTGCTCCTCCTTTCCTTCCATCAGCTCGGACATAGTGCAATCCAACAAACGGTCGCGTTCCTTCAGGATCATGCTCTCCACAATCTCTGTGGAGTTGTTGCGTAACATCTCGTTGATGTTCTTCGCCAATGCCTGTTCAACGGGAGAAGCGAGAGAGTTGATAAAGTCAGATGCATGCTTCTTCGACGAATTACCGAAGATCCGTCCGAAGCCCCTGCTGATCATATCACCGATGCCCCCACCCTTACCGATACCGTTCTCGCTGAGTGCATCACCGATATTACTTCCAAAGTGCTGCATCTTCTGCATCACATGGTTCACGGCCATGTGCGCAATCTGGTCACCTACCACCGAGTCGGCCAGTTTAGCGGAAATCAATGTTGTCAGTTCCTCCCCTATATTGGTAGAGATGGCGTTGATCTCCTCTTCTGTCAGGAACCTGCCTAAGAATGCCCTCAGCGTTTCATCACTGTTTCTTTGCGAATAGAAGAACCTATCGATGGTGGCTGTCAGCTTCCCGATCATCTCCTCTGAGAGCAGGTTCTTCTCCATCACCTCCTGATTCATCAGGTTCTCGCTGATGGCCCCACCTACTGCCCCTGCTATCCTCCCCTTCTCCTTGGGAATGATACCAGGTGTAAAAGGCAATTTCCGGCCAAACAGGTATTTAGCCCGATGTGGCCGGAAAAGCATTCGTATGGCGATGTCATTGGTGATATAGCCAATGACACCACCGATTATTGGTCCTGCGAGATAAGTAAAAACCATAGGCAATTCTCACCTCTTGCTTCTTACCTCTTGCTTCTAAACTGGTATATCCTTATTCACGTTCTTGCAGCCATGGAGGGCGTAGTAGAACATGTAGGCCATACCCAGCAGGTAGATGAAGTAGCTCGGCATGTAGCCAATCTTGTCAGCGAAGAAGTTCTGCACAACAGGCAGCACACCACCGCCAACCACCATCATCATGAAGATACCGCTGGCCTGAGCAGTGTATTTGCCAAGACCCTCAGTAGCCAGGTTGAAGATAGAAGCCCACATCACTGAGGTACACAGACCGCAGAGCACGAGCAGCAGAGCGCTCAGAGGCACATTGGCATATGTCAGCTTGAACTTCAGGATATCAAACAGCGGCATGTTCACCGTTGTAGTCTTGGGGATGATCATAGCAGCAATGATGAGGATCATGCCAATGGTCGTTGTAGTGAGCATCAGCTGACGTGATGACACCTTACCAGCGATCACGCTTGAGCAGAGACGACCAATCAGCATCAGCAGCCAGTACATAGCAGCCACGGCACCACCGATGGTGGCAGCATTCTCAAGTAATCCGGCACCTTTCTCAGAAGGGTCAGAGAGGAAGAAGTTCAGTCCACCAGGGATACCTACCTCAACACCTACATATACGAAGATGGCGATCACGCCTAACAGACAGTGGCGGAAGGCCCACGGAGAGTGCTCGAATACGGTATCTGCCGTTACCTTACCCATTTCAGGATCCTGAATCGGGATGAACAGCAGGATGATGAAGGCAGCAGCAAAGACGGTCATGGCGATATACATCACCAGGTTCACGTCGGCCATCTTCGTACTGGCTGTCACGGTACCAATCAGCGCACCTACCAGCATCGGGGTAAGCGTACCGGCCAATGAGTTCAGTGTACCACCAATCATGTTCAGCTGGTTACCACGGTTACCACCGCCGCCCAAGAGGTTAAGCATCGGGTTCACCACCGTGTTCAGGATACATACAGAGAATCCTGAGATGAAGGCACCCAGCAGATAGATACAGAAGCCAGGGATACCGCTGGAGTGACCAGACAGGTACTGGATCAGCACACCGAAGAAGCCCACGGCAATACCAATCAGGGCTGTTTTCTTGTAACCTACCTTCGTCAGCATCTTACCTGCGGGAATACCCATGAACAGGTAAGCAAAGAAGTTCATAAAGTTACCCATGATACCCAGCACGTTGGAGCCGCCGATTTCAGGCTGACTCTTCCAGATCACACCGATAGGAGCACCCAGGTTCGTGACGAAGGAGATCATGGCATACAAGAAGAACATCGTGATAATCGCGATGATACTTCCATTCTGTTTGTTAGTTTGACTCATAGTTGTTTATGTTTTTAGTTAAAAGATTCTTAGTAAGTTTTCATTCATTAATCCTCAACGGGAGCATCCTCATCCTTCTTACGACGGATGGCGCGCTTGCGCTTGGGCTTCTCGTCAACGGGCTTGTCGAATTTCACGCCAGCCAGTTCAGGATCGATCATGATTCGTCCGCAGTACTCGCAAACGATGATCTTCTTGTGCATCTTGATGTCGAGCTGACGCTGTGGCGGAATCTTGTTGAAGCAACCACCGCAAGCATCACGCTGCACATACACGATACCCAGTCCGTTGCGGGCATTCTTACGGATGCGCTTGTAGCTGGTCAGCAGACGCTCTTCGATCTTCAGTTCCAATTCCTTGGCTCTCTCCTTGAGCTTCTCCTCCTCAGCACGTGTCTCGCCCATGATCTCATCAAGTTCGCTCTTCTTCTCCTCGAGGGCAATCTGACGGTCCTTGATCAGCTCTTCAGCCTGCTCTAGGTCCTTACCGCGCTCCTCAACCTTGATGTTTGCCTCGCGGATCTTCTTGTTGCAGAGCTCAATCTCCAGCTCCTGGAACTCGATCTCCTTGCTCAGCGTGTCGTATTCGCGGTTGTTCTTCACGTCGTTCAGCTGACTCTTGTAGCGTTCCACGCTTGCCTTTGAGTCCTCGATCTCACCCTTCTTCTGGATGACAGCCTGCTGGAAGTCTGCAATCTCGCTCTTGATCTTCTCCATACGGGTATTCAGACCAGCGATCTCGTCTTCCAGGTCCTGCACCTCAAGGGGCAGTTCACCCCTCAGTGCCTTCTTCTCGTCAATTGCCGACAAGGTAGTCTGCAACTGGTAAAGCGTCTTCAGTTTCTCTTCTACTGATAAATCTGTTGGATCTTTCTTTGCCATAAATGGAGCCCCCCTCTTATCCCCCCAATAGGGGGAGGCCGCAAACAGGGGCATGGGCCGTTGTTATTTATTCTTTTACTCGATTACATACACTATCGGATTCGTATTGATCTGCGTGAGGAAGCATTTCACACCTGGGCACTCCCTTTCGATGATCTCCTTGAAGATCTCGCTGGTGAACTGTTCACTCTGGTAATGCCCGATCACGGCAATCTGTATCTCCTGCTCATGACCGAAGTACTCATGGTAGTGCATCTCGCCTGTTACGAAGGCATCTGCCCCTTCGGCAATGGCATCGTTCAGCAGGAACGCACCTGCTCCGCCACAGATAGCCACCTTGCGGATGGGTCGTTGCAGCAACTGGTTGGCCTGGATGCAGTCCACGCCGAAGCGTTGCTTCACCATGGAAAGGAATTCTTTAGCCGTCATAGGCTCAGACAGTTCTCCAATCACACCACTGGCTCCCTGAATGTCACCTATCTGTTTCTCAGGACCGAAGAACCTGATGTCCTGCAGTCCCATCTTCCCGGCAATGCGATAGTTCACACCGCCGAGGGCATTGTCCATATTGGTGTGCATCGATACCACGGTGATGTCGTGCTTGATGGCCTTCACCACTGCCCGCTGCACATCATCCTTGCCCGTAATCTTCTTCAGGGCATGGAACAGCAGGGGGTGATGACTCACAATGAGGTTACAGCCTAATGCCACCGCCTCATCCACCACCTGTTCGGTTACGTCGAGACACAACAATGCCCCTGACACTTCCTGCGTCTCTGTCAATCCAACTTGCAGGCCGGCATTGTCGAATCCTTCCTGCAAGGGCAGAGGCGCGAAACGTTCAAGGGCACATACCACTTCCTTTATGTTCACGCTTTTCAATTTTCTTTTGCAAAAGTACGAAGAATTCCTGAACTCTCCTTCCTCTGCTCCTGTTTTTTTGAATTTCTTAACGAAAAGAAAAGAAGGATAGGGTGTTCCTCCGCATTGCATCAAACAAAAAAACAAAGAATTGTTTGCATTTTAGGAATAAAACACTTATCTTTGCATAACCTTATAGATCAAACATAACCAAACAATCATTAATATCAAACCAATATGAAAAGATTTAAGACAATTATGGCTGTGTGCATGATATCTGTTTCTGCCATGGCACAAGGTGTTCTTCAAATTGAGAATGTATCAAACCCCAAAGACGTTTTTTCCAGTTCTGGCGATCAGGCAGCTGTTCGTATTCGCTGCCACAGGGACATTCCACTCAGTTTTTCATCATCTATGGACAAATCAACAGAACCTTTTAATACAACCGTTGAAGGGTCTGACTCTGTTTATTACATAGAATTCCCTACAGGAAACCGTTATCGGGGTCGTACGCTTGTCGTCATGGCTCCAGGATATTATAATCTCGACGTTCCCTTGGATCTTTCTCCTAAACAGTTGGTGACATTTAGGATATATGATCCCAATAGTATCGTAGATGCTGGTTGCTATCGTTTACACCGCAATAAAGGAATTGAAGAAATAAAGAACATGAATTATCCCGAAGCAAGTAATCAATTCAAACTTGCTTTCGAATGTTCTGATGTGGATTCCGTTGAAAACCGGGTAAACCTTGCATTAGCAGACTCCTTGCAGCACCTTAGAAATGATGCAGAAAAGGCATATCAATTGCTTGACTATTCCCAAGCAGCCGAGATATACAATATCATTATCGGACTAAACTCTTATGACTCTTTTGCCAAAGACAGATATAATGAATGTTACTCGAAATTCTCATCAGAATGTAATATCGCCTTCAAAAAAGCTGAAGCCTATTTCAATGAAAAGGAATACGAAAAGGCAAAAGAGCTCTATCAGAGGATTATCGACAGAGGGTGTTATCAGTCACCTGTTGCAACAGATAGGGTAAACACTATAGACCGTTTCCTGACATCAAAAAGGAGTCATGCCACTGTTTTGAGTTATGAATGGATTAAAGGTGCACCGATAGGTCTTCAAGTGGGACAATATAACCAACATAAAGCTGGCGGTTTCTTCCATATCAATCTTAACCCGGAAATCTTTAATGCCATTCGAAACGAACATGAAATCGGTGATGTTGCAGAGGTTCTGATTGGATTTGGTTGGACCATTAAGGTTGTTGACCCTGTTTGGATTCATTTCGGTCCTGGTTTTGGTACGAAACTGTACTATGGAGAGTACTTGGATAATAAATATCCAGATGAAAACGGAAAGCCAATATCCACAAGTGATCTCAAAGAAAAGGGTGATCAAGACAAGGTGAATACGGCTTTTTCCCTCAATCCGGAAATAGGCTTTACGGCTAAATATAACTATTTCGCTTTTCGTCTTACCTACCAATATCGTTTTTCCTTTAAGAAAGAACTTGACGATTTCATAGGTAAGCATAGGATTATGCTCGGTGTAGGCGTGGCATTCTAGGTTTGTTAGTGCTGTTATCAATAGGCATTTTACTATCATATCTGTAAAGTTTTCGCTCAAGCTGGAAGGCTGATTGGAGGATGTTAGAAGCCTTACAACGGGTCGTTAGAAGGCTTCTAACTGCTTCTCAGAAGGCTGGTTCCTCTTTATTCCCAAGTTGGGAATAAAATGTTCCCAACTTGGGAACAAAGAGTTTAACGGCAGGAAAAGCCACCCCAGACCCCTCCATAAGGAGGGGAGAAATGAAAGAATTTTGTGTTTTTGCCCAAGACCTAACTGTTTCACGGAAGAAAGTGCCTGTATATGGGTGTTTCACGCGTTTTTGACACACTAAAGACCTACCGTAACACCTAACAAAGAGGTAACATAAGACCTAACATCACACCTAACATGTCAACTTAGAACAGTCGTAAGACGAAAAACTGACAACCTTGTTCTGGCGAATCTCATTCTTGCTTCTTGCCTCTTGCTTCTTGCCTCTAAAATGTTAGGTCTTATGTTAGGTGTTACGTTAGGTGTTACGTTAGGTGTTTGTTACCTCTTATGTTAGGTCTTTTGGCACCCTTTTTGCCTCTAAGTTACTCTAAATAAAGCAATTAACTATTTTCAATGGTAGGTCTTGAGGAAACTACAACATGTCTTGCCCTGGAAAAAGTTGACTCATAGAAGTCAACAAAATGAAGTATTATCGAACAGAAAAGCAAAGACTTTATTACGACAAAATGATATCACTTTATCGTGACAAGCACATGGGAAGACAGAGAATTGAGAAAATAATTCCTGTTTCAAATCACACTATTTCAGAATGGATTCGTACCTTTGTAGCCGAAAACCCGAGTTACAAGAGTGAGCGTATGAAACAGGCTGAAGAAAGAAGGAAGAAGAAGGCGGCGTTGGAATCCGTCGATACTCCTGTCCCCGGTGATGTTGAGTCACTGAAGGCAGAGGTTGCCCGTCTTCGTAAGGCCCTTAAGGAGGAATCCATGCGTGCAGACCTTTACAATGAGATTATCAACGTTGCAGAGGAGCAGTTCAAGATTCCCATCCGAAAAAAAGCTGGCACCAGGCAGTAACGAACCTGCATGCACTGGATTCCCTGAGATATCCGATAGAGGGCCAGTGCAGACTGCTTGGTGTATCAAAGCAGGCTTATTTCCAAAGAGACGAGGATGTCCTGATGCGTAAAGTCGCACAAGAGGAATTCGCCCTGTCCTATGTCCGGGAGATCCGCAGGAAGGATCCAGGCCTTGGCGGTGAGAAACTCTGGATGATGTACAAGCGCGACTTCACAGGTAACAAGCCCATGGGGCGTGACCGCTTCGGGGCTCTTATGGACAGGTACGGGCTGAAGGTCAGGAAGCGTGTGCGCAAGCCGCGTACGACAGATTCCACACACGGGCTTCCCGTATATCCGAACCTCATCAGGGATTTTATCCCGACAGCCCCCAACCAGCTGTGGGTAAGCGATATTACCTATATACCCATATGGCCGGGCGACGGCAGCTATTGCTTCTGCTACCTGTCTATGATGCTGGATGCGTATACGGAGGAGATCGTCGGCTGGAGCGTAGGTCCGACACTCGATACGGAATACCCGATACGCGCCCTGCAGATGGCTCTGGAGCGCATCAAGGACATCCCCAAGGAGCAGCTGGCGCTTATACATCACTCAGACCGCGGTGTCCAGTATGCCAGCAAGCGCTATGTGGAGCTGCTGGCGGAACACGGCATCGGCATCAGCATGACAGAGGACGGGAATCCCAAGGAGAACGCCCAGGCAGAACGGCTCAACAATACGATGAAGAACGAGCTGCTCAAGGACAAGCACTTCACGACACTTGCAGAGGTGATTGCGGCAATTATCGCGGCCGTCAGCTTCTACAACGAGGAGCGCATGCACATGAGCATCGACATGATGACTCCGAAGGAAGCCGCTGGATGTACGGGAGAGCTGAAGAAGCACTGGACAAGCTACAGGGAGCAGCACATCAGGGCAAGGCAACAAAACAGGGGTGAGATGAGGACAAATGGCGTTTCTCTTGCATAATCTCTGGAAATTGTTTACTTTTGCACCCAGACAACAGAAATTAGGGTTAGATGTCACCCGTCAACCTATTGCAGGGTTAACCAATGACAGTCAACTTGAAAAAGTTTTTACGTTTAACCGAGTCAACTAATCCTAGGGTTAAGAAGAATGGTAGTCAACCTAAATCAGGGAACTACAACAATTTATTTTCGATAACTTCCAAATATTTAAGGCAATACGTTAGAAATAGCCACGTATTGCCTCTATCCTGTTCTCGATTTCATCACGCAGATTGGGGAAGAAATCAATGCCGGTGAGTTGTTCGATCTCGTCAACGTTGGTGGCGTTCTTGAACATACTGCGACTGTTATGACTGCTGTTCTCGTAGATGAAGCCAATGGCCTTAGGACCGTCCTGCAAGCAGAGGATGACCTTGAAGAAGCGTTCGGGCACCACCACCTTCTGTCGGCCAATGGTACGATGCTGTCCATCACTGAGCAGCGGTCCGCAAACGATATAGATATCCCCGTATTTACGAGCCCAACGTCTGCAAGCAACTTCAAGATCGTTCCAGGCACCCTCGTTCAAAGCATGCACCTGTGGACAGACGTTCGTGAAAAGGAACGTCTCGTTCATGGCCTTGCGGTCCCATTTGTTATCACCCGCAGGGCACATATGGCCGCGGTCGAAGCCTGAATTGAAGTAGTCGGCATCAGTAACACGAGGCGAAGGTGCATCACTATCCTCATGGAACACCTCGCTATGACGCTCCACCCCACCGCTTGTATGCTCAGCCGTGAGGTGCCATGCCACCCAGTTGGGAATCTTGGTCTGGGTGTTATAGCTGACGATATAGCCAGTGCGCTTCAGGATAACCTCAGGAACGCCTTTCATCTTCGCTGGCTGTTCCATCGGGTTGTTGTTGGTTGTTTTCACCTTCTTGGCTTTCGCCTTACCGCCGTCATTTGTGTCGGTTGACTGTGTATAGAACGACTCCGGGAGTCCTTTGGGATTCTCGTTTCCCTTGCATGCCATGAGCAATATACCCACACATGCGATGATCCAATAGCATTTCTTCATATCGAGTGCGAATATACAACTTTCGGATGAAAACACAAAAAAATCGGATGGAAAAATTTCCATCCGATCTTGATAGTATCTTTAGAATAATCTAACTGTTCAAATGAAACGAAGCCTTATGGCAAGATGTACTCGTTTGACTTCGACACCAGCACGTTGGCCTCTTTCCAGCTATTCTTGATAGCGTTCACAATTTTCTGCATTGTCTTTTTCATTTTTCTTTTCCTTTGAATTTTATTCGACCTTTTCTCGCCATGGCAAAGCAGAAACAAGTTTCGCTTTGCTCATCTGGCTTATCGAAAACGTTCTTTATAACATCAATCAATTAAACATCAAATACATCAACAATCTTTTTACCTAACTAACTACCTATTCTATTAGCAGTTACTATTTGTTATCCTGTATCGCAAAGGATCTCTCCGTTTGCGAGTGCAAAGGTACGACAATCCCCTGAGCCCCACAACAAATAGCGGCATTTCTCGTTGGAAATGCCGTTTTTTTTGACCTTCATCAATGCGCTTGACGCAAATCAATCATGGGGGAAGACACCTGCTGTGCTGACGCGGATTCGGGTGTTGTGACCGTTGTTGTAGAAGGTGGCTTTGTAGTGTCCGTCAGCATCGAGATTCGCATTGGGATTCCAATAGAGCGTACGACGATGATCTGCCTGCGGCAAACGGGCATTACTATAGTCGGGATGATAGAATTCATCAGGGAAATACATGCCATGAAGGATGATACGACGGTCGCGATAGGTATAGCGTTTGGCATCATCAGGCACCAAGACGAAGTCGAGCGTGACATCAGCCACGGAAGTCGACACTTCCTGCGGCTTGTCCTCATTGCGCAGCTCGAAGTCGGTAAACAACCGGATATTCTTCTGACGGTTCAGATGGATATTCCTATAGACGGAAGTACCTGTACGGAAAGCTGTTGTCTCGATGGTGGCATCAGGTACGAAGGTACGGTAGAATGTATAGGGTGCCTGCAGATTGTCGCTCATGCGTGCCTCAACATTGAAGGTGCGGGAACTGTTGCAGTTTCCCAAGAGGAGCATGCTGACCTGCACGGGGAAACGACGGAAGTTCAGCTTACCGAACGATAAGCCGTAGTCGGTGGCGAGGTTATACAGCTCGTAGGTATCATAGACATAGGCCGGCTTGGAGTAGTCGATGGAATGACGACCATGGCGGCGGTGTGCCTTCACCTCCACTTCCTGCAGCTGCGCATCGAACTTGGAGATTCGCGTAGTATCAACCAGCAGACCCGCATCGCCGCCAAAGGCGTTCTTCTCATCTGGAAGATGACACTGGTAGTAGTCGTATTTGCGGGCAAAGATAGGATAGAACAGGTCGCGCTTGACATAGAAATCAGGCCACTCATCCTCGTTGATCATTCCCTCTAACTCCCATTTCTGGTGTCTTTTCTCATTGATATCCTTCTTATGGGCCGAGAGGAACAGGATTCCATCGCCATAGAACGGCGGTACATTGAATGAAAAACGACCGCCGTTGGTGGTTTCCATGTTGATACTGGCGATATCCTGACCCAGCACCAACTCACCATTCAACACCACCTCATAGCGCAAGGCACCGTTGTCATCACCGAAGTAAGGATCGAAAGCACTCTGGGGGTTGGATGACTGCTCGGGGGCACTAACCTCCTCAACCTGAGAATTTCCTTCGATGCTTGCTGCTTCTTTCAGTTCCTCCTCTTCAATCAGACTGCGCAGTCCCATCGAATCAGCAGTCTCCTCATCCTGGTCGCAATAGCCGAAGATACCTGTCAGCCAATAGTCCACCTCGCACTCACGGATATCATCAAACGGGATGGTCTTATAGACAGCACCCTCCACGGTCATGGTCTGCTCAGGCTGGTAACGTGGCGGAACGGGAGCAGTCATGTCATGATAGTCGTAACGCCGCCATCCTTGCACCATCATCAGCAGATCGAGTGCCTGACGGTGCTCCTCATCATCTTTCTCAAAGTAATAGTTGGGATAGGCGATGAAGCCCTGAAGGTCGCTGCTGAGAAGGAGATCAGTCATGATATTCCCAGTATCATAGGTGGGATCATCCGTTGAGCCATCACGCACACTGATGGAGATATGCTTTGCTTCTGCAGGAGCCTGGAAATCCAATGTGATGGGGGCAAACGACTGGTACTCATCTTCTATCCCGCTAACCGTGATGGGCTGCATGTTGTAGTCGTGGTGGTTGACAAAGAACAGGCGGTCAGCCAAGGGTTGTCCGTACTCATCAATGACCAGCAAATCGCAAACGCCAGTGGGAATGTTTGACGTGTCTATCCTTACTACCCCGCTGCCGTTCAGTTTCTGGAAATGCTTCAGGATGCCACGACAGAGCACTGCCAATCCGTATTCATGACCATCATCCATTCCTTTGAGCGTGACATGTGCAGTGATGGCGTTGTCTTGCACTTCCACATGAAGGGCACAGCCATCCTGTAATATTTTCCCCAGACCGAAAGAATAATCCTTGTCGTGATAGTTAAAGCGCGCCTTCATCCCATCATCCTCAGGCACATCCACGGTAAACACACCGCGGCCCTGATGCGAGGTGCTGATGGGTATCCTCCTTTTTCCTACATCGACCGTTCCTTGAATATCCACCCACTCCCCTTCTTCGGTCAATGCTTCGAAGGCTACGTTACAACGGGTACCGGCAATCAGATTACCGCCCTCGGGGTAGAAGTTCACCTTGAGCTGTTCCTTCAACTCCTTTTCGTTGCGGGTTTTCGGACGACTAACAATGTATTTCTGCAGGTAGTCGCCAGTTGAATCAGGACGCTCATATACAGGAACCACACGACTGTATATCGTACCGTACTGACGGAAGAAATCATGGGCCATCCTGCGACTGTAGAACTGCTCACGATCCTTACGGTTATAAGGGTGCTCAGTAACACAGAAGTTCAGCATCCACTTGGTGTAGGCACGCAGCTCGTAATAGCCGGAATAGAGCGAATCCCTCAAGGCGAAATTACCGTCACCATGACCATCCGCCGAAACAATCAGACGCTGGCGCTCCACAACCAGTCCGTCGGGCGAAACCAGTTCGACATAGACTATACGACTCATGTCGGTATAACTCAGATCATCAGCCCGCACCACATAACTCTTGTACCAGATGGTATCCCCTTTATAATAGCAGGTGTTGTCGAGATGAAGATACACTTTCTCCTGCACGGGCGCATCTTTCAGCACACTTGCAATACTGTCGAGCTTGCTCTGCGACATAGCAGTCAACCCCACAAGAATCATCAGGAAGGTGAAAACAACTCTCTTCATCTTTTGCAAAGGTACATCTTTTTTACATTCTTCCTGCTGCTTTACACAAAAAAACACAAAACAATCTGCGTTTTCCCATTTTTTTTGTACATTTGTCATCGAAATGAAGACATTACTTCCTGCGGAATGGGAACCGCAATGGGGCGTTCAGCTGACGTGGCCACATGAGGGAACAGACTGGAAGCCGTATCTGAAGGAGATTACGGATACCTATCTGGAGATGGCTCGTGCCATTACGCAATACGAGATGCTGCTGGTGGTGGCACCCGATATCTCATTGGTACGCCAACAACTCATTGATGGGAATGTTGACATCAGTCGTGTGGTGTTCCACCAGTGCCCTACTAATGATACGTGGGCAAGGGATCATGGGTTCATTACGTTGAAGATGAGAGATGAAAGAGGAGAGATGAGAGATGAAAAAGGAGAGATGAGAGATGAAAGAGGAGAGATGAGAGATGAAAGAGAAGAGATGGTGATGCTGGATTTCTGTTTCAACGGCTGGGGCAAGAAGTTCAAGGCTGAGAAAGACAATGCCATCAACAAAAGCTTGTTTCCTTCTCTCATCTCTCATCTCTCATCTCTCATCTACGAAAGTTGTCTCGACTTCGTCCTCGAGGGTGGAAGCATTGAGAGTGACGGGAAAGGTACAATCTTCACCACCTCATCCTGTCTGCTGGCTCCAAACCGTAACCAGCCGCTTACTCGTGAGCAAATAGAAGAGGAACTGAAAAGACGACTCCATGCGGAGCGAATCGTATGGATAGATCACGGTCATCTGACCGGTGATGACACTGACGGACATATCGACACATTAGCGCGCATTGCCCCTAACGACACCTTAATATATATAGGTTGTGACGATGAGGGGGATGAGCAATTTGTTGAGCTGAAGGCAATGGAGGATCAACTCGCAACCTTCCGTACCCGCCAAGGGAAGCCCTACCGTCTGCTCAGACTGCCCCTACCCGACCCGATTTACGATGATGGGGAGCGGTTACCGGCTACGTATGCGAACTACCTCATCATCAACGGGGCTGTACTGGTTCCCACTTACGGTCAGGCCGACAAGGATGCGGAGGCCATCCGCATCATCCAACAGGCTTTTCCCGACAGAAAGATGATTCCCATCGACAGCAGAACGATCATCCGGCAACATGGTTCCATCCACTGCTGTACAATGCAGTTTCCACTCTAAAAAGAATTGATATAATTAATAACATAGGATATGCGTGAACTGATAATAGGATTCCTGCAACAACATAACGTTGCGGACAAAAAGGACAACATGAAGCGGTTGGCTGAGGGGATTACCGACCTCGCCAAACGGGGTGCCGAACTGATCGTGTTGCAGGAGCTGCATAACGGACTGTACTTCTGTCAGACTGAAGAGGTAGGGAACTTCGATCAGGCGGAAACGATTCCTGGTCCTTCAACAGCGTTCTATGGGGAACTCGCCAAGCAGTTGGGCGTGGTGATTGTTACCTCCTTGTTCGAGAAACGGGCCTCAGGACTCTATCATAATACGGCCGTGGTACTGGAGAAAGACGGCTCGATAGCGGGGACTTACCGAAAGATGCATATTCCTGACGACCCTGCCTATTATGAGAAGTTCTATTTCACGCCTGGTGACTTAGGCTTCCATCCCATCCAGACATCCGTAGGAAAACTCGGCGTGCTGGTATGCTGGGACCAGTGGTTCCCTGAGGCCGCACGACTCATGGCGCTGCAAGGAGCGGAGATCCTGATATACCCCACTGCCATTGGCTATGCAGCCAACGATGATGAGGCGGAACAGCAACGTCAGCGGGAGGCGTGGACAACCGTGATGCGTGGGCATGCAGTGGCTAACGGACTGCCAGTGATTGCCGTTAACCGCGTGGGCTTTGAGGAGGATCCCTCACAGCAGACGGATGGCATCCAGTTCTGGGGCAGCAGCTTCGTAGCGGGTCCGCAAGGTGAGATCATCTATCGCGCTTCTGACAACGAGGAAGAGAGCATCATCGTGGAAATCGATATGGAACATAATGAACTGGTACGTCGCTGGTGGCCCTTCTTGCGCGACCGCCGTGTGGATGCTTACGAAGATATCCTGAAACGGTTTGTGGATGAATAAACATTACTTTCTGTTACCTTGATCCAAACGAACCAATGAGGTGACCCAGAAGGTAATGGCACTTAACACGACAACAACGATAAAGAACGTACGGTAGCCCCATGACAGCTGGAGGGTTCCCGCAATCATGGTGGGCAGCATCATCGACAAAGCCATGAAGGATTTGGCAATGGTGCGGTGGATAATCCTTGTGGAACGCCTGCTGAACACGTTAAGACAATACAGGTAGAACACGATGCCGAAGCCGTAGCCGAACTGCTCGATGAACACACAAAGACTGATCAACGAAAGACTCTCGGGCAGCACATAACTTAAGAAGACATACAACAGATCAGGAACCGTCATCGCACATGCCATCCACCATTTCCAATGATTGGCGCCATCACGATGGATGGCCTTGCTGCCTAATACGCCTCCTAACGACAAGCCGATGATGCCAACGGTACCCATCACCAAACCGTATTCCTGTGGAGCTAAGCCCAATCCGCCATTCTGCATGGGGTCGAGCAGGAACAACAACGACATCTTTCCCATCAGCGCCTCTGGTAAACGATAGAGCAAGAGGAAGAGAAGGATAACGGTAATAGAGGGCTTTTGCATAAACGACTTCCACCCGCTCTTCACCTCGTCCCAAATATCTTGGAAATGCACCTGCTGACGGGGTGTCGGACCCTCGTCTGACTGCAAATAAAGATGGTAGAAGAACAGTAACAGGAAGAGTCCGGCCACAATGTAGAACACCAGACTCCAGGAATAGCGGATATTGTTCCTGTAGAACACCTGCATGTTTCCTGCCAGCATCACCAACACACCTTGTCCTAATGCCATCGCCACCTTCTGTGACAACTGACGGATCAGCTCTGCCCGATGAACGGTCTTGCTAACCTTCTGTCTATAGAGATTATCCGCCGCCTCGTTATGAGTGGCACTGGCAAAAGCAATGAGCCAGAACAGGAACAAGGTGCCCTGAAGCCAGAACTGCGCATGGATGGTGAAGGCCACACCGCCGAAGCCGGCACCTAACAGCAACTGCGACAAGAGAATCCACCAACGACGGGAATGGGTCTTGAGAACATATGATTTCCACAGGGGCTTGATGACCCACGGCAGATAGAACCATGCCACATAGAACGTGATAGCCGCATTGCTCAATCCCAACTGCTTGTAGAGGATGACAGCAAGCGCCATCAACGCCACCTGTGACAACCCCTTTGCGAAATACAAAGAAGGCAGCCAGCGCGGCACACTTCGTTCTATGGTCGTCTCATTCCTCAATCTTTAATCTAAATTTTAAATGGTCAATGGTCAATGGTCAATGGTCAATCTTTCTTCTTCCCAAACTCCGGATCTATCTTGATGAACATACACACGATGAACGTGGCCAGACAGCAGATGATGGTCCAGACAAAGAAATGACGGTAGCCTAACTGTTCCTGCAGCCAACCTGCAGCCATGCCCGGCAACATCATACCCAAGGCCATGAAGCCCGTACAGATAGCGTAATGGGAAGTCTTGTGCTCGCCTTCCGAGAAATAAATCAGGTAGAGCATGTAGGCCGTGAAGCCGAAGCCGTAGCCGAACTGCTCAATGAACACACAGATGTTCACCGCCAACAGACTCGCTGGTTGTACATAGCTCAGATAGACATATACCAGGTCGGGCAAGGTAATGGCACACACCATGGGCCACAACCATTTCTTCAGTCCACCACGGGAGGCAGCAATACCACCAAGGATACCACCGATGGTCAATCCGATGATGCCCACCGTACCGTAAGCCCATCCCACCTGCTCTGTAGTCAAAGCCAGTCCACCTTTCTCTGTAGGATCAAGCATGAACGGACTGATCAGTTTCACCAACTGCGCCTCAGGCAAGCGATAAAGCAGCATGAAGAGGATAGCTGTCAATGCATGTTCTTTCTGGAAGAACGACTTGAACGTCATAAAGAACTCCCTGACGATATTCTTGGCCGTCACGTTCTCCACAGGATGGTCACTCACGGGTTTCGGAAGTATCCAGGCATGATAGATGCCCACCAATAGGAAAAAGATGGAGAGCACAGCGAATACCACTACCCATGAGAACGGCACTTTCCCCGTGGAAGTCTCGATATGACCGGCCAGGATGACCAACAATCCCTGTCCTGCCACCGTAGCAATACGGTAGAAGGTGCTGCGGATGCCAACAAACAACGACTGCTCATGATCACTCAGGCCATGCATATAGAAGCCGTCAGCAGCAATATCATGGGTAGCCGAAGTGAAGGCCACCAGCCAGAAGGCTGCCAGGGTGAGCTGGAAGAATGATGAGGTGGGTGTGGCAAAGGCGATGCAGGCAAAGCCGATGGCAATGATCAGCTGCATCGTAACGGTCCACCAACGCTTCGTCTTGACCAAATCAACAAACGGACTCCAGAAGGGTTTGATTACCCAAGGCAGATAAAGCCATCCTGTATAGAGGGCGATATCCGTATTGGAGATACCCATCTTCTTGTACATGATCACCGCAATGGTCATCACCGCCACATAAGGCAGTCCCTCCGCAAAATACAGCGTAGGAATCCAAGCCCAAGGACTTCTTTTTTGTATTTGTTCTTCTTTATTCATAATCAATAGATTCTCTTTACTTCCGCTCCCTGATAGTAGTGCAGCAGGATCTCGTCATAACGATACCCTTTCTCACCCATCACAGCAGCACCAATCTGGCACAGACCAACACCATGGCCCCATCCAGCACCTTTCAGTACGAACTTCTGCGGGACACCTTGTAAGATATCTTTCGGTTCCACTTCGAAGGCACTGCTATAGAGATGTGTCTCACTCAAAGCACGACGGATCTCCAACTCCTTACCAATGGTGAACTGACGTTCTGTTCCCACGATCTTGAGCTTCCAGATCCTACCGCTCTTTCCTCGCTCTAATGGTTCCAAGGCGACAATCTTACCGAATGTCATCTTCAGCTTCCGCTCAATGAGCTCACTTAACTGCTCCTGCGAGTATTCCACTTGCCAACGATAGAAATCGGAAGTCTCCTGATCATAGTCGTTCAGCACCTGACTCAAGATATGCTTATCCTGTGTATGACAGAACGGATCACCATCAGGTGAGGCCGCATCTCTTACAGATACAAGGTATGGCTTCGGCGTATCCTCCCAACAGTATTGGAACTCCTCAGTTACACCACCGCAGCATTTGCTGAAACGAGCGTCGCAGATCTCGTCGCCATACATCAGGATCTGTCCGCGAGTGGCCTTGACAGCCTCCACTACATGGATATTATCTGCTTTGGTGATTCCCTGATAGCGCTGACAATGATCATCGGCACACACATCAAAGATGGTATGGTCGTCACGGTCGTACCAGCGTATCAGTTCATCATCCTTCTTCACGAACGAGAAGAAGCCGTTGCCGCCCGACGACTGACTCTGTCGTTTCTCCATCTGTGCCAACAACCAGCTGCGGGAGATGACCGCATGGGCCTTGAGAAACTCCAATGACGAGGTGGATTTCATCTCGCTGGAGATCACACTGGTAAGATAACTCTCTACCGGTAACTCATTGATGGCGCAGATCTTCCCCTCCTCAACCACCAGTCGTAAGGTGCCTATGAAGGTCTGCGTCTCCTTGCGCTCCCAATGGAAGTTCACGCCAATGGTCACATCCTTCATCGAGAATGAGGCATCTTTCGTCTGCGGGATGAACTTCAGTTCACGGTACTGGTTACCGTTCCACAGGATTCCTCCCTCAGAGAACTCCACCACCTGTTCGCCCATGATCTGTTCTCCTTTGGCAGTATAGGCCTTGTTCAGGGAGAAGAGGATGCGCTCGGCACTGACAATGCCTACCTGCACCGTGGGCTCCACCTTCCATGATGTCTTGGATATTGTAGGGGGCTCACTGCATTGGATGCGACTGATTACCTGCTGCACCTCATCATCAGACATACTTACTTCTTGTAATATCGATACAGCCTTCTCAGGCGTCAGCTTGTCATAATCCTCTTCTCGCGGCGTGATGATCAGTCCTGACATATCCAAGGCACCTGGACTCACCAGTAGCTGGGCGTCACCTTCGGCTGAATAACATGCAGGACGATGTTTCTTCCTGAGGAAGACCACCGACAAATAGTCATCACCCAATCGCCACGACACGATGTTCATCATGGGTTCTTCCTTACTAGAGGAGAGGGCATCATAGATCTTGCGGAACAACTGCTCATCGCCCTTGGTTGATCTGCTCTTGATGACCAAAGCAGGTGCGGGATAGTCGTTGATATAGGCTATCTGCTCATCATCGTTGAGTGAATAGATGGTGGTCAAGTTGCGGGCAAGCCGTTGCCAACTGTTCTGTAGTGGCAGCTGACCGCTTGTTCCTGCTTGGAAATGCATGTGATCCGGGGCACTGGCGCCACATTGAGGACCATTATAAAACACCATCAGTTCAGGGTATTGATCCAGCAGACGGTGAATCTCACCGTAGTTCTCCTTGATGCGCTGTGGCTGGTGTTTCTTCAGAGGAATGGTGAAATGAACGTGAAGGATCGGGAACGGGTTAAGTAACAAATGGAAGCGTCCGTCAATGTCTCTTGACATCTGCTCCTGCGGTCGGTTCTGGTCACAGAGGAAGCAGGGTCGCTCCGATAATGTTTTCTTATCGATCTTTGCTCCAGTAGAGACAATCCTTGCGGGGTTGAACTGCACCTGCAAGGTCTGGTCACCTATAGCCAAATCCCTTATCTTCACGTTACGCAGGAGATCATAGTTCTGGCGTGCCAGTTCCCATGTTTCTATCTGACGGTTATAGAAACGTGTCAGTGCACTTCCCTCAGCAGTCAGACTCTTACCCGAGGCCATCTGCTGACGGGCCATGATCTCCATGGTGCGCAAGCGGTCCTTGTATAGGTTGTTGGCATTGACCTTCTCTACACTCAGGGCAGCATCACTGTTTCCACCCCATCTACGACAGAGGTACAGTTCTTTGAAAATCCTTCCGATACGGTAACGTCTGCTAAAGGCCAGTCCTGCGGCATAATCCTCTCCATAACTGGTGTTAGGGAACTGTATATGGCGCAGCAAGGGTGTAAAGAATGCACGGGGCGCTCCCAACCCGTTGATGCGCAAGGCATTGTTCATACCGTTCTCGTCGGTCCACTCCGCATGACTGATCAGTCCTGGCGGCAAGGTGTTCAAGTCGAAGTCGCACATCCTGTAACTGCCCACAATCATCGCCGCCTTCTGCTTATAGAACGCCTGCACAATCTGTTGCAGTGTATCGGGAGAAGAATACAGGTCATCACTATCCAGTTGTACGGCAAAGCGTCCACAGTGCTCATCGTTGATAGCCAGATTCCAGCAACCACCAATGCCTAAGTCGTGTCGTGCTGGGGTCAGCACGACAAGTTGACTATTCTGACAGTTATGAAGGATCTCTCCCGTTTTGTCGGTCGAGTGGTTATTCACCACGATGACATTAAAGGGGAAAGTGGTCTTCTGCTCCAAAGCACTATTCACAGCATCAGCAATGGTCTTCTCACGGTTAAAGACGGGGATGATCACCGAAGCCTCCACCTCGAACTGCTGTTCGTTGAAGTCGGGCACGATATAGTCTGCAGGATCCACCAAAGCACCAATCTCCTTGAGATGTGCTGTAACAGCTTTTTCCATCTCAACCTGCACCTCACGGTTGGCCGGATTCACATAGTCGAACTGCTTTTCGCCACTTGTACGGAGGTCACTTTCCTCCTCGGTATATAAATATTCATTCAGATGGAAGAGCGTTCCCTTCCTACTGAGGAACAGACGGAGGTCGTATAGAGCCGCATACTGATAGTTGACTGGTCGTGAAGACAACTGCGCCACATAGTCGTGCAGTCCATTAGCACGGATAAGCAATAGACTACCGAAATCAAAATCATCCCTCACACTACCCGACTGATAGTCAATGACAGGATGTTTCACCGTATTTCCGTTCTCCACGGAATAGCGGTCGGCATACACCCACATAGCCTCAGTCTCCAAAGCCACCCTCAGTAAACGCCGCAAAGCCCCATAACCAATGGTTAGGGGCGTTGCTTTCAGATACAGTAGAACATATTCGGCTGTAGTCTTCTCTTCTATCTCAGCCAGCGTCTCTGATGACATCAGTCGCTCTGTCACCTCTCCGCTCAGCAGATGCACTCTACGGATGAAACGGCTTTCCTTGAGTTGCTGCAGCGTAGAGGCCATTTGCGTCTCATTGCCGAACAGGAAAGCATCTATCTTTTCTCTCATGATGATTACCTATTTCACTTTCTCCCCGCAAATGTAGCGAAAATCTGCTGAACAGCCAAATAATTCGAGAGTTTTTTACTCAGACTTACCAGTCATCGTCATCATTGCCTATGATGCCGTTCATTAAGAATTTGCGGAAAAAATTATCTCCTTCGGAATATTTTTCGTACCTTTGCGAAAAATTTCGCGAAGGTACTCCGTTAAGGTAGAAAAATATCCATAAAACAACCATAAACAATAAAATGAAGAAGAAACTGAATAAAGTGCTGGTACTCGGCTCTGGCGCTTTGAAAATCGGACAGGCAGGCGAGTTCGACTACTCAGGCTCGCAAGCACTCAAGGCATTACGTGAAGAAGGAATCCGTTCGGTATTGGTAAACCCGAACATCGCTACCATCCAGACATCGGAAGGTATTGCCGACAAGGTGTATTTCCAACCCGTGAACACGCATTTCGTGACGGAGATCATCAAGAAGGAACGCCCCGACGGCATCCTGTTGGCATTTGGTGGACAGACAGCCTTGAACTGTGGTACAGAACTTTATCAGAAAGGTATTCTCAAGGAATATGGCGTGGAGGTGCTGGGAACCTCTGTGGAGGCCATCATGAACACTGAGGACCGCGACCTCTTCGTAAAAAAACTTGGTGAGGTTGATTTGAAGGTGCCAGTGAGTCATGCTGTGGAGAACATGGAAGATGCCCTGAAGGCTGCCCGTGAGATTGGCTTCCCCATCATGATCCGTTCGGCTTACGCTCTTGGAGGACTGGGCTCAGGTATCTGTCCTGACGAGGCTACCTTCATTGAACTGGCTGAGAGCGCCTTTACCTTCGCTCCGCAAATCCTCGTGGAAGAGAGTCTGAAGGGATGGAAGGAGATTGAGTTCGAGTGCATCCGCGATGCAAACGACCGCTGTTTCACTGTTGCCTCTATGGAAAACTTCGACCCGCTGGGCATCCATACAGGAGAATCCATTGTGGTAGCACCCACCTGTTCGCTCACAGAAGAGCAGGTGAAGATGCTGCAGGAACTCACCATCAAGTGCGTGAAGCACCTTGGCATCGTAGGTGAGTGTAACATCCAGTTCGCTTTCAATGCCCAGACCAACGACTACCGTATCATCGAGATCAACGCCCGACTGAGTCGTTCATCAGCCCTGGCATCAAAGGCTACGGGTTATCCTCTGGCATTTGTTGCTGCGAAGATCGCTCTCGGCTATACACTCGACCAGATTGGTGAGATGGGTACCACCTCATCGGCTTACGTAGCTCCGAGTCTTGACTATATGATCTGTAAGATTCCGCGCTGGGACCTCACGAAATTTGCTGGTGTTTCTCGTCTGATTGGTTCGTCTATGAAATCCGTGGGCGAGATCATGTCTATCGGTCGTACCTTTGAGGAGATGATTCAGAAAGGACTGCGTATGATTGGTCAGGGCATGCACGGATTCGTGGGTAATGACCATATTCATTTCGACAACCTTGACGATGCCTTGCAGAATCCTACCGACCTGCGTATCTTTGCTATCGCACAGGCATTGGAAGAGGGATACAGCGTGGAGCGCATCGAGGAGCTGACCAAGATTGATGTGTGGTTCCTGAAACGACTGAAGCATATCGTTGACCTGAAGCATGAACTGCAGAAATACAATAAGCTGGAGGAGATGCCCGACGAGCTGCTGCTGGAAGTGAAGCGTGCAGGCTTCTCTGACTTCCAGATTGCCCGCTTTGTACTGAAGACCAAGCAGAGCAACATGGAGAAGGAGAATCTGGAGGTGCGCCGCTACCGTAAGCAGAAAGGTATCGTGCCCAGTGTGAAGCGCATTCCCACTGTTGCCAGTGAGAACCCGGAGCTGACTAACTATCTGTATTTCACCTATACGCATATCCCTGCTTTCCAGGATGAGTTTACTTGTGCCAATCAAGCAAAAGAGAAATATGTGGCCAAGCACGATATCGATTACTACAAGAACGAGAAATCGGTGGTGGTGCTGGGATCAGGTGCTTACCGTATCGGCTCTTCTGTGGAGTTCGACTGGTGTTCAGTGAATGCCATCAATACCGCTCGCAAGTTAGGTTATAAGTCGATCATGATCAACTACAACCCCGAGACGGTATCCACCGACTACGACATGTGCGACCGTCTGTACTTCGATGAGTTGTCATTGGAGCGTGTGCTCGATGTGATTGACCTCGAAGAGCCCCGCGGCGTGATCGTCAGCGTGGGTGGACAGATTCCGAATAACCTCGCTATGAAACTGTACCGTCAGGGTGTTCCCGTATTAGGTACCTCACCGGTGAATATCGACCGTGCAGAGAACCGCGATAAGTTCTCGGCCATGCTCGATAAGTTAGGCATCGACCAGCCCGCATGGCGTGCACTGACTTCCTTCGAGGATGTGAAGGAGTTCGTGGATGAGGTGGGCTATCCCGTATTGGTACGCCCGTCATACGTGCTCTCTGGTGCTGCCATGAACGTGTGCTATGACGATGAGGAACTGCATCGCTTCCTGAATATGGCTACCGAGGTATCGAAGGAGTTCCCCGTGGTGGTATCACAGTTCATGCAGGACACCAAGGAGATTGAGTTCGACGCAGTTGCTGACAAGGGTGAAGTGGTAGAATATGCTATCTCTGAACATGTGGAATATGCCGGTGTGCACTCAGGTGATGCTACCATGGTGTTCCCCGCTCAGCATATCTACTTCTCTACCATCCGACAGATTAAGAAGATTGCCCGCAAGATTGCGAAGGAGTTGAACATCAGCGGTCCGTTCAACATCCAGTTCTTGGCCAAGAACCGTCAGGTACGCGTCATCGAGTGTAACCTCCGCGCCAGTCGTTCATTCCCCTTCGTATCCAAGATCCTGAAGCGCAACTTCATCGAGACGGCTACGAAGATCATGCTCGATGCGCCCTACTCTAAGCCTGACAGAAGCGAGTTTGATATCGACCGCATAGGTGTAAAAGCCAGTCAGTTCTCATTCGCCCGTCTGCAGAACGCTGACCCTGTACTGGGTGTGGATATGTCATCAACCGGTGAGGTTGGCTGTCTGGGTGACGACCTGCATGAGGCATTGCTCAACGCCCTCATCGCTACAGGTTACAGGATTCCCAAGAAGAGCGTACTGATCTCTTCAGGTGGCGTAAAAGGAAAGGTTGACCTCTTGGAACCGGTACGCGAGCTGGCCAAGAACGGCTACGATATCTATGCCACTGGCGGCACAGCCAAGTTCTTTAACGAAAACAACGTGAAGGCTACGGCTGTATCATGGCCCGACGAGGACGGTGAGAACAATGTGATGGACATGATTGCCGACCACAAGTTCGAACTGATCATCAACGTGCCGAAGAACCACACGAAGCGTGAGCTTACTAATGGCTACCGCATCCGTCGTGGTGCCATCGACCATAATATTCCGCTGCTGACAAATACGCGTCTGGCTAAGGCGTTCATCCAGGCATTCTGCGACCTGAGTCTGGAGGATATCAAGGTGAAGAGCTGGCAGGAGTATAATAATTGATATCAAGGAAGGAGGAATGGAGAAGGTACTGCTAGGACTGTCGCTCCATGAGTTGAAAGAGGTGGCGACGATGTTGGGGATGCCTGCCTTTACGGGTGGACAGATTGCGAAGTGGCTCTATGCACAGCATGTGACCAGCATTGACGAGATGACGAACATCTCGAAGGCGAACCGCGAAAAGCTGAAGGAGCAGTACACTATTGGCTGCATGCCTCCCACCGACTGTCAGGAGTCGAAAGACGGAACAAAGAAATATCTCTTCCCCGTAGGCGACACCAATGAACCCAAATACGTGGAGACGGTCTATATACCCGACGGTGACAGGGCTACACTCTGCGTGAGCTGTCAGATTGGTTGTAAGATGAACTGTCTGTTTTGTCAGACCGGCAAGCAGGGGTTCGAAGGAAACCTCTCAGCTGCCGACATCCTCAACCAGATCTACTCCCTACCGGAACGTGACACACTCACCAACATCGTGTTCATGGGACAGGGGGAGCCGATGGATAATCTGGAGAATGTGCTACGGGCTACGGAAATCTTAACAGCTGACTACGGTTATGCATGGAGTCCGAAACGCATCACGGTGAGCAGCGTCGGTATCAAAAACAAACTGAAACGGTTCCTCGATGAGAGCGACTGTCATGTGGCCATCAGTCTCCACTCTCCCCTGCCCGAGCAACGGGCGCAACTGATGCCTGCCGAAAGGGGCATGGGTATTCAAGAGGTGATAGAGTTGCTGCGCAACTACGACTTCAGTCATCAACGCCGCCTATCGTTCGAATATATCGTGTTTGGCGGGGTGAACGACTCAGAGAAACATGCGCGGGCTATCATCCAACTGCTCAAAGGACTGGAGTGTCGCGTAAACCTCATCCGTTTCCACCAGATTCCTGGCGTAGAGCTGAAAGGAGCCAGCGAGCAAAAGATGGAGGTGCTGCGCGACTACCTCACACAGCACGGGGTGTTCACCACCATCCGTGCCAGCAGAGGACAAGATATCTTTGCAGCCTGCGGGTTGCTGACCACAGCGAAGAAGTCATCTAACAAGCAGCGGTCATGAAGAACTTATGGCTTCTTTTCGCACTTATGCTTGTTGCCTGCGACAGCAGGAACCCGCTTATCCCTAAGAGTGGCGGACGACCGTATGAGGTAGTGGTGGAAGACGACTGTGACAGCATGATTTTCCACGCCCTCGACATGGATGTGGAAGGATTGCCGCAAAGGGAGCCGTCGTTTGATGTCACCATGATGACAAACAACCGCACTGAGGATATTACCCGTCTGGCGCGTAACATCGTGCGGGTGGATATCAACCCCAAGTACGGGAAGGCGGAAATCAGATACGCCCAAAACGTGGACGCAAAGCCGCAGATGCGGATCCATATCGTGGCACCAACGACAGAAGCACTGCAAAAGGCCATGCCGGTGATCGCACCACAACTGCGCAACTTGCTTAACCGCGCAGAGTTGAATACGGCTATCAGTAACCTGAAGGCGCATCATCAGGACAAGGCGCAAGCAAGCATCCGCGAGATGTTCCACACGGAGATGCTCATCCCCGAGGAGCTGACCGCCAGCAAGAAAGGTAAGCAGTTTGTATGGTACTCCAACCAGCAGGCGCAGGGCATGATGAATATCTGTCTTTATACCTATCCCGCCAAGGATCTCAACACGGAAGAGTGGATCATGAAGCGCGACAGTATCATGCAGGTGAACATCCCTGGAGAAGAAGAGGGGATGTATATGACTACCGTCAGAAACGGTATATCGCAGGAGCGAATAAAATTAAAGGACCAGGAACGACTTATCGTCCGCGGTCTATGGGAAATGAAGAACGATATGATGGGCGGACCATTGGTGGCACATGCCATCTATGATAGCGCCCGTGCAACGGTGATGGTGGCAGAAGGATTCGTCTATGCCCCGGAATCGAAGAAGAGAAACAAAATCAGGCAGTTGGAAACTGCACTCTATACATTAAATACGCAGAACAATGGAAAATAGGAAAATTCGCGTGGCCATCACGCACGGTGATACCAACGGCATCGGCTATGAACTGATATTCAAGACGTTCGCCGATCCTACCATTCTTGAATTGTGTACCCCAATCATCTACGGTTCGCCTAAGGTAGCCGCTTACCACCGTAATGTCCTCGGCATCCAGGCTAACTTCACCATCATCAGTAAGGCGGAAGACGCACACGACGGGAAAGTGAATCTGCTCACCACCTTTGATAATGAGATCAAGGTGGATATGGGAGAACAGTCGGATGAGGCCGGCACAGCAGCACTGAAAGCCTTGAAACGGGCTGTTGACGACCATGCCAAAGGATTGTTCGACGTACTCGTCACCGCACCGGTGAACCCCGCGAACATCAAGAACGACGCATTCCCGTTTACCAGTCAGACCGACTATTTAGAGCGCACAGCAGGTAACGGACAGAAGGCGCTCACCATCTTGGTGAACGAACACCTCCGCGTTGGCATGGCCACCCGTCCTCTGCCCATCAAGGACATCGCCGGTTCCATCACCAAGGAAACGGTAGTAGAGAAAGCCCGCGTGCTCTTCAATACCCTGAAGCGTGATTTCATCATCACCAACCCGCGCATTGCCATCCTCGCATTGAATCCCTGTAACACCAAGGATGCTCCTGTAGGAAAGGAGGAGCAGGAGATCATTATCCCCGCCATTACGGAATTGGAGGCGAAAGGTATTCAGGCCTTCGGGCCCTACCCTGCCGATACCTTCTTCGGTAACGGAATGTACGAGGCATTTGATGGCGTGCTGGCCATGTACCATGATCAAGGACTGGCTCCGTTTAGAACCATCGATATGGGCGAAGGAGTATGCTACACCGCTGGTCTGCCCATTATCCGGACAAGTCCTGCTGTTAATTACGACATGAGTCTGGCTGGAAAAGGACTGACGGATGAGACATCCTTCCGTCATGCCATCTATCTGGCCATCGATGTTGCCCGTCATCGTCATGTTTCCGATACTTCCAGTGCCAACCCGCTACCCAAGCTCTATCACGAGAAACGCGATGACAGCGAGAAGGTACGTTTCGCCATTCCCAAGGCCAAGACAGAGAAGAATTAATACACCTACCTGACCTGTGGCTCTCTCAAAGAACAAGTACCAGAATATCTTCTTCATCTTCGGCCTCGTCGTACTCACCATCATGGTGACGCAGCTCGACTTCGCCGAAGTATGGAAAGGTTTGCGCCATGCCGGCTACTGGTTTTTCGCCGTGGTGGCCCTCTGGGCTGTGCTCTATATTTTCAACACTGCTGCCTGGTACATCATCATCAAGAGTCAGGAAGACAATCTGCACACGGTCAAGCAGTCATCACCCGTCAGCTTCTGGTGGCTGTACAAGATCACCATCTCGGGCTTTGCGCTGAACTATGCCACACCCGGTGGACTGATGGGTGGAGAGCCTTACCGTATCATGGAACTGTCACCCAAAATCGGTACGGAACGAGCCTCCTCATCCGTCATCCTCTACGTGATGACCCATATCTTCAGTCATCTATGGTTCTGGCTGCTCGCCACCTTATTATATATAATAACACAGCCCATGAACGTTTTCATGGGGATGGTGCTGGGTTTGGTGACATTGTTCTGCCTCCTTGGTATCTGGTTCTTCCTCAAGGGGTATAAGAAAGGGCTGGCCTTACGACTGATGAACATCTTGCGTCATATCCCCGGTGCGAAGAAATGGGCACGGGGTTTCATCGAGACCCACAAGGAGCAGCTCGACAACGTGGACCGTCAGATTGCAGCCCTGCACAACCAGAACCCGCGCACCTTCATGGGTGCTGTCATCCTGGAGATTGCCTGCAGAGTGGTGTCTGCCCTCGAGATCCTGTTCATCCTTATGGTACTCATGCCCAGCGTGAACTTCATCCAGTGCGTTCTCATCCTCGCCTTTACCAGTCTTTTTGCCAACATGCTCTTCTTCATGCCCCTGCAGTTAGGCGGCAGGGAAGGCGGTTTTCTGATGTCGGTTAACGGACTGGGAATGACGGCCAGTGCAGGAATCTTCGTGGCACTGATTGTCAGGGTGCGCGAACTGATATGGACAGCTATCGGTTTGCTATTGATCAAACTTGGCAAGGCAAACAGTCCTAAAAACAAAAATTAACTGCCATTTTTGCAGTTTTATGAAATAATATGCGTAATTTTGTCAGCGATTATGAATACGTCTGAACTACAGAGAATCAAACAGCGGTACAATATCGTGGGAAACAGTCCTGCGTTGAACCGCGCACTCGATGTCGCCCTTCAGGTGGCACCGACTGATCTCAGCGTACTCATCGTCGGAGAGAGCGGTGTGGGTAAGGAGATCCTACCCCGCGTCATTCATGACAACTCACCGCGCCGTCGCGAGAAGTATTTCGCCATCAACTGTGGCTCCATCCCTGAAGGAACGATCGACAGTGAACTGTTCGGTCATGAGAAAGGCTCCTTCACCGGTGCCATCGGCGAGAGCGAAGGTTATTTCGGCGTGGCCAACAAAGGTACTATCTTCCTCGACGAAGTTGGAGAAATGCCAATGGCCACCCAAGCCCGTCTGCTCCGTGTGTTGGAGAACGGCGAGTATATCCGTGTGGGCGGCACGCAGATACGCAAGACCGATGTCAGAGTGGTGGCAGCCACGAACGTGAATATCCAGAAGGCCATCAGCGAAGGACGGTTCCGCGAGGACCTCTACTACCGTCTGAACCAGGTACCTATCCAGATGCCGCCACTGCGTGAGAGAGGCGAAGACATCATCCTGTTGTTCCGTCTCTTTGCCCTGCAGATGGCCGAGAAATACCGTCTGCCCAAGATCACGCTCAACGAGGAGGCTCGTCAGATGATGCTGCACTACAAATGGCCGGGGAATGTCAGACAACTGAAGAACATCACCGAGCAGATGTCGGTACTGAGTCAGGAACGCGAGATCACCGCCGAAGCACTTAACCAGTTCATTCCCCACGATACCGAGAGCACCATGCTGGCCACCATCCCCTCAAACAGCGGACGGCACAGCTATGAGAACGAACGCGAAGCACTCTATCAGGTGCTCCAGAAACTGGGAAGTGAGCTGTCTGACCTGCGTCATGACATGAATAACCTCCGTAAGCAGCTTGATGATGCACGCAACGCCAGTTTCATCCCCTCGCCTACTGCGGTACAGAAGATTCCAACGATCATCGGGTCACAGTCGCATATCGACTCCTACAACGAGTCTCCGAAAACTGAAGATGCAGTAGCTGAGGAGATCAAGGCAGAACCTGAGACGCTCAACTTGGAGAATATCGGACGACAGATGGTAGAGAAAGCCCTGGAACGTAACAAGGGCAACAGGAAGAAGGCCGCAGCAGAACTGGGCATCTCCGACCGCACCCTCTACCGTCGCATCAAGCAGTATGGTCTGGAGTGCATCATGCTCATCCTGTGTATGAGTTCGCTGATGTTCACTTCGTGCGCCTTCAAGGGCTACTCCTTCACGGGCGCTAGTATCAACTACAACGAGACCAAGACCATCACGATAGCCGACTTCCCCATCCGCTCCAACTATGTGTGGGGACCTATGGCCAGCATCTTCAACAACCGACTCAAGGATGAGTTCGCCAGTCACACCAAACTACAACAGGTAAAGAAGAACGGCGACCTCGTCATCGAAGGAGAGATCTCCAAATATGAACAGCGGAATAAGTCGGTCACCGCTGAAGGACACTCTGCCATGACGGAACTTACCATGACCGTCACCGTGAGGTTCACCAACAATAAGAACCACACGAAGGATTTTGAACAGCAGTTCAGTTCCAGCAAATCGTACGAGACCACCCAGAGCCTCAACAGCGTACAGGAGGAACTCGTGACTCAACTCTCGAAAGATATCGTAGATCAAATATTCAACGCTACTGTAGCAGACTGGTAATGGATTTAGAACACCTCATCAAACACCCCGAGTTGCTCGACAAGGAAACGCTGTACGATCTGCGTTCCCTACTGGCCATGTATCCGTACTACCAGACGGCTCGACTGCTCATGCTCCAGAACCTGTACCTGTTGCATGATCCCACCTTCGATGAGGAACTCAGAAGGGCTGCGATCTATATCACCGACCGCAAGACCATCTTCAACCTCGTGGAGGCTGGGCACTACAAGATCCACTCGCGGAACAATGCCCATGCAAGCAGTGCTGACAGTCAGGCACCTGCCGAAGAGCATGAGAACCGTACGATATCCCTCATCGACCGCTTCCTCGATACCCTGCCTGTGGTTGACGAAAAAGCATCAGGCAAGAGCAAGCGCAAGCCAACCCCTGCTGATGCTGCCGTTGACTATGTGGCCTATCTCCTCGAAACGGAAGAAGAGAACCAAAATCAGGCTGAGCAACCCAGTATGCGAGGACAGGATTTGATCGATAATTTCATCAATAACGAAGGTGGAAATTTTGAGCTGAAGGAAAAACTGGAATTCTCGCCGCAACTCGAAGAAGAAGAAATAATTGAAGAAAATTCCACCGATGAAGGCTATTTTACCGAGACTTTAGCCCGAATTTATATAAAACAAGGCAGATATTCAAAGGCTTTGGAAATTATTAAGCGTTTAAATTTGATTTATCCAAAAAAAAATGCTTACTTTGCAGACCAAATTCGTTTCTTAGAGAAATTGATTATAAACAATAACAAAAATATGTAAAAGAAAATGACAAGCATTTACACTTTATTCGTCGTATTGATTGTCCTGGCTGCACTGCTGATGATCGGCATTGTGCTCATCCAGGAATCGAAGGGTGGTGGCTTAGCCTCAAACTTCGCATCTTCCAATGCCATCATGGGTGTCCGCAAGACTACCGATGTCATTGAGAAGGCCACATGGACACTGGCAGCTGCCATGGTTGTACTCAGCGTCCTCTGTGCCTATGTTGCTCCTACAGCCTCTTCTTCTCAGAGCGTGCTCGAGAATGTTGCTACTGAGCAGCAGCAGACCAATCCGAACAACCTTCCGGGCTTCGGTGCCAGTCAGACAAAACAAGATGCACCTGCCACACAGGAGGCTGCACCTGCTAAGGAAGCTGCTCCCGCAGCACCTGCCGCACCTGCAAAGAAATAAATAGAAAAAATAGCGGGATTTATTTGGCCATCTCAAATAAATCCCGTATCTTTGCACCCGCTAAACGCCAAAAGGCTCTTCGTTCATCGAAGCATAGCGGTACATGGTGCCCGTAGTTCAGTTGGTTAGAGCGTCAGATTGTGGTTCTGAATGTCGTGGGTTCGAGTCCCACCGGGCACCCTCTAAAAGACATCGCATTGCGATGTCTTTTTTATTTGTCAGATAACAACTGTTGCGATCTGCTCTGCTAATCTGTTGAGTTGTAAGCACTGTTCACGGGAAATCGTGCGACGATTCATATGATACTCCCAAGGACTGATCTGCAGCAAGTCTCCTCTGGCGCATGCAGCAAAAGACTCTCCTGCAGGCTTATATAATGGTGGGAAACCATTCTCACGAAGAACAATGAGCCGATAACCACGGTTCAGGGCTTCACGCATCACTTCCTTCTCACGAGGCGCGATGGCAGTCCCTACCAGAACACCACCATTCTCCGCCAGTGCAAGCCATTTCTGCTTCAATACTGCATATTCCTTATCACTACAGGCACGATGCACAATGACCGCAGCTTTTTCGGGATACGAAAGAAGATAGCGGTTGCCAACCATCTGGCATGACCACTCTACGATCCTGATCTGATGAACCACCGTGAAATACCTAGGGCATTGGCGCTTCACTGCCAACCTGCGAGGATTATCATCAAGGTATCGTTTCCAATTATCCAGCTGCCCATCCCTTAATAGGATCTTATCGCAATAGCCTTTTTCATAAAGCACTGGGCGGTGGGGGGCAGGGATACCTGACGGAGATATGCCAGGGACGGGAGCAACACCTGACGGAGATGCGCCAGGAACGGGTGCTCTGCCTGTCACCGTCCCCTGCGATTCTCCGCAGGGTCTTTGCGCTTCTCCGCAGGGAGTTAACCTCCACCAAGCCCTGGTGCACCCCGTTTTAAATCCCCTCACCGCCTGCCCCAAATGCTTGCCGGCAGGCATATCCTCTTTCACCCTTACAATGAGGTGGATATGATCAGGCATGATACAAAGTTTCCATACTTCTACCATGGGATAAAAGGCAGAAACCTTCTTAATCTCCACATCACGGATAGCCACGCCCAACGGTGAGAGTTCTATTCTTGGGGCTTCCGTCGTTCCGTCAGGCGCAAAACCATCCCCTTTCAGCGTTCCAAGCAGAGGCTTTCGTCCTTCCACCACCAATGTCAACATGTATGTTCCTTTTGTATGATAGTTATGAAAAGGCATGCGCCGTTTCATGGAGTGTTTGGTTTCACAAACATCGATGCCCGCTCGAATGGCCTCTATACGACTCCTACTCATAGCGAAGACATCCGTTACCAAGCATAATCCTCTACATACTCATCGAACACGACTTCCCCATTCCAGCCAGCTTCACGGAACAGACAGCGCACCTCTTCTTGAAGAGCGGGAGGAATAAGACGGGAACCATTGCGGTACTCGAAGTAGTAGGTGCGACAGTGATTGTCGATAAGCTGTTGGCGAACAAATGGTTCCACACGACTTGGCATATCATTGTTAAAGATACGTGTCATACCCTTCGCCATCTTCACCTTCTCTGCGTTACGGAAATGAGGACAATCTTCCGTGGCCACACCCTTATAGCGTGGGTTAACACATTCATAAAAACGCTTGGTGTCGGGCATCTGCTGTCCAACCTTCCAGCGCAGACAATGTTCCTTTTGAGAACATTGCTCCGCAAAACACACCGTATAGCCGTTCTCGGCTTTCTTGGCAAATAATTCTTTATCTTCCATAGTAATATGAATAATGAAATAAATAAGTAATAAACTCAACGAAAAACAGGATGAAACTCCAGTCCGAACCGTTACGGACTCACAGTCCGTGACGTGCGGACTCTCAGTCCGAAGCTTGCGGACTGACTCTAATCTGGCGGTATCTCTTTGCAGAATGCTCCCATAACATTAGAATTAAAAGTTCCAACATCTCACTTATGCGCTATCCCTTCAGGAAACGCATAAGATTATATCATCTGCAAAGGTAGTGATTTTTCCTGAATAACACAAACTATTCAGGAAGTTTTCACATCAACCTGAGCATTCCGCTTCATCCTTTGCAGGATAAGGATGCTGATCGTCATAAATAACCACTGACGGCGGACATTCGTACATCACCTTGGCATGATTGGTACGGATGAGTTGGCGGTCAATGCACTTGCCTGTGTTACGGTCGATGGTGTCGCGGAATACCTGACCGTTACGATAGACATCCTCGCCTTCGCGAGAGAAATACTCGTTCTCGGCATGAATATGGAAGGTATTTGTCAGAGGTTCTTCTGCCCGCAGTTCCCCGCACAAGTATTCATCATCCACCCAAAGTTTGAGCTGATAGGTGTTGGCGGTGTTGTTCTTTACCCGGTAATCGATGTAGTTGTATGAGATACTGGTGCCTGTGCCGAACGGGATTTGTCGACCGAAATCAGGAAAGAGGTCTAACCCATCGTGATGATGATGCTCGGTGATGGTCAGCTCGCTATGCAGTACCATCCAATGAATCAGGTTTGAAAGCTGACACAGACCACCGCCAATACCCTGTGATGGCTGTCCTTTCGCAATGGTTAGTCCTTCCTTGTACCCCTTGCGTTTGGTAGTCCGCCCTATCTGCTTCCATACTGAGAAGGTCTCGCCAGGACGAATGAGCAATCCATCGATATGGGAAACAGCCAGTGCCAGATTCGTGGCCTTGTTCTCCTGCAGTTGCATGTTGACATTGCCCAGACGGCGACGAATAAGAGAGTTATGCCTATAGACAAGAACGGGCAAAGCGGTATTTGTGCGTTCCTTGGCGAAGAGCGTCTTCCTACACATATCTTTTATATGCCGCTTCAGGATCTCCTTCTCCATCGACAAGCGATAGGTAAAGGGGGATATCTCGCAAAACATTTTACGTTTCTTTGTCATTTCTCTATTGTAAATTTCTTTATATCCACGTCAGTTTCCTCCACAAACCTTCTAACGGACCGCGTTGATGGTTCCTGAACCAATAGCGGCAGAAGAGGTATTGACAAATAACCATGCCTAAACCGATCAGGACGGCATAGGTAATGCCGACAAGACGATAGCAGGCCAGGCCATAACCACTGAAGATGAAACTGCCGATAATCGACTGGAGCAGATAGTTCGTCAAACTCATCCGACCGAAGATACACAGATGATGCAGCACCCTGCGTACGCCCTTGAAAGCGTACCATGCAGAGACAACACCCGAAACAATCATCAGTAGGATAAAGAGGCTATATATCGGTTTGAGCCACATCTCAAGTGCGCCAAAGTCAACAAAACTCAAGGCAATAACAAGCGTTGCTGATACGCAGAGGATGACATGCCATATCTGCAGGTTCCTTCCTTCATGATAGAACAGTCTTTGGCGCCCTAACTGCATACCTATGATAAAGAGACAGAGCAATTGCGTCAGTCGTCCACTAAAGACATTGAACCGCAGATTCAACTCAAATCCACATTGCAGGTTGTTGATGGCGTTCTCCATGAACGAACCCGTCTCGTGCAATGTTATCGTTTTATTATAGATCTCAAAGAGTGTGGAATGGTCGATGCTAGTACCCGTCATCAGACAGAACAGTTCCACGGGTTGGATGGCCAACAGTCCGATGATACACCACACAACCTTCGACGACAGATAACTGATGGGGATGAGTAATAAGCCATACACCGCATAGAGCATCAGGATATCACCATCGTAGAAGGCCACGTTGATAAGACCGAACACGAACAACAGGCACATGCGCCAGGCGAAACGCCCAGAGAAGCATTTGCCCTTCTGCTGCTGGTTGTCATTGGCTTCGCCTTCGAACGTCACGACTCGGCCATCAGAACAAGTTCTATGGCTCTTACTGTTCCGTTCTTTCATAATGAAGAAACTCAATCCGAAGAGCATGGCAAAGATGCCATACATCTTACCCGAAAACAGCCATGCCATCACATCGCCCACTGTTTGGTCGCATGCCAGCGTATGCACAATCGGCTCCTTCGTAAAGATATCGAAGTGCTCAACAGAGTGATATAGTATAATACCTGCTACGGCGATACCTCGCAAGGCATCGGCCACATCTATTCGGGTGTTGGGTAAACGACGCGTGTGATACATCTGATTATGACAAGCGTTTTAACAGTTCAAGGAGCACCTGCCAGATGTCGTTGATGGTTGACAACTCAACGCGTTCGCTGGTGGAATGAGGCTCCACGATACGAGGACCGATACTGGCTATCTGAATGCCTGGATAATGCTGCACGAAGAAACCTGCCTCCAGCACAAAGTGCATGGCCACCATGCGGGGACGCCAGCCCAACACATCCTGGAAAGTGTTGCTGACCAGTTGCAGGAAGGGCGACTGCTGGTCTTCCTGCCAGGCAGGGGCCGACATGACAACTTCCGAACCGGCACCAGCGGCAACAAAGGTATTGGCAATTTCCTTACTGAGCGCCTCCATATCGTTATCAATGAAACTGCGTGTATGGGTGGATACGAAGATATGATTATCCGCTGTCGAGATTCGTCCTACATTATTTGATGTCTCCACCGTGCCGGGCATCACCTCACTCATCTTCACCACACCCTGCGGAATCTGTTCCAGACAATCAATCAATGTCTTGATGGTTTTCTTGGGGATGACCGTTTCCTGCTTATCACACTTCTCAATGCGGCAGGTGATGTTAGGATCGCTCTTTCCATATTCCTCGCGCAGCCACTGATTGATGCTATCCACCTGCTTCTTCACGAACTCGGAAGTCTTGAGAGAAGTGCCTATGATCATCTCACCCTTCGAGGCGATCGATGCGTTGGCCTCACCGATATCGATAAGACTCACATCAATATCGTTCGTTTGACTGAAAGCTTTCAGCATAGTCCTTGCAGGAATCATCGCACTGCAACGTCCCTTGTTGATATCCACGCCAGAGTGACCACCCAGTCCGCCCTCAATACAGATGCGGTACCAGCACTCATCACCTCTCACCTCTCCTCTTATTACAGGGATGCGGTGGAACTGCAGACAGGCACCTGCTGCACCAGTGGTGATCGTGTCGTAGTCCTCTGAGTCGAGGTTGATGACCTTCCGTCCTTTCAGGAAATCCTTACCCAACTGCGAGGCACCCGACATTCCGTCCTCTTCGTTAGTGGTGGTGATAACTTCAAGGGCGGGATGCACGATACTGTCGTCTTCGAGCACGGCCAGAGCCATCGAAAGTCCCATACCGTTATCAGCTCCCAACGATGTGCCGCGAGCCTTCATCCATCCGTTCTCCTCGTAAGCTTCAATGGGATCGTTCAACGGATCATTCATTCCTACGCACACCATATCCATGTGGTTCAGCAGGACGATGGGCTCGGCCCCCTCATGTCCAGGACTGGCTGGCTTGCGTATCACCACACAGTTCTCTTTGTCGCGCTCGTACTCCAAATGGAGTCGCTCTGCAAACTGGCAAAGATAGTTAGCCACCCGCTCCTCGTGATGCGAAGGACGAGGAATCTGGTTCAGTTCTCGGAAGATGCTGAACACTCGTTCTGAAGAAATGATCTGGTCTGTCATATGCGTAATTACCTAAATTCAATTTACCAACGACAAAAATACACATTATATATCAATAATCTGCCATTTGGTTGTTATTATTAAGTTTATTTTTGTATCTTCGCATCATAAAACATCCTTCGCGTTGTAACAAACAGAAAAGAAACCTCGTTTGTACAGATAGAAGGGTTATCGATGACACTCTAACACTACAATGTAAAACTTTAAAACGAACAAAGATGAAGAGAATGGAAATGATCAGTCCTTTGAGGACCATGAAGAAGGTGGTTTTGTGTGCCATGTTGATGATGGTGTGTGCCAATGCTTCGGCACAAAACAAGGAATTTGAGAAGCTGGCCAAGATCGATGGCGTGGAGTATGAACATCTCAACAAAGAGATGATCCGTGAAGCTGTTCAGAAGAAGACGGAACAACTTGATCAAGTAGGTGGAATAACCTTCGACAAGGTAGAGATAAGAAATAATATTGCGAGCATACTCGATATGGATGACCTGATGGTCTTTTCCTGCAAAGAGGAGAAAGCTGTTGAGGAGTTGAAGAAGTCGGTTCAGGGAATAGTGAAAGGTGACGGATGGGAATCAATCCTTGACATCAATGCCGAGGATGGTCAGATGGTGAAGATCTATCAGAACACGAACGACGGCAAGAAGACCAGTGTGATCTTCGGATCCAGTAAAGATGATACGCAGCTGATGGTGATTGAAGGATCGCTCGGCATCTTACAAATGATGCAGCAGCTTCAGGGAATCATAGAAGGCATGAAATAGACCGATAAGGAGTAATCCTCATGGATGCACGGGAGTTCAAGCAACGGTTCATGCCTTACCACAGACTGCTCTATCGGGTGGCCTACCGTATGACAGAGAACGCGCAGGATGCCGAAGACCTTCTTCAGGATACCTACTTGAAGCTGTGGCAGAAGCGCGATGATCTGAAAGAGGAGGCAATGAATGAGGCTTATCTCGTGACCATGATGCGAAACCTGTTCCGCGACCAGCGACGACTGAAGCATATCGATACCTCCATGGAACTGGAGAAGGTGACAGAACCGCCGGATGAACGGAGTCTCGACCGTCAGATCGATTCCCACGACGAGGCATCAAAGATGGAAGGACTCATCCAGCAACTTCCAGAAAGAGACGGGAAGATCATCCGGATGCACCTGATGGAAGAACGCTCGTATGAAGAGATAGAACAAGATACAGGTCTCTCACAGGGAAATATCCGCATCATCGTGATGCGAACGAAAAAGAAACTCAAAGAACAATTTATACATCTCACGAAGACATGGACGAACTGAATATGAAAGAATTAGAGCGAATACCTATTCCAGAAGGACTGGAGGAACGACTCTCAAAGAAGATCGATGAATGGGAAAGGGAGGAGAAGCAAACCGCCCGTCATATACGATTGCCGAGAGTACTACGCTATACGGCCATCGCTGCCACCTTTGCCCTGATTGCGGGTGTGGGATTCCACTGGTATAATCATGATCAATACGTGAACCGTGCAGAACAGGATACCTATCAGGATCCCGTATTGGCACAGCAGGAGGCTGAACGGGCACTCAATCTGTTGGCTCTCAACCTGAACAAGGGAATGCAACAGCTGGAGAAGGCCAAGGCCCTGAGTGACAAGACGGAACATACATTAAACGCACAATTAAAAGCATTGAAATAACATGAAAAAGATAATGATTAAAACCATCCTCTGTGCAGTGATGGCACTCACTACGCTCAATGCCCATGCACAGGTAAAGGCATTCGAGAAATACTCTGACATGAACGGCATCACCTATGTGTACATCTCCAAAGCCATGCTTTCGGCGATATCCGGTCGTCTGAATAAAATGCCTTCCATGCCCAATGTGGACGCACAAGTACTGGTCAATAAGCTGTCAGCCATTCAACTCATCCATGCAGAGAAGAAACTGCTGACAAAGAACGACATGTGTGCGAAACTGAGAAGTGATGTGCAGGGCATTGTGAAAAAAGACAAGTATGAGTTGCTGATGCAGGTCAAAGAAGACGGCAACAAGGCTGATATCTACCAGAACATCGGTCCGCAGCAATCAGCCGTTGTCATGCTGGTCGAAGAGAAAGACGGGGTGACAGCTGTTGTATTCTCCGGTAAGTTCACCACAGAGGATGTGATGAAGATGGTTAAGAAATAAATATGCACACCATGAATAAAATCGTATTGATAACAGGAGCCACAAGTGGCATCGGTCTGGCCTGTGCCAGGAAGTTCGCAGAGAACGGTGACAAACTGATTCTCACAGGTAGAAACGAGCAGTTCCTGACGGATCTCCGTCAGGAGCTAACTGCAAAAGGAACGGAGGTGCAGATACTGGTGTTTGATGTGCGCGACCGTGAGAAGGCCAAGCAGTGCCTGGATGAATTACCAGCAGAATGGCAGGATATTGATGTGCTGGTGAACAATGCAGGACTTGCCCTGGGCTTGGAGCCCGAGTATGAGGGCAGCTTCGACGATTGGGACACGATGATCGACACGAACATCAAAGGACTGCTCACCATCACCCGGCTTATCGTGCCGAAGATGGTGGAACGCAACAGCGGTCATATCATCAATATCGGTTCCGTTGCCGGCGATGCCGCCTATGCAGGAGGGAACGTGTATTGTGCCACCAAGGCTGCCGTGAAGGCACTGAGCGACGGTCTTCGCATCGATGTGGCTCCCACAGCTGTACGAGTAACGAACCTAAAGCCTGGTCTGGTAGAGACGAACTTCAGCAACACCCGCTTCCATGGTGACAACGATCGTGCCGCCACGGTATATAAAGGTATCAAGCCACTGACAGGTGATGACATTGCCGATGTGGCTGTCTATGCTGCCAATGCCCCTGCCCACGTACAGATTGCCGAGGTGCTCATCCTGGCCACCCACCAAGCCAGCGGCAGCGTGATCGTCAGAAAATAATTAGCGGTATTCGTGCAATTTTTCATGACAAATGACCGATAATTGAGGAATTATTGTTAATTTTGCGCAAACTAATTTATTAGAGACATGAAAAAGAGCATTTGGGTAACCGCAGCGTTACTGACCACTGTGCTGATGCAAGGCTGGGCACAGACAGCACATCGTCAACTGAGTATCAACACGAAGGACTTGGGCATCGAGATCAGTCCTACCCTCAGCGGTATCTTCTTTGAAGACATCAACCAGTCGTTAGACGGTGGTATCTGTGCACAGATGATCCAGAACAACTCATTCCAGGCATACAACGTACCTGACGGTCCTGCCAACGAGTTCTCACAGAGCGACACCATCTTCTTCGGATGGACGGTAGTGAGCAAGGACGGTGCTGTTGGTCAGGCTCATGCCGTGAGCGATCATCCGCTGGTGAAGTCGTTGCCGCGCAGATACAACTACGACCCGAATGATAAATACGATGATGAGCAGCGTTATGTGCAGTATTGCGTGCGCTTTGATATCCAGCAGGCAGGTGGTGGCTATGGTATCGCTGCCAACGGCTACGGCATCGTTCCCACTTCTCGCGACCGCAATGCCATCTATTCCAACAACACCCAGCGTCCCTCGTTGGCTGTGGAGGCAGGCGTGAAATACGACCTCGGTCTTTACCTCCAAGGACAGCAATATAAAGGTAAGATACGCATCTGGCTTGAGGATCTCAACGGGAATATCAACTCCAACATCATCAAGATTTCCAAATTGAAGAATGACTGGAAGAAATATCGCGGTAGTCTGAAGGCCCTGCGCACAATAGACAGTCGTTTGGTGATCACAGGTGACAAGGAAGGAACGTTCTTCCTCGATTTCGTTACCTTATTGCCCGAAGCATCCCATCTGTGGAAAGGCGGCAAATACGGTCCGTTCAGAAAGGATTTGATGGAGGCACTCGCCAATCTGCATCCCAAATTCATGCGTTTCCCTGGTGGCTGCGCCTCAGAGGGTCCTAACTACTTCGGACAAGTATTCTGGAAGAACTCCATTGGTAATCCTGAGGAGCGCCTCGGCTTCCGTAACCATTGGGGCTACTGGACCTCCCAGTATGTAGGTTTCTATGAGTACTTCCTTATGGCAGAGTCATTAGGAGCCAGTCCGCTACCGGTGCTTAACAACGGTGTCACCTGTCAGTTCGTTGGTCATTCGTATATCGCCCCGCTGGAAACAGAGACTGACCGTCAGCGCTTCCACGACATCTTCGTGAATGATGCCCTCGACCTCATCGAGTTCTGCAACGGTCCTGTTACCTCCACATGGGGAAAGCTGCGTGCCCAGATGGGACATCCCGCCCCGTTCAACCTGAAATACCTCGGTATTGGTAACGAGAACCAGGGCAAGGAATTCTGGGAGCGATTCGATATCATCTACAAGGCCGTCAAGGAGAAGTATCCCAACATCATCATCGTCTCTACAGCCGGAGCCCGCGATGCTGGTCGTGAGTTCGACAACAACTATGCCGAGATTGATGCCAAATACCCTGACACCTACGTGGATGAGCATTATTATAAAGGTGATGATTGGTTCTTCAGTCAGGGTAACCGCTATGCACCAGGAGCCAAGCGCGGCAAGGAAGGAAACACCTACGACCGTAGTAAGCCTACCCGTGTATTCGTAGGCGAGTTCGCCAACAACAATACCAACAACGCCTATCAGAGCACCCTTGCTGAGGCAGCCTACTGGCTGAGTTTGGAACGCAACTCCGACATGGTGGTGATGGCCGCCTATGCCCCGCTGTTCTGCAAGAAAGGCTACAACAAATGGAACTCCAACCTCATCTGGTTCGATAACCGCGGTTTATGGCGTACCACCAACTACTACTACCAGAAGCTCTTCTCGTTAGGCGGTAACCGCGCACTGAAGTATGAGGATGTGAAGCAAGGCAACGAGGTAGATGGAAAGGTCTATACCTCCCCCACCATCGATACGCAATCGGGAACCATCTTCCTGAAGTTTGTCAATGCGGAGGCAATGGACAAGAAGATCAGTGTTAGTCTTGATAATGCTGATGTCTATGCGGCATATATGTATTACATCACCTCGCACGACACCAAGGTAAAAAACCAGGGTGACCAGAATTATTACTCCAGTCACCCTGATGTTGATAATACATTTAACTATAACGAGGCCATCACTCCCCAGAAACAATCCCTCGGCACCGTTAAAGGCTCCTTTGAGTTCGTGATGCCCGAGAATGCGGTGGGTGTGTTACGACTGCAGAAGAAATAAGTTTGGTATGGTTGTTTAGTCATCATGCAACTTTTTGTGATTCTTTTTCGTCTATATGGGAAAAGACAATTATTCACTATAAACGAGAGATTATGATACTATCAACAACCCCACAGATTGAAGGTCGCCCAATCCGCGAGTACAAGGGCGTAGTTACAGGTGAAACCATTATTGGTGCAAACGTTATCAAGGACTTCTTCGCAGGCATCCGCGATTTCGTTGGTGGCCGTTCAGGCAGTTACGAACAAGTGTTGCGCGAAGCCAAGGAAACCTCGATGAGGGAGATGATGCAACGTGCTCAGGCTATGGGTGCCAATGCCGTGGTAGGCATAGACATTGACTACGAGACCATTGGTTCCAACGGTTCCATGTTGATGGTTGCCACCAGCGGAACAGCAGTAGTGATATAATTAAGAGGTGAGAAGTGAGAGGTGAGAGGTGAGAAATTAGAAGTTAGAAGTTAGAAGTTAGAAGCAAGAAACAAGAAGCAAGAAGCAAGAGATATGTAACATGATATAAGTGACTTTATCCAATACCTATATTATAGAACTATTCTCTCACCTCTTGCTTCTTGCTTCTAACTTCTAATTTCTCACCTCTAAAAGGGGAACCCAGGGAACGACATTTTCCGTTCCACCAGTTCCTGTATTCGAGGTTGCCAGTCACGGTCAAACCGCTCAATATTCTTATCCAGGAAGGCAAGTCGGTCGGATAGCCACTGCTTCAAGATCTTGATCTCCTCATCATAGCTGCTTACCCTATAGGCGGCAAACATACCAATGGCATCAAACTGGAAGCCGCCATTCCCCTGCTGGAATCCACCCATAGGAAAACCGCCCATGGGGAAGCCACCTTGTGGGAACTCTCCACCTTGCGGAAATCCGCCCTGTGGGAAGCCAAAACCTCCTTGCGGGAATCCTCCTTGTGGGAATCCTCCACCAGGGAATCCACCCTGTGGGAAACCAAATCCTCCTTGCGGGAAACCACCTCGTGGCTGTTGATGGCGCATCTGCTCAAACTGCTTCTGCATCTGCTCCATCTGTTCCTGTTGTGCTTTCAGTTGTTGTTTCCGTTCCTCGCTTACCAGCAGTTCAGGGAAGGTCTGGAAATGATGATCAACAGCCTTAGCCAGAAGATGTGCCTGGTTGTCGATGTATTGGAAGAGTCGTTTGTTGCTCAGCACATCCTTCCTCAGTTGGAAGTACCTTTGTTTCACGGCCTTCCTGAAATTCGGATCCTGCAGGAGTCGTTGCCAGAAGGCAGGTGTAGGATTGGTGTTTCCACCCTCGAAGCACCATGCTTCGATGTTATTCGCATTACAGAAGTTACAGTTGCCGTAAGCCAGGTTATAGTCCCATACAGGACCTGCACACAACTTCCCTCCTGTGCCGTCTTCATGCTGTTTCTCCTTGTAGAAGTAAGCACTGCGCTTATAGCCGTCAGCATTCAGACTCAGTTCCGTATGGATGAAATAATCCACGAACGAGGGCACATCGATATAGCGGGCATATCCTTTCTTGGGATCAGCGAAGTAGTCAGACTGTATCACTTGCTCCACTGTATCCACATAACTCTTGATATACGCCAGCTGTTCAGGTTGCAGTTTATCCTTCTTCGGATAGATGCACGACCAAGTAATCTGACTGTTCATGATGCCGTCGCCAATGCCTGGAACCTTCGACACGAAGGTCACATCATCCTCATCATAAGCATCGATGCGGAGCAGATAACCACCCGTCACCTCTCGCCCACTCACATCCGTCTTCTTCATCTTACTGAGCGGAACACGTTCCTCACCACGTTTAATCGCCTCTGCAAGGATATAGATGCCACGGTATTCGCCATCCATCATCAGTTCGCACATCACGGTTCGAGGTCCCCAATGTCCCATATCACGCCACAGCTGGAACGCCAGCGGGTCGCGCATCATCGAAATATCATTATAGGGAGCCAGTAATACCCATTTGCTATGAGCGGGCAGTCCTAACAGACTCACCACGCTGTCCTTACCGTTTTCATTTCGGGTCTCGAATGTATATTTCTTCTGATTGAAACTCAGCGAACTATTGCCACGCAGCTTGATGCCAATAGCACCTTCAAAACCAGCGGTCTTCATCATCGCCCCCACCTTCTCCCTGGCATTCAGCGTTGTCTGTGTAGTAATGCTGATAAGCGGCAGCGATTCATCAGATGGAGCACTCATCTCTGGAATCGTTGCTGTATGCGCAGTAAGCTCGTCGGTCATGTCGGGAGTAAGTTCGTTATCAGACGACAAAAGGAGCGACAATATAGCAATAATAAGTACAGTTTTCATGAAAGAATATACATTCTTTGATTATCCGGATGCAAAAGTACAAACAATTTGCCGATTTGCAACTATTTTTGCAGAAAAAATAGCATAAATTGTAAAAAAACACTTGTTTGAGTTGCGTTTCTCGAATAAATGTACTAACTTCGCACCGTTTTACTAACAACCCAAATCGAATGAGTGTTTTTTCTAACGATTTACTAACCCCCTTTGCCCCTATCACCCTAGAACAGATGAGCGGAGTGAAGCTGATGAATCGGACAGACACGAAGTTTGTCACCAATACCGAAAAGTTGTGTCAACTGCTGCAGTTGGCAGAGAACGACTATTACGTGCAGGAGATCAAAGGTGAACGCAATATGGAGTACGACACCACGTATTTCGACACCACGGCGTTCGATATGTTCTACCAGCACCAATGGGGACACACCAACCGTCAGAAGATCCGTTTCCGCACCTATGTCAGCTCACACCTGCAGTTCATGGAGGTGAAGACCAAGGATAACCATGGTCAGACCAAGAAGAAGCGTATCAAGGTGTCCGACATGGATGTGCTCGATGAAGAGAAGCGTACCTTCCTTGCCAAGCACCTACGCTACAATGCTGAGACGCTGATACCCGCCATCAACAACAATTTCCACCGCATCACCTTGGTGAATAAGGGTAAAACCGAACGACTTACCATCGATAGCTCGTTGTGTTTCAACAACCTGGTAAGCGGTGTGAAGCGCGACATGGGTGATCTGGTGATCATTGAGCTCAAGCGCGACGGTCTCGTCTTCTCGCCTGTTCTCGACATGCTGCGCCAGCTGCGCATCCATCCCCATGGGTTCTCCAAGTATGGTATGGGGTCGGCACTTACAAACCCCGAGCTGCAAGTAAACCGTTTCAAATGCAAGCTCATCGAAGTGAATAAACTTGTCAACATTGAATAGAATAATAATTAAAAACCTATAGTATGTTTAATCAATTGTTTTCTGCAGGATTCGGCGATACCCTCATACGGTTCGCCATCTGTTTTATCGCTAACTGGGTGATTGTCAACTTTCTGTATTACAAGAAGAGTCACCGCCGCGATTTCTTCTTCACGTTTATCATCATCTCTGTAGCCATCTACTTCCTTGTCTATCTCATGATGGGCATGGATCGCGGTAAGGCTACAATGGGTGTGGGCTTAGGACTCTTCGGCATCTTCAGCATCATGCGTTACCGTACCGACTCGATGCCAGTACGTGAGATGACCTACCTCTTCGTGGTGATCTGTCTCTCTGTGGTACATGCCATGGCCTCCTCCCTTGGTGTAGATGCGAATGGTGTGTTGATTGGTACGCCACTGATGGAACTTATCGTCATTGACATCATCACCATCCTCGCCATCATCATCTTCGAGAAGAAGTACACCGTCAAGGCCACCAAACTGATCCAGTACGACCGCATCGAACTGGTGAAGCCCGAGAAGCGTGCTGAGTTAGTGGCTGACATCGAGAACCGCTTAGGAATCAAGGTGCTCGACGTACAGGTGGGTGCTATCGATTTCCTCCGCGACATGGCTATGCTGAAAATTGTCTATGACAGTGATGACAGCAATGATGTGGATAATCAGCTGAAGATTAAAAAGTCCGACCATGAAGACATTTAGGACATTCCTGGCAGTGCTCATGACCGTAGTGAACTTGCCGCTTTTCGCCCAAGGTGACGACTTCGGACTCTGGGGCGAACTGAACATCGAAAAGAAGATCAACAAGCGTTGGACTGCCGAGCTGGGGGCTGAATACCGCAGTCGCAATGATATGAAGACCGATGACCGCTACAGTGCCGGTATCGATGTGAGCTACAAAGTGAACGATTGGTTGAAGGCTTCCGCAGGCTACTGGCTCTTGGATGACCATCGTTACAAGGTGAATGACAGCGGTAAGAAATACGCCGACTATTGGGGACTGCGCCATCGTTTCAATGTATCGCTCACTGCGTCACAGTCGTTTGGTAAGTTCACCGTTTCTCTCCGCGAACGCTGGCAATACACCTACCGTCCTGAAAAGACCGTTCAGCGCTACAAGACCAAAAACGATGAAGAGGTCGATGAGCACACCTACAGCGGTAAAGGAAAGAACGTATGGCGTAACCGTATGCAAGTGAAATACAAGCTCACCAACACGTTCCGCCCATACGTCAGAGCGGAGTCGTATGTGGGTAAAGGACTCGAAAAGATGCGCTATGCAGCAGGTACCGAGATTCGTATCAACAAACAGCACTCATTCGATGTGAAGTACCTCTATCAGCATCTATACGATGAAGAAGATAATGAAGGTGACCGCCATATCATCGGACTGGGATACACCTTTAAGTTTTGAAAGAAATAGAATTGCCAATTGACATCCCCAGTTATTCGCTGGGGATGTTTTTTACAAAAAAGTAGATTTTACCTACATAACTACATGGTTTCATTATAACCAACTATAACACAACGGATTACAAACCTTCTACCTACATGCAAACTACATGGAAACTACATATAACTACATGCAAACTACATGGTTTGATGGGTATAAACGACCTAAATCATGGTGTTCTCGATAAGTATCTTAGTCGTTTGCTATGAAATTCTCTAGAGAATTTACGAGTTAGAATACATCTTTCTACCAGTAAGTAGCCTGCTTGTGCACAAATTCTCTAGAGAATTTATGTAAGAGTGACGTTGTGACTGTCAGAAAGTGACGTACTTTCTACCTCTTAGTGCCACAGTTTCTATGGTTTTATACGGCAATTTGTGGCAAAACATGTAGGTAGCATGTAGTTATATGTAGTTTCCATGTAGTTTCAAATTCTCGTAACATATTGAGGAATAGTAAAATAATGTAAAACATGTAGGTAAATTCAAAAAAAGACAATTATTTTTCTTAATGTAAAACCCTCACGAGGGTGAGACCTCATGAGGGCGTAACGAAGTGGAGCTGGAGGGAGTCGAACCCTCGTCCGAACAAGGAAACCATACGCTTTCTACACGCTTATCTTAGACTTTGGTTTTCGTGCTGCAGCAAGACCTAAGCCACCAACTACAGCCTTAGCTCCTAAATTTCACCCCTGCATCGGAGCCTACAGAGGCTATTTCCGATTTAACCTGCGCCGCTTGATCTTTGGATTCGGAACAACATCCTCGGAGCGACGTCTCGTTTCTCCGCCTAGCAGAGAAATTAAGCTAGCAATCTACTGTACTTCGATTAAGCAGCGAGAGCATACTCATTGTTGCCAATTAATTTTTTGAGAACTCAGATTTAGGAGGGAACCCTCGAGCCTCCGCGTGCTTACGTACCATCTCATCTCGCCGTCAAATCCAGTCAACCCCAAGATGATTTACGTTTGAGCGTGCAAATATACATACTTTTTCCAATACAATCACCATTATTCTCAAAAAAAAAGTAATTTTGCCATCAAGATGGCGAACTTTTTCGTAATTTTGCACCCGATTTCTATAATAACAAGGTGAAATTTACGTTTAATTTAGTAATGAAGACCATGATGAAACTAAGAATAAACCATCTGATGGCGCCTGTGTGTGCCATCATTCTGTTCACGGCTTGTTCTACACCCAAGAACGTAGCCCTTTTCCCCGAAGTAAGTAACGGTACGACTATTGCCATGGCCGCCAGCAAAGGCATCGTATTGAAAGCCAACGACAAGCTGTCAATTGTGGTGAATACCAAGTCGGCTGAGTTGAACAACGCCCTGAACATGCCCGTAACCAACCAGATTATCGGCTACAACGAGGTGCAGTCAACCAATCAGAGTCGTGCCACATCGGGATACACCATCAATCCCGACGGTAACATTGACTTCCCCCTTATCGGTGCAGTCAAGGCCGCAGGCTTCACACGCTCAGAGTTAGCCAGTCATCTGAAGAACGTGCTGGAAGAGAAGAGCGTAGCCAAGGATGCTGTGGTCACCGTGGAGTTCCTGAACGTGGGATTCTCCGTGTTAGGTGAAGTGGAAGAGCCTGGGTTCTATCCCTTTGAGAACGACAAGACCACCCTGCTTCAAGCACTCGGCAAAGCAGGTGATATGACCATCTACGGTAACAGAAATAACGTGAAGGTGGTAAGGATGAACGAGGGTCAGCAGGAGTTATATGTGATTGACATGCTCGACACCCAGAAGCTTATGCAGTCGCCTGCCTACATCCTCCAGCAGAACGACGTGGTATATGTGGAGCCGAACAACTACCGCAAGCGTCAGAGCACTGCCAATGCCAATGAGGTAACCACCGCATCGTTCTGGCTGTCAGCCTTGTCGGTACTGGCCACCATCTCAGTGCTCATCTTCAAATAACAACGTTTTATAAGACAGAATAGAAAAGACAACAATATGACGGTTAGCAATTTCATCAAAACCTGTTTTTCCAAATGGAAATGGTTCGCCCTCTCATTGGCTGCAACCATGCTGTTGGGCATTGCGTATCTTGTAGTCACCCCTCCCAAATATACCAAGAAAGCACAAGTACTCGTCAAGGAAGAAAGTGGAATGGGTGCCCTGATGGGGCAGATTGGAGGATTGGCTGAACTGGGCGGAATCATGGGCTTAGGAGGATCATCGAATGTGTATAACGAGATGTATGCGATGCAGTCGCCCTGGCTGCTGCTGACAGTAGTGGACCAGCTGGATCTGGATATGAGCTACACCATCAAGGGTATCCGCAACAAGGAGCTCTATGGCGAGGATCTTCCCATCAATGTCTCCATCGATAACCTGACTAATGAGGATGATGTCAGCATGAAGATCAACCTGAAGAAGAACGGTGACCTGAAGGTGTATAAGCTGAGGAAGAACAAGGATAAGTTCAAAGGCGACATTCCAGGACGTGTGAACCAGACGCTGAAGACCGCCATTGGCAACATCGAGATCACCTCTACGGAGGCCCTCGGCAAGATGAAGAAAGACGAGGTGACCATCGAGGTTTGTCGTACGGAACCCATGGCCATCGTGGAAGCACTCCGGAAAAAGATGCTAAGCATTGCCGTGAGCAACCGCGAGGCTTCTATTATCGACATCAACTGCAAGGATGTCTCCAAGGAACGTGCCGTGGATATCATCAATGCCGTGATTGCCGAATACCGCAAGGAGAGTATAGAGGACAAGGATGCACAGATTGCTGTATCTGAGAATTATGTCATGGATCGGTTGGCATCGTTGGAGAACGAGTTGAGAACACTCGACCAGCGCGTGGCCGACTATAAGAGCAAGACCATGATGCCCGACCTCGAGGTGATGGCCAAGGTATATGCCGAGAGCGCCAAGGATATCTCGGAAGCGCATCTGGAGTTAAGTAACCAGCTCTATGTAGCACAAGCCATCAGAGACTACCTGCGCGACGAGTCGAAGAAGGATGAGTTACTGCCGGTGCTCCTTGTGGCTGACAACCAAGGACTGGCTGATCAGGTGAGCGAATACAACGCCTTGCAGCTGCAGCGCAACAAGATCATTGCCAGCTCCAGCAAGGAGAGTCCGCTGGTGAAGGATATCGACAAACAGCTGTCAGCCATGCATGATGCCGTGCTGACCTCTGCTAACAATGCCATCAAGCAACTGCAGCTCCAACTGAAGAGCGTGAAGGCGAAGGAGAACGAGGGTAAGCAGTTGATTGCCTCCGCTCCGAAGAAAGCCATTGGCGGTTTGACCGATGAGCGCGACTGGAAGGTGCTGAACGAGGTGTATGTGTTCCTGCTGCAGAAGCGCGAGGAAGCACAGATGTCAAAGGCACTGAAGACTGATATCCGTCTGCTCACTCCTCCCCTTGGCGTGAAGAAGCAGAGTTCGCCCAACAAGATCAGCGTGCTGTTCTGTTCCTTCATCCTGGGTCTGTTCATCCCAGCCTTCCTCATCATCTTTCGTGCATCCCTCAAGAAGAGATAAGTGGATATTATCAGTCAGCTGTCCATTTTGCTGATACTTCTCCTGGAAGTAACAGCATTGACGTATATAGAGTATAAGTCATGGCATACTATATATACTCCTCTCTGTGCGCTGATGATTCCGTATGTGATCGTACTGCTGATCACGATTGCCATTGCAGGGAATTTCGGGTTTACCACCTTCAACTACAACAGTATCTGGATATGGATCATAGGCTTGCCGTTGTTTGCCCTGCCCAGCTATGCCTTCGCGGCAGTCATGCGACACTACGGACTGCCGACCAAGGTACCATACAAGGAAGACAGTAAGCCTTTGCCAACCGTACTGATTGTCATTGCCGTGTCTGTATCCCTGTTGCTGCTCTACCGACTGTACAGTACATTGTCGGTGAAGACGCTCCTCTTTGGTACAGATGACTTTGCCGACCAGTTCAGCGGTCATGGCTTCTGGGCGCACCTGAGGACGCTGCTCATTCCCATCTTGATCATAGCGATGTTTCAGGTCAAGAAGAAACAGTACTGGCTGTGGTTACTCATTGTGCTCATGTTGGTCATCCAGTTTGTCAACATGGTCAAGGGCACCATTATCATTCCCATCATGGCAGCCATCCTCTTCCGACTCTATGCCGGAAGGATGCATCTGAACCTCACGCTGATCTTCTCGGTATTGGTGGGCGGATTGGTGGTGTTCTTCCTGATCTACATGGTGATCCCCATCATGGGTAATGGTGGCGGGGTGGATATGGACTTGGTGGAGTTTGTGACCAAGCACTTCGTACATTATTTCACCAGCGGTACGTTTGGTTGGAGCTTTGACTTGGATCAGGGAATACCCGACAAGAACGGATTCTCGTATATCATAGCCCCGTTTGTGAATATCTACAGTACCTTGGCTGGTCAGGAGGTGATCCTGCCCGTCAACCACTTCTACTGGAACGTGGGCGATACGGTAACCACCTTCACCAATGTGCGCACCTTCTTTGGTACGCTTTATATCTACAGTGATTACCTGCAGTTCATCACCTATACCCTGATCCTGAGCACCTTCATCTACACATGGAAGGTACTGGCGATGCTGAAACAGAACATCTACCTCTACGTCATCCTGTTCTACTACTGCGGTCTGCTGGCCATGGGGTGGTTCGAGTTCTATTTCTTCCACCTGGATACCATCGAGATCCCGCTGATTACCTTATTCTATATGTGGGCTTCGAAATGGTCATTGTTCCCTGAGGTAAAAGGAAAGGAGGTGACGATTGGCTAATATCAAGCGGAACCTTGCCTATAGTGCCATCCTCACCCTCAGCACCTATCTTGTTCCACTCATCGTATTCCCTTATATCAGTAGGGTTTTAGGGGTGGAAGGAATCGGTCAGATTGATACTGTTGACAACATCATCGACTACTGTATCCTGTTCTCCATGATGGGATTGACCACCGTGGGCATCCGAGAGATTGCCAAGAACAAGGACAATCCGCAGGCGTTAGGACAGACGTTCACGGATCTCTTCGTGCTCAACCTCTACTCCACCCTCTTCATTGCCATCATCTTCGGCATTGTGGTATGGACATCTCCCAAACTGAGCAACTATGGGGTGCTGATTCCCATTGGTGCCGCCAAGCTCATTGCGAACCTTTTCTGGATAGAGTGGCTCTATACGGGCTTGGAAGAGTTCAAGTATATCACGCTTCGCTCTGTGATACTCCGTACGGCCTTTATCATTGCGGTGTTCATCTTTGTCAACGACCAGCATGACACGACCGTGTATTACCTGCTGTTTGCGGGTATTACGATTGGCAATGCCATCTGTAACTGGACCTACAAACGCACGTTCTTGCACTGGGATATCCGCAAGGCGAACATCAGGCATTATATCACCCCGTTCTTTATCTTAGGGTTGTTTGCCATGCTGTCGGCCGTTTATACCAAACTGTCACTGCCTGTACTGAGTTTCCTGACCGATGATCAGGAGGCGGGTAACTACGCAACAGCCACCAGGGTGTATCAGGTGATCATCGCCCTTGTGGGAACCCTTACGGCGGTGATGATTCCACGAATGAGCGTGTTGATGAAGGAGAACAGGTTCGACAAGGTGCGCGAGTACTCACTGATGTCGTTCAAGCTCCTGTTCATCTTCTCCTTCCCCATCATCTGCTTCATGGAGATCTTTGCGCCTGACATCATCCGTTTGTTTGCAGGTTCGGGATTCGAGGGGGCTATCCTGCCCATGCGCATCATCATGCCCCAACTCATCATCATCGGGGCAGAGAAGATTATCGTTCTCCAACTGCTCATCCCGCTTAGAAAGGATAAGACCATTGTCATGGCAGGCTTGATTGGTGTCTTCAACTGGTGTATCTTTACCGCCCTGCTGGTGCCCACCTATCATAATATAGGTACGAGTATTGTTTGGGTGATTGCGGAGCTGACCGTTTTGATCATTGCCAATCGTGAAACTGGTCGTTCACTCAATATCCAGTTCCCACTGAAGATGTTCCTGCTGTCATGTCTCTACTCCATTCCCTACTTGTTGTTGGGATGGGGTATCTATTGCGTCACAGAGGATCCCGTGATGCGGATTATCCTGTCGATGGTACTGTTTATAGCCTATGCGACAGTGCTAGAGTTCAAGGTTTACAAGACGGGTATCCTGCAACCTGTCGTTAACATCATCAAGAGAGTAATATGAGCTACGCCATAGGAATAGTGACCTACCAACCCGACAAGCATCGTCTTCAGGAGAACATCTTGTCGGCTCTCACCAACCAAGAGGCTGGTCATCTGTTCATTGTTGACAACCACTCCTCTAATCTCTCTGATATCCAGCAACTTGTTGCTGATTACCCTCGTACTGTACTTATCGAGAATGATGACAATAAAGGCATTGCCCGTGCGCTGAATCAGATTGCTGAATGTGCGGAGGAATACGGTTATGAGTGGTTTGTGACACTGGATCAGGATTCGGTGATGCCCAAGCGCTCCATGGATGAATATGTGCCATATACCCAAGAGGATGACATAGGTATTATCTGTCCCAGTATCGTGGATCGAAACATGGGGGCGGAATACAATCCTTCCCATCAGGAAACGGATGAGATTGAGCAATGTATTACAGCAGGGAATCTTGTTCGGTTGGAGGCGTGGAAGAAGACTGGCGGGTTCAGTGAGGAGCTGTTCATCGATGGGGTTGACTTCGACTTCTGTCTGAAGATCCGTAAGGCAGGGTATAAGATACTGCGTGTGAATCGCATCCAGCTATTGCAGGAGGTAGGTCATGGAAAGAAGATTCCCCTGCCCTTCCATCATCAGATGTCGGTACTGCACCATTCACCCACCCGACTCTATTACATCGCCCGAAACTACCTGTATATCGGCAAAAAGCACCACCAGCGATGGCACTGGACCGTCGAGGTGGCTAAGCGTATGTTTATCGTTCTATGCTTCGAGAAGAACCGATGGAAGAAGCTCCGCTATATGCTCATCGGTATCCGACACAGCATGAAGGGGATACTCGGAAAATGTCCTCTATCACTCACCTAAATCATCGCCTATGAGATTTCTATTTGTACCCGTTAATTATAACTCTTACGATGCACTGAATGCCTATATCAAAGCCGTCAGTCATGCACTACAGATGACTGGCGATGACTCGTTTTGTGCTGATATCCATGTGGCTGACAACTCGTCTAAACCCAAGGAAATCGCTCAGGATGAGAGGGTTACCATCTTAGCAAGGCATTATGACAACCCCGGTTATCTGCAGGCAGCGTTGAATACCATCTATTCGACTGATCTATCCTCGTACGACTATATCATCATCTCGAATGTAGATGTGCTGGTAGATGAATCGTTCTTCGTCAGCTTCAAGGATCTTAAGCTCGATCAGCAGACTGCCTGGATTGCTCCTGCCATCTATTCCGAGAGTGAGAAACGGGATGTAAATCCCAAGATACAAGAGCGTTACAGTAAGAAACGACTCCAGCAATTGCGCCTGCTTTTCCGCTTCCCACTGCTCTATCATCTCTATACCAAGACGGTGTATAGGAAGAAGGTAATCACGGCCACACAGAAGCCTCAACAGGAAATCTATGCGGGGCATGGTTCCTTCATGATCTACACCAGTGAATTCTTCCGGAATTGTCCCCAAATGGACTACCCCGTCTTCCTCTTCTGCGAAGAGATCTTCCTGGCAGAGAAGGTGATAAACAGTGGATATAAGACCACCTATTGTCCTTCCATCAAGATACATGACAAGGAGCATGCTTCAACGGGAAAGATGAAGCTGGCCAGATACTGCAAATACAATTACGAAGCACTCACCTATATCATCAACCAATTCTATGAATAAGCTTGAGAAGATCATATACGATGCGCTGAAGAAGCATCCGCAAATCAAACTATTTGTCCGCGACACCTATCAGAATGTCATGGATTTGATTCCCGACAAGCCGAATTTCACCATTGCAGATGTCAAAGTGTTAGAAGGCTTTTTCTGGGGATTCCATGATGTGTCACCCATCTCGAACGACGAGCAGCACATGCTGGGGTGTAAGCTGAACATCCCACTGAGGATGCCCGAAAAAGGGGAACCACTCACCATTGGTTACTGGGATATGGACTTCCAAGAGTTCCATCCTGTTGACGATTCCTACGCATGGGGTTACCATAAGGGATGTCGATTGCAATGGATGGGCAACTCCAACGAACAGTTCATCTTCAACACCTTCCACGACAACCATCTCTGTGCGGAGATCTGTCGTATCAACCAGCAGGAAAAGGTATTTCTTGACTACCCCATTGATACCGTCAGCTGGGATGGGAAGTATGCTACTTCGTTCAGTTACAGACGACTGAATGAGCTGATGCCTGGGTATGGTTACGACTATGAAGACGGGAGTTATCTGGAGGAGAACGAACCAGAGAATACGGGTCTGTATCTGATTGATATCGAGAAGAATACAAGAAAACTACTCTTCTCGCTCAAGGAACTGGCAGCCATGAATCCTACACCCAACATGAAGGGGGCAAGACACTTCGTGACACACACGGAATTCTCGAAAGACAACCAGTATGTTGTCTTCATGCACAGATGGATTTTTGATGATCCCGAGAAGCGTTTCTCACGACTCATCACCTGCCGACTTGACGGTAGTGAGATCTCTATCTCACCCACCACCGATATGGTGTCACATTATGTGTGGGATCAGAAATGGGGCATCCTGGCCTACTGTCGTGTCAATAACATCGATGGGCACTACCTCTTCAGCGATGCTTCGATGAAACAATGGCGCCATATCGCACCCGTATTGAACTCAGACGGACATCAGTCGTTTATACCCAATACCAACCAGTTCATTACCGACACCTATCCTGATGGGCGCAGGTATGCCAAATTGTATCGTGTCAACCTGGAAAACGATGCTGTGGAACTGATAGCCGACCTGAAATCCTACAAGGAATTCCAGTCGCCTAACTGTTACAAGAACTGGGCTTGCGACCTCCATCCGAGGGTGAGTCCGAAGGGTACTTTCGTTACTTTCGACTCCGTTCATACCCGTCAACGCGCCTTGTGCGTCATGAAAATCCCCAAATAAACGTAAAGTTTCTACCTAAAAATACACGTATTTCAATTAATTGTTGTACCTTTGCAGGCACTTTGTGCTTATGGGTCGAGAAATATTTTTCGACCTACACAATAAAAACGTATATAATACGTTTTAAGTTAAAGAAAACAAGAAATGGCTATCAAGTTAATGTATATAGCAAATGAGCCAAACATCGCTCATATTGCAGAAAGAAATGGTGTAGATCGTATTTTTGTGGATTTGGAAGTCCGCAATAAAGCCAAGAGGCAAAAGAATATTGACTCCGTAAAGTCTCACCATTGCTTAAACGACATCAAGCAGATTAAGGACACGCTGACAACAGCAGAGTTGTTGGTGCGTTCTAATGCTATGTATGAGGGAAGCCAGAAAGAGATAGATGAGATTGTTTGTCGGGGTGCCGATATCGTGATGCTTCCCATGTGGACATCTGTGGATGATGCCAAGAGATTTCGTGACTATATTAACGGAAGAGCCAAAGTAATGTTGCTGTTGGAGACGATTCCTGCAGAGAAATCACTCGACGAGGTGCTGGAACTGGATGGTATCGATGAGATCCTTATCGGACTGAACGACCTGCATCTGCAGTACAAGATGAAGTTCCTGTTCGAGTTGTTGGCCAACGGAAAGATTGACGAACTGATGAACAAGATGGTGGCAAAGGGTCTGCCCTGCGGCTTTGGCGGCATTGCCAGTCTTGACAAGGGAATGATCTCAGGAAGGAACATCTTGGCAGAGCACTACCGTCTGCATTCAAGCATGGCCATCCTTTCGCGCAGCTTCTGCGACACATCCAAGATCAAAGACGAGGATGAGATTGAGAACATCTTCCACCAGGGCATTATAGACATTAGAGATTTCGAAGAGTTCCTTACTAAACAAGACGAAGAATATTTCGAGGTCAATCACCAAGAAGTCATCAGGAAGACCAATGAAATTATCGACATTATTAGCAAGAAGTAATGGATCTGAGTTATACCCTACTGAGAGAAATTGAGCAGGAACAAGAAGGTGCCTTTTACCTTCTTGATACTGAGCAATTCTCGCAGAACTTTAGGGAACTCCTCGAAGCATTCCGCCATTACTATCCGAATACCTTCATCGCTTACTCCTACAAGACCAACTATATTCCCAGACTCTGTCAGATCGTGAACGAGCTCGGGGGATGTGCGGAAGTGGTGTCTGGCATGGAGTATGAGATCACCAAACGCTTGAATATTCCCACCGATAGAGTCCACCTGAACGGTCCTTGTCAGGAACCTGAGGTGGTCAAAGAGATTATTCTTGGTGGGGGATGTGTGAACCTTGACGATTATGTAGAGGTGCCCACTATCCTTCAGTTGGCAGAAGAGCATCCTGAGAAAACCATCCGTATCGGTCTGCGTTGCAACTTCAAGATCAACGATGGTGTGACCTCACGCTTTGGCTTTGACGTAACCAAGCCCGCCTTTCAGGAACTGCTAAAGGAACTCACATCCATCAAGAACATACAAATAACCGGCATTCAGTGTCATTTTGCCTGCAGAGCACTCGATACCTGGCTGCCAAGAGCCGAAGGTATCTGTCAGCTATACGATAAGGTGCCTGGCATTCCCATGGGACATATCGATCTGGGGGGAGGACTCTACGGAAAGATGAAGGACTCGTTGAAGAAACAGTTCGACACGCCGATACCCACTTACGAGGAATATGCCCAAGAGGTGGCTGGCTTCATTGCCCGCTATTTCGCTGACGCTCCCCAAAAGCCTGATCTGTTTATCGAGCCGGGAAGTGCTTTGGCAGGTGACTGCATGAAGTTCGTGGCTCCTGTGGTGAGCATCAAGGACATCCGAGGAAAGGCGATTGCCACCCTGCTGGGTAGCATGTATAATATCAACCCGACACTGAACAAGAAGAATCCGCCCGTTACTGTTTACGGGGATCCGAAGGAGAAAAGGGAGAACTATACGGATCTGGACTTCGCAGGATATACCTGTATTGAATGTGATTACCTGTACAAGGGCTACAGTGGAGCACTGGGACTGAATGATCTCGTGGTGTTCGACAATGTGGGCTCCTACTCTATCGTCCTCAAACCACCATTCATCCTGCCCAACTTCCCCGTCATCGAACTCAGGGATGGGAAAAAGTATGTCGTAAAAAGAAAGGAAACATTCGACGATCTGTTTCACACCTATGAATTCAATTTCTAAGGATATGTGGACATCTTTCAACAACATACTCAAGCGCATAGGCGATATCCTTCTTTCGCTTCTGGCGTTACTGCTACTCTCGCCAGTGATGTTGGCTTGCGCCATTTGGGTGAAGATGGATTCAAAAGGACCCGTGATCTTTCGTCAGGACCGTCTTACCAAGAACGGGAAGGTGTTCAAGATGATGAAGTTCCGCTCGATGGTGCAGGATGCTGAGAAGCAGGGAACGGGTTTGTTCAACTACGAAGATGATCCGCGGGTAACAAAAAGCGGACGATTCCTCAGGGATCACAGTCTTGACGAGCTGCCGCAACTGATCAATATCCTGAAAGGCGACATGTCGATAGTAGGTCCTCGTCCTTGTGTGGTCTATGAGTTAGGCGACTATGCCACACTGAACAAGCGGTACAAGAAACGCTTTGAGGTGATTGCCGGACTGACAGGCTACGCTCAGATACAGGGCAGGAACGAGCTCGACTGGGACGTAAAGGTGGATTTCGACAACCAATATATCGATCTGTACAAGAAATGGGGCGTGGCATTGGATGTATATATCATCCTCAGAACGGTGCTGAACGTCTTTCGCGCTACAGACATCTACGAAAAGAAAATCGACGAGAATATTAGTAACAACTTGTCAGCTGAACTGGCACAGAACAGAGTCGTTGAGCTGGCACATCAACCTGATTAGATATGGACAACAACCGAATAATATGGCTGGGAGGTGAACTGATGCCAGTAACCGAAGCGAAAGTGAATGTGCTTTCGCCAACCTCTCAATTTGGTGCCAACGTTTTTGAGGGCATCCGCTGCTATTGGTCGGAAAAGGACCAGCAGTTGTATGCGTTCCGCCTTGCCGACCACTACAAGCGTCTGCATGCTTCGATCAAGCTCCTGCGAATGAAGAGTCCGTATGCTACTGAGGATTTCCTGAAAGGACTCAAGGACGTGATCCAGGCTAACAACTATCGTGAGGACATCGCTGTAAGACAGACGGTGTTCATCGATGGCTTAGGGGGCACATGGAACTCATGCGAACCCGTGAATATGTTCATTGCTCCCATCGCCAAGGCTTTCGTGCCCATTGAGAAGAAGAAAGGACTGAGATGTATGATCAGTACATGGGAGAGAATCAGCGACCGTAATATGTCACCTCGTGCAAAGGTGGGTGCTAACTATATCAACAGTCGTATGGCTTATCTCGAAGCCCGTCAGAACGGTTACGACACGGCGATCCTGATGAACTACCAAGGGAAAGTGTCTGAAGGACCGGGGTCTTGCTTCTTCATGGTACGCGACAACAAGCTTTACACACCGCTGGTAACAGCTTCCGTTTTGGAGAGTATCACCCGTGATACCATCATCCGTGTGGCTAAAGAAGAGTTAGGTATAGAAACCGTAGAGCGTGATATCGACCGTACGGAGCTCTATATCTGCGATGAGGCCTTCCTGTGCGGCTCGGCCATGGAGGTAACACACATCACGGATATTGACGGATACAAGGTTGGAAACGGTGAAGTGGGTGCACTTACCCGTCAGCTGTCTGACTGCTACCACAAGATTGTGACTGGTCAGAACAAACGTTACGCCGACTGGCTTACACCTATTTATTAATATATGGGAAAAGAACAGCTTCAACAAGGTCTGGTTTCGATCATCACACCTGTGTATCATGCAGAGAGATTTATCGAGCAGACCATCCTATCCGTACAGGCTCAGACCTATCAGGACTGGGAGATGATACTGGTTGATGACTGTTCTAACGACCGTTCCGGCGAGATTATCAACCGTCTAGCGGCACAGGATGCACGCATCCGCTATTACCGTTTGGAGAAAAACAGTGGTGCTGCAGTAGCCAGAAACACGGCTATTGGTCATGCCCGAGGTGAATACCTGGCTTTTCTCGACAGTGATGATCTCTGGAATCCTGAGAAACTCGCACGACAGCTGTCGTTCATGAAGGAGAAGGAATGTGCTTTCTCTTTCACTCGCATCAACTTTATTGATGCGGATAATCAGGTTGTGAAATCCAATGTACCCATTCCTGAACGGATTGACTACCGGCATCTGCTTCGTCAGACGGTCATTGCCACCTCAACAGTACTGATCAATCGCAGGTTCTTCCCCGATTTCACCATGCCATTGCGCAGAGGCGGACAGGATTATGCCACCTGGCTGATGTTGCTCAGACATACCGACTATGCCTATGGTCTCAACGAGTGTCTCACTTCCTATCGTATCAGCGACCATTCCTTGTCATCCAACAAGTTCAGTAGTATCCGTCAGGTTTACGAGATACAGACGCAAGACGAAAAGATCAATAAGATACAGGCGGGCTTCAACACTTTCTGCTTCTGTGTCTATGCATTCAAAAAACACTATTTCTAAAGGATGAAAAGAACGCTCGACTGTATCATCGCCCTGGGATGCCTTCTCATCTTCTCTCCCCTCTTCCTCATCATCTATCTGATGATCAAGGCTGAGGATGGCAGTCCTGTCATCTTCAAGCAGGAACGAATAGGAAGAAAAGGGAAACCTTTCAACATCCTCAAGTTCAGAAGTATGACGGTGGATGCCAACAGGGATGAGAATGAGCTCTTCGGACTGGAACAGAATGATAACCTGACACGGGTGGGGAAATTCCTGCGCGACCATCACTTGGACGAACTGCCACAGTTATGGAACGTGTTCGTGGGAGATATGGCCTTTGTAGGACCTCGTCCTGAAAGGAAATACTACATCGACAAGATCATGGAACGTAATCCGCGTTACGAGGAACTGTACAAGCTACGCCCTGGGGTAACCAGTTATGCTACTCTTCATAACGGCTATACAGATACGTTGGAGAAGATGCTCGTACGACTGGAGATGGATCTGTATTACCTGGAGCATCAGTCGTTATGGTTTGATGCCAAGATCCTTGTTCAGACCTTTCTCAGCATCATTACCGGAAAGAGATTCTAATGCTTATTGAAATAGAGTCGTAAGAGTGGTGACTCCAATACCATGCTCTCACTGTTCAGACTCACTACCTGGAACACTGCGGGGATGGCATTCACACCATACGACTTCAACACCTCCACATCCGTAATCATGGTATCTCCTGCCGACCTGTCAAACAAACAGGGGTTCTTGATGGTCAGTACGCCATTCTCATGGGTGAACTGACAGATAATCGGCTGATCTTCCAGATTCCACAGTTGTAGTAGATCTGCTTGGATGCTCCAGAAGATGCGTTGGTTGCCATAATCACATACCTTGTTGTTTGACAAGGAGTCAATCTGTTGCAGATGCCAATAGCCATCCAGATCACCATTCGAGGATGTTTCTATGTCACAGGCTGTCATCAACAACAAGCAGACAGCACTCAGAAGGAAGACGATTCTTTTCATAAGATACCCGTTTTAGTGATGGTCAACTGAATACCATAATTCTCTCCCAACAGCTTTCCTGAGTCGAACCCTAACCCGCAGGATACTCTCCAGCTGTTCTTCAGTCGATAGGAACACTCAGCCAAGACGCTGCACAGATACTGCTTGGGAATCATCGGCTCGTTGTAGGAGCCGTAGCCGGTCTGATAAGTGGCTAACAGTCTGTATGACAAGGGTTGCAGGGGATTACCACTGAGTCCTAGATGCCACGCCACAAAGCGGTTGTTCTTCACGCTGATGTCACCATCCTTATTATATATAGGTGAACGGTACAACGGATTACCCATTACTTGTCCCCAATGCTGCCAACCCGTATAAAGGTGATGGTTGTAATAGTTATCCATGCCGCAGATATGGGAACCGATATATTGGGTATGGTCATGGTATAGCGGACCGCTTTGGTACTTCGTATAGACATATTCCAACACGATGGTACGCAGCCAGTTGTTCCGCTTCAGGTTCAGTTCCGTTCCGATCATCATGTCTTTGAAGTCGTATAAGAAGAAACGTTCACTGTTCTTCTCCTGCCAATCCGTACCGGTCTTATAATCATCAGCACTCAGTTGGAACATCGCGGAATGATCCTCGAAGAAATGATCTGCATAGATGCCCAACGACCAGTCCTGCGCATCATAATCCACACGCATCACCCAGCTGCCCAACTGATTACCTTCAGCGTTCTTATAGTCGCTGGTTACTTCATCAGAGCCTGCTCCTCCAGGGAGGAAGGCATTCACAAAGGATTTCATATCAGAAGCATTGGTGATGACCACCTGCTGACCGTTCTCCTCCTTGATGGTCTTACCGCCAAACTGACAAGCCATCTCAAGACCTAATACTACAGTCAGGTTCTTAGGTCCTATCTTCAGATAACCCGCCTTACTATGATAGAGCGTTCCTTCGGTATAGCGCTGATGAAGTGCGACAAAGTCCTTCTGCCAATGATCATCCGTGGTTTTGCCATAGGCCACATGACCTTTCAGCGCCAGCCAGTTCTTAGTACCAGGAATGTTCCAGTAGTCAGGCAAGGCGAATCGTACTTGCGGTACAGGACGTGCATTGATACCCAGAGTCTGGGAACCACTCGATAACTCGTAGTTCTTCAGCTCCATCTGCCACTCCTTACTACCGACAGTCACCACGGCCTTCTTCCATCGTGCCTCGATGAAAGCCTGTTGAATGATGAAATCACTGGTGTAATGAAGAGGAGCAACGAGATCCATGGCATAGCCGACACCCCAATTGCGGGCACTGTCGGTTGTCAATGGTCGTTCCACCATTCCCCGCAGATAACCGTTCACGGCATCCAGCGAGCTCAGTCCGTGCTTGTTCGCATTCAGCCACAAAGGGGTATGCCCGTCAGACATGCTCGACTGGAACTCCACTTTGTAGTCGAGATCCTTCAAAAGAGCTTCCTGGGCATTTACCGCTAATCCTGTAAAAAGAATGATGAACGTGAGTAAAAATCTCCTCATACTACACCTTATTATATATATACAACGATAAAAGATATCGTTTAGTGTATCCATAATAAAGAAAAAACCATGCAAACATCAGTCCGTAAGGCTTCGGACTCATAGTTCGAAAGGCGCGGACTCACAGTCCGCTGCTTTCGGACTGGATGTATCTTTAGGGAAATTCCCGCGCAAAGTAGGGATTTTCCTTTGCGCAGGTATTAATTTCTTCGTTTCTTTGCAACGTGAAAAGAAGAAAAATAATAATAACCCTTTAAAAAGATACGATTATGAAGAAGTTGATTTTTGCCCTTGTAGCACTGTTGACGATGACTGTTTCAGTCAATGCCATGAGTTACGAACAGGCTCGCGATCAGGCTTTGTTCCTCACCGATAAGATGGCTTATGAACTGAACCTCACCGAGGATCAGTACGAGGCTGCTTTCGAGATCAACCTCGACTACCTGATGAGCATCGACACAGTTGATGATCTGTATGGATTATATTGGACCAGGCGTAACCTCGACCTGAGCTATATCCTCCTCGATTGGCAATACAGTGCATTCTGCGCAGCCAGCTACTTCTACCGTCCCCTCTACTGGGAGGCAGGTTACTGGCACTTCGGCATCTATGCCCGCTATCCGATCCGTACCTATTTCTACTTCGGACGTCCGCATTTCTACCTGACCTATCATGGTGGACACAGCTGGCGGATGAACGGTGGTCATAGCTATTACCACGGACGCACCTACGGTTCCGCTCACCATGGCGGTCGTGATCACCACGGCTTCGGCATGCGCAACGGCTTGGATCGTGGTGACTACCGCAACCAGAGTGGACACTTCGAGCGTACTCAGGGCGCAAAGGCACTGGAACGCAGAAGCGGTAGTGCAAACCATGGTAGTGGCTCTTTCGGCGGCAACCGCGGTAACAGACCCAACGACCGTAATGTAGCACGTGACGCTCAGCGCCCTGACAACAACCGCAGTGTAGAGCGCAGAAACGACAACATGTCTTCACGCAGTGTTGGCACGCCTAACAACGGCTCTTCAACTGGCAGTCGTAACAGCGGCACCTTTGGTGGCAACCGCGGCAGTCAGGTGAACCGCACTCCCAACAGCTCAAGCGTAGAACGTCCCAACAGAAGTTCAAACGTAGAGCGTCCAAGTAGCAGTTCAAACGTAGAGCGCTCCAACAGGAGCTCATCCGTAAGTCGCGGCAGTGATTTCGGATCCCGTCAGAGCAGCACACGCAGCAGCAGTGAGTCACGCAGCGTATCTCGTGGTAGCTTCTCAGCACCCAGTCGCTCGTTCTCATCAAGCCCCAGCAGTAGCTCTTCCAGCCGTAGCGTGTCAGCCCCCTCTCGCCCCAGCAGCTCTTCAAGCAGGAGTGTTTCTGCACCCTCTACTCGCAGCAGCGGTTCCTTCAGCGGTGGTTCCCGTGGCGGTAGTTCCCACAGCAGCGGTGGTTCCTTCAGCAGCGGTTCCCGTGGTGGTGGTTCCCATAGTAGTGGTTCCTTCGGTGGCGGTTCCCGTGGCGGCGGTGGCGGTCACTCTGGCGGACGCAGATAAAGGATTTGTCTCTCTTCTATAATAATTTTACCTCGCGCACCTCGGCATTGGTCATTCGCGGAATCTCCCGCATCTCCTTGCCGAGGTGCACTGCTTGTATCGCCTTGTTGATGATGCCATGACCCACAGCCAACACGGTCTTTTCAGGATATTGTTCCTTGATGAAGTCGAGAAAAGCCTGTGCTCTTGCCCGCAGATCAGTGATGGTCTCTATATCATCTGGCCACTGCTCATCCTTTAAATCCGGTATGAAACGACCGGTAAACCCTCCCCAGTCGCGCTCCCTCAACAAAGGTGTTTGCACCACAGGAAGATGATGCGACTGTGCGATGATCTTACAGGTATCGATACTGCGCTTCAGGTCGCTCGACACAAAGACATCAATCTGCTCGTCAGTCATCTGTCGTGCCAGCTCTTCAGCCTGCAGGACACCGTTCTGAGTCAGTTCCCCTTGTGTCTGTCCCTGCATGATCTGGTTGACATTATCAACCGTCTCACCGTGTCTTACCAGTAATAAACGCGTCATTTATCAGAAATTTTCTACAAAAGTAATAAAAAAATTGCTTCTTTCATTCGTTTTTCGTAATTTTGCGGAAAACTAATAAGCTATGCGAATACTCCAGAGTTCCATCGTCCGCGCTATTTGCGCCATTGTTGTAGGTTATCTGCTGGTGATCTACCGTACAGAAATGGTTCAGTGGCTGACCATTGCCACGGGAGCCTTGTTCTTCATCTCAGGACTTATCTCCGTCATTGCCTACTATGCCGAGAAGCGCAGGGCAGTGAAGACGGCCGAACGACTGGCTGCCATGGCAGAGATGCGCGATGGTAATGATGCGCCTGAAAACCCTGAAGACATTCAGCGTGCCATCATGCCTTCCTTCCCCATCGTGGGTTTAGGTAGCATGATCCTGGGTGTTATCCTTGCGTTGATGCCTACCACGTTCGTCAGTGGAATGATGTATGTGCTGGCAGCCATCTTGATTTTGGGTGCCATCAACCAGTATTTCAACCTGGCTTCCGTTCGTAAGATTAGTACGGTACCTTTCATCTTCTGGCTCTTCCCCACCATCATCCTCGGTGTAGGAATCTTCATGTTGGTGAAACCCATGGAGATGTCAGCCCTGCCCTTCCGCATTCTCGGCTGGTGCTTGATCTTCTATGGTGTGGTGGAATGCATCAACAGCATCAAGATCTACAAGGCCAAGAAGCAGTACGAAGAGACACAACGTAAGTTAGAGGAGGCTGCCAAGAGTATCCCTGCGGATACCGATCAAATTGAGGAGGCAGTTATTGAGGAGCCCGCAGTTGATGAGCCCGCAGTGGAAGATGCGGTGGTCATCGAACCGGAAGTGTAGAGTAAAGATAAACTTGAATGAATAAAGAAGGACTGGCCTATATGGTCAGTCCTTCAATGTATTTGCAGATAATTCCAATACCCTTCATATTCTCTCCGCCTTGCGGGATGATGATGTCGGCATACTTCTTGGTAGGCTCGATAAACTGTTCGTGCATGGGTTTGAGTACTTCCAGATAGCGGTTCAGCACCATATCAACAGTACGACCGCGTTCCATCACGTCACGAAGGATATTGCGGATCAGTCGTTCATCTGAATCCGTATCCACAAAAATCTTCAGATCCATCATGTTACGGAGCTTGCGGTCAACCAAAGTCATGATACCCTCAATGATAATCACGGGCTTGGGTTCCACATGCACCGTTTCCGGTAAACGGTTACTGAGCACATAACTGTAGGTAGGTTGCTCAATGGCTTCCCCCTTTTTCAGCATAGAGATCTGCTTGTGCAACAGCTTCCAGTCGAAAGCATCGGGATGGTCGAAGTTGATCTGCCGGCGTTCCTCATCGGTGAGATCAGTAGTGTCATTATAATAGGAGTCGAGGGGCACCACGGCAACACTATCAGGTGGCAGTGCCTCCACAATTTTCTTCACGACGGTGGTCTTACCAGATCCCGTCCCGCCAGCAATTCCAATAATTGTCATATTATATTAAGTCTGAGAATCATTCCTTCTGCTCTTTCACCAGATACACCACTACGGGCAGGTGATCGCTGTAGCCGTCGAGCCAAACACCACCGGCATGGGTTCGCTTAGGATTACCCTTGTACTTTCCTTCCTGTTGCATCAGATAGTCGCGACGGAACACCTGACATTTCAGATAGGTCAGTCCGATATAGTCCTTATTCCCCTTCTTGTCAATCGCATTAGGTGTCATCACAATCTGGTCGAACAGGTTCCACGCGCCATCATAGGCAAGGGTTCCGATACCTTGTTTGACGAGCACGTTATACCAAGGATTATACATATCACCAGGACCCACCTTATTAACCTCAGGCTTACAGCTCAGTCCTTCGGTCAAACTCTTGTTGGTGGGATCATCATTAAGGTCACCCATCACAAAGACTTTCCTCGTCGGATCCTCAAGCAAGAGGTTGTCCTTGATGACACGCACCTGACGGGCTGCACTCTCACGATAGAAAGAGGTGCTGTACCTACTGGGCCAGTGGCAGACAATGATGGCAACGGGTTCGTTGGCCATAATGCCTTTTACCGTGAGGAAGCCACGAGTCTTGAAGGTGCTATCCTGCTCCAGTTCAGGAACATAGGGCGGCAACTGCGCATCTTCCACCGTAAACAACGAAGGATTATAGAGCATGGCACAGTCAACACCACGGGTGTCAGGACCTTCGATATGTACATATTTCATACCCCGGGCACGCAATGGTTCCTGAGCAACAAGGTCATCAAGGACGCGGGCATTCTCCACCTCAGAGAGACCGATCACGGCACATCCTACATTCGGAAGCATATCCGTTCCCATATCGGCCAAGGCTCTTGCCATGTTCTGGAGCTTGTGCGTGTATTTCCGCGCATTCCAACGGTTACTTCCTGTGGGAAGATACTCATAGTCGTTCTTGCCCTCATCATGACAAGTATCAAACAAATTCTCCTGATTATAGAAACCTATTCCATAAACGGAGTATTTCTTCTGTGCCGAAACAACGGTCACGACACTACAGAAGATAACGGCAAAAAGGATTCTCAGTCTATTCATAATTATGTTATTTTCTGCAAAGATACGAAAAATCGAGAGCAGAACAAAACAAATACATTAGTTTTTTATGCCGAGATAGAGTATCTTCGCGATTTCATTCGCAAAGATACGAAAAATCTGATTAAGTGAGAAGGAAATCAACAAAATTATTTTCTCAAACGAGAAGTTTTTTGAATGACAAGAAAAATGTGGAAAAGATTTTGCACATACAAAAATATTGTTTATCTTTGTGGCAAATATCAAACAAGATTACTTCTTATGAACAAAAAACTGAAACTAATCGTGATTGCCCTTTGCTATGTTCCGTTTGCGTTTGCGCAAACAGAGCAGACAGAAGGACAGAATGCCAGCGAAACGAACGAGTCGGCATTCACTTTCACAGAGGCACAGTTGGGCGAAGATGATGACATGTCACAGAACGTGACCATCATCTCATCAAACAACAACATCTATGCCAGCGAGGTAGGGTTCCTGTTCTCGCCAGTACGATTCAGGTACCGCGCATTCAACCAGAAGTACAATGATGTCTATATCAATGGCGCGGCGATGAACGATATGGAAAGTGGACAGTTCCGCTATTCTCTGGTAGGCGGTTTGAACCAACAGACCAAGAACCTGGAGTTCTCTCTCCCCTTCGAGAGCAATAACTTCTCGATGTCGGGAATGGCTGGTTCAAACAACTACAACTTCCGTCCTGCCCAGATGCCTGCGGGTCACAGAATCACGCTGAGCGGTGCGAACCGGAACTACACTTTAAGAGGGATGTACACCTTCAACAGCGGACTGAACAACAAGGGTTGGGCCTATTCAGCCAACATCACCTACCGCTGGGCTGATCAAGGATATGTGGAGGGTACCTTCTACAACTCTTTGAGCTACTTCTTCGGTGTACAGAAATTGCTCAGCGACAACCACTCCCTCTCATTGGTCACCTGGGGTAATCCCACCGAACGAGCTTCACAAGGAGCCTCAACGGATGAGATGTACTGGCTGGCTAACGACAGGTACTACAATCCCTACTGGGGCTACCAGAACGGGAAGAAACGCAATTCCCGCGTAGTAAACGACTTTGCTCCCACTGCATTGATGACCTGGGATTGGGATATCGACCATGAGACCAGACTCACCACCACGGTATTGGGTAAGTATTCGATGTACAAGAGCACGAAGCTGAACTACAACAACAGTGATAACCCGCAGCCCGACTACTGGAAGCTAATGCCGAGCAGTTATTATAATGTGTTCGACGAGAACGATACTTATAACAGAACGGAGCAGGATCTGGCTAACTGGACAACGGCATACAGCTATCTTACCGGTAGAAAAGCCGACCGTCAAATCAACTTCGACCGGTTAATCTATTCCAACCGACAGATAAATGCACAGGGCGGCGACGCGATGTACTTCATTCAGGCAAAGAACAATGATGTACTGAACCTCTCGATGTCATCCTCCCTGAACACCAAGCTGAACACCAACACCACCTTCAACATCGGTATGCTCTTCGGCACGAACAATGCCCGTCATTACCAGACGATGGAGGATTTGCTGGGCGCATCCGTCTATCATAACATCAACTCCTATGCCTTAGGAAACTACTCGGATACCGACGACCGGGTTCAGTACGACCTGAACAACCGCAACGCGGCTATCAAGGAAGGAGATGTATTCGGATACGACTATTATATTAAGGTGAACAAAGCCACGGCATGGAGTAGCATCTCCACCAAGACAGGAACCTGGTTCCTGATGGCTGCCGGCAAGGTGAGCGGAACAGGAATGCAGCGCGATGGTAAGATGCGCAACGGTATGGCTGCCGATAACTCTTACGGCAAGAGCGGTATCGCTAAGTTCCTTGACGGCGGTGCCAAGGCAGGAGCCACTTGGACAATCGGTAGAGGACATACACTTAACATGGGTGCAGGCTACGAATGGAAGGCACCCACAGCAGCCACGGCTTTCGCTGCTCCTGAGATCAACAACGACTTTGTGACGAACCTCAAGAACGAGCGTATCCTGAGTACTGAGTTGGCCTATACCTACCAGACCTCTTGGGTTAAGCTGAACCTGAACAGCTACTACAGTCTGGTGGACAATGCTACAGAATGGCAGAACTTCTACTACGACGACATCAACTCGTTCTCGTATGTATCCCTGACCGACCAGCAGAAAGCCTACTATGGTATCGAGGCTGGTGCACGTATCAAGGTAACTTCCGCCTTCGATGTAACGCTGATTGGAACAATCAGTGAAGCCAAGAACATGAAGAACGCTAATGTTCGTTATATGAACTCCGTCAGCGGTTATTACGTGGAAGACATCTGTCACAATAAGAACCACCACGATAGTGGTACACCACTTACTATTGGTAGCGTAGCATTAAGCTACCACGCAGGCGGATGGTATCTCGACCTGAATGCCAACTGGTACGACAGGATCTATCTCTCCAGCGCACCTTGCTTCTATTATGAGAACTCTCTGAAGAACAGACAGGCTGCTATCGGTGATGTGATGGACAATGAAGGAAACTACCTGCCAGGCATCCTCGACCAGGCTAAAGGTCATGGCGGTCTAATGGTAGATGGCTCCATCGGTCATAACATCCGTTTGAAGAAAGGACAGCTGAGCATCAACCTCTCCATCACCAACCTGTTGAACAACCAAAGTATTACTACTTCAGGTTATGAGCAGGGACGTTCCGACTACTCCAGCAGTGGTAAGGAGCGTGTGTATAAGTTCTCCAAGAACCCGAAGGTGTACTACGCATTCGGAACCAATGGTATGCTGAATCTTGCCTATAAGTTCTAATCAACGACAACAGATAAACGACAAGCATTATGAAACAGTTCAAATATATCATGATGGCACTGGCCTGCATCTTGATGATGGGGTGTATGGATGGTGATTACGACGAGACGGAACAGGCACAGCCTCCCTATGGGGATAACACCATTGTGGAGAGCAACCTGGTAACGATCGCGCAACTGAAGAATATGTACAAGACGCAGTTGTCCACCGACTACCGCGATGGCAACAGTTTCGCCAAGGTAACGAAGAACTTGCAGATCAAGGGATATGTCACAGGTAACGACCTCACAGGTAATATCTACAACGAGTTGTGGATTCAGGACGAGACAGGAGCTATCAGCTTCTCCATCAGTCAGGGCGGCATCTGTGGCTATCTTCCTGTTGGCGCTGAGATTCTTGTGGAACTGAAGGGCCTTTCGGTGGGTAACTACCGTATGCAGCCTGTTATCGGCACACCTTATACCACCGTTCTCAACAGCGGTAAGAATGCTGGCAAGGAAGTAACCTACGTCAGCAGGATGAACCGCATGGAGTGGATGAGTCACTTCAAGATCACAGGCGGCAAGAAGATCATCGAACCGGAAGTGTTTGCTGATGGTTCGACCAAGACCACCTGGAATCTGGATAAGGATGCTGGAAAACTGGGAACACTGAAGAACGTGACCTTCAAGAACGGATCTTACTATGACGGTTCGAAAGGACAGTCGGTTACCGTGAAGTATAACGACAAGTCTGTCTATGCTTCTGGTTTCAATACCTCTTGGTATTTCAAGGAACAGCCCACCACGGTGATGCTGTACAACAGTCCGTATTGCGACTTCGCCGCTAGAACCCTTCCGCAAGGTAAGGTGAACCTGACGGGAATCATGAAACGCTACGACAGCAACTGGGAGATCATTCTCCGCTCACTCGACGATGTTCAAGAAGTTCAATGAGAATTGAAAATTGAAAATTAAACTTTTGGAACAGCGAGTGTAGAACCAAGCTTGCTTGAGTTTTGCCGAGTCGTGACAAAAGTCAACGAAGTTAAAATTGAAAATTGAATAATAATAAAAACAGATAAAGACATGAAAAAGATTTTTTATTCAATGTTGATGCTGGCCATGGCGGCCATGACATTCACAAGCTGTGAGGATGTGCCGGAGCCATATACCTGGCCTACTCCTCCAGAAAGCAACGTAGAGGAAGAGGTGGTGACTCCCCAAGGTAGCGGAACACTGGAAGATCCGTATAACGTGGCTGCTGCCCAAGCACTCATCCAGACATTGGGTGCTGACGTACAGTCGGAAGAGATCTACGTCAAAGGTTTCATCTCACAGATTGACGAATTATCGGTGCAGTACGGCAATGCCACCTATTGGATCTCCGACCAGAAGGGCTCAACGGCAGGACAACTGGAAATCTACCGTGGCTACTCGTTAGGTGGAGAGAAGTTCACATCTGAGGATGAGATCAAGGAAGACGACGAGGTAATCGTGAAAGGAAAGGTTGTGAACTTCCGTGGCAGCACACCTGAGTTCACTACGGGTAGTGCTATCTACTCCCTGAATGGCAAGACTGCTGGTGAGAAACCTGTTGAACAGACTATCGGTACGCTTGATGAACCGATCACTGTTGCTAAGGCAGTTGAACTGATCAATGCATTGGCAGAAGGTGGCACAACAGAGCAGGATGCTTATATCAAGGGTAAGATTACCACCATCAAGACCAAGGATGAGGATATCTCGAAGTACAAGAACATCGACTACATCATTTCTGATGGTACCAACGAGTTGACAGTCTTCCGTGGCAAGAACCTGAACAACACCGACTTCACCGAACCAGGACAGATCAACGTAGGTGATGAGGTCACCGTTATCGGTAAACTCACCAAGTTTGTGGATAAGAATGGAAAGGTGATACCAGAGGTAGCTCAGGGTAACTACATCGTGAAGCTGACAAAGGGCAGCGGTGGTGGTGGTACACCAGTTGGCAACAACGATGGTACTCTGGCCAAGCCCTTCACTCCTGCAGAGGCCAATGCTTTTGCAGCCCAGCTGGGAGCCGATCAAAAAACCGACCAAGAGTATTACATCAAGGGAAAGATCATCGAGATTACTGAAAAGAACCAATTCAACACACAGTATGGTAACTGTACGTTCTACATCTCTGATGACGGAACAGACAAGGCTGATAAGTTCTATGTATATCGCACCCTCTATCTTGGAAATGTGAAATACAGTGACGACTCTTGGGAAAAGCCGAAGGCAGGTGATGAGGTGATTATCTGTGGTAAGTTGGTGAATTACAAGGGAACAACGCCAGAAACCGTTCAGAACGAGAGTTATATCTACTCGTTGAACGCCAATAGTGGTGGCACATCCAGCGGTGGTGACAGTGGTACCTTGGCTAAACCGTTCACTCCTGCAGAGGCCAACGCTTTCGTAGCCCAGATGGCAGCCGACCAAAAGTCCGACAAGGAGTATTACATCAAGGGAAAGATCATCGAGATTACAGAAAAGAACCAGTTCAACACACAGTATGGCAACTGTACATTCTACATCTCTGATGACGGTACAGATAAGGCTGATAAGTTCTATATCTATCGCACCCTTTACCTTGGAAATGTGAAATACAGTGACGACTCATTGACAAAACCAAAGGCTGGCGACGAAGTGATTATTTGTGGTAAGGTAGTGAACTACAAAGGAACCACCCCCGAAACCGTTCAGAACGAGAGTTATATCTATTCACTGAACGGCAGCAGTAACAGCAAGAAACACTAAAAATCACAAAAAGTAAGGGTAAGATTTGCACAATCCGAAAATTCTTTGTAATTTTGCAGCCCGATTGTGGATTGACATTTAGTATTAATAATTTATAAACAAAGAAATGAAAAAAGGTATTCATCCCGAAAACTATCGCCCCGTCGTATTCAAAGATATGTCCAACGGCGATATGTTCCTGTCACGTTCTACATGCAAGACTAATGATACAGTAGAATTTGAAGGCGAAACTTACCCTGTGGTAAAAGTAGAAATCTCTAGTAGCTCACACCCGTTCTATACCGGTAAGAGCAAGCTCGTTGATACAGCTGGTCGCGTTGACCGCTTCATGAGCCGTTATGCTAAGAGCACTTCTAAGAAGTAATATATACCTTATTATATATTAGAGTTTAGGCAAAGTGTGTCAGGGTGTAGTTGCATATGCACGCTGACACACTTTCTTTTTCCCCTATCGCTAGCTTATGACTGTCCTGAAACGATTCCTATACCTAACCATCATCCTGATCACCTTCACCGCTTGTGGAGGTGATGATGAAGATGAACCGATTATCGAGACGAATAGTAATCGGAACAACACGATGGTCTATCAGGACGCAGGGCGATTGGAGTTCCCCCATCTGAAAGGCGGCAACAATGTAGTTCTTGTTCACAAGACTGACAATAATACGGTGGTGAACTACGCCGTGGAATGGGATTGCGACAAGAAGTCGCAACGTTGGTCGTGCTATGAGATGAGCAGTCGTTATATGGTTTCCAACACCTCCCGCTACAATGGTAACCCACAATATCCCTTAGATCCTGATCTTCCTTTGAACGATTATCTCGACCGACCGTCAGAAGACTATCTCGTAGGTGACTATTTCTGGAACTCAGGCTTCGACCACGGACATATCTGTCCTTCTGCCGACCGCCTTTACTCCAAAGAAGCCAACTACCAGACCTTCTACCTCACCAACATGCAGCCCCAGTTCAATAAGTTCAATGCCGGTCTGTGGGCGATGATGGAGAAGCAGGTGCGCACCTGGGCAACGGGAAAAGGAGTGGAAGCACTGTATGTCTGCAAGGGAGGAACCATCGATCAGGAAGAAAATATCCTTGGGTACATCACCTCTTCCCACACACTGGCCAAGACCGGTAAGCTTCTCGTACCGAAATATTTCTTCATGGCCGTCCTCCTGAAGAACACTCAGGGCTACCGCGCCATCGCCTTCTGGTGTCAGAACGAGAATGTTGACCGCACCTACGACAGTCTTTCCAACTATGCCATCAGTATCGATGAACTGGAAAGACGTACAGGTATCGACTTCTTCTGTAACCTGCCCGACCAGACGGAGCAGAAGGTGGAACAAAGTTATGCAACAAGTGTATGGGGACTGAGATGAAAGGTAAGATCATCATAGCTTGGGCGGCAATATTGCTGCTGTTGTTCACTGGATGTCAGGAACAGCAACAAGGTCGTTCCATGTACTATTGGAGCACCACTTTCCAATTAGACTCCACCAAGCAATCTTTTTTGAAGGAGCACCAAATAAATCGACTCTATTTGCGTTATTTCGATGTGGTGGTCGATGACAACGGTGAAACGATGCCCAATGCTACAGTTAGGTTCAGGGACAGCATCCCCCAACAGCTGGAGATCATCCCCACGGTATTCATCGTGAACGACTGCATGAAGCAGGATGTCAGCGGACTGCCAGAGAAGATGCTGCGCCGTATCCTACAGATGAACGAGACGCATCATGTCAGAAAGGTCAGTGAGATACAGATCGACTGCGACTGGACGCCCAGTACCCGCAAGACCTTCTTCTCCTTCATGGAAAAGTTGCGGGCGCTGGCTAAGGAAAAAGGTATCCGACTCTCGTCAACCATCCGACTGCATCAGTTGTCACAAACACCGCCACCTGCCGACCGAGGCGTGCTGATGATGTATAACACGGGCGACTTCACCCAGCTCAGTTGTGAGCATCCGATCCTCGACATGCGAGATGTCCGTCCGTTCCTTCCAGCACTGCGGCGCTATAAGCTGCCGTTATCCACAGCCTATCCGCTGTACCGCTGGCGCATCGTCTTCCGCAACGGTCGTTATGTGGGCATCCTCCACACCGACGATGAGCTGCCCGTCCTGCCTGGCGACAGCATCGTAATTCGTCAGCCGGAACTGCAGGAGATCCTCGAAGCCAAGCAGGCCGTGAGCAAACAGAACGCTCGTGCCAACGATGAGGTGATCCTCTTTGATTTGAACAATACCAATATCACACGATTTAAACATACGGACTATGAAGAGATTTTTGACTCTTAGCCTGCTGATGCTCCTCGTGAGCGCCAAGGCATGGTGCTGTGGTGACTACGGTTCCACACATAACTATTACATGTTCAGCATGTTCCCCTACAAGCAGTCGCTTTGGGACGACCCACGACTGAACCAGTTCTGGGAGACATACACCAACGGGAAAGTCAAGGCCTACTACTCTTGGGAACACGACGCCATCGTTGAGGCAGCCCAGAAAAAGAACGACAAGGACATGCTCACCTATCTCGAACTGCTCAAACTGTACATGGACAACAGCGGCGAGATCAGTAAGGGTTGGGACTATCCTACCGAGGAGGAGCTGAACAAGCAGGGCGACACCATGAAGAACATCCTGCAAAAAGCCAAGTCATATACCGGCACCAAGTTGCAACAGCAGTACTCCTTATTGGTGATGCGTGCCAACATGCAGTTGGAGAAACATGCCGACAACAAGGCATACTGGGAGAATACCGCCTCCAAGCTGAGCGACAGTGCGTATCGTGATATCATGAAGAACATCTACGCAGGAGCATTACTCCGACTGGGACAGCGCGACGAAGCATGGAATATCTATGCCGAGCAGGGCGACTATATCAGTCTGCGATGGAGTGCCTTCAAGTATCGTAACTTGGCTGGCATCAAAACCCTCTTCGCTGATCACCCCGACTCACCAGTCATCAACTACCTGGTGCAGGACTTTGTGAACAGTGCTCAGGAAACGCTCGACCAACAGCATGCTGCTGAAGGGAATGAGTTCATGGACAAGAGTTGGATCGAGGACGAGATCAACATGGTAGGTGCCAACCCCATCTATGTGGATGAGGTGCGCCAGTTCATCACCTTCGCCAACGAGGTGGTGAAGAACAAGAAGTCTAAGAACCCCTGCATGTGGAAAGGGGCTACCGGTCTTCTGCACTACCTATTAGGAGAATACGATGAGGCCATCAGCGACCTTGATCAGGCACAGAAGCTCAATGGTACCCAGCGCATGAAAGACAATGTGCGCTGCATCCGTCTCCTCGCCTCAACAGGTAATCCGAAACTCGACAAGAAATACAGCAGCTATGTGCTTCAGGAACTGCAGTGGCTGGAGGGGAACCTCTCGAAGGACGATTACTATCGCTATGCATGGGATCGTATCGTGCACTTAGGACTCTCGCCTTGCTACGAGAAAGCTGGTAACAAGAACTTCTCCACTGCCCTGTTGGGTATTGAGATGCCGAGTAAGTATGAAAGCGATCCGTCATCATGGAACGATAACTATAATAGTGAGTATTACTACAAAGCCATTGACAACGCTACGGCCGAGCAGACCCTTTCTTACTATCAGTATCTGAACAGCAATCCCAAGGATGCGCTGGAGCAGTATATCATTGGTAAGGTGAACCACGAAGATAACTATTTCAACGACCTTATCGGCACGAAGTTCATTGCACAGGGAAACTTCGCCGAGGCAGCAAAGTATTTGGAGAAGGTGTCATTGAAGTTCATCGAGGGGCAGAACATCAGCTGGTATATGGGCAACCGCGACTACACCAAGGAGCCTTGGCTGAACGAGCGGGAGAACACCGGTTTCGATAGCGGTGAGGACGGACCCAACAAGGCCAAGATCACAACGAACAAGAAGCTGACCTTCTGCAAGGAGATGCAGCAGTTACAGTCACGACACCTGCTGGCTGGTGACATCGCTCAAAAGAAACAACTGGCATACGATATTGCTGTGCGCTTCTTCCAGGCTTCGTTCAAGGGCGACTGCTGGTTCCTTACCCACTACGGATGGAGCTGTGGCGATGAGCAGAAGCCACAGGAAAAGGATTTCCTGCAGGCTGCCGTCACCTATCTGAATGAAGCCAAGACTGCGAATAACTTCGAGTTGAAAGAGAAGAGTCTGTACGCCCTCGCCTACATCCCCTTGGATGAGTGGCAGGTGTATAGCTGGGAGGCAGGCGAGTTTGTTGCAAAGAAAGACTCACGCCAGTACCGAGCGCTGAAAGAACTGTGCGACTTCCGTAATCAAAACCTCTCAAAGGTAAGCAGCTACATCAGCAAGTGCGATGTGCTGAAAGAGTTCATGAAACAGAATTAGGACAAATAAGAATGAAGGGTTAAGAATGCGTATTCTTAACCCTTCATCTTTTATTGGTATTATTGAATCGTTTGCAGATACCGTTCCGCCTCCAGGGCGGCCTTGCAACCGCTACCTGCTGCCACAATCGCCTGTCGATAGACAGGATCGCAGACATCCCCTGCGGCGAACACACCAGGAATCTTTGTTGACTGCGTGTTACCGATGGTCTTGATATACCCGATCTCATCAGTATCAAGCCATGGTTTGAACACATCGCTGTTGGGCTTATGACCGATAGCGAGGAAGAAACCGTCAACGGGAATATCGTAATGATGCTCGTCGGGTTCGCCCTTGCGCTTCACCAGATGAACACCCTCTACCCCATTCTCACCATAAAGACCGGTGGCGTTATGCTCGAAGAGAATCTCGATGTTCTCCGCATTCATCACTCGTTCCTGCATCACCTTCGAGGCACGGAGGAATGGCTTGCGGACAATCAGATATACCTTCTTACACAAGCTGGCAAGATAAAGCGCGTCTTCACAAGCTGTATCACCACCGCCCACCACGGCCGTCACCTTCTTACGATAGAAGAAGCCGTCGCAGGTGGCACAGGCAGAAACGCCCTGACCGCGGTATTTCTCCTCGTCAGCCAGTCCTAAGTATTTGGCAGAAGCGCCAGTAGCGATGATCACCGTGTCGGCCTCTATCTGCGTTCCGTCATCAATGGTGAGCACATACGGTGCCTTACTGAAATCCACTTGTGTCACGATACCGTCGCGCAGGTCGGCCCCAAACCGTTCCGCCTGCTCACGCATATCCATCATCATCTGGTTTCCGTCAACCCCCTGCGGATAGCCGGGGAAGTTCTCCACCTCGGTAGTCTGCGTCAGCTGACCGCCCATCTGCAGTCCGCAATACAGCACTGGCTGCAGGTTGGCGCGACTGGCATAGATGGCAGCCGTATAACCGGCAGGTCCGCTGCCGATGATCAAACACTTCGTTTTCTCCATGATTGGTTTATTTCCTTGATCCTTTACAGCAGATCAGCGATTTGCTGTTCAACATGCTCGATTTTCTCTGTCGGCTCAAAGCGTGCTACCACCTGTCCTTTCTTGTTGATCAGAAACTTGGTGAAGTTCCACTTGATGTCTGACTTCGTCTTGTAGTCGGGATCAGCCTTGGTAAGCATATCATCGAGGATATGCGCAATCGGGTGCTCCATGTCCCAGCCTGCAAAGCCTTTCTGCTTCTTCAGGAAGACGTACAGCGGATCAGCGTCATCGCCGTTTACCTTGATCTTCTTGAAGCGGGGGAACTCCGTACCGAAGTTCAGCTTGCAGAACTCATGGATGCTCTCGTCAGTTCCAGGTGCCTGCTGACCGAACTGGTTACAGGGGAAGTCGAGAATCTCGAATCCCTGACTGTGGTACTTCTCGTAAAGTTTTTCCAGTTCCTCATACTGTGGGGTGAATCCGCATTTTGTGGCTGTGTTGACGATGAGCAGCACTTCGTTGGCATACTCCTTCAGTGAAACATCCTTACCTTTTCTGTCCTTGACAGAGAAATCATAAACTGTCTTCATTTTTATGGTTCGTTGATTTTAAGTATTCCATGCAAAGATACGGATAAGTGAGCACAATACAAAGAAAAATCGCATTTTTCTTTCGTTTTGTCGAACAAAAGCATTACCTTTGCATCAAAACAATACCTATAGAATCATGAAACGCATTACTTCCATGCTAACGATGGTGATGATAGCCATGCTGTCGTTTACCTTTGTATCCTGTGAACTCGACGATGATGATATTGCCTACAACCTCGAAGGAGTTTGGGAAGGTGAGATCGTAGGATCCTATTACGACCGCTATGGTCATGGCACCACCTACAACAGTGCCCGCATTGAGTTCTACCAGAATCCGTATGAGTATGCCAGTGGTAGCGGAAGAGAGATTGACTTCGACGGCTACGGCTACTATACCGACGTAGTGAACTTCCGTTATACGGTAGAGAACGGCACGATCTATATCAGTTACGACGATGGTACCGATGTGGCCATCACACACTATTCCCTTTGGTCGAATGAGTTCAGAGGGGAGTTCCGCGACTACCATAACGGTCGTACGTTAGCCACGTTCCGTTTCTACCGCATCAACTCTTGGCGCAACAATTACTATTACGACCGCTGGTAAGCCACAGTCCGCAGAACGTGAGCAATCCGTTGAGCATCAGCAGCTCATAACCAAACTGATAACCCGTAGTCTTCGCCACCACTACATTGAGCACGTAGCATATCAGGGGCGAAGCCACAGCAATATAAGGAACGGCCTTGTCGTTCCTTATTTTTCGTTTGGTAAGCAGTCCAAAGGCAAATAATCCTAACAGCGGACCGTAGGTGTAGGAGCACAGGATATAGATAAAGTCGATGACGCTCGTGCTGTTTACGGCATCTACCATCAGGATGATGAGCATGAACACCACTGCCATGCCTACATGCACCCGCTTCCGCAGTCGTTCATCCCCTGCCCTCTCCTTGATATCCACGCAGTAAGTGGTGGTCATGGCGGTCAGTGCACTGTCAGCACTGGAGAACGACGAGGCCACGATACCGATGGTGAACAGCACCACCACTGCCTCACCCAGTTTTCCTGTGGCAGCAAACATCGGCAGCAGGTCATCACCGCTTGACGGCAGACCCACCCCTTCTTTCTGTGCCAACAGAACCAGAAGCACACCCAAAGCCATGAACAGCAGGTTGGCTGGCACAAAGGCGAAGCCATAGGAGCACATATCCTTCTGTGCTTCGCGCAGCGATTTGCACGTCAGGTTCTTCTGCATCATGTCCTGATCAAGACCCGTCATCACAATCACGATGAACACACCGCTCAGGAACTGCTTCCAGAAGTTCTGTCGCGAGAGCCAGTCATCCATCACAAACATCCTGCTATGGGTATCTCCCGCAATGGCTTGCACCGCCTCCCCCACATTCATCTCCAAAGCACCCATTACCTGCCAGATAATCAGCAGCAGGGCTGTGAACATACAAGTGGTTTGAAACGTATCGGTCCACACCAGTGTCTTGATACCTCCACGACGCGTATATAGCCAAATCAGGGCGGTCATCACAACAACGGTAACAACAAAAGAGGTAAAGCCTGGCCACAGAGGAGTTACTACGAAGCGGTGCAATAGGATACATACCACATAAAAGCGTACAGCCGCACCCGTCATCTTCGACAGCAGGAAGAAGCTCGCACCCGTTTTATGAGCTTTGTTTCCCAACCGTCGTTGCAGGTAAGAGTAAATGGTGGTCATGTTCCAGCGGTAATACACGGGGAGCAATATAAATGCCACCGCCGCATATCCCAAGATGAATCCCAAGCATGTTTGGATATAGGTCATATCCATCTTCAGCACCATGCCCGGTACACTGATGAAAGTCACGCCCGAGATGCTGGCGCCTATCATACCGAAGGCTACCAGGTACCACTTGCTCTGTCGGTTACCGCGGTAGAACGTATCGTTGTCCGACCGCCGTGCCGTCCATCGACTCAGCTGCATCAGTACGGCAAAATAGACAATTATGGTTCCTACTATCATCATACAGGGTGCGAAGGTACGAAGAATCTTTCGTTTTACCAAAAAAATGTTCCCAATGTGGGAATATCGAGTAAGAAGCCTAGTTGCTCTGAGAAAGTAGCCTAGTTTGAGGCAGTAATCAGCCTAGTTACTATGAGAAAGTAGCCTAGTTTCTTCCTGGATTATTTCTCCGCTAAACTCTCTAATTCTCTGTAAACTAAAAAGATGATGGCGGAGAAATTGTGGCGCTTACATTCGACACACTTGGAGGCTTTATTCACCTCTGAATGAAAGAATTCCTCCGCCATCATATTTCTGACATATAGATAGTTAAAGGACTTAGCGGAGTAATAATAGAAAGAATCAGTTTTCTTATATTAACGATCTCCCCACCTCTTCATTGTTGGTGCGGTTTTCATTCACCCCTCCTCTTTGGAGGTGCTGGGGGTGGCTCCTTCTTCTCTATGGTGACTTTGCCCTTTTCCTGATTATCTCCTACTAAACTCAATATAAGCATCAGTGATACTGGTATTTATATCATTTTTATTCCCTACTAAATCCCCTACTAACTCCCTACTTATTCACTACTAATCTCCTACTAAAACATTATACATTAAAGATGCAAGATGTGGCACTTTCTCATAGTAAATGCGGCACCTACTGCCAAATTCTCACGAGAATTTATGAGTTAGAACGCTTCTTTCCACCAGTAACTGCGTCACTTTCTCACAAATTCTCGAGAAAATTACAGAGCAACTGCAACAACAACGAATTGGAATCGCCTAAGGCATGAACTCAGATAAACGCTTTTGGTCACTCCTTTGTCGTATTCTTTCGCAAATTAGTAGAGGATAGGTAGGGAGTTTGTAGGGGATAAGTAGGGGATTTAGTAGGAGAAGAATTTGAGCTATAGCACTTACTACCAATATTATACGCCATATTTAGTAGGAGATAATTCAAACATCAGTTTGTCTTGCCAAATCAATGTGATCAACATGCCTAAAGAAGTGCTTTTCAATTATCATTTAGGTGCAAGCCATTTGGTTGGTGCGGTATTAATTATTAATTTTTATTTTTTCATTTTTCATTTGGCGTCAGCCATTGGGCTGGGGGTGGCTCCTTCTTCTTTTCTTGGAGGGACTGGGGTGGCTCCTTAATTTGTCTAATACATAGAGTTGCACAATACCAGTTTTAATCCCATCGAATTCGATGGGTTTAGATGTCTGTCTGGCCAAAAATCAATCTCATGAACAGAAAAATAGTGGACGAAGAAAACACATATACCCTTATAGCACCCGTTATAAAACAGAAAAGTTTAGGGCTGTTTCTAGAAAGATAATTGTTCCAATGTTTACATATGAAAGGTGGGAACTCACAAATCTGCAATTATTCCCACCCTTCATACAAATCCTTTATTGTATAACCACTTTAACGCTTCTATCACCTATCTTAATGATAGCAACACTACCAGATTGCAGATTAGTGTTAATACTTGCCTGACCATCATAACTCATGGATGAACCGATTTGCTGGCCATCAATCCCATATACATAAATCTTCGTTCCATCATTTGTTCCAGTAATATTAATCTGACCATTATCCGTCTGAATTAATATGGCATTAGCTTTAACATGAGCAACGCCGTTTTCGATGCCATCTGTCTTTGGTTCAACATCAATCCAACATAGTGTTGCAGTAGCAGTTTCTGAGTTCTCATAGCCTACTTTAGTAGCATATACGCTAATTTCGTAAGTCACACCCAGTTGAACTTCATTACCACTATATGACTTGATGTCTGTGTCTATAATGGTTGATTGACATTCTGCTCCTTCTGTGGCACAGTTAAACGTCAGCAGACCATTCTTGTAGCTAATGGTTGGCTTTTCACATTTTGTCGGTTCTGTGGTTGTATTTCCACCTGATCCTTCCTCAATATACAAAAAGTCTTTCCATCCCTCAGTAGATTTATATTTATCAATAGTCCCTATAGGAACATACAATGTGGCATTGTTAAATGTATTCTTGCTAAATACACCTTTAGCAAGATCAAATGGAGTTTCAATCAAGGAAATAACTGTTGATAAATCCCAATCACAGCCAGAGAAAGCATAATTACCTATGCCTGTCACGCTGTTGGGTATGGTTATGGAGGTCAGGCCGCTGCAACACCCGAAAGCAAACAAACCTATGTATGTCACATTATTGGGTATAGTAAAAGAGGTCAGATTTCTACAGCCAGAGTATTTGCAACTTACTGTATGTCAGCTTGTTCTGATTAAAACGGTAGAAAAGTAATGATGGAGATTCTGTAGATGGTTAAAAAGATGAAGATTTAACACTTTTAACTTTTCAAAACCACACAAAACATAAAAATGTGCAGTTTTTTAGTTGGCTTATGTGGATTGTTTTTTCGATAGTAATCCAAAACTGCGACAGCCTGTCGCAGTTGTACATTGAGGAGATCCGGGTCTTGATGTGCAAGTTCGGAGGCAATTACTATACCATATTATTACAATACGCTTACAATACGCGCGTGTGATTATGTCAAGAGGTTGGAATTACGAACTACTATCCAATACAGTCCCTTTTCTGATGCACAAGAAGAATGGATTATCGGGCAACAACTTTGGATAGTAAATTGTACAAATTTGCTATCTCTACACACAATATAAAGTTAAATACATATAAAATCGTATGATAATTACAAAAAAATAGCATCCCATATAGTATTTTTATCAAATATTATTCGTATTTTTGTAGCATATTTACGAAAACAAATAAAATATTTGGGATATGATACGAGATTTTTGGGTAAAAAATTACCTTTCCATTCGCGACAAGCAAGAATTGAGTTTCTTAGCTAAGGGGCCCTCATCGGAACTTGTTACAGAAGTTACCGATGGGGTGTTCTTGTATAAATTAGGTGTCTTGTATGGTGCAAATGCTTCCGGCAAGTCTAATATGTTGATTGCCTTAAATGAAGTATTTCGCCTATTGGTTTTGCCTAAATCTGATGCAACCCAAAGAATAAATGGCAGTATTCCTTTCATTCTCACAAAGGATGAACCCATAGAGATGCATGTGTCATTC
>JAFZBK010000003.1 GCA_017561825.1 Prevotella sp.
ATTCCATTGTCTTTAATCCACTTGGCACCATCTTGAGCCTTGATGCCTGCATAGATATCAATATCTTTAAATTGTTTACGCATAATTCAAGTCTCCTATTCTTTAAATACCAAGTTTCTGATTATATTCTTTCAAAGTCTCAAGCACGTTGCACTTCACGTGAACAAAGTTCTCGATGCCAGCAGCCTTCAGATCCTCCATACAAGCAGGAGCACCAGCAACTACGAACATAGCGCGACCATTCAAATACTTGAAGGCAGGGATCGCATACTCAGCATACTCATCGTCGCTCGAGCAGATAACAATGATATCGGCCTTAGCCTCCAAAGCAGCGTCGACACCCTCCTCAACGGTCTTGAATCCAAGGTTATCAATCACCTTGTATCCAGCACAAGCCAGGAAGTTGCATGAGAACTGAGCACGAGCCTGACGCATGGCCAGATTACCGATCGTCAGCATAAATGCCACAGGAATCTTCTTCTCCTCGGTATGGATGCGGAGATCCTCAAAGTCGGCAGCAAGACGGGTTGAAGAGATTGCCTTGAAGGGATGCTCCTCTTCCTCTGCATGACCACAGCAGCAACCACAAGCCTTAGCGCGCTTGCCTTCACTCTTCTCGGTAAAGTTCGGGAACTGGTTCGTACCCAACAGGAACTCCTTACGCTTGGCGGCATCGCCATGACGCTTCACATTGGTAGCGTTGATATCGTCCTGAACGGTGCCAGCCTTAATAGCAGCGAGGAAGCCTCCCTCCTCTTCTACCTTCAGGAATATCTTCCAAGCCTCCTGAGCCAAGGCATCTGTGAGGTGCTCGATATAGTAAGAACCTGCACCAGGATCTACGATACGGTCGAAATGGCTTTCTTCCTTAATAATCAACTGCTGGTTGCGAGCGATACGCTCAGAGAAATCGGTAGCCTCCTCGTAAGGAGCATCGAACGGCGTTACCACCATCGAGTGAACACTACCCAGGGCAGCACTCATAGCCTCGGTCTGAGAACGGAGCAAATTGACATAACTATCAAACAGCGTCTGGTTATAAGTAGATGTCGTAGCATTGACGATCATCTTACAAGCACAGTCGCACTTCGGCTCATACTGTTTCACAATCTGAGCCCAGAGCAGACGAGCTGCACGGAACTTAGCCAGTTCCATGAAATAGTTCTCGCTAACGCCCATGTTGAACTTGATGCTCTTAGCAGCGAGATCCACATCTACGCCAGCATCCGTCAACTGCTGCAGATACTCATTACCCCAAGCCAAAGCATAGCCCAACTCCTGAGCGATATAAGCACCAGCATTGTTCAGGGCATCGCTGCTCACAGCGATACAACGGAAGTTAGGATAGTCCTTCAGCGACTCCACAAGTTTGGGAGCAATCTCGAGGATCGGAGTCACATCCTTACCCTTCATGACCATCTTGGCCATGGGGTCCCACTCGATAGAGCCAACCACTTTCTCTTTGTCATAGCCCTTCTTAGCGAAGAACTCCACCAGGATCTGAGCCAGTTCGAGCGAATGTTTCGGACAAGTAGCGAAGTTCAGTTCGATGATATCACAATAGATACCATCGAGCAGAGCCTCTACCGTCTCCTTGCTCACCATTTTGCCTGGCAGTTTGAAGCCTAAAGAGTCGATACCCTTATTCAGGATATCAAGCGCCTTGGCATTTGCCGCCTTGGGATCGTCCACCACAATGTTTTGGCGGACATACCACACATTAGAGTCCTTCTTGTTTCCACGTACGAACGGGAACTCTCCAGGGAGAGCGTCGGGTGTCTTCAGATTCGCCAGGTCTTCACGGCGATAGAAGGGCTGCACATTAAAACCTTCATTTGTTCTCCAAACCAAGCGCTTCTGGAAGTCGGCCCCTTTCAGGTCTACTTCAATCTTGTCGAGCCACTCCTGGGTGGTCGGCGCAGTGAACTCGGTAAAGAGTTTCTCTTTGTTTGCCATAGATAATACGTTAATTTATTATATAAGTATGTTTTAAGTTCCACATAACGGGCTACAAAGTTACAAACTTTTTAGCCAAATCAGTCAATTGAATTGTGAAAGAAATAAAAAATCGATTTATATTCAAAATTAACTGCACAAATATGCTTTAAATGAGCATTTTTTGAGTACCTTTGCAGCGCATTTTACAAAAGGATATATAAATATATAAGGTATGGAATCTTTTCAATGGCTGAAAGACTTGTTTATGTCCACCGATTCGGTGGCACATATTGTCTTGCTCTATGCCATCGTGATAGCCATCGGTGTCTATTTGGGTAAGATCAAGGTCTTCGGAGTGTCACTGGGTGTGACCTTCGTTCTTTTCGCTGGCATCATTGCGGGGCATATCGGCTTTACTGCCCCCACCCCAATCCTGACATTCGCACAGGATTTTGGACTGATTCTGTTTGTGTTTATGATAGGTCTACAGGTAGGTCCTGGTTTCTTCGAGAGTTTCGGTACTGCCGGCATCAAACTTAACGGCTTGGCAGCAACAGCCATTCTATTGAACATCCTTGTGATGTTTGCCTGTTACTATATCTTTTTCGACACAAACAACATCTCCTACCTACCTATGATGGTAGGAACGCTCTATGGTGCTGTAACGAACACTCCTGGACTTGGTGCTGCCAACGAGGCACTGAACACGGTATTCCCTAACGGTGGAGCCCCACAGATTGCTTCAGCATATGCCTGTGCTTATCCCCTCGGTGTGCTCGGAATCATCGGTGCTACTATATTAATAAGGTACGTGTGCAAGGTGAGACTCGAGAAGGAAGAGGAGTGCCTGAAGGAGATGGAGGAGACAAACGTCAACAAAAAGCCCTATAAGATGCACTTGGAGGTGACAAACCAATACCTTGAAGGCAAGACGCTGTTGCAGGTGCACGACTTCTTGAATCGTGATTTTGTGGTGTCACGCCTCGTTCATGAGGGAGAACTTTGTATCCCCAACCGCGATACCATCTTCCATGTGGGCGACCAGATGCTTATCGTTTGTGCTGAGGCTGACCAAGAGGCTATCATGGCCTTCATCGGTCCGAAACTCGACATCGACTTCGAGCAACAGGACCAGCCGTTGGCATGTAAGCGCATCCTTATCACCAATCCAAAGATCAACGGTAAGACACTTGCCTCCATGCACTTCTCGAGTGTCCACGGAGTCAACGTTACCCGTGTCACCCGTCATGGCATGGATCTCTTTGCTTCAGCCGGACTGCCCTTGCAAGTAGGTGATAAGATCATGGTTGTTGGTCCAGAGGACGCAGTAGACCGCGTTGCCAACCAGATGGGCAACTCCATTCGCCGTTTGAACGCGCCAAACATCGCCACCATCTTCGTGGGAATTATCCTCGGCATCATCTTCGGTTCTTTGCCATTCGCCATCCCAGGCATGCCTGTTCCTGTGAAATTAGGTCTGGCCGGTGGACCGCTGATCATCGCCATCCTCATAGGTCGATATGGTTACAAGATCCATCTGGTGACCTACACAACCACTTCGGCAAATATGATGCTACGTGAGATTGGACTTGTGTTATTCCTTGCATCGGTGGGTATCAAGGCTGGAGACATGTTCTTCGAAACGGTCATTGACGGCGACGGACTGCTCTACGTGCTGACGGGATTCCTAATTACCGTCATCCCCATTCTGATCGTCGGAACGATTGCACGTATCCGTTATCAGTTCAACTACTTCACCATCGCAGGTATGATTGCAGGTACATACACCGATCCTCCCGCACTGGCCTATGCCAACAGCATCTGTTCGAAGGAGGCACCAGCATTGGGTTACTCGACGGTCTATCCGTTGTCGATGTTCCTGCGAATCTTCACCGCACAGATCATCATATTGTTCTTCTGCGGATGAGGAAGATTGAAAATTGATTATAATAATTGAGAAATAATATACACGTATCAAAATGAATAACTTCAGAGTTCTGCTCAGTGGACTGTTGCTGACAAGTGCTTCGGTGGTAATGGCACAGGGTGCCAAGAACATCCGCATCAATGAAGTGCTGACCAACAACACCGCCAACATCCAGGACGAGTACGGACAGCGGGAAGCATGGATAGAGTTGGAGAACACCTCGTTCACCACATATAATATCCGTGGCATGTATTTCACCACCGACCGTAGTGTTCTCGATCCCGACATGAGTGTGCCTGAACGCATCAAACGTATGAGTGTCATCCCCAGCGGTGATCCTCGTACCCAGATTGGCGGCAGGCAACATCTCCTATTCTTCTGCAACTCAACCCCCACACAGGGCAAGTTGCACCTCTCACTCAAGGTTCCCATGTCGGAACCCGTATGGATTGGTTTCTACAATGGCAACGCTGTCGAACTGATCGACTCTGTCACCGTTCCAGCACTGGCAGCAGACCAGAGTTATGCCCGTCACGGTGACAAGTGGAGCGTAAAGTCGGCTGAGAATGTCACTGCCGGCATCGAGAACTTTATCAAGACCGACGAGACAAAAGACGCCTACCTGAAACGTGAGGATCCTCACGGCATCGGCATCACACTGCTCGCGATGGGTATCGTATTCTTCTGTCTGGCACTTCTCTTCCTCTTCTTCTGGATCTTCGGTCTGATCATGCGCCACATCGAAACAGCGAAGAAGGTGGCTGATGTACAGCCCATCAAGGTGGTGACAAAGACGGTTGAAGTGACCCACGACATCGCTCATGCCACAGGTAACATCCTACAGGATGGTCTCGGAAAGAAAGGTATCGACAAAGAGGTTTACATTGCCGTTATCTCGATGGCTCTGAAACAGTATCAAGACGATGTTCACGACGTGGAGAGTGGTATCATCACCATCCGGTCACAGCGCACGGGATGGTCAGATGAAGGCAGTCAGATGACGCACTTCTCTACACCAGTCATTCCTACGTCACACAACGCACCAAACATTCCCACAACTCCGGAAATACGATAGTTTACAGTTTATAGTTTACAGTTTACAGAAATGAATAAGTATCAATATAAAGTACAAGGCGTCGATTACGACGTAGAGATCGAAGAAGTAGAGGGCAACGTAGCCAAAGTCAACGTCAACGGTATCCGTTTCGATGTAGAACTGAAGCAGCCCATCAACCCGAGCAGCACGCTGAAGAAGGTGCATGTAGAGGCTCCGAAGCCCGTGGCACGTCCTGCTGCAGCACCCGAGAAGGCCCCTGCCGCCGACAAGCCTATGGCTCCCGGTACAGGTTCGCCTGTGAAAGCACCACTGCCTGGCACTATCACCGAACTGAAGGTGAATGTAGGCGACAAGGTTAACACCGGCGATGTCGTTCTTGTGCTCGAAGCCATGAAGATGCAGAACAACATCGAGTCAGAGTTCTCTGGAACCGTTACCTCCATCACTGTCAAACAGGGTGAGACCGTCATGGAAGGCACGGTCCTCATGACCATTGGGTAATAGTTTACAATTTATAGTTTACAGAAATGGATCTCGGACAATTTATCATACAGAACTTCCATGAGTTCCTGACCTATACGGCTTTCGCCAATGCTACCGTCGGGAACCTCATCATGATTGCGGTGGGAGCATTCTTTATCTGGCTCGCCATCAAAAAGGATTTCGAGCCGTTGTTGCTCGTCCCCATCGGACTGGGCATCATCCTCGGAAACATCCCCTTCCGTGCCGATGCAGGACTGGAGATTGGTCTCTATGAAGACAACTCAGTACTCAACATCTTTTACCAGGGTGTGCGCCAAGGATGGTATCCGCCACTCATCTTCCTCGGTATCGGTGCCATGACCGATTTCTCGGCCCTACTCGCCAATCCGAAACTGATGCTCATCGGTGCCTCCGCCCAGTTTGGTATCTTCGGTGCTTACATGGTGGCCCTCGCCATGGGCTTCGAGCCCTCTCAGGCTGCAGGTATTGCCATCATCGGTGGTGCTGATGGTCCTACGGCCATCTTCCTCAGTTCGAAACTATCGCCGAACCTCATGGGTGCCATCGCCGTATGTGCCTATAGCTATATGGCCCTTGTGCCAGTGATCCAGCCGTTTATCATGCGCCTGCTCACCACGAAGAAAGAGCGCGTCATCAAGATGAAGCCCGGCCGTGAGGTGTCGCAGACAGAGCGTATCCTCTTCCCCATCATCGGACTGTTGCTCACCACATTCATCGTGCCATCAGGCCTGCCCCTGCTGGGCATGTTGTTCTTCGGCAACCTACTGAAGGAGAGTGGCAAGACCACCCGTCTGGCCAAGACTGCCGGTGCTGCATTGAACGACATCGTGGTGATGCTGCTCGGTCTGACCGTGGGTTGTTCCACGCAGGCCAGTGAGTTCCTGACGTTCAACACCATCAAGATTTTCGCCCTCGGTGCCATGGCCTTTATGATTGCCACCGCTTCGGGTGTCTGCTTCGTGAAGATCATGAATATCTTCCTGCCCGAAGGCAAGAAACTCAATCCGCTGATTGGTAATGCCGGTGTCAGTGCCGTGCCTATGGCCGCACGTATCTCGAACAATCTCGGACTGGAGTACGACCGTCACAACTTCTTACTCATGCATGCCATGGGTCCAAATGTGGCTGGTGTCATCGGCTCTGCCGTTGCCGCTGGTGCACTGCTCGGATTCCTATCATAATACAAAAATAAATGACAGATCGGCCACGGGTAGCGATTATCGACGCAAACACATTAGCCTCGATGGGTCTGAAACAGATCCTTCAAAACGTCATGCCAATCATGACGGTCGATACCTATGGTTCCTTCGCAGAGTTGCAGTCTGGACAGCCTGAGACCTATTTCCATTACTTTGCCGCTATGAGCATTGTACTGGAACACAAGGATTTCTTTCTCGCCCGCCGTCGCAAGACCATCGTGCTCACCCTCTCCCTTGACACGATGTCGCAGTTGTCTGAATTCCACTGTCTCTGCGTCAATGTACCTGAGCCACAACTCGTTCGTTCCCTTCTGGCGCTCCAGCAGGGCGCCCACGGAAAAGGGGAGAACCTGCCACCCATGCCCGACATCATCCAACGAAAGATTCTCTCAGACCGTGAGATCGAGGTCATGTCGCTCATCGTACAGGGATATATCAACAAGGAAATTGCCGACAAACTCAATATAGGACTTGCCACCGTCATTACCCATCGAAAGAACATCATGGACAAGTTAGGGTTCCGAAGTGTATCGGCCCTTACCATCTACGCTGTCATGCACGGCTACGTAGACATCAACAAAATATAAGAAACAATGAATCAGATAATAACTCACTTTGATTTCGACAATGCCCACGTCGATGTGTTTTGCTTCGATAATGGTACAGAAGTGAAGGAATACCATGCGACAATCCACGTCAGCAAAAAGCGGTTACCATATGCCCAGCAGTTAGAGGCTGTAATGAATGCCTATAACCGATTGCTCGACGAGTTGCCTGGCACACAGGCTGTCTTCAAGCGATATTTCCTCAGCGACGCTGCTAACCAAGCAGATGAAGTGGTGGTCAGCGATGTCACCGACTGTGCAAAGAGCATTATCGAACAGCCACCTCTCGATGGCACGAAGATTGCGCTTTGGGTATGGCTCATGACAGGTGTGCAGACGGGTCTCACGGAGAGTGGTCTGTACGAGGCACGCCATGGGCAGTACCGTCATTTATGGAACGGTTCTGCACACAATATGGCCGCCAACTCGGAATATCAGACACGCCTGCTCTTTAACGAATACAACATGCAGTTGTTACAGGAGCAGTGCACATTAGAAGCAAACTGCATCCGTACATGGCTATTTGTCAACGACATCGATCTCAACTACGGCGGTGTTGTCCGAGCCCGTAACCAGGTATTCTTCACCCAGGGTCTTACCGTCAACACTCACTTTATCGCCTCAACGGGCATCGGTGGCAGACAAGGCGATCCCAACGTACTCACACAAATGGACAACTACGCCATCGATGGTATCAGCCGTGAGCAGGTCCGCCATCTCTACGCCTCCACCCATCTTAATCG
>JAFZBK010000017.1 GCA_017561825.1 Prevotella sp.
ATCGGTTACGGCGGTCTCGACCACGTGATTGCTTCTGGTGAGGACGTGAACATCCTCGTGCTCGATACTGAGGTTTACTCTAACACTGGTGGTCAGGCCTCTAAGGCTACTCCGCTTGGTGCTATTGCTCAGTTCGCTGCTCAAGGTAAGCGCATCCGCAAGAAGGATCTGGGTATGATTGCCACCACATACGGTTATGTCTATGTTGCTCAGATCGCTATGGGTGCTGACCACGCTCAGTGCTTGAAGGCTATCCGCGAGGCTGAGGCATGGCACGGACCATCAATCGTTATCGCTTACGCTCCCTGTATCAACCACGGTCTGAAGGCCAAGGGCGGTATGGGTAAGAGTCAGGCAGAGGAGAAGAAGGCCGTGGCTTGTGGCTACTGGCACCTCTGGCGTTACAACCCCGCCCTCATCGAGGAAGGAAAGAATCCGTTCAGTCTCGACTCCAAGGAGCCTAACTGGGCTGACTTCCACGACTTCCTGCTGGGTGAGGTTCGTTACCTCTCTGTCAAGAAGGCTTATCCCAACGAGGCCGAAGAACTCTTCGCAGAGGCTCAGCGCATGGCACAGCTCCGTTACAAGAGCTATGTTCGCAAGACGCAAGAGGATTGGAGCGAGTAAACGTAATGCCATGAGCATTCAATCATGTATTACAGGGGATACGCTATCGTGTGTCCCCTGTAATCTTACTTTGCACACACAATTAATACGAAAAGCTATATGAAATTAAAAACACTCTTAGTAATGTTTGCCGTTAGTCTTGCTACTACGGCTTTAGCACAAGAGAAATTCGAGTTGGGCAAGCCTAACGATGACAATTATCGTTACTTGGACGAATACAAGGCACTCAAGGAGTACATCGATGCTGAGAAGTACCCCAATTTCAAATTGGGTATTGCTACCGAGAACCTCGACAACTCCCTGGTCAAGAACATGATTAGTAAAAACGCCAACGAGACCGTTGCAGGCAACGCCATGAAGATGGCCAGTTGCGTGGATGGCAATGGCAACATGAATTTCAATAATGTAAAGAAGTTCGTAACTGCCGCCACTAATGCCGGCATCAGCGTCTATGGCCATACCCTCGCCTGGCACTCGCAGCAACCCAACGGTTGGCTGAGAAAACTCCTCGCTGACAAGCCAGATCCTTCTGCTGGAGAGGTATGGTCAGAGATCGCCAGCAAGGATTTCCGCAAAAACAAGAGCGTGGGCTGGCATTCCAGTGAAACTGATTACGGCTATTCTCTTAGTTATGATGCCAACGACGGTCTCATTGTCCATTGCACCAAGATGAACACCAACTCATGGGACGTGCAGTTCCTGGCCATGACCGACATTCCCACCACCGTAGGCAAAACCTACAAGATGACGATGACAGTAAAAGGCACGGACAATGGAAAACTGCATACTAAACTGGGCGACTGGAGCAATGGCGAATATCCTGATGTTTCTTTCACCACAGAATGGCAGGAGGTGGAGATGACCTATACGGCAGCCGTTGAGAGCAGCTTCTTCATGCTCCAATGCGGCGACTTCGTAGGCGACATCTATATCAGAGAAATCAAGTTCGAGGGCTATACGAACGACAAGACTATCCCTCTCACTGCTGAGGAACGTCATGACACCCTCGTCTATGCCATGGACAAGTGGATCAAGAGCATGATGGAAGCCTGCGACGGCAAGGTGAAGGCCTGGGATCTCGTGAATGAAGCGATTGGCGGTGGTGGTAATGACGGCTCAGGAAACTACGAGCTGCAGCACTCCGAGGGCTATAAGAGTGGTACATGGGATGTAGGTGGCGACGCCTTCTACTGGCAGGATTACATGGGCGACCTCGATTACGTTCGTCAGGCCTGTCGTCTGGCCCGTAAGTATGGTCCTGAAGACATCAAGCTCTTCATCAACGACTACAACCTTGAATCCGACTGGGACGACAACAAGAAGGTAAAGAGCCTTGTCAACTGGATCAAGAAATGGGAGTCTGATGGTGTGACCAAGATCGACGGAATCGGTACGCAGATGCATATCTCGTGCTATGAGGATGAAACGATTCTGAACAGTATCAAGAAGCACATCACCCAAATGTTCCAGATTATTGCCAACAGCGGAAAGCTCTGTCGTGTCAGCGAAATGGACATGGGGTATGTACGCGGAAACAACAGATGGGGAAGCTCCATCAAGACCAGTCAGATGACCGAAGCCGAGCACATGAAGATGGCCGACTTCTACGAGTGGATCATCAAGGAGTATTTCCGCATCATTCCGCCCGAGCAGCAGTGGGGCATCTGCCAGTGGTGTGCTACGGATGCACCTTCCAACAGCGGATGGCGCGGGGGCGAGCCTGTAGGAATTTGGGACAGCAACTACTACCGTAAGCATGTCTATGCAGGTTTCGTTCGCGGACTGAATGGCGGTGAGCCAACAGCCATCAGCAGCAGTGTGGCAGACAAATCCATCGACACCTCGAAGGGCATCTATAACCTCAACGGTGTGCGCATGCAAACAACATCTCTTGATGAACTCCCCTCAGGCCTTTACATCGTGAATGGCAAGAAGGTGGTCAAATAAATGTTTGGCACATTACTACTACAATACAAAAAAAGTAGTATATTTGCACTCAGAAACGAATCAATGACAGAACAAATATGAAACAACAACATGCCGTGGTGGTGCTCTTTGCACTGATTATCGCCTCCAGTATGACTAGTCTGGGGAGTTATCGCTGTACCAGTCAACGGGTTTGTTACGATATGGAACGGGCTCTTGCCCTCACGATGCAGCAACAGCAGAGTGATGTGATCAGTCAGGATACCATCCGAACATTCAACAGTCATCTGCAGATTGCCGAACTGCGAGGTAAGGCCACCATTGCCGTAGATGCCCAAGGACAGCAGTTCAAGGCTTACGCCCACTGTTCTGAAGCCACTATCTTCAGCTTGTCCGACCAACGTCCTGCTACAATATTGTGGGTCATCACGGGCTGCTGGTTCATGTTTGTGTGTTACCGTCATAGACAGAAGATCATCACCCAACCACTTGCACTGAATACGGTGGGGAAAGGTTATGGTGGACTGTTCTATTCGGATACTGACAATCGTTTCTATGCTACTGATGGTGATATGGTTCAACTCACGCCCATGCAGCATCACTTAATGGAGATGTTCTTCCAGTCACCTTCACATTCGCTGACAAAAACGGAAATCTGTGATGCGCTGTGGCCCAAGAAACCTGATGCCAATGATACACTTTACACGCTCATCAGACGACTAAAGCCTGTAATTGAACAGCATTCAGACCTAAAAATCGAATCAGACCGCAGTAAGGCATACCGTTTGGTAATCAGGTAGATAGACAAATGACAGGAGAATGACCATGAATTGTCAGACAAATGTCAGACAGTTTTCTCCTCCCCTACAATATCTCTTCATACTTTTGCAGTAAAAAAGCAAAGATATGAAGAGATTTTTATTTATGTCATTAGTTGTAGGCTGTATGACAGCTGCGGCTCAAGACAATGGTGAACAGCAGGGATTGGAGAAAAGTGTCACGCTCGACGAGGTGACAGTGAAGGCGGCACGCACTGTTCAGCGTATTGACGGACTGCGCATCTATCCTTCCAAACAACAGATTGAAGCATCGTCGAATGGCTATTCCCTGTTGGCGAAGCTCTCCCTACCCCACATCCGTGTTGACGAGGCGATGAGCAGTATTACGGCACTGACCAACCAGGGAGCCGTTCAGGTACGCATCAATGATGTGGTGGCTTCGCGTGATGATCTGCTGACGCTCGACATGCAGGGCATTGATCATATTGAGTTTATCGACAATCCCGGCATCCGCTACGGAAAGGATATAGCTTACATCATCAATATCAAGGTGAAGAAAGCCGTGAGCGGATATGTCATAGGTTCACAACTCACCAACACCCTAACTACCGTCAACGGCAGCGAATCGCTTTTCGGTAAAGTAAACCACGGGCGCAGTGAGTTCGCCTTGAACTATTCGCTCGACTATCATCATTTCAATGGCTTGGCGTATGAGGCAAAATCTTCGTATCACCTGGAGAATGGCGATGTGATGACCATGAACCGGCGCAGTGTGAGCAGTCGTAACATGAACCTCAGTCATCTGGCCCAGCTCACCTATAGTCTCAGTGACAGCAGTTATGTGTTGCAAGTCAAGCTTAAAGGTAATACAGACATCCGTCCTCAGCGGAGTGAAGCAACGATGTTGTTCAATGGGATCCCCTACGAAGACCACACCAGTTCACGCAACAGTTCACCTTCGCTGGATATCTATTATCATCAGGACTTCCTCCAGCATCAGTCGTTAACGGCGAATGTGGTAGGAACTTCCATCAAGACCAAGGGTGAGGAAATCAACAACGAAGGTAATGATTACAGGTATTCCACCAACGGACAGACCTACAGTCTGTGGAGCGAAGCCATCTATGAGAACCGCTTGAAGCCCTTCACCCTTTCCACAGGCTTGCAAATCACCCAACGGTACAGTCATAACGTCTATCAAGGGGATGCAGAGGCAGAAAACAATATGCACACTTCCGACGCGTATCTCTTCTCGCAACTGAAAGGGAATCTCGGACAACTCAGTTATATGGGCGGATTGGGAGTCAGCAGAAGGTATTACCGTCAGGCGGACACCCAACAGCACTTCTGGCTGTTCAGACCCAAGATGACAGTCAGCTACCCACTGACAAACAGCTTAAAACTGAAATACGATTTCGAAATCTCCCAGCACACCTCGCAGATTGCACTCGTCAGTGATGTGCGTATCAAGATGAATTCCATGGAGACCATCCTCGGTAATCCTGAGATTCATCCTAACCGCATGACCTCCCATCAACTCTTGCTCTCCTACTCCACTCCTCGGTTTACATCCGAACTGCAAGGCTACTACCGTATCAACAGTCATTGCAACCTGGAGAAATACATTCGCAAGGACGGTCATTTCTACCAGACGCAAACCAATGCGGATAACGAGTGTAGCTTCTTCTATTTCGAGAGTTACAACCAATGGGACATCATCCCAGATAAACTGACGGGCACCATCTACGGTGGCATCTATCGTTTTTATAATATTGGCGAGGACTACACCCATACCTATACATCCTTCAACGGAGGCTGTTCGTTGCAAGCTTATCTGAACCGTTGGACGTTAGGTGCCTATGCCGACAATGGCTGGAACTTCATGGAAGGCGAGCATCGCGGTCATCAGGCTCCTGCTTGGTACTTCACAGCTTCCTACCGGATGAGTGATACCCTCACCCTCTCGCTCTTTGCCCAGCATCCTTTCAGTCAGCATCCCCTTACCAACAAGACCGAAGTGGTGAGTCGTTATGTTCAGAAGGAGATTACACAACGTTGTCGTGACTATGGTAATATGCTTACGCTGAAACTATCCTGGCGTCTTAACCATGGTCGTAAATACCGCGACATCCAGCGCACCATGAACCACAGTGATCAAGAAACGGGGATTCTATCTAAGTAACAAGGAAGGAACAGGGAGTTCCCAACATGGGAATAAAATGTTCCCAACATGGGAATAAAGAGTTCCCAACATGGGAATAAAGAGTTCCCAACATGGGAACAGAGTATTCCCAACATGGGAATACTCTGTTTCTGACTTAAAAACACTTTGATACAAACCTACTGTTCTTTCTTTTTCGTGTAGATGCGGATGCTCTTTTTTGAATCATCCTTCTCATCTTTGACTATATTGATACGTTCAATGATTTTAGGATCAACCTCGTTTAACTTTTCTGTTTCAACCACTTTATCATCAACATACACGATGATTTCCTTAGGATCGACATTACCAAAGAAGCGTAAGCCCTTGGTTACAGCAACAACATCCTCTAGATTTTTCGCCTTTTTCTCTTTCTCTACATACGTCACGCTTCCCTTGAATTTTCTTTCGTCGGGAGTAAAGGTACCTGATGCTTCGTTGGGAGTATAGGAACCTGTCACGTTATGGGTGCTCTTAGCAGGTGTTGCGCGATCTAGCCGGAAGATGACAGGTACAACGTATTTCGTATTGACTGGTTCTCCATTTTGTTTGCCTGGAGTCCATTTGGGCATGCCATTGACAACACGTAGAGCCTCAGCATCAAATGCGGGATGAACTGACTTCGCCACTTTGGCATTGCTGACGGAACCGTCTTTCTCAACGACGAACGACACAATCACCCTTCCTTGAACAGACGATTCCTCATCAGGCCATTTGATATTGTTCCTGATATATTCCATCAGTGCTTGCGTTCCACCAGGGAACTCAGGCATGGTCTCGGGAACATCATACACCTTAGAAGATTTATCATTACCATCAGATGCGCCAAAGGCAACAATATTCGTACCTTTCTCTTCTATCACCTCTTTGGTGATCTTCACCTCCTTCACATTGGTAACAACGGTAAAACGTACCGTAGAGCCAAGCGGAGCATTCAAAGTGATGGTTCCATCATTGTCTGTCTCGGCTGTCTGTATGACTTTACCATTCTGGATCACCTCAACAGGTACACCAGCAATGGAAGAGTTCTCTGGTGAAAACACAGCCTTGAACTTGACAGGATTGCTGTCATCCGTGACCTGAATCTGCTGATTACCCACTTTAATGGTTGTGTTCTTCTTACCTTTCTTCACGGGTTCCTGCTTCTGCGGACCGTCATAGACATAGTCGATAACGGTACGTGCATTGAGAGCCAGGGCAATACCCACGATGGGAACAAGTGCGAATAGCTTCAATAAGCTGGTTCGGTTAGATTTCTTATGTAACATCATATTGATTCGGTTTTTGAGGGTACTATGACTGATACCGTTAGCAAGGGAGTACCCGCCGATGCCTGCGGCCTTCGAGATTAATAGATATTGATATTGACGCGCATTAATCCCTTGAGAGAGTACCTCACCGTCAGCCTCGTATTCATGGATGGCACGAAGATCCATACGTAGCATCCACATGGCAGGATTGAACCATTGGAGAGCAGTGAGTAGGTCAACGAAGAGCAAGTCCCAGGAATGTCTGAGACGGATATGTCCTCGTTCATGAGTGAGGATGGCTGCATCTTGTGCCTCATAGTCACTACGGTTCATCACGATATAGTGCATCCAACTGAAGGGTGACAGTTCTGTGTTACCGGTCACACAGATAACTGTACCGTCTTCTTGCAGATGTTTCTCGCTTCGACGGATAAGCAATTGAATTCTGATTATCGACACGAAGGTGTGTACCAACGTGATCAGCATACCTATAATAAATAGGTAAGGTAGGACGGATGACAGACTGAAAGAGGCTTGTTCTTCGGATGGCAAATCCGTTACAACAGTCTCGTTCATAGCCAGTTCACCAAACTGATTCAACTCATAATCCACCATCACTGTCTTGTGCATGGTAAACACACACAGCGGCAGCACAAACGAGGCCACAGCCGTAGTCAACAGCACCAGGCGATTCACACGGTGGTATGTTTCGTGGGCCAGCATCAGACGGTAGAACATGTAGAATACCGCGATGAGCACAGCTACCTTTACGTCGTATATCAGAAAATCCATCATTGCTCTTGTTCGATTTGATTGATGAGTTCACGCAGATCTTCCACGCTGATTTTTTCTTCCTTGACAAACGAGGAGACGGCAGAGAGATAGGAATCGTCGAAGTAGTTCTTGATGATACCAGCAATTGACTTTCGTCCATACTCTGCTTCAGAGATGAGCGGATAGTACTGGTAGGTATTGCCGAACTGTTTGTGATCGAGGAAACCCTCGCGCTCCAGAATGCGAACTATCGTAGAGAGCGTGTTGAAGTGAGGGCGAGGCTCGGCGTAATGCTCCTGCAACTCGCGAACAAACATCGGACCGTGTTGCCAATACAGGTCCATGATTTCCTTTTCCTTGTTGGTCAGTTTCTTCATTGTTAACGGTTTTAAGTTACCTTTTATTGCGTCTTTAATCAATATCTGAGGGCAAAGTAACTAAAACTTTTCGTTATATACAACTAAATTGCTTAGTTTTTAAACTAATTATTTTAGTTTTATTAGTTGTTAACATTTGGCGATGCCTGCATAGCCTGCTTCATTCCATCCTGGAACTTCTGTTGTAACTGCTTGGCAAGGGCGTTTTCGGGATTCAGCTTCAAGGCTTTTTCGAAGTTCTGAAGTACGCTGAGATAGTAACGCTGACCGTTCTGCGCAGGGTTCTGTACGATGCGCACCATGTCGAGGAAGCCACGAAGGGTACAGATATCCGACGGATCTGCCTGCTTCATCTTCTCCATCTGACTGATGGTTTGCTCTGTTTCAGTAATTAGATTGTTGGTCTGCTCTGCACGTGGATTCGAGACAGCATAGACCAGACTCTGCAGCGCCATCTGGTACTTGGGCTGAACACTGTCTGGGAACATGACATCAATGCGTTTGAGTTCAGCAACACAGTTGAGGATTGTTGAGGGATCCGACTGCTGGATTTTGCTGAGCGACTGGCCGATGAGCGCCTCCATGGGGACCTGGGCGTTAATACTCACTGTTGCCATCAGGAATAGAACAATGGCAAGAACACGATTCTTAAAGTTTGCTTTGCACTCGCTGAATCTAAAAATTTGAGATGTCATAAGCTTTATTATTTTTAAGTGAAACAAATATACCGATATAGAAAAAGCGGTCGCGAGTGGCAGTAACGGGTTTCCCATCTGTGCCATAGCGGAAGATGTTGGTGCGACCAAGGATATTGTTAAGTGAGGAATAGACAATCACCTTAGGACTGACGAGCCAGGTGATGTTCGCATCCAAACTATTATAATAAGGTGTAGTACCTACAGTATAATGCCGTCCGCTGGCATACGAATCCGCCAGTCCGATGATAGTCTTGCCAATAGCATACTTGGCCGTTACACGTAGGTTGTGGCGTGAGGCATAATCGGGAATCTGCTCTGCAGAATAATCGAGATAATACCTGCGGGAATCATTATAGGAATACGACAGCGTAGTACTCAAGTTCTTCACCAATGAATGGCACTCGAAGAACACATCCAGTCCTTTACTCGTTCCGTAGCCATCAGCAGTATAAGTACCTTTGGTCAGCAGGGGCAGACGATGATATTTCTTATGGTAAGGCTCGATGCGCAGTAAGGTCTTGTCGGTACTGTGCTGCATACTGAGTATCAGATGATCAGCAGTGCTTTGTGAAAGCAGCTTCCCGCTCATAGCAACATAATCGTCATTGGCCGTCTGACTGTATCTGCCCCATATCGCTGACAACTGGAAACGGTTATTGGGCACATAGCTCAAAGAAGTGCGTGGCAGGAACAGCCATCTGTGGTTATACAATTCCTGCTCTGCTCTCGTTGAGAGATTCAGGAACACATTCGGCACCACACGCAACTGAGCATCCAGATGAGCAGCAGGCAAGTGGTAGTCGAGGGTGTAACGACTCTCTTCATACCGTTTCGTGCTATGGCGGAGATAGTCCTCTGTCCCACCCGACATCTTCAATACCGGTGAGAACACCTTGCGCACTTCCGCCTTGAGATGAAGCTCGTTACGGTTGTTATGGTAATGGTCACCTAAGGTCAGAGCATCATCAATATTATTCAGCACAGACGACCACGCCGCACCGGTAAAGAGTGTATAGCCTTTTCCGATGTTGGTCTTGAGTGTGGTGTTGACATAGAAATTGTGTTCAACAAGTGATAGGTTGCGATTATCGATGTGTTGTCCTACGGAGGTCAGGTCGTAACCCACATACGACTTCAACACCGTTGTTGATGAAAGCTCATTCTTATACTGCGCCTCACCAGAGAGTTTGCGGTAAGGACGCGTCCAGTCGTAACGATCAGGGAAGAGGTTGTTGTAAAGTCCCATGCTCGTGTAGTCGGCATTGAACGACAGACTGCTCTTCAGTAAGGCTTTCGTGCCGCCAAGATTCCAATCCACGAGTGATGCGCTCACGCCGAGTTTGTCACCTGTAGCCACATCAGTAGTCTCCATAGGTAACACAGAAGATAATGCCTGACCGTATTCGCCACCGTAGCCACCAAGGGAGAAGTTGATGCCTTTGAACAGGAAGGGAGAGAAACGACCGCGGACGGCATTGTTCTCCGTATTGGTGGAATAAGGTACGAGCACGTGCATTCCATTGACAAACGTCTGACACTCGTCACTATCTCCACCGCGGACATACAGCTTACCGCTCTCGCCCACCTTCTGTGTTCCTGGCAGGGTTTGCAAAGCTGCCACGATATCGCCGCATGAATTACCGCTCATCACCACGTCAAGGGCATCCATCGTCTTGAAGTTATCACTCTTGCCGAAGCTGTAGGTACTGGCAGTAACCACCACCTCGTCGATGGCTGTTGCCCGTTCGTGCATCTTGATCACAAGATCCGTGAGTTGAGAGGTGGTCAGGGAATAGTCATCAAACCCAAGGAACGTCACCCTAAGCGTTACCTCACCCATACGATCAGTCTGGAACGAGAACCTTCCAAGGGAGTCGGAAAGACAACCGTCTATCGTACCTATTATATATACATTGGCACCTGCCAGCGGCTCACGACCGTCGGTAACAGTACCGGTTACTGTGGTCTGACTCCTTGCCGAACTGGCAACGAGCAGAAGGAATAGGATATATGTCAATCGCTGTTTCATGCCGCAAATATACGATGGTAAAATGATACCTCCAAATTTGCGGGATAGACGACTAAAACGACTGACAGATAACTAATCCGACAGACGAATGACTATAAAAAAGGACGAATGACTAAGCGATAAAGGAACGGAGTTTGGGCACGTAAGTACGGGAAACAGGGACGATTGACTGACAGTTGCCAAGCTTCAACTGATAGCCGTTGGAGTTGCCTTGTGCCGAAGTAATATTGTTCAGGTTCACCACGAAAGAACGGTGACACTGGAAGATGTTGTCGTATTCACGCAAATCATCAAGCACGGCAGCAAGGGTTGTGTGTAATTCCGTATGGGTTACCTTCCCTTCCTTTACATAACATACCGACACGTTGTTCTTCTGTGCCTCGATAAAAAGCAGGTTGTTGATGGGTAACTGAAGATCATTCCCCCTGACATTGGTATCATGGAGCGTCACGATGATATCCGTCTGCTCCTCTGTTGTCTTGTCAAGTAACGTCTCTAATTGGTTGCGCAAATGACGGTAGTAGTTCAGACTGACAGAGCAGACGGTGACGAACACCCCGATGATCAGCGTCCAATAAAGGAACATCAGTAACAGTGCGCCCGTAATCGGAATTTTGAACACCAGTGAGAATACGAAGAAATTGCAGATGCCGATAAACAGTATCATCAACAGCACCGCCAAGACTTCGTGCCAGATGCGCCAGGGGGAGATGCGCTGATGAATGGGACGCTCGACGAATAAGGTCAACAGACAACAGGCGAAGGTAACACCCCCAAACAGCAGCGACACCAGAAACTTGTTCCCTGGATACATGCTGAACCCGAAAGGCTGCAGCAGATAGAGAATCAGAAACACGATGACACAGTAGAAAGCGCAGTCTCTCAACCAATGACTGCTCTCGGGGAACGGATATTTGCGTGTTAGGAATGACATATACTACTTAGAAATTATGCGGCATCTCCCTGAGCATTCATCACGATGAAAACTATGAGGGATATGATGGCAAGAAGCACGATAAAGATGAGGAGGATTGTCAGGAACATATACCAGAACAACCGACGTTTTGAATACCCCGTGAACTGCTTCAGGGCAACGAACACCATGATCACCGCCAATATTTTCAACAAGGTGGAGCCTATGGGAGTAATATCGGCTATGATACGGTATATACTGTACATGTTCGACGTATATACCAACGCTACAAGATGTTCTGAGTACCTGAGATCAGGAAGAGCAGGACAACGACGGAAGAACAGATACAAAGGTGCTGACGCAAGTACGAGCATCAGGAAGGCCAACAAAGTCGGTGCCTTCTCCTCTGCCACCTTGATGAATTTGGGAATCTTCTTGATGAACTGGATGGTCTTGTCGTTTACCTCCTTACCATTGATTGTAATACCTTTGGTCTCTGTTATCTCTTCAGAGGAAGTATGATGCTCTTCCGTCTCGAAACTAATGCCGTTAGCGATGAGTAGTGAAATAGTTGACAGGATGAAGAACATCTTGAAAGGCGGGAAATAAACCGACTGACACCCACTGAGGTAGTCGCGTATCATATAACCAGGTCGCAGTATCAGATCTCGGATACTGTGGAACATCCCCCGGTTTCCCATACCCCAGACATCAAGGAACAGCTTAAAGGCTGTCTTGAACGAGAAGCGACCGATGCGGGCCGACTGACCGCAACGTGGACAGTAGTTACCTTTGAACGAGGTGCCGCACGACTGGCAGATATGCAGTTCTTCATTCATCGGAGCCACCTTATGGGGAGTAAGCTGCCAAATCCTGAAGGCCCGCTTCTTCACTTCCCAGCTCCTACTGTCTGTTATAAATTTCCAGCTCATCTGATTTTTGATACTGTATTAACGGGCATCATCAACATATGACCGAAGATGCCCGTATGATATTCAGGTAAGTATGATCACTTACCCAACTTCTCCTTAATAGCTTTCTGTACTTCCGGATCGCTAAGTGCTTTCTCAGCATCATCCATCGTCTCCTTGATTGATTTCTGAATGGATTGGGAAATCTTGAAACTGATACGGTTCTGCTTACCACTCTTACCTTCTTTCAGATCCGTTGATACCCCATAGAAGGTGTCGTTCTGACGGAAGGTCCAGTCAATCAGATTCCAAGGCATTCCAAAGAGTTTCTTGCCCGTCAGACTATCCAACGGCAGTTCGTTCAATGCACCTTCCAGCTTATCCTCAAGCATAAATCCCCTGACATTTTTACCATCTTGGGAAACACCTTTTGTTGCCTCATATAGTTTCTTGACAAATGCATCATATTCCTCCTGAGTAATATCAGTACCGTCTTCCTTCATAAAGAGAGCAGAGCCAATGTTTTCGGTCTCACTCTTTTTCCCATAGAAATTTGATTTGTCGTTCTCGTTCTTCTCCTTATAAGCGAACTCAGGAGCTACATCCTTCAATGAGAGTTTATAGGATTTCAGCACTGACTCGAACTTTCCGATATCACTCATCTTATCGAATTCCTCGATGGCTTCCTCAACAATCTCATCTACTTTCTCTTTACCGGTTGTTACAGTGCCCTTTTTCTCACCGCCACAAGCAGTCATCAACATAAGGGCAGCCATGCACATCAGTGTTCCGGCAACGATTTCAATAAGTCTTTTCATTTTCATATCGTTTGTTTAATGGAGTAAAGAAAACACGGACTACCCTTCATCTGTAATAAAAGGTAGTCCGTATATCTTTCATTGATTCTTTCGATTATAAAGCGAAGGCGATACCTACGGATAGAACCGGACGATCCCAGTCGTCTACAATCTGATACTTAGCCTCAGCATTGATCTTGATGGCATCGGTGATGGGGAACTCTATACCGCCACCCACATTAAAGCCGAAATCAGAATCCGAAGCAGAAACGCCCAATACATCCACGTCTGTACCTAAAACGGTAAGACCAGCCAACGGATAAATAGCAAACTTGTCGCTCACACGGAACAGATAATGCAGGTTAGCATTGATATCCCACATTGAGCAGTAGTCTTTCTTGAAGAAATAGTTAGCTGAAGCCTCTGCGCGGAGATTCTGGATGAACTCATACTGAGCCTTAACACCAACACCGATGTTCTTGTAATCGGAATGCATACCATAGTTCAGGTTACCACCTACATACATGGCTCCTTGCTGTGCAAACATAGATGTGCTAAACAGCACCATGCAAGCAATCATCAAAAATTTTTTCATAAGCTTTGTTTTTAAGTTGTTAATACTATCTCCCATAGACTTTATTCAAAGCGTTCAGGAGATTATTGCGACAAAGATACGAAATAAAAACGAAACAAACAATACTTCTGTAAAAAAATGTGCTTAATAGCCTAATAAACACGCGGTCCGAAGATGGTTGTACCTACCCTGACCATCGTACTATGACACTGAACAGCAATAGGATAATCATGACTCATACCCCATGACCGTTCACAGAATTGGTCATCATCGGCAAAGAAACGTGCCTTCACTTCATCGAAGAAATCTGATGCCATCATCATCTCCCGACGGATCTGTTCCTGATCCTCCACGTAACTGGCCATCATCATCAGTCCACAGATCTGCACGTTCTTCAGTTCGCGCCACTCCCCTGCCGCCAACAGTTCACGACAAGCATCCAACGTGAGTCCGTATTTCGTCTCTTCCTCAGCGATATGCAGTTCCAGCAACACTTTGATGACACGGTTGTTCTTCATGGCCTGCTTGTTGATCTCACGAAGCAGTTTCATGGAGTCCACAGCATCAATCATCGAGATATAGGGAGCGATATACTTCACCTTGTTGGTCTGCAGATGACCGATAAAGTGCCATTCGATATCATCGGGTAATGACTGCTGCTTCTGCTTCAGTTCCTGCACATGACTCTCACCGAAGACACGCTGCCCTTCCTCATAGGCAGCCAACAGGTACTCATTGGTATGGAACTTGCTGACAGCCACCAGCTTCACCCCATCAGGGAGGTCAGACAGCACCTTGTGAAGATTGCCTTTTACGTCGTACATCTTTTCTTTTATTTGATACTCTTCTGATACTCGAACACATCCATGATAGTGGTTTCCGAAACTGCAGCAATAGCATAATCAATCATCGTACTGCCCATCACCTCATCGATATTCTTCACGGCCTGGTGAATAGTGGAAGCCTGTACAAGGTAATACACATTGGTTCGCTTCTCCTTTTCTGTCTTCTCATCAATAGTAATAAACTGCACTTTCGCCTTATACCAGCGGTCAGCAGTACCTTCATCGCTAAAGAAGATCTCCTTATAAGATGCTTTCTTGATATCTGCCACGTCAAAGGTACCGCTGATATATGATGACATCTCTTCTGTGATGCGCTTCTCTGCTTCTGTGAAGCTCAGCGCATCCACAACATACTGTTCCTTTACTTTCTTCTGCAGACCATCTTCCATGGTCTTCTCATACTGGATCTTGGTTTCAAACCAAGTGGTTGTTCTTGTTCTCATTTTCTCTATTTTTCAAATAACCTTGTATAACTAGTACAACTAGTAACACTAGTTTCTATATTAAAATACCAATACTCACCAAAAGCCCATATACAAACATGTTCCTGGCAGTCTCTCCTAAGACACTATTAAGGGCGCGGCCATGATCGATGCGAACCATATGGCGATAGGTCATCACATGCAGTGCAAGATAGCCAACGGGCAAGATGAATGCCCATAAATGACCGTTAAGCATATATACAACACCTAACAGACAAGCCATGATTCCCAATAGCAGATACATCATCCTGCTACATTCCTTTCCCAACTTCACGGCCAACGTCTTCTTCCCAGCCCGCAGATCATTCTCGATATCGCGGTAGTTATTGATCATCAGCAGTGTATCGATCACAAGACCGCAAGCCAATGAAGCCACAACCACTTCCATGTTGATGGAATGGGTTAATATATAATACGGTATGCACACCGGTACAATGCCGAAGAAGACGAGTACTAGCACATCACCCATGCCCACATAACTGAGATGTGTGGTGTAGAGGAAGCAGAACAATATGCATAGCACACCTATCAACACCATCTCCAATCCACCATAAAACACAAGCGGAAGACCGATTACGCATGCCAATAACGTTACAATGACTATGGCTCGTTTCATGGCTTTAACATCAACCCACCCCATGGCACAGGCACGTTTAGGACCAAGACGAGTCTCATCATTACCTTTGATATAATCGAAATAGTCGTTCACGAAGTTCGCATCGATCTGCATAATAAAAGCAAAGAGCAGACAGAGAATAGCAGGAAGCCACTGGAACTCATCCGCTTTAGTCCATGCTAACGACAATCCGATCATCACGGGTACCGCAGCACCTGTTAATGTCTTCGGTCGTGCCGCCAACAGCCATGCTTTCCATGAATTCTTGATAATTTTCTCTTCCTGCATCGCGAAAAATGTGAAATTGTTTGCAAAAGTAAACAATTTCATGTATATTTGCAAATAAAATAAGGGCAAAGACAATGGAAAATCATGTGAGTCTGGATCTGATGGAATTCATCGAACGCAATATCCTGCCCCGATATACCGAGTTTGACAAGGCGCATTCGATGCAACATGTCACGGGGGTGATAAGACGGTCGTTGGAGATTGCCCGCAAGACCGGAGCCGACTTGAATATGGCCTATACCGTTGCCGCTTATCACGATCTGGGATTGTCAGGACCTCGTGCCATTCACCATCTTACCAGTGGAAAAATCTTAGCTGCGGATGTTCGTCTAAAGCGTTGGTTCTCAGCTGAACAGATCAAGATCATGAAAGAGGCTGTTGAAGATCATCGTGCTTCCGCCAGTCATACGCCCAGAAGTTTATATGGGAAAATTGTTGCCGAGGCTGACCGAGACCTGGAGCCCATGACCGTCTTCCGCAGAACGGTGCAATATGGGTTGGCCAACTACCCCGAGAAGAGTCGTGAGGAACAATGGGAACGTTTCTTGGAACACATGAGTAACAAGTACTCAGAACACGGCTATATCCGACTATGGATGCCCCACTCTCCCAATGAGTCGAAGCTCAAAGAGATCCGTCGTTTAATCAATGCGCCTGCTCAGTTGCGGGAGATATTCGACAAGCTATATGAGGAAGAATCTAATTAACATATTAAAAGTATGAAAAAGAAATCTATTTTAGCATGCGCAGCCGCTCTTCTGTTATCAAGTTGCGGTTTCACTGGTGGTACAGCCACCAACGGTGGTGCTAGTACCACAGACATCCTGGGTGGCATTCTGGGTGCCATCACCAACACGAACACCATCGGCGATATCCTCTATGAGGTCATCGGTGCTTCTAAGCTCTCTGAGAGAGATGTAATCGGAACATGGCAATACTATCAGCCGGGTTGCGCCTTCACTTCTGAGAACGCGTTGGCAGCAGCCGGTGGAAAGGTGGTAGCAGCACAAGCCAAGGAGAAACTGTTGCCAACCTATAATAAACTCGGTATCAAGGGAAAGAATACGTATTTCACCTTCAACCAGGATGGCACCTTCTCTGCCAAAGTGATGGGAAAGTCGATTAGTGGAACCTACACATTCGACAGTAACAACAGTTCTGTACAACTGCAGACACTGTTGCTCTCAACCACAGGCTACCTCACCCGCAATGCACAGGGTATCAGTCTGCTCTTCGAGTCGAAGAAACTCCTCACTGCCCTTCAGGTGATTGGCGCCGCCAGTGGTAACAGCACCTTAGGCACGGTTAGTGAGATCAGTAAGAACTACGACGGTATTCGTTTGGGATTCGATCTGACGAGATAACGTATGTCCCTTTCAGGTCATGTCCTGAAATACACATACCATATATAAGCGAGCGCAGCCACGATGACGAGCATCACAATGCTCTTAATCAGGCAGCTCGCTAATTTTTTGATCATCAAGAATATCACGACCAGAACAACGATCGCGAAAAGATAAAAATAGAAATTCTGATTGAATAACACGTTCAGCATCTCGAGATTACTTGAATACTTTTAAGAAACTATCAGGAATCGGGGTAACAAACTCCAACCGTTCATGAGTAACGGGGTGTTCGAAGCAAAGCATATAGGCATGTAAGGCCAGACGGTTGCAAGGATCATCGCCATTACCATATTTAGGATCACCGCAGACAGGATGTCCCATATCGGCAGAATGCACACGGATCTGATTCTTACGTCCTGTCTCCAGTTTAAACTCCACCAACGAATACCCGTTCTTTCGCTGCAGTGTATGGAAATGAGTAACAGCATACTTACCACCATTGTCCACAGGAGATGAATAGGTGATATATGCCTTGTTATCTTTCAGCCAGTTGGCAATCGTACCTCCCTCTTCATTGATCTCGCCACTCAATACAGCCACATAACGACGGTCATATACAATCTCATGCCATTCCTTCTCCAGTACCTGTTCGGTCTTCATATCCTTAGCATAGATCATCAAACCGCTGGTATCCCTGTCAAGACGATGAACCACATGGGCATGACAGCGTTGATGACTCTTATGGAAATAATCGTCGAGCACACCTTTCACATTCAGGGAGGAATGACCAGCTGCCATAGATAAGATACCCACCTTCTTCTCCAACACCACCAGGTATTCATCCTCAAAGACGATCTTGATATATCGGCTCTTCAGGATCTCCTGGTTACGCTTGGTCTTGCTCACCATTACTACCATTCCAGGCTCCAAGGGGAAATCGAACTGCGTCACGGTCTTACGATCCACCCTAATGCCACCACCTTTCAGTGTCGCCTTGATCTTGCTACGACTCCCTTTGACATTCTCCAAAAGGAATGTCAACAACGGCTGTGCAAGCGTTACAGGGTAACGATCGTACTCACCTTGCTTTTCGTTATAAATAAACTTCTTCATCCTCTTTCATTTCAAAATGAGCCCCTGATTCACATCAAGGGCCCATAACAACACAAACACAAAATACATGCCTGTCATATAGACAGACTATGCTTTATCTTATTGAATACCGTCCTCGCGCAGTTTCAACTGCCATTTCCATGCAGAGCGGAGCACGTCTTCTATATTAGCTTCTGCTTTCCAGCCAAGAACCTTGTTGGCTTTCTCCACATTTCCCCAGACCTTCTCGATATCACCCTCACGACGAGGAGCGTAGGTCCAGTTCAGTTTCACACCCGTAGCCTTCTCAAAGCCTTCCACAACCTCCAAGGTACTCAAGCCCGTTCCTGTGCCCACATTGAATACCTCCACGGGATCGGTATCAGGATTGTCGAGCACACGCTCCATAGCCTTTACATGAGCCTTGGCCAAATCAACCACATAGATATAGTCACGGATGCAAGTACCGTCAGGTGTATCATAGTCATTGCCAAATACCTTCAACTGCTCACGGATACCGATAGCCGTCTGGGTAACGAAAGGTATCAGGTTCATAGGAACACCATTGGGTAGTTCACCAATCAAAGCAGAAGGATGAGCACCAATAGGATTGAAATACCGCAGGATGACTGCCTTGATATCAGCCCCGCTGTGGATATAATCCTGAATGATTTCCTCATTGATCTGTTTCGTGTTACCGTAAGGTGACAGCGCCTTCTGAATCGGTGCCTGTTCTGTTACAGGGAGATTCTCCTTGGATGGCTGACCATATACCGTACAACTGGATGAGAAGATGATACCCTTCACACCAAATTCCGGCATCAGTTCCAACAGGTTCAGCAACGAAGTGATATTATTACGGTAATAGAGCAAAGGCTTTTCCACGCTCTCCCCTACTGCCTTACTGGCAGCGAAATGAATGATACCCTTGATATCGGAATACTTTCTGAATACGTTCTTCAGTGCAGAAAGATCACAACAATCCACCTGTTCGAAAGCCGGTCGTATGCCCGTAATCTTCTCGATTCCGTCAATCACCTCGGCCTTTGAATTGGAAAGGTTATCGACTATCACCACACGATAGCCGGCCTGCTGTAGTTCCACTGTGGTATGACTTCCAATGAAGCCCGTACCACCGGTAACAAGGATTGTCTGTTTCATCTTTCTGTTCTATTGTTACAATAATGCGTGCAAAGTTACGAATAAACGAGGACAGTACAAAGAAAAATGGTGTTTTTCTTTTACTGTCGAGTGCAAGTAACTTCGGCGAAGCCAAAGTTACGAATAAACGAGGACAGTACAAAGGAAAACAACGTTTTTTTCTTTTAGTCAAGACCGAACAACGTGCGCAGTCCGCCATCAACACCCGAGAATCCCATGAAGGCCAAGCTCAGTAAACCAGCCGTAACCAGTACAATGGCTGTACCCTTCATACCTTTAGGGATATTCAACAGACTCATCTGCTCACGAATACCTGCAAACACCACCAAGGCCACGCCGAAGCCAATGGCTGTAGAGAAGGCATAGACAATACTCTGCAACAGGGAGAACTCTTTCTGGATGACGAGGATGGCCACGCCAAGCACGGCACAGTTCGTGGTAATCAGCGGGAGGAAGATACCCAATGCCTGATATAGGGCTGGAGACACCTTCTTCAAGATGATCTCCACCATCTGCACAAGGGCAGCGATCACCAGGATGAACACGATGGTCTGCAGGTACTGCAGTTCGAACACATCCAACACATAGTGCTGGATCAGGTATGTCACGATGGTGGCAAGCGTCATCACAAATGCCACGGCAGCCGACATGCCCAATGATGTGTTCACTTTCTGCGACACGCCCAAGAAAGGACAGATGCCCAGGAACTGCGACAGGATGATATTGTTAACAAATATCGCCGAGATGAAAATCAAGATATACTCCATAACCTTACTTCTTCATTTTATTAACAACAGCAACTAAGAAACCAAGCGTGATGAAGGCACCCGGAGGTAACACGAACATCAGCATGTTATAGGTCTCGGGCAAGAGTGTGAAGCCGAAGATGCTACCTGCACCAAGCAGTTCACGACAGATACCCAAGAGGGTTAGACCAAGCGTGAAGCCGAGTCCGATACCGATACCATCCATCAGACTGGCCCCCGTACTATTCTTGGCCGCGAAAGCCTCAGCACGACCTAAGATCACACAGTTTACCACGATCAACGGGATGAATAGTCCCAGTTCCGCATACACATCCGGTACATAAGCCTGCATCACCATCTGCAGGATGGTTACGAACGAGGCAATCACCACGATGAACACCGGAATACGCACCATGTCGGGCGTAAGTTTCTTGATGAGTGAGATCACCACATTCGAGCAGATGAGCACAAACATCGTGGCCAGTCCCATGGCCAGACCGTTACGGGCACTGGTGGTGGTGGCCAATGTAGGACACATACCAAGCATCAGGACGAACGTCGGGTTCTCCTTGATGATTCCGTTTTTGATGATACTTATATAGTTCATAATTCAACGTTCATGGTTCATACTTATTATTTCTCTTGCTTCGAGGCTCCAGTCGCTCCATCGATGGGCGTGTTCTTGTAAGCCTTATAGGCATTGTTCACAGCTAACAGGAAGGCCCTGCTCGTAATGGTCGATGCCGTGATGGCATCCACCTGTCCGCCATCCTTGTTGACAACCAGTTCTTCCTTGGGATTCTTACCGATGATGTTCCCTTTCCCATCAGCCTGGAACCACTTGTCGGCCTTGGCACCCAATCCAGGTGTCTCTGCATGTTCCAGCAGCGTATATCCAAGAATCTTTCCTTCCGGATCGAATCCCACCAAGATCTTCAGGTTACCACCGAATCCCATTGTTGCACTCTCTACAGCAGCACCGAGGTCTTTACCTTGCTTATCCTGTGTCTGATAAATGGTATATGACAGTTCCTTACCTTTGGCATCATTCTGCTTGACCACATCCGTCTTGGTAACCACCAGTTCGTCGCATACCATCACAGCCTTGATACCATCGGCCAGTGCCTTCTCTTTCTGGATGGCTATCGGTTCCTTAGTCACCTGATTCACTGCTGCAAGGATAGCACCCGTGATTACAGCAACGCCTGTAAGCACCAATGCCATGTTCGTTATAGATGATTTTAACTTCTCCATAAATCCTTCATTTGCAATTCTTCAATCATTTCCTTGTATCATTACTTAGAAGCAGGCACTTCACCGAAGCGCTTGGGTTTCACATACATATTGATCAGCGGCGTGAATGCATTCATGATAAGGATGGCGAATGACATTCCCTCAGGATAGCTGCCCCAGTTACGGATAACAACGGTAAGCAAACCGATGGCCACACCATAGATCAGTTGTCCGTTACCGGTCATGGGCGATGTCACATAATCCGTAGCCATGAAGATGGCACCCAGCATCAGACCGCCAGTGAGGATCTCTGCAAAAGGATCTGCATAGACGGGATTAGCCAGATGAAGGAGTCCGCTGAACACAAACACCGTGACAATAATACTCACAGGAATATGCCAGGTGATGATCTTCTTCCAGAGCATATAGACCAGTCCTAACAGCAAGGCCAGGGCACACACCTCACCAATGGTTCCCAATCCGCCAGCAGGATTAGAGCCTAACAGCAGATGGGTGGCTGAAGGTAACTGATCAAGCAGCGAGGCATCCCCCGTCTTGATGGCCGTCTTCATGATGGCCAATGGTGTTGCACCCGTCTCAGCATCCAGATAGCTGGTCAGCTGACCAGCCACAGGCCATGATGTCATCTGTGCCGGAAAGCTGATCAGCAGGAAGGCACGTCCGAGCAAAGCAGGGTTAAAGATATTCTGCCCCAGTCCGCCGAAGGTCATCTTCCCCACTCCTATAGCGAACAGGGCACCGATGATGATGATCCATACCGGCAGGTTCGAAGGCAGGTTAAATCCTAACAGCAGACCCGTCAGTATGGCGGAGCCATCACCTATCGTTGTCTTCTCCCTTCTCAAGATATATTTGGTAATCGCCCATTCGAAGAACACACAGGCGATAACACTGGTAGCAAGTACAATGGCAGAACCCAATCCGAAATAGAACAAAGACACCAGCAGGGCCGGAATCAGGGCGATGATCACGCCATACATGTTCTTCCCAACGGTATCGCTGCCATGTGCATGCGGTGAAAGTGAAACGATTAATTTACTCATGTTGACAAATGAAATTAGGTTTACTTTTTAGCAGTTCTACTGCGGATGATTCCCATAACGGTTGACTTACCCAAACGGATATGGTCAAGTAGCGGACGGTGTGCCGGACAGGTGAACTGACAGGAGCCACACTCGATACATGAGGTGATATCCTCAGTCTCCAACTGCTCCCAGTTCTTCATACTGGAGAGTGTGGCAAGCAGATAAGGTTCAAGTCCCATCGGACAGGCACTGACGCACTTGGCACATCGGATACAGGGCATAGGCTCTTTTCGACGCGCATCATCATCACTAAGTACCGTCACACTGTTCGTTCCTTTACAGATAGGAACCTCTGTAGAGGTAAGCGCCTTACCCATCATCGGACCGCCAGCCAACAGCTTGTTATCCCCTTCAGGCATACCGCCGCAGAGGTCGATCAAGTCCTGCATCGGTGTTCCCATTCGTACCAGGAAGTTACCTGGGTTCTGCAGCTTCTTACCCGTCACTGTGGTGTATCGTTCAAACAAAGGCTTATGTTTCATAACTGCCTCATACACAGCGAAGGCAGTACCTACATTCTGAACAATAGCTCCAACGTTTACAGGGATGGCTGGAGGAGCAGGAACCTGACGACGGATGACCGCATCCACCAGCTGTTTCTCACCGCCTTGCGGGTAGCGTTGCTTTAGCGGAACCACCTCAACATGATAGTTCGTAGTACCGAACTTCTCCTCACATTTCTTAGTGAGCAGATCAATGGCTGCAGGCTTGTTCGTTTCAATACCGATATAACCCGTCGTTACCTTCGCAGCCACCATCAGCAGTTCCAGTCCTACAAGTATCTCATCCGCCTTCTCCATCATCAGTCGATAGTCGGCTGTGATATACGGCTCGCACTCCACTGCATTGATGATCACACACTCAGCCTTTGCAGTTGGTGGCGGAGAGAGTTTGATAAAGGTGGGGAATCCAGCACCACCCATACCTGTCACGCCAGCCTCCTTCACACGATTGATAATCTCTTCGGGTGTCAGTTCAGGATAATCGGCCAACAACTCCAGTTTCTCTGAACGGTCAATGCTTTCTTCCCATTCATCACCTTCCACGTTGATGATGATCACCGGCTTGCGGTAACCCGTTGCATCAATAGCCGTATCCACCTTGAATACTGTTCCTGATACAGATGAATAGATAGGGGCAGAAACGAAGCCGCCAGCCTCAGCAATCAACGTACCCACCTTCACCTTGTCACCCTTGGCAACAACGGGTTTGGCAGGAGCACCGATATGCTGTGACAACGGGAAGATGGCCTGCTTGGGCAGGGGTGCCACCTTGGTCATCACTTCGTGGGTGAGCTTGTTCTCCTCGGGATGAACGCCACCGATACGGAATGTTCTTATTTGCATACTGATTCCTCCTTTCTTTCTTGATTGCTAGTAGAGCTAGTTGTACTAGTTGTACTAGATTCTTGCTCTGGTTCAGGCTTTGGCTTCGGTGTGGGGAAGTTTACGGCATGGATGGCCTTGGTAGGACAAGCCTCCACACACTTCTTACACAAGCGACACTTGTTGAAGTCGATGTAGCTCACGTTATTCTCAATGGTGATCGCCTCGAACTTACACTCCTTCACACACTTGCCGCAACCGATACAAGCCGCCTTACATGCCTTCATGGCTGCAGGACCCTTGTCTTTATTTACACAACTCACATAGACGCGGCGGTTCTTAGGACCTTTCTTCCGCAGCTCGATAATGTTTCTCGGACAAGCCTTCACACAGGCACCGCAAGAAGTACAGCGGTCATCATCCACCTCAGGCAGACCAGTTTCAGGATTCATACGAATAGCATCAAGCTGACAGGCTGCCACACAATCGCCACAACCCAGACAGCCATAGCCACAAGCCGTCTCACCGGCTCCTGTGGCATTCATTGCTGAGCAGGTGGACAAACCATCATATACGGCGATACGCGGACGGAGTGTGCAAGTGCCGTTACAACGGACCACTGCCACCATCGGATCCGAGGCAGCAACGGTCATTCCCAACAGATCGGCCGCTTTACCCATTACGTCTGCACCGCCCACAGGACAGTTCAGTCCTTCTAACGATCCTCCATCGGCAGCCTTCACCAAAGCAGTCGCCAATCCAGAGCAACCAGCAAAGCCACACCCGCCGCAGTTGGCACCGGGAAGAACGGCCGTTACTTGTGCAATGCGAGGATCTTCCTGAACAGCAAACTTCTTGGTACAGAAATACAGTATCAGCGCTGCCACCAGAGCGATACCTCCAAGAACGAGTACTGCAGTTAATAAAAAGCTCATCATTTGTATTTGTTTTAGTTATTCTTAGGTTTCTCAACATGGAATGCGAACCTTTCCTTCAATCTGTCGCGTAGCAGGAAGAGAGCAATATAATAAGGTATAAGTACCAAGATCCCTGTAAAGGCCATCATCGGCTCACTGTCTGTGAACATGCTACATACGAATACTGCGAAAACCATGATCAGGAAAGGAACCACGAATGCCATCCACACTGCACGCATGCCCGTTTTATCCGCAAAGGTCAGCGTTACCGTTTCACCGATATGATACTGACCGATATCTTTTACATGGTGAACATCAATCATCTTCTCTTTCTGCTCCGCAATATGGCAATGGGCTGACACCTTGCATTCGGAACAGGCGGCTCGTTGCGTGATCCTCACCCGCATACTATCCCCGTAAATCTCTGCTACGGTACCTTGATGGTTGATCTGTTGAACCATGAATTTCTATCCGTTTTTGTCACCCGTTTGTTGAGTAGAGTTTACATTGCAAAGATACAAAATATTTCTTATACGCCAATAAAAAACGCGTAAAATATTTTGTAGTTCAACCAAAATAGTTTAACTTTGTATCGTAAAAAAGAAACGTATGCAAGTAACTGAACAAACCACTCAGCAGATTGAGCGCGCCATCAAGAAGATCGCGCAGAAGCTGCCAGCCAATGAGGAAACCTCTTTGCTCACCGATATCCATCTGCTCGTATCGCAGGATAGCGGCGAATTGATTGCCTATGATGATAACGATGAGGAGATTACCCGTTGCGTGGTGGAACAGTGGATTGACAACAAGGACGAGAGTTTCTACGACGAGGTTACTGCACTGCTCCGCAAGGAGTTGCACCAGATGAATGAAGTTGTTGACAATCTGGGAATCATGAAGCCTTACAGTTTTGTGTTGGAGAATGATGATAAGGAGACCGTTGCAGAACTATATGTCGCAGACGATGACACCATCATCCTCGGTGGTGACCTGATGGAAGGTCTCGATCAAGATCTTGATAGTTTCTTTGATTCATTGATGAAGGGATAGGCAATCGCCTATCCCTTCATCAATGTAAGAATCTCCTCATCGGTGGCCAGGTTGTAGTCACCGGCAATGGAATACTTCAGTGTGGCGGCAGCTAATGCGTAATCGAGTATTTTCTGCGAATCATCCCCGAATGCGTTGATCGCATGCAGCTGTCCTGCTGTGAACGCATCTCCTACGCCCATCGAATCCACGATACCTTGTATGTCGTAGATCTTGGTGGAATACAGTTTCCCGTTATCCCACAGAAGGGCGGTGAGCGTGTTCCTGCTGGAACTGATCATGTTGCGCATACCCATCAGCCATTTCCGGCATCGCGGCCAACGGGCGTGGATCTCATCGAACCACTCCCTATAGACCTCCATGGGCATCTCGTAGTCGGACGACATGGCTGGGAACGGTACCTTCCTGTCAGTCATGTACTCATACTCAATCACATCGGCAAACACCACATCAGCATAACTGAGCATCTTGCTCAGCGTTGCCTTCGGCTCTGCTCCGTATTTCCACAGGTTCTTCCGGTAATTGATGTCGAACGAAATGGTGAGTCCCATCTCATCAGCGATGTCGAGTGCCTCGAAGGTGGCATCAGCCGACTCCTTAGAGACTGCTCCTGCGATACCCGAAGCATGGAAGACAGTCGCATCGGCAAAGATCTTCCGCCAGTCGATCATCCCCGGCTCCAGGTAATAGAAGGAAGAATAGGCACGGTCGTATATCACCTTGGAGCTGCGCATACCGGCAGACCCTTCATAATAATACGATCCCATGCGATCCCCTCCATAGAGCACATGCTGTGTATCCACATTGAACTCACGGAGTTTCATGCAGGAGGCACGTCCGATAGGATTGTCGGGCACACGGGTCACATATTCCACTTCATCACCCAGTGTGGCCAATGACACAGCCACGTTCGCCTCACTGCCTCCGTAATCACCGAAGAATGCCCTGCCTTGCTGCAGACGGTTATGCTGGTCCTTGGAAAAGCGGAGCAAGAGTTCACCAAAGGTAACAATCTTCTTTTTCATCGATTTCTCTCCCACGGCATCAATCAAGGTTCAGGCACTTCTTGATGGCCGCAACCTTCACATCCGTTGTCTTCATGCTCTGCTCATAGTCGGCAGCACCCTTGAAGGCAGGATCCTTCACCTCTGTATAGAACTTGATCTTCGGCTCCGTACCAGAAGGACGCACACTTACCTTCGTACCATCCTCGCAGAACCACTGAAGCACATTACTGCTATCAGGCATGGTCAGCTTCTCCACACTACCGTCAGCCTTCTTGGCCTCCAGTGTCTTGAAGTCCTTGCACAGAATCACCTTTGAACCGCCTAATTCCTTTGGCGGGTTGTTACGGAAGTTGGTCATCATCTGCTTGATCTCGTCAGCACCTGTCTTACCCGGACGCACCACGTTGACGGTCACCTCTCTTGAGAAGCCATACTCAGCATAGATATCCATGAGCAGGTCATAGAGCGTCTTACCATTGTCGCGAGCCCATGCGGCGATCTCGCAGATCAGACAGATAGAAGCTGGTGAATCCTTGTCGCGCACCTTGTCGAACGGCAGGAAGCCGAAGCTCTCCTCACCACCACCGATATACTTCTTCACGCCCTCAGAGACGCGGATCTCATTGGCAATCCACTTGAAGCCCGTGTAGCAGTCGCGCAGTTCCACCCCGTTCTTCTCGGCAATCTTGGCAATCACCTCAGTTGTAACGATGGTCTTTACAAGGAACTCATTGCCCTTCAGCTGACCCAGTTTTTTCTTGTTGGCGATGATGTACCAAGAGAACATCATACAGGTCTGGTTACCATTCAGGATCTCCCACTCACCCTTCGAGTTACGGCACACGATAGCCAGTCGGTCGGCATCAGGATCAGAAGCAATCACCAGGTCGGCATTCAGCTTCGTACCGAGCTTCATACCAAGTGTCATGGCCTCAGCATTCTCGGGATTCGGAGAAACCACCGTGGGGAAGTTTCCGTCGATCACCATCTGCTCAGGTACCACGTGGATATTCTGGAAGCCCCATGAACGCAGTGCCATCGGGATGATAACACGTCCTGTTCCATGCATCGGTGAATAAACGATGTTCAGGTCCTTCTGACGCAGAATCACATCCTGATCCACCATAGCCTCTTTCACGGCCTGGATATAGTCCCAGTCCATCTCACCACCGATGGGGATGATCAGTTCCTTGTTTCCTTCGAACTTCACATCATCGATCTTCACCTTGTTCACCTCATCGATGATACCTTTGTCATGCGGTGCCAATACCTGTGCGCCATCATCCCAGTAGGCCTTGTAGCCATTGTACTCCTTGGGGTTGTGCGAAGCGGTGACGTTCACACCTGCCTGACAGCCTAAGTGACGGATGGCGAAGGAGATCTCTGGCGTAGGACGCAGACTCTCAAAGAGATAAACCTTGATGCCGTTGGCCGAGAAGATGTCAGCCACCGTCTCAGCAAACATCCGTCCGTTGTTACGGCAGTCATGACCTACCACCACGCTGCAAGCCTTGCCCGGGAACGCCTTGTTGATATAGTTGGCGAAACCTTGTGTGGCCATGCCCACGATATACTTGTTCATACGGTTGGTGCCTGCGCCCATGATACCGCGCAGACCGCCAGTTCCGAACTCGAGGTTCTGGTAGAATGCATCAATGAGGGCCGACTTGTCCTCATTGTCGAGCATGGCCTGAACTTCTTTCCTTGTCTCCTCATCAAATGAAGGCGACAACCATTCTTTTGCTAATTGCTCACACTGCTTGATGAGCTCTGCGTTATTTGCCATAATCGTATTGTGTTTTTAGTTAGTAAATGAATTATGGGTCAAAGATAGTAAAAAACCTCCAAACCGCAAAATTATTAACTTACTTTTGTTGTTTGCTTCATCAATCCAATGCATGGAAATACGTATTGTATAGCTTTGTGAATCAAAAAGTGCATTTTCTTACAAAATAAACGACAAAAATCCTTCTTTTTGAAAGATTATTTGTATTTTTGCATCCGATTTGACATTTTTGTATCACTAATTATATCAAACATGAAGAAAAAAGTAATCAAGACAGCCACACTGGCTGTCATCATGGCTGCCTTCAGTAGCACCGCGGCCATGGGACAACAAAAGGATCAGTCAATCGACTGGACAAAGGATTTCACAAGCCGTATCACCCTCAACGGCTATGCACAGGGAGGCTGGTCGTACCAGGATCCCAACGGGGTGAAAACAAACAGTTACAACCTTAAACGTACTTTACTTTGGGGAAAGGCACGTATCACTGACAGGTGGTCGTTCATGTTCATGCACGATTTTTCCAGCGTGGTACAGGAATTCTATACCGATTACAGAGTTTCCAACAACAACGCACTGACCTTCCGTTTAGGTCAGTTCAAGCATTCGTACACCATGGAGAACCCGCTCTCTCCCACCATGCTCGAACTGATCGACGTCTATTCACAGGCTGTGCTTTATCTTGCGGGCGAAGGTCCTGACCCGCTGAACGGTGTGAACTATGGTCGTGACATGGGTTTCATGGCTTTTGGTGACTTGGCCCAGGGGGCGCTGCACTACGAGCTGGCCCTGATGAGCGGACAAGGTATCAACCGTAAGGACCGTAATAATCAGAAAGACTTCATCGCCAAACTGGAGGTTCGTCCTGTGAGCAACTTCCGCGTGGTGGCCTCCGGCTACTTAGGAACAGGTAATGCCGTGGGTACCGCTGCTTGGAACCCGGATATCGAGGTTGGCGACAACTATAAACGCAACCGCTACAGTGTGGGTGCGGAATACAAGACAACTGCTTATACAGGCAGTAAATACAAAGAGGCTCGTCCTGCCAGCGTCCGCGCTGAGTGGTTAGGCGGACAAGATGGCGAGGTGGGTAGCCGTGGTGGCTATGTCACCACCTGCATCCCCGTGGTTGATGCCCTCGATGTGGTGGCAAGCGGTGAGACATACGACAGGAACACCAAGGTGGATGGTTGGGATCAGACGAACCTGACCTTAGGTCTGCAGTACTGGTTCTACAAGAAATGTCGTCTGCAACTGCAATACACCCGTTGCCTCTGCGGCGAGAACATCAGTTCAAAGGATTACAACTGGCTCCAGGCACAGGTGCAAGTGGCATTTTAGTTGAGAGTTGATAGTTTATAGTTGATAGTTAAATTGATTATATAGAACAATGTTTATAAAAGTATTATTAACCATCATCTTCCTGGCCGTGATGATTGGCGTGGGCCTCTATACCCGTAAACAGGCCAGCAGTGTGGATGGTTTCGTGTTAGGTGGACGTGCTGTGGGTCCGTGGCTGACAGCCTTCGCCTTTGGAACGAGTTATTTCTCGGCAGTGGTCTTCGTGGGCTATGCCGGACAGTTTGGATGGAAATACGGACTTTCGTCTGCATGGATCGGTATCGGTAATGCAGTGATCGGTTCACTCCTTGCATGGATCTTGTTAGGACGACGTACGAAGCTGATGACACAACATATCGAGAGTCGTACCATGCCCGACTTCTTCGGAACCCGCTATGGTGATCAAGGACTGCGCGTTGCTGCTTCCATCATCGCCTTTGTGTTCCTCATTCCCTATACCGCAGGTGTGTATAGCGGTATCTCACGTCTCTTCGAGATGGGCTTCGGTATTCCTTACGAATACTGTGTGATCATCATGTCTATCCTTACCGCCGTGTATGTGATTCTCGGTGGTTATAAGGCTACCGCCATGAACGACTTCATCCAGGGTATCATCATGCTCTTCGGTATCGTGGCAGTGATCATCGCTGTGTTGAATGCACAGGGCGGATTGACAACCGCTGTACAGAAACTCGCTGAGCTACCTTCTGATGCTGATCCCGCAGTGAACGGTGGCTTCGCTACATGGTTCGGTCCTGACCCATGGGGACTGCTTGGTGTGATTGTGCTCACCTCTCTGGGTACCATGGGACTTCCCCAGATGGTGGGTAAGTTCTACTCCATTACCGACGAGGCTGCCATCAAGCGCGGCACAGTTATCTCTACCATCTTCGCCTTTGTGGTGGCTGGTGGTTGCTACTTCCTCGGAGGCTTCGGTCGTCTGTACGAGCCCGTTATTGCCCCCAACGGAAAGATCGCCTTCGACTCCATCGTGCCCGCCATGCTGGTAACGTTGCCTGATATCCTCATCGCCCTCGTGGTATTGCTCGTGCTGAGTGCCTCCATGTCAACCTTAGCTTCGCTGGTGCTTACCTCATCCAGTACCATGACGCTCGACCTGATCTATCGCGACAAGAAGTCTGAGCCGGGAGAGGTAGAGGAAGGATCCATCGATGATATCGTGGCCGAGAAGGTAGAACGCCGTAAGGTGGTGGTGATGCGTGTGCTGATCATGTTCTTCATCGCCATCTCACTGCTCATCGCCTTGAATCCCCCCACCTTCATTGCTCAGCTCATGGGTATCTCTTGGGGTGCTCTGGCAGGAGCCTTCCTTGCTCCGTTCATGCTGGGACTCTATTCCAAGTGCATCACCAGAGCATCTGTATGGGCCTGCTTCATCTGGGGTGTTGGTCTCACGGTAGTGAACATGCTCCTTGGCAACCCCATCAACCCCATCAACTGCGGTGCCATCGCCATGGTAGGCGGCTTCTTTGTGGTATGGCTGATCAGTCTGATTACGCCCAAGATGCCGAAGGAAACCGTTGACAGCATCTTTGAGTGCTACAAATAACAGCATCTCTGAATGCTACCAATAAACAATAAAGAAGGTGCGTTAACCATAACGCACCTTCTTTTCTTCATCTATGTTTCCAGCCTCATTTATCCTCGACCTTGGCACTACTGTTTTCGTCCCGTCCGTCACACTGTGTGATGTTAGCCAAATCCGCCGCAAACTCATTCATATCAAGGCATTGAGCCCTTGTAATCCGTTTCGCAGCCGTTTCCGCACTATAATCAGCATAAGGGGCCAATACCAAGATGAAACCCTCTGAGCATCCCGTCAAATCCCTACCTGACGGGTAAATGAATTTCCCATCTAACCCTCGGTTCACTATATGTATCATCGGCAGTTTCTCCTTGTAACACGCATCATAAACTGCTTTCTCTGCTGGCGAAATAAATGGCGATATCAGAATCGCTCCTCGTCGTGCTTCTTTGAGATATGTTGCCACCTCTTCTTGTATCTGTACCTCTGTTAGATTGCGATGGCAACGAACTTGGAGACGTTCCGGATATGTAACAAAAAACGTGTTACCGACGGCAGTATATTGATGCCCCTTCTTTCCTGCCGAAAAATTATAGACCTTGCGCAGACGATTAGAAAAATGAACTTTGAGCCAGAGCCGACGTGGATTATCATTCAAATAGGCTATCCACGTTTGTAGTTGCCCTTTGCGGAATAAGATACGATCATTAAATCCACGTGAGAAAAGAGAAGGCTTTTCCGAACTAAAGTTCTGAGCACGCAACGAAGAATCACTCCATAGAGCATGCGTACAATCGCTTTTCCATGCAGCGACAATCTTTCCTAAAGAATAATCAGCCGGCAGTGTATCACGGATATATAGTATGACATGGAAATGATCTGGCATAATCTGGTAATGAAGCACCTGAACTCGGCAACCAGTCTTTTTCGTCGTCTCTGATGCCACATGTCGGAATGCTTCTGCCACATATGCGCCCAAAGCCGTAGGCTCAATCTTTGCTGTACCCGGGCTTTCACCCACAAGCGATCCAAGAACACGCATACGGGCTTCGGTCGTTACTGTTACAAGATAGATACATGACGAAGTATAGTCATGCTTCTCCATGCGTCGCAATCTATTATGTTTGACAGGTGCTTTTTCCATTAGTATAAATTTAGGAACATATTAATCGTAACTACTACAAAGACAGTGTAATTTGAGAACAATCAAACTAACTTGAATTGCTGAGATACTGCCTGCCTTCGTAAATACAGACGCAAAGGTACTCATTTTTCTCGAAACAACAAAATACTTGTGCCAATAATCTCCACTTCATTCTCACTCGGCATCACCGCTCCACATCGTACCAAGCCCCTGGCACTACTGTTTTCGTCCCGTCCGTCATACTTTAGTGTGATGCGCACATCGACGAGCCAAATCGTGACGATAATCACGGAATGTAGTGTACTGAATAAGTTGACAAAATTTGAGTTCAACTTATGAGTAGAAATGTAAAGAAAAGTAGAGAAGAAAGTCTGGAGATACTTCGTGAGTATCTGACCACCGACCAATCAAAAGGCGCCATATGTCGAAAATATGGGCTGAATCGTAATTGGGTTTACACGAATTTGATTAAATTTGCAGTCGCAGACAAGAAAGGAGGGTTGCCGATGAAGAAATTGCCAGGTAATGTAAGTATCGAGAAGAACTATCACGACAGCGATCGTGAAGACCTCCTGCGTCGTATCCGCGAATTGGAGATAGAGCTGCGCAAGACAGAGATGGCACGTGATGCCTATGAAGAGATGATCCGTCTTGCCGAGCAGTACTACAACCTCCCGATAAGAAAAAAATCCGTTGCCAAGTAGTTGAGAGCTTGTCACAGAAGGACCGCCCTGGTGGCCATTACACCAAGACGGCTCTCTGTGAACTGCTTGGCATTAGCCGTAACGGCTATTACAAGCATGAGGAGAGTGATGAAGAGTTCGGTATACTCGTGACGAGCATCGTGATGTACTGCCGCTGGCTGCGAGCGGAGGATCGCCTGCCGAAGGGTGGCTGCCGCGAGTTGCTGACCCTGTGCAAGGAATACTTCGGTGATAAGTTCAAGATTGGCCGGGACCGCTTCTACGACGTACTTCGAGCCAACGGCCTGATGCTTCGCCAGAGGCAGTACCGCCCCCGGACGACGGACTCGCGCCATCACTTCCATATTTACGAGGACCTGCTAAACACCACGCCCAGATTCGTGGCAAAGGCATGTGGAGAGATGATGGTTGCCGACATCACCTATGTCCGCTACCGTGACGGTTTCCTCTACCTGTCGCTGCTGACGGACTGCTACAGCCGCTATATCATCGGCTGGTGCCTGAGCCTTACGCTTGAGACGGACGGGCCGCTGGAGGCCCTGCAGATGGGCCTGGGCTTTTACCGGAGCCACCGCATCAGCACCAAGGGACTCATCCACCACTCGGACAGGGGCATCCAGTATGCGTCATTCAAGTACACAGACCTGCTGAAGGCCAACAACATACGCATCAGCATGACACAGTGCGGAGACCCGCTGCACAATGCGCTGGCTGAGCGTATGAACAACACGGTGAAGAACTCCTGGCCATATGCCTATGAAGATATGGGATTCGACGAGGCACGGAAGGCTGTGGCCAATGCCATCATAATGTACAACACGGCCCGTCCGCATAGCGCCCTGAACATGAGGACTCCATTCCAGATAGTCACGGGTATCAGGGCCAATCCGCTGCTCTCACCAACGAAGGCAGACCTTGCACGGATATCTCTCGGGGGTTCTTCGACCCCCGCCGACGGCATCCCCACGAGTGTTTTTCATGGTTAAATTCTGTTGATTATGACGTATAATCGATTTATTGTCCTATCTTTGCCGCCGTAAACCCGATTCAGGAATAACGGAGAAATCTGTCAACCAGAACGGGAACTAAGTGATCTGCGTGTCAACTGGCTTAGGAATAAGCAGAACATAGCTATAACAATGTAAAAAAATAGGATTGTCAACCTATATTGAAATTAAAAGTATAATCTGTCAACCTAAATCAGTACACCTCAGAACTCAAAAATCGGATTGTTAGGTTTTGCATTGCGATATCTATGCTTTTAGGTGCTAAAACCTAGCCCTTTCTTTTCCCCATGGAGGGGCTGGAGGTGGGGTCTTTTCAATTATATTTAAGTCTCATGGAATTTGTGTTAAATATTATTAAGGCAGGCAGTCTTTTGACTTTTTCCCCATCTTTATAATATAATAAGGAACAAAAGTCCTATATTTGCAAATAAATGGATGTAAAAAGACTGATGTGTGCCATTGGACTGATGCTGTCGTTATGTGTGAATGGCTATGCTCATTCAAGTGACACGGGTCGATTGTATGCTGTGCTGGTTAATGGCGGGCGTAATAGACTGACGAACCATGAGCGCTATTGGAACGACTGCGCCTTCCTCTACCGTACCCTGCGGCAGACTTTTCGTGTGCCGAAGCGCAACATCACCGTTTTGATGAGCGACGGCGGTGCTCCATCAGAGGACATGCTGCGGGCTGACGAACGGGGATTCCTCTCGTCCCCTGTCGATCTTGATGGTGATGGACAGTCGGATGTCGATTATCCTGCAACAGAAGAGGCGCTTGTCAATGCCTTATACAGTTTGTCGAGGCGTCTTAACTTATACGATCATCTCTTTCTCTTCATTATCGATCATGGTGGTACCTATGGTGGCGATAATTCATTCATCTGGCTGTGGAACGACGAGAGAATGACTGACTATTACTTGGCCTCGCTGCTCGATAAGTTCAGGGTGGGTTCCATCGTCATCTTAATGGGACAATGTTATTCGGGCGGTTTTATGGCAGACCTGATGCGCGAGGGGCGTGTGATGGCCACTGCATGTAGCGACAGTGAGCAGTCATGGAAATGTCCAGACCGTCCCTATGAAGAGTTTGTCTATCACTGGACGTGTGCCGTTAATGGGGCTGATGAGTATGGTCATCCTGTGTATGCAGATACCAATGACGATGGAGAAGTGTCAATGCAAGAGGCCTTTCGGTACGCTCAAGCGCATGATCAGGCATTTGAAACACCGCAATACGCCTCATGGCCCGAACAACTAGGCGAGGAGTGGACATTCCAGCGTGCCCTTTCCAGTACAGTAGGTGTCCGTGAGATGGAGACGACAGAGCAAAAGTCCACAGCTATATGGACACTATCAGGGCAGCGCAGAAGCAGTGCTGGCGGCCACTCTATATATATCCAACGAAAAGGTGGGAAGACAAAGAAGATAGTAAGATAGTAATTAGTACAAGCGTATGGCAGAACATAGCGTGAAGCAAATTGTAGAGCGGTGCCAGCAGGGCGATCGACAGGCATTCGGAGAGCTCTATACAGCTATGGCAGATCCGTTGCGTCAAGTCTGTCGTCACTATGTGACAGATGAGAGCGTCATCGACGATTTGCTTCACGACTCGTTCCTCCTGATCTTTAGTAAGATCAATTCTCTGAGAGATCCATCGAAAGCCGAAGCTTGGATGCAGAAGGTGACACAGAACCTGTCGTTGATTTATCTACAAAAGCATAAACAACAGTCAGCTGTAACGCTCGATGAATTGAAACAACCTCTGGCCGTGGCTGCTCCAGCGGCTGTGCCTATTACCTACGAAGAGATATTGAATCTTGTGGATGCACTACCCAAGAGTTATCAGCGGGTGTTCCGTCTGTCTGTGCTTGAAGGAATGAGTCATCAAGAAATAGCCACCCTGCTCAATATTGAGCCGCATACATCATCAGCACAGCTGTTTCGTGCGAAAAAGCTGTTGCGTCAGTCGTTGGCAGTTCTATTGCTGAGTCTGCTGGTTATTTGTCTGCCACTGGGTCTATGGTACGCTTTTCATCATCCGTCAGAAAAGGCTGAACCGTTGGTAAAGAAATCTTCCGAGCAGAATGAACCCGTCTCTTCGCAAGATGAACCCATATTGGCTCCTACTACGTTGCGTGCCGACAATGTGTCCATTCCGCCTAAGTATGTTGTCCGTCCATTACTGACTGATAATAGACAGGTAGAGACATCTGACAGTCCAACGTTACTCGCAGAAGAAAGGATGGTAACAGAAAATAGGGAAACAGAACAGACAAAAGCAGAAGATACAACCATCGTTCTGGGTGAGCCACATCGGCAGACACCTGTCCAAAGGGGCACTCCGTCTGTTACTCCAATGGAGTCCGTCAAGTCTGCTTCCGACAATGGAGAGTGGATGCTGGCCTTGGGTTACAATGGAATCAATGGTCAGCAGTCGTTTGACCTTCCTTATGGCGAAAAGGATATGAACGATCCTATGATGGATACCATTACTCACCATCGTCTGCCACTGACCATTGCAATACAAGTAAACAAGATGCTGAACGAGCAAATCTCTATAGGGTCAGGACTGCAATATACGCAGCTATATACAGAGACGCATCTGGGTAACACCTACGCATGGGATGAACAGCAACAACGTCTGCACTATCTGGGCATCCCGTTGCGGTTGTCTTGGTATCCTGTAAGGAGTCGCCATTGGAATCTCTATGGATCAGTCCAGACTATGATGGAGCTGCCTTTACATGCAACACAGCAGAAGACAAGTTTCATAGATGGGCTTCAGGTTGATGTAAAAGAACTACATCTGCATCCGTCCGTGCAGTGGTCGGTAGGCCTTGGTGCAGGATTTGAGTATAGATTGACACCAGTCATCGGTATCTATGCAGAGCCCAGTTTGCAGTATTTCTTTAAGACTGGAGATGGCCTTGACTCTTGGCGAACGGCTCATCCTGCTACTTTCTCTGTGCCCTTCGGTATTAGAATAACGATAGAATAAATAACAATAAAAAATATATGATTATGAAAAAGCTATTATCTTTACTATTTATGGTTATCACCTCCATTGGCGTAAATGCACAGGCGGTTATTGCAGAGGTTGATTGGACCCAAGAATCAGACTATTATAATGATATGTGGTACACTGCATATTCTATTAATTATTCCGTTACAAGCGAGGGCCTGGTAATAGAAAACCTTTCAGATGATTGGGAAACGATATGGAGAGCAACGATTCCAATTATTGAACATATTAAAGAACTAAAGGCCGGAAGACATTATCAGGTTAAACTTACTATTGATGCTCCTTGTTCCAATGAAACTCGTTTGGATATATCTGGCGAGCAAGGTTGTTATCTCTGGGTTGAAGCAGGCGAGCATGAATATACGGTTGACTTCCAGTTTAATGCGTTCCAAGATGTTACTGATGCTTATATAATGTACCAGTGTGGTTATTCGCCAGGTAAACATGTGATTAAGAAAGTTCAGGTTATTGATCTGGAGGCTGGTCAAGAAAAAGGGATTATTTACAATTACGATGCAGACAATAAAACTGCAGAGGTGAAAGGTATATCCAAGTATTCTCAAGAAAGTATAGAGATCCCCAATACTGTTATCCATGAAGGGAAAAAATACACCGTTACCAAGATCGGAGAAGGTGCTTTTCAGGGTTGTAAAGACCTGATTGTTGCAAAAATCCCAAGCAGCGTGATAATTATCGGCAGTAAAGCTTTTGCATATTGCACCAACCTGGCTTTTGTTGATATTCCAAACAGTGTGTTCCGTATCGATGAAGAAGCTTTCTATGGTTGTAGTAGTCTGATTTCAATTAACCTTCCCGAAAATCTGTATCGCATTGGACGTTGGGCTTTCTCCAATTGCAGCAGTTTAGTATCTTTAGACATTCCCGGAGGAATACCATACATATCCGACCATGCTTTTGCTGGTTGCACAAGTCTGGTTTCCGTAACCTTCCGGAACTGTTTAACCAACCTCAGTGAGTCTGTTTTCTATGGTTGCAGAAGTCTTTCTGATATAAAGATAGTTGTATCTGATTATTATTCTTTCTGTCAGAATGCTATTCTAAGTCAATTGAAGAAAGAAAATGTTGATTGTCCAATTACCTTATTAAAAGAAAACGGAGATGAAATCCAAGAAGTCAAGATACCTGAACTTATTTCGTCTATCGGATTTGGAGCTTTCTATAATTGTAAAGGCATAACGTCCGTAAGCATCCACAATGGAGTAACCTCCATCGGTGAATCGGCATTCGAGAATTGCTCTAATATAACATCCGTGTCAATACCCAATAGTGTGACTTCCATTGGAGCAAGAGCGTTTTATAACTGCGCAGGGCTGACCTCTTTTGTTTTACCTTATGATTTATCAATGATAAAGAAGCAAACATTCTATGGCTGTACCAACCTTGAAGCCATTTCCATTCCTGCTTCAGTAGAATATATCTTCCAAGAAGCATTCGCAAAGTGTGATAATTTACAGCAAGTGACTGCTTTGCCAAAGATTCCACCTTTCATGTTTGCCAACTCTTTCTCCAACTATGATGCTATTTTGAAAGTGCCTGATTCTTCGATTGATCAATATAAGAGTACTGATCCTTGGAGCAGGTTTAAGATGATTGTGACAACATCAATACAGAATCCTTCCGTTGACCATCACGGTATCATCTCCGATTCGCCATTCTACGACCTTAATGGCCGAAGAGTACAAGGAAAGCCCAAGAAGGGAGTGTATATACAAAACGGGGTAAAAAGAGTGGTGAGATAAGGCCACCCCCCTGCCCCTCCATAAAGGAGGGGAGATAGAGATAGCATATTATTCCTCTGATTGTAAAACTACCCGATCCATATCCAAGCATGGACGGGTAGTTTTCAAGCGAGTCAAATGCATGTTCCCACGCCCCATTGACTAAGCAGAATCATCTGATTGGGAAGATTACAATACGATAATGGAATGAGTGGAAGCCGAAGGAAGTAAAGAGTAGGCAAGTAGGCAAAACGTAACTTCCAGGGCTATTGATAGATACAAGAATAGATTTTGCCAAATGACGAATATTGACGAACAAAAACCTTCTGAAATACTTGGCGGGATAGATATATTATTATATCTTTGCGAAGGTAAAGGATACATCAGATTAAAAAGTTGGTGATTCAATGCAAGATTTCACAATCTTCGCGTTTATATATAATGAAGCAACAGTAAACGAAAACCTGATAGAGTATGATGAAGAAACTACTTTTCATGACGGTCCTTTTCTCTGCAATAAGCATTAATGCTATAGCAGAAGACAATACCCGTATTCCTATGCTGGAGCAGGGGAAAGCATGGACTTATATCCTTCACCACTTTGACTATGATGGTGATCGCTACAAAGAGACAACTACTGGCGTGATTTATCAGTTGGAGGGCGATACAGTCATTGACGGACGGCAGTATATGAAGATGTACCGTCGCATCAGTAAGATTAATAGCAAAAGTTACTATGGCGCCTTTCGTGAAGATGAGGAGGGAAGGGTGTGGCAATATGATTATCAGGGTGACCAGAAAGATTTCATGATCTGCGACATCACCTGTGAGGATTATCCAGATTATATCTTTGATAAGGAGACCAAGACGGTTTCAGATATCTTCTATGTTAAAGGAAAGAAGTTCCATCGATATATCCGAGACGAGTTCATCGGTGTTGAAGGTGTCGGTTTTGAGGGAAAGGGACTGATATACCACCTTGAAGATGACTATCCTACTTGTGTGTGCGACTATGAGTTATTCGAAAAAGTTGTAGCGAAAGGTTTCCAGTTTTTTAATAGTGACTTCTTTGGACCTCATTCTATCGAGTTGACACAGGATGAGAAGCAGCTGGTGGAACAAAACAACGATTTTGCCTTTAACCTCTTTCGCAAAACACGTACAGGGGCGAGTCAGATTATCTCACCACTGAGCATCACATACTCCTTAGGTATGCTGAACAATGGGGCTGCCGGGCAGACGCAACAGGAGATATTACAGGTGCTGGGCTTCAAGGATGTTGCCGCTCAGAACGAGTTCTGTTTGAAAATGCAGAACGAATTTCTAACAGCCCATCTTGTTGACGGCACCAAGGCACTTCTTTCCAACACCATCTTTGTTAACCAAGGACTGGGTTGGCAGTTGCAGGATGGGTTCATCAATAAGGCCAAGGACTATTATTTCGCACTGCCAGAGAACCGCGACTTCAAAGACGGCAGGACACTCGGCGTGATAAACCAATGGGCCAGTGACCACACGGACGGGATGATCCAGGAGGTGCTCAACGAAAGCGATTTCGACCCATCGGCCGTGAGCTACCTACTCAATGCCCTTTACTTCAAAGGTTTATGGAGTAATCCTTTTGATGTAGATATGACTCAAGAGGAAATCTTTGAAGGAGGGAATACCGTACTGATGATGCAGGATACATGGTTTGATCTCAAGTATGCTGAGAATGAACTCTATCAGATGGTTTGGCTACCCTATGGAAACAAGACCTACCAGATGGAAATCATCCTGCCCCGCAAAGGGAAAACGCTCGATGAAGTGGTGGAGCAATTGAACGGAACGAACTGGCAACTGGAAGGTCAATCAACCATGGTAAATGTGAAACTGCCTCGATTTGAGACCGGTACAGAAATCGACTTGAAAGACATCATGTCAGCGCTGGGTATGCCCTCTGTCTTCAATTGTGAAGATGCCGACCTCTCCAACCTCTGTATGGATAATAATGGAGAGAACCTGTTCATTAGTAAGATGAAGCAGGTGGCAAAAATCAAGCTAAACGAACAGGGGACTATAGCTGCTGCCGTCACTATCGATTATCTTACAGGTTCGGATGGAAGTAAACCCGTCGAGTTCTATGCTAACCATCCCTTCCTTTATGTCATCTGTGAGAGATCAACAGGTATCATCCTTTTCATCGGACAGTTTATGGGTGAAACAACAACGAAAATCGTTACACCCTGTAAAACAAATAGAGACGACCATACAATCTACAACCTTGCTGGTCAGCGACTAAGCGTACCTCCAACTCACGGCATCTATATTCAGGGTGGGAAAAAGGTCGTGATTAAGTGAGAGAAATGTAAGCTCGCTTATATATCCGAGCGTGAACGAGCTCGAACGAAGTTCAAGGTCGTGATCAAGTAAAGCCACCCCATTCCCTCCATAGAGGAGGGGAGAAAGGGAAAGCATATTATTCCTCTGATAGTTTTCGTTTGTTGGAGCGGAAAGTTATTACAGAACTAAAGAAAACGGTCAATCGTTTTGGTGGTTTCAGAAGAAATCACTACTTTTGTATGTTCTTTTTTGTATAACGCTTAAATGTTAAGATTATGAATGACATTGAAACAGCAAAAGGTGAGATTGTGATGTACCAGCCG
>JAFZBK010000018.1 GCA_017561825.1 Prevotella sp.
AAACCATGGTGTTCTCGATAAGTATCTTAGTCGTTTGCTATGAAATTCTCTAGAGAATTTATGAATAAGTACGTCACTTACTAGTAGTAAACATGCTGCTTGCGCACAAATTCTCTAGAGAATTTATGTAAGAGTGACGTTCTGACTGTCAGAAACTGACGTACTTTCTACCAATAAGTGCCACAGTTTCTATGGTTTTATACGGAAATTCGTGGGAAAACATGTAGGTAGCATGTAGTTATATGTAGTTTGCATGTAGTTTGAAATTCTCGTAACATGTTGAGGAATAGTAAAATATGGTAAAACATGTAGGTAAATTCCAAAAACAACAATTTATTTCAAAATTCGTGGACGATAAGCATTAATTCCTTTCTTCTCTTATTTAATACGTGGTTTTTCTTTGTTTTGCGCTTAACTTTTTGTAACTTTGGCTTCGCCGAACTTACAATGCACTCGGCAATGAAAAGAAAAACAGTTTTTTCTTTTGCATTGCACTCGTTTTTCCGTAACTTTGCGGATAAATCAGCGAACTCAGCATTTTGTTGTTGGAGTTAAGGAGTGTGATGATATATGAAAGAAGAGGAGTACATATCAGCTTTTGTTGAGGACGGACAGGAGAAGGTGGTTGAACAGGAGTTCGGACAGCCGGAAGTGTTCTACCTCTCAGAAGGGTATAGTATGTTATTCCGTGTGCGGCGCTACGGGCGTATCCATCTACTAAAGGCTTTGAAGCCAGAATACCGAGGTAAAGAGTTTTATGAACGGGCACTACTGAAGGAGTTTCAGATGGGCTACCAGTTGGAGCATGTGAACATCCGTCGTACGCTTGGCTGGGAGAGTCTGGAGGGTATTGGAAACTGTATCCTGTTGGAATATGTTGATGGAATCACACTGAAGGAATTGATGGATACAGGTCAGTTGATAGAAGTTCTGTCACATAGAATAGTGGAAGAGTTGTGCAGTGCCCTTTCCTATATCCACAGCAAGCAGATGCTTCATCGTGACCTGAAACCGTCGAACGTGATGGTTACCCATAACGGACAGCATGTGAAGTTGATTGACTTCAGTCTGGCGGACAGTGGTGACTTCTGCGTACTGAAATTCCCCGCCGGTACTCCTTATTACATGGCTCCAGAGAAGAGTGATTCAGATGCCCGCAGTGACATCTATTCATTGGGTGTGATGATGGGGGAGATGGCACGACAGACAGGGGATGTTCACATGAGGCGGGTAGCTGACAGTTGTACCCAACCCAAGCCAGAGAACCGTATAGCAAGTATGGAAGAATTATTGGCTCAGTTGAAAGCGCAGGATCAGCAGGATGGATCTTTAATATCTATGGGTGGAAAACAGCGGCATAACCTCATTGTTCTTGGTTGGATAACTGCAGTCATTGCACTTGTAGTATTGGTGTTCATACTTGTACCCAAACTGAATGATAACGGTATTGGTGGGAAGTCTGATGTTCAGATGGGACAGGGGAACATAGCATTGAGTCAGGCGGTGCTTGATGCCTGCTATCGCGAACAAGTATTGGCTAAGGAAGGCAAGACTGATACAGCGGCAGCGTATGCCCGGATACAGGCAGTGCTTGATGCAGAATACCCATCAGAGACGGCACGCCAGGGAAGTATGTATCATGCCCAACGAACAGCAGCCCGACTATTCCTCGACCATCTTCTCAAAGCGGCTCCATAGGTTTGCACTTCTGTATTGTTTGATACAGCCTTTGGGAACGAACAGTGTGCAAGTGGAGAAAAGAGTCTCGGCTCCGCCAAAGGTATCAGGCTGGCAATGGGGAACGAAGTCAGCTGATTTTATATGCAGTTCTGTCAGTGGGCATCCTTCGAAGACATAGTCAGATAGGTAAAGTGTTTCTGTGCCTAAAGTGAGTGATGTCAGCTGGGTGCATCCCTGAAACACACCTCTTTCCAGATTCTCTACCATATCGGGAATGACCATGTTCTCTATCTGTGCGTTGGCAAAGGCAAATGGAGCGATGTGTTTGATTTGTCCGTGCATGGAGATATGGAGGCACTGACTATCGGAAAAGGCATAAGGACCGATAGTCGTGACACTTTCAGGTATCTGATAGTCGTCGGTTACTGCTGGGGGGAACCATACGAGAGTCTTCATATCCTGATTGAAAAGGATACCATTCTTGGAGAGATAGACCTTGTTATTGCCAGGAATATCGATACAAGTGAGGGCTAGACAGCCAGTTGATGGTTCCACGCTGTTAATATTCCCTGGCAGATGCAGCGCCTTCAAGGAGGTACAATCCTTGAAGGCATCGGACTCTATAACAACGGTTGAGGCTGGCAGGGTCAGTTCTTTAAGTTGCTGGCAACTGGCGAACAGTCCTTTCCCGATGGTGTCTGCCTGTGCATATCGCATACCATCATAGCTTTCCCCTCCGCTGATAATCTGCACATCGGTCATATCGAGCACAGATACATGACCAGGAGTGGGCAGACCGTCGTTATCTCTACCAAGCATACGACGCAGGAAACGCAAATCGTTACCATTCAGCTTACCACTAAGCAGCAGGGTATCGCAGTCGTATGCCTCGCTTGTAGTAAATAGCTGTTCGAGTGTGCCAGGCGTGCTCACCCAAACAGAGCCTGTATCAGTGCGCCGTTCCGTGGTGAAGTCGAGTATAGGACTGGAAATGAGTGACACGTCATCACCAGCTTCCAGTCGGAAATAATAAACTGTACCATGTTGTAAACCGTCGATGACGGTGCTGACGGAGCCTGGTGTAGGTGCCACATGGGCTGTTTGTTCGAGTTCCGAGGTCTGTCCGTAACGGAATTGTATTCGTGTAATGGCTCCTCCATTGGAGGTTACTACTCCATGAAGTGTGGCACTGATACGGGAGATGTCGGTGGCTGGCAGTACAGTCACTGTTGGAGGCAGGTTATCGGGTTCTTTCTTACTGCATGCCGACAGTAGAAGAAACAAGAGTAAGAATGCTAAGATTCTTGCCATTGGTGGGTATGATATACAATGTTTGTTCATGGTTTTCGCTTTTTGTTTGAAAGATAGAGTCCGATACTGATGGTGCCCTGATACTCCTTGGCGGTGATGGTCTGCAATCCAATGGCGGCAAACCATAGATTGCGGTAGCAGTAGCCAAGACCTGTTTCTGCACTCCACCCCTTATGACACTTTTCTTCATGACTATACCACTGTCCGTCAATTTGTTCCCAAGCCTCCTGGTGATTACCCCAACCACCGCCTTCATACAGAAGAAAACCTTTGCCTAACTGGTGGATTACTCCTGCGGTAAACAATGAGCAGGAGTTACGGGTACGTCCTGTGTTGTAGGTGATGGCCTCTGCAGTGGTGCCTTGAGTAGCTGGGGAAGATCTCAGACTGCTATATGCAGAAAGGTAAAGACCATGTCGTTTCATGGCAGCAATCCTTATGCCTGGCATTAATGAGGCTGAGCCTATGGATACACCTGCTGATAGACAAAAATGGAGGGGCTGTCGAGGGTGACGGATTTTGGTTTGTTGACTAATGATTACGAGGGTGTCACGACGTGGATCTGCAGGTGATGTAGAGGACCAGCTTCCGATTGGAATATGCTTCTGAGGCCGTGGTTCACTGATATGAAGTTCATAGGTGGTCTGTGACTTAAGCGGATAAGGGAACCTGTAGTCACGAAGAACACCCCACTGCGGATGCTTGATGGTAAGAAGCGTAGATCCCTCTGGTAGGTAAAGCCAAACCTCACCGATCTCATTCCTCCGTTTGGTGATGCCTAATGGTGAGGAAAAGGCAAAGTCGTGATTGCAAACCACCTTGACGAGCGCACAGATGTCATTGTTCAGATCATAGACAGGTTCCATGGAGGCACTGATGTCGTTGGGCAGTACCCGGAGACTGTCTGCCTTAAACTGCTGAGACCGTCCGCAAATGGTCAGACTTAGCAAGGTTGCAATGAGGAATAGTCGACTCTTCATGTGTTATCTGAGGTTGAAGTCCTGAAGACCAATGATGGAGTCGCGTGGGAGAGGTGTTTGACTGCCAGTGATGGCAGCCTGCCATGTGCGAACATGTATCTTCGGAGCAGTCTTATCGCGGAAGTCCCATAACAGGAACAGGTATCCATCGTCTGCATATTTGTCGGAACGGTAGCGTTGACGAAGGGAAACACCATAAATACCATCTACCGTTGGGTGTCGCCTGATGGCGAAATCGCTGAAATGTACGTCAATCTTCTTATTGGCGGCAAACACCTCACGGAGTCTTTGAAGGTAATGCTGCTTGGATATGATGTTATATGTGACCTGAGGAGGCAGTTTCACTTCTCTGTTAGGTGCAGGTCTAACGACATGTCCAACGATAATCAATGCTTTCTCGCTGAACAGTTGTTGCAGGAAATCGATATCCTTCGTAGTATATGAAGTGCGCAGATGCTCCACGTAATTCAGGATCATGGTGCGGTTGGAGGCATCTTCTTCAGTCAGTTTTCCTGTAATCACCTTTTGGGCTTCCTGATAAAAGGGATTCTGCGGTGTGGCTTCATGCCAGTTGTGGGTCGTGATGGTAACCGTCACGTCCTGTTGCCTCTCTTGTTGGGGATGAGGCTGGTGCTCCTGGTTCTGTTCGCTTTGTGATTGTGCAGGAGAGTTATGGCTAACAGACGGTCTGGCGGTTGTAGGATGCCCCTCACGGTCGAGATAGCCTTCATGACCAGTACGCATGTCCATATACCAAAGGAGCCCATCATGGTATTCTGTTCCAATAAGACAACTGTCAAGGGCAATGCCGAAGACTGTATTCCCTTCAGCGTCAATGGTATGATAGGTCATAGTTCCGTCATGAGCGATAGTACCCACAACAGCCAGACTTTCGTGAAAGTCGCTGGCGAAGTCATAGATGGCGGGAATAGCCATCTGTTGGTCTCTGTCGATGAAGCCATACTTGCCATCACTGGTCATCACCCGTGCCCGTCCTTCGTGGTAGTCGTCTGTATGCACAATGTTGGCTGTCTGCTTTCTATTTGTATCATTGCAGCTAATTAGCAGAAAGATACACAACAGGAGGAAGAGGCTTTTGGATTGCTTCATATATTATCGGTATTATTCATTCCAGTTTTCTGTTTCTCCACCTAACAGTATCTTCACTTGATTAGCATTCTTCGTGAGGACAAGCAATACGTTGTGCTGAGTTCCGGGTTTGAAAAGAAACTTACCTTCGTAAAGGTATGATATCCCTTTCGTCACAACCTCGATCAAGGGCTGGCGATTGTCTAAGCGCTGGGGAACGACAATGGCAGAATAACGATGGTTGCCAAGTGGTCGTGCATGGATTGTCTGTGCTGAAGCATGAGAAGCACGTGTTGCTATTCCTGCATTCAAGTCGATGGTTGCATCAGTTACGGTGTTGTGAATATATACCTCAGCATCCTCGGGCAGATCACCTTCATATTCTTCGCCTTTTACCAATCTTACCAGCAGTCGACTCATACGGTGGGTAAATGTAAGCGTGATACCACCATCAGATCCTGTTGCACCTTTTTCCTGTGCCCAGAGGAAATCACTTGAGGTATAGGCGGCAGCCGTGCTTTGGTCGGTCTGCACAATGAAAGGCAAATCGCTTATTGAAGACAAAGGACTTGTATAAGGATAGTAGGCTATGGCATCGTATTGTCTATCATCCCAGTAAAGTGTATAAAATGAAGACCATTTTGTCCCGTCATAACTAAGCGGAAGGTTGGTTACGTAGTTGCCGGCCACCTCGACAGCCTGTCCGCTGATAGTCAGGAACACTCCCACCTGATCGCCTGCCTCAAAACCCGTATCCGTGGCTCTGGTCTGCATCGTGGCAGGATGGTTGATATTGAAGGTGATGATGTCGCTTCTGTCGGTTATGGTTCCCATCTCACCATCTGTGCAGCCTATCAATCCGAGAGTTAAGCTGATGGCTCCTATATATGTAATAAGGTGTACTTTCATTACATTCTTCTTTTGCTGTTCGTATTTTTTCTTCTGCTTACTGGACTCCCTTTGATGATAACGGGTTTGTGTTGGGAGCGATAAAAGTTGCTGCCAATCCAAGGCGAAACCACAGATCGGGTAGTGACCGTAACATCACGACAGTCGTTTCTTACAAAGTCCTCGAACGAGAAAGTCTCACCTGCATACGACTTGATACGTCGCACAATGCTTTCCCTGCTAATGGTGTTGTAGTAAGGGATATCATTGTTCATACAACTGTTGGGTTCAGAACGATAGACACCCCTGCTATGCATGAAGGCTCCTTCAAACATATCGACAATGTTGTTATAGCGGGAATCGAAGATGAGGTGACTCCATGTGACATCATGAATCTTTCCTGTCACATCAATGTTATCATACCAACCCAAAGCCTTGGCGCCTAATACCGCATCAACATGTCCACAGCAAGAGCATCCACACATGTCAATAAAGGCGTTGTGGTAAATGTACTCATCGGCCAGTTTGCCAAAACCGTGTCCGCCTGCCTCATGTTGGATGACGCCTCTAAAGTCGAACGGATAACCGTATGCGCTTTTCGGACAGAAGGCAATAGCTGTGCCTGACTCATAGAGATAACTGATGCCACCATATTCTGTGGTGTTGGGTATGACAATGATGAGTGTCTGATTGATATTCTTTTCATTAACAGACGGTATGTGCAAAGCATAGTCAACAATAGCATCCTGGTCAGCCCTAAGTCCGACACCTCCCGCAAAACTGGTTTCAAAACGATTGTAGCGAATGGCGTTTATCGTGCCGATACCATTCTCGGGTGAGACAGCGATAGCAGTGTTGACATTAAAATAGTCGCGATAGGTCTTGTAAGGCTCGATATCGAAGAAGTATTCCATAGCCTGAAGCATATCTTCCATGTATAGCCCTTCGCTGATATCCTTACCGTTGTAGCCGTCTCCCACCAAGACGATATTGATGCCCCCCTTGCTGCCACGTGTTGCTTGTTGAAGGTTTACCACCTCATCTTCTCCATATTGGTAATCGTATTGGTTAACGGTACACTGATGAGTATAGTCTTTATTTTTCAATCGAAAGACGATGTTGCCTGTGCGGGACTCACTACCTGATGGCATTTGTTTGATGGTTAGGGTAAGTTCTGTTTTGCCAGAACCACTTTTTTGAGACAAATCACACCAGTCAGGCATGCTTTGTATCTCCCAGTCACCTTCAGCATCAAGAAGCAGTGTGCGTTTGGCAGTTGTGTTGATGGCACATGCCATTGACGGACGACATACCAGTTCATGATGAGCAGCGATGCGCTTGAATTCACGCCAGCCATTTTCTGACCGATAGAGATGTATGTAGCTTTCTGGGACTTCGAGTGCAAAATTATCCTTTGGTACACCATTGAAGGCTCCATCCTGCACATAAGGGGGGATGATGCTCTTGCAGATGATGGAATTGATACCATAACAATTCTCGAAAGCACCGGCTGTTTCATTCGAGCCTTCCAAACCAGAATAGCCGATGTTCTCCAAATTCTGATTAAATATAATCCCTTCCAGACTGCGGCAGTTCAGGAATGCACCTCCACCGATGCTCACCACATCTTCAGGGATCTCGATGATACCAGTCAGCCTCCAGTTGTTGGCAAAGGCAAAGTTACTGATGGCAGCCAGGTTTCGGGGAAGTTTCAGTTCGCCAGAGAAATCGCATCCATAGAAAGCACCTTCGCCTAATGAAACCAAGTTCTTAGGGAGAATGAGATTACCTCGTAGTGAGGTTCCCCGGAAAGCATTACTGTTAATGCTTGTTATTCCGTCGTGTAAAGTGAGGATGCCATTAAGATGTTCACAACCGAAAAACAGGTTCCCTCGTACCTCTGTGATGCTCTGTGGTATCTCAATACTACCTGAGATGTTCTGACATCCTTCAAAAGCTCCTTGTCCTAAGTATTGTAGATGTGAGGGGAATCGAATCTCTCCGTATAGATTCCGATTTTGGAAGAAGGCATAGTCACCGATATAAGTTACATTTTCAGGGAACTTCAGTTCACATGTGAAGCCAACGTCGCAGAAAGCCTGGTAACCTATGTGTTCCAGTGTAGAGGGTAAAGAGAGTGTTCCATTATAGCCACGACAACTGTTAAAGGCACCACTCTCGATACGAGTTACTCCTTCAGGTACGATGAGGGAACCTGTGAGGTTGGTGCAACCGGAGAAGGCATCACTGCCAATGATGTGAAGTTTATCAGGAAGGACGATTCTTTGGAGCGTTGACTTTCCTGAAAGAGCACCATCGGGTATCTTATATTTGCCGTCAGTTTGAACCATTTCCATCTCTTTCATGTTCAGCGATTGTAACATGGACATTTCATCGCGAAGGAAGATAAAGTCATGATTGTTGACTTTGCCTATGATCTTCAGGTTGCATAACTGGGTGTAGTCCTTACTAACAGCCATCACGGAGTCTTTCAAGTGTCCAGCAGTACTGTTGACAATCACGTATTCCTTCATGGTGGCATCATGACTTACGTCATCGTTCTCCCAAGCTGTAATGCTTGACGAAATAAGGGTTAGTTTGTATTTTCCTTCTCCAGCCTTTTTGTCAATACGGATGGTGAAGATATGCATCTTTCCTTGTACGAACTCAAAGGGTTCCTCTTTTTTGAAAGAATAAGGCATTCCGCCTATATTGAATGCCAAGAATACTTCTCCGGCATCTATGATCTGAGGAACTACAACACAGCGATATTTAGCATTGTGAAGATAAGGAATGATACCTGTCTCATTAGTCTTGCTACTTGGCGTAACACTTCCCGTTGACATGTCAATGATGGCGGTACGACATGTGTTCTTCACTAAGACATTCTTATCCAGACTGGCATATTCGCCTGCTGTGAAGCCACTTCCCTCAATCAGTTCTATGCAGATGGAACTCATACGATGGCGCAAAGGAAGGTGGATGACTTGTGAGGTGGGAGCTACATCAGCAACCTTTCCCCAAAGGAAATCGCTGGCCTCATATCCTGCCATGGCATTGACCGTTCCAGTTGTGCTTTGGTCTGCTCGTACTTCAAAATTCCAATGTTTGATATCTTCAGGGGCTGTTTGCGAATAGGGGTAATAACCATAAATGTCGATATGAGTATTGTTGTCGCGCCAATAAACATCATAGGCAGGTTTCCAATAAAGGTTAGAAGCGTCAAAGGTATGTTGTACGTTGTCGCCACGATTGCCAGTTCCAAGCAGGGTTCCTGGTTGTGTGCCGTTGTAGTCAACGAAATAAACACCTATGGCATCCCCATGGGCGAAGCCGTTGTCATTAGCACGTGTCTGATAGACCTGTTCGATTTCTCCACTAAGCAGAATCTTCCCTGCCTGATTTGTATTCGACTTGTCTTCATCGTAATCAGAGCACCCCAATATGACAGACACTGCCAGTAATATAATAGGAATTTGAACTTTCATGTCGTTGGGTTTATTTATTCTGCAGTTCCTCCGTTGTCATCTTTGTCATTCTCCCATGAGCCATAGTCAACGCTTAATCCGTTGGAAACATCCCGAATGGAGTCATTTCCTGTTGAGTCTCCTTTTTCTTCAGGAGATGCAGGTATCGAATCATTTATTACTACAGAAGGTATGGGAGGCACTACCTCTTCTCTAGAGCAAGAAGTGACTAATATGATGGCGAATAATGCTGTCAGTATGATATACAGATTCTTCATGTTCTGATGACCCTGTTGTTTACGGTGCAAATATACATAAAAAAGATGAAATAATGATAGCTAAAAATAAAAAACAAAGATACCACATAAACTCAATCGAAGTCACGTTCTTGCACATTACCCCGAATGAGTGTGCAATATCATGTTCTCTTTGTGACTGATTTACAAGTAAAAGCATAAAAAAAGTAAATCTTTCTGTTCTAAATCGAAAAAGTTTTGTACCTTTGCAACCCAAATATGCTTTGAAATGTGCAGTTTAGAGTCTTTTAAGATAGATCTGAAAGGGTTGAAAGAAGACGTGACAGTCTTGGAATACAACCTTGACGAGCAGTTTTTTAAGGCGATGGACAGCACGGAAGTGAACGGTGGAGACGTGCAAGTGTCAGTGTCTATACGCAAGGCTACTGGCTATTTTGAGCTTCATTTTCAAGTCCGTGGCACAGTAGCTGTTCCTTGTAATCTTTGTTTAGACGACATGGAGCAGCCAGTCGAGACGGATCACCGTCTCGTGGCAAAGTTTGGAGCAGAAAACTCAGAGGAAGACGATGTCGTGACAGTGAATGAGGACGAAGGAATACTCGATCTGTCATGGCTTGTCTATGAGTTGATAGTATTGGCTATCCCCATCAGGCATGTACATGCACCTGGCAAGTGCAATGCAGCCATGATGCATGCTCTGGAAGAGCACTCAACTGACCGAAGCAGTGATGAGGAGTCCAACCAGTCTATTGACCCCCGATGGGAGAAACTGGCAACTTTAAACATTAAAGATTAAAGATTAAACATTAAAAATTAAAGTAATAGAATTATGGCACATCCTAAAAGAAGACAGTCAAAGACTCGTACAGCTAAGAGAAGAACTCATGACAAGGCAGTAGCTCCCACATTGGCTATTTGTCCTAACTGCGGTGCTTATCATATCTATCACACCGTATGTCCGACTTGTGGCTACTATCGCGGCAAGATCGCAATTGTAATGGATGAAGTAGCTGAATAATGGAGAAAATCAACGCAATAATCACTGGCGTAGGTGGATACGTTCCCGATTACGTTCTGAACAACGATGAACTGTCGAGGATGGTTGATACCAACGACGAGTGGATTATGACGCGTGTAGGCATCAAAGAACGCCGAATTCTTAACGAAGAAGGTCTGGGTACCAGCTATATGGCGCGCAAGGCTGCCAAGCAGTTGTTGCAGAAGACAGGTGTGGATCCAGATACCATTGATGCGCTGATCGTTGCTACTTCCTCGGCAGACTACAAGTTCCCCTCAACCGCCAGCATCGTGCTGGGTAAGCTCGGGTTGAAGAATGCTTTTGCGTTTGACTACTGGGGAGCCTGCTGCGGTTTCTTGTTTGCCCTCGATGTGGCAGCCTCGATGATTCAAAGCGGCCGTTACAAGAGAATCATCTTGATCGGTGCTGATAAGATGTCATCGATGGTTGACTACATGGACCGGCAGACTTGTCCGCTCTTTGGCGACGGAGCAGCTGCAGTCTTGCTGGAAGCTTCGACAGAACAGAACATCGGCGTGATGGACAGCTATCTTCGGGCAGATGGGAAAGGTCTTCCCTTCCTGCATATGAAGGCTGGTGGCAGTGTTTGTCCTCCGAGTCATTTCACCGTGGATCATCGTCTGCACTACCTCTACCAAGAGGGTAGGACGGTTTTCCGCTATGCTGTGACAAGTATGAGTGACGACTGTGCGCTGATAGCTGAACGCAATGGTCTGAATAAGGACAATATCCGTTTCGTTGTTCCTCATCAAGCCAACATTCGTATTATCGAAGCTGTGGCAAAACGCTTGGAACTGACGATGGACAAGGTGCTGGTGAACATTGAGCATTTCGGTAACACAAGTGCTGCATCCATACCACTCGCTCTTTGGGAGAATGAAAGTTTACTAAAGAAAGGCGACAATCTGGTCTTAACAGCCTTCGGTGCTGGCTTCGTTCATGGTGCCAGCTACCTGAAATGGGCTTACGACAGTGAATGAAAAGTGAAGCGTTAAAGTAAAGAATAATGCATAAGGCAGGATTTGTCAATATCGTTGGCAATCCCAACGTAGGTAAAAGTACGCTCATGAACCAGTTGGTTGGTGAGCGTATTTCAATTGCGACGTTTAAGGCGCAAACGACTCGTCATCGTATCATGGGTATTGTGAATACCGATGATATGCAGATCGTGTTCAGTGATACGCCTGGTGTTCTGAAGCCCAATTACAAGCTTCAGGAGTCGATGCTTGCCTTTTCGGAAAGTGCATTGGCTGATGCTGATGTGCTGCTCTACGTGACCGACGTGGTGGAGAATCCGGAAAAGAACATGGAGTTCTTGGAGAAGGTGCAGAAGATGAAGATTCCCGTGATCCTGCTGATCAATAAGATTGATGAGCTGGGTAACCAGACTGGCGAAACGGGTAAAAAGAAGGTTGGTTCTACTAGCCAGGCTAAATTGAACAGCTTGGTGGAGAAGTGGCACTCGTTGTTGCCCAATGCGGAAATCCTTCCCATTTCGGCCAAGAACAAGTTCGGCGTGGATGTGCTGCTGAAGCGCATCCAGGAGTTGCTGCCTGAGAGTCCTGCTTATTTCGATAAAGACCAGCTCACTGATAAACCAGCGCGGTTCTTTGTCTCGGAGATCATCCGCGAGAAGATCCTGCTGTACTACGACAAGGAGATACCCTATTCTGTGGAGGTGAGCGTGGAGAGCTTCAAGGAAACCGAGAAGAACATCCACATCCGTGCTATCATCTATGTGGAACGCGACTCGCAGAAGGGAATCATCATCGGTCATCAAGGCATTGCCCTGAAAAAGGTTGGTGCTGAATCCCGCAAGGCGTTGGAGCGCTTCTTCGGTAAACCGATTTTCTTGGAAACCTTTGTAAAGGTGGATAAAGACTGGCGCTCATCGCAGCGTGAACTCAATCATTTCGGATATAATCCTGATTGATGTATTTTGTTTACACTCAAAAAGTATTATTATGGCATTAGTAGCAATCGTAGGACGCCCGAACGTGGGTAAGAGTACGCTTTTTAACCGCTTAACCAAGAGTCGCCGCGCTATTGTTAGCGAGGAGGCCGGCACCACGCGCGACCGCCAGTATGGCAAGTGCGAGTGGAATGGTAAGGAGTTTTCCGTAGTGGATACTGGCGGATGGGTGGTGAACTCTGACGATATCTTTGAGGAGGAGATCCGGAAGCAGGTAATGGTTGCCACGGAAGAAGCCGATATGGTGCTGTTCCTTGTGGATGCCCAGAACGGTCTGACCGACTGGGATGAGGACGTGGCTGCTATCTTGCGCCGTTCCAAGCTCCCTGTGATCCTGGTCGTTAACAAGGTTGACAACAACAACCAGTATTACGATTCCTATGAGTTCTACAAGTTAGGATTGGGTGATCCGCAGTGCATCAGTTCTGCTTCAGGAAGCGGTACGGGTGACTTGCTTGACATGGTGTTGGAGAAGCTTCAGGGTGTAAAAGATGAGACGGATATTGAAGATGGTATTCCCCGCTTTGCCGTGGTAGGACGTCCGAACGTGGGTAAGAGCAGTATCATCAATGCCTTTATCGGAGAGGATCGTCATATCGTGACGGATATCGCAGGAACCACGCGTGACAGTATCTATACCCGTTACGACAAGTTCGGTTTCGATTTCTATCTGGTAGATACCGCAGGTATCCGCAGAAAGAACAAGGTGTCGGAAGACCTGGAGTTCTACAGTGTGATGCGTTCTATCCGTGCCATCGAGAACAGTGATGTGTGTATCCTGATGATTGATGCCACCCGTGGTATTGAGACACAGGATATGAACATCTTCCAGCTGATTCAGAAGAACCACAAATCATTGGTGGTTGTGGTGAACAAGTGGGATCTGGTGGAAGATAAGAGTCAGATAGCCGTGAAGTTCTTCGAAGAGGCTATTCGTAAACGTATGGCCCCGTTCACGGATTTCCCCATCGTATTTGCCTCTGCTATAACCAAACAGCGTATCTTCAAGGTGCTGGAAACGGCTAAGCAGGTGTATCTGAACAGAAAAGTGAAGATCGGAACGACGAAGCTCAATGAGGTGATGCTACCTCTTATCGAGGCTACGCCGCCGCCATCCATCAAGGGCAAGTACATCAAGATCAAGTATTGTTCGCAGATTCCTGACACGCAGATTCCTTCTTTCGTGTTCTATGCGAATCTGCCACAGTATATCAAAGAGCCTTATAAGCGTTTCCTGGAGAACAAGATCCGTGAGAACTGGGAACTCACAGGCTCGCCCATCAATATTTTCATCAGACAGAAATAAAATCCATGCGCAAACTCATCGTCATCACCACCTGCTTCATTCTTGCAGCGGTCATTTCCTGTTCACGCGACAAGAAGGTTGATTTTGCAGCAGCTCATGCGGCGAAAGGCTACTATGATCTGTTGATCAAGGAGAAATACGATGAGTTTGTGAATGGAATGAATACCCCTGAACAGATTCCCGACGGTTACCGTCAGCAGTTGGTGGACAACGTGCGGATGTTCGTGGGGGAACAGAACCAGGAACATGGCGGCATCCGTGAGGTGCGGGTTGTAAACTGTGTGAACGACAGCGTACAGCCTACAGCCAATGCCTTCCTCATGCTTTGCTTCGGCGACAGCACCATTGAAGAGGTGGTAGTACCGATGGTCAAGCATGAGGGGAAATGGCTGATGAAATAACTATTTAGTTGAGTTCCACGATCAGTGTTTGTCTGGGACTGAGTGTCACGTTCTGAGAGAGGTTGATCTTCTGACCAGTGATCACATCCTTACCTTCCTTATTTTTTCCAATTACTTCCTGATAACGGGCTACCTCAAGGGTGCCTGACTGTTTTTTGCCATTGATGATGGTCAGCACAGTGTGTCCGCGATGTTGACGGGCAATGACATATACTCCCTTATAGGGGATGAACTGTGTCATGCTACCTTTGATGATGGTCTCGTTGCCCTGGCGCCAGTGGAGCAGTCGGGAGAGCCAGTTGAACATCGCATTCTCTTCTTGTGTGCGTCCTTCTGCCGTGAAGGCGTTATGGGTATCGCTGGGGAAACCACCGGGGAAGTCCTTGCGCACATTTCCATCCGTCACCTCTTTCGTTCCGTTCATCAGAACCTCCGTACCATAGTAAAGCTGTGGGATGCGTTTCACGGTGAGCAACAGGGCCAAAGCCTGTTTCAGGGCCACGGTGTCCTTGCCGTTTCCGAGGAAGCGGTCTGTGTCATGGTTCTCGATGAAGGCCATCACACTGGAGGGGTTCTGATAGAGGTAATCGTAGCAGAACGAGTTATAGAGGCGGTTCATACCGTGCCACCAGTCGTCTGTATCCTCGTTCTTCGCCATACTGAGTCGGTCGAAGAAGGCGAAGTCCATCACGGTCTTCAGGTAGCTGTTGTCACTGCTCAGACGACTGTCCTTTTGCCATGAGGCTGTATAGGCAGGCTCTGTTACCCATGTCTCGCCCACCACGTTGAAGTTGGGATATTCATCATCCAGCGTTTTCATCCAACGTGCCATACCCTTTGCATCCGCATACGGATAGGTATCCATACGAATGCCGTCGATACCGATGGTCTCAATCCACCAGATGCTGTTTTGGATGAGATAGGTCATCACATGCTCATTCTTTTGGTTCAGGTCGGGCATGGTAGGTACGAACCAACCTTCAACCGTTTCCTTCAGGTCGATCTTGGATGCGTAGGGATCTTTCACAGGAGTAAGCTTATAGCTGGTCTGCAGGAACTGGGTACCTGTGGGATCACTGCTACCCTTCGACTCCTTCAGCCAATCGGGCAGGTTCAGCCAGTCCTTGGTGGGCATATCCTGTGTCCAAGGATGTTCGAAACCACTGTGGTTGAAGATCATATCCATCACGATCTTCAGTCCTTTGGCATGTGCCTCATCGATGAGACGACGATAATCCTCATTGCTGCCGAAACGGGGATCAACGCGATAGTAATTCGTGGTGGCATAGCCATGATAGGTGGAGAATCCGTTCTCGTTATCCGGAGAGTCGTTTTCCAGCACGGGGGTGAACCAAAGCGCTGTGACGCCTAACTCCTTGAAATAGTCGAGATGCTCACGGATACCGTTGAGGTCGCCACCGTGACGAAGGCTCGGCTGACTGCGGTCTTCGACATACTGACGCATGCCTTTGATCTGTTTCGGGTGATTCGCTCCCTGCGCAAAACGATCAGGCATGAGCATGTACAGCACATCGGCATTGGTGAAGCCCATTCGCTTCTCTCCGCTCATCTCCCGCTGTTTCAGCAGGTAAGGGATCTTGAACTTTTTCTTTTGTGTCTTGAATTGTAAAGTCATCGTTCCAGGCTGAGCGTTTCTCACGTTCATGTATACCAGGAGGTAGTTGGGGGAATCGAGGCGTACCAGACTGTCGATGATCACACCGGGATAATCGGTAGTTACATCTGCCACATCGCGAATGCCCTTGCCATAGACCATTAACTGCACGGAGGAGTTTTTCAGTCCTACGAACCAGTTGGTAGGTTCTATCCGGTCGATTACTGTCTTCTTGTCTGCCCCCTTTGCCACAACGCATGTCATCAGGATGGCCATGAATAAGAAAAATCTTCTCATAATCAAAAGTATTAATTGTTAGTATTGTTAGATGCTATTATAGATGCTCCTTGTACTCCGTCGGTGTGGTGCCGAACTGTTTCTTGAACACGACGGAGAAATGACTTTGGGTACTGAATCCGCATTTGACGGCGATTTCGGCAACGGTGTATTTGCCGCTCTTCAGCAGTTCAGCCGCCCTGTTGAGCTTATAAGTACGGAAGAAGTTACTGGGTGTCTCGCCTGTCAATCCTTTGATCTTATAATAGAGCTTGGTGCGCGAGATCAGCAACAGCTTGGTAATACGTGTCACATCCAGTTCCGGATTGGACAGCTCTTCCTCCATGAGCTTGTAGAGCTCTTCCATGAAATGCTTGTCTTGTTCGGAGAGGATATCCTCCACCTGCTCGTCCTCTGTCGTAGTGGCCTTGGTCAGCAGCTTATGAACACGCTCGCGGTTTTTCAGTTGCGACTGGATCAGCGCGGACAGCACGGCAGGTTCGAAGGGTTTGGTGACATAGGCATCCGCACCGACATTCAGTCCTTCCACCTGATTCTCGGCCGTGATCTTGGCCGTGACGAGGATGACGGGGATATGACAGAGCTGGATATCCTGTTTGATCTCCTGACAGAGCTCATAGCCGTCCTTGCCGGGCATGGCCACATCGCTCAGTACGAGATTCGGCTCTTCTGCCCGCATTTCCTCAAGGGCCGTATCGGCATCAAGACAGGTGATGAGTCGATAGTCTTGCGAGAAGAGCAACCGCATGTAATTGATGATTTCCGTGTCATCATCAACGATGAGTATCGTAGGACGGTCATCTTCGGTATGTTCGGCAGTGGATGTTGCGAGGGGAGCGACTGCTGGTTGCGGGGTGTCGATGATGCGGAAGTCGGCAACGCCATCACCTTCCAACGGTCTGCGCTCTTCTTCCGTATATGACTGTTCCGTCATGGGATAGATGAAGGTGAAGACGGCTCCTGTACCAGGCTCACCAATCCGTGACTCCTCCCGATTGCTGGCGGTCAGACTACCATGGTGCAGTTCTGCCAGACGACGGGAATAGTAGAGACCAATGCCCGTGCCCCAGTTCACCACCGCCTTGGTCTGGTTGTCGAGCTGGTAGTAGCGCTTGAAGATGTTCTCCTTCTGTTCCTCGGGAATACCCTTACCCGTATCAGCTACGCTCACTTTTACCTGGTTATCCACCACATCGAGCTGTACATCAATCCTGCCTCCACGAGGTGTGAATTTGAGGGCATTCGACAAAAGGTTCGACACAATCTTCTCCAGCTTGTCACCATCCGTCCATGCCAACAGCGAGTCTTCCATGCCGAAACGGTTCAGGGTCAGTCCCTTCTCTTTCATATTAAACTCGAAGGTGTCGCAGATATCATTCAAGGCCTTCACCACATCCATCTGCTCCACGCTCAGGCGCAGGGTGTCGTTCTCCAGTTTGTTGAAGTCCATCAACTGGTTCACGAGCTTGAACATTCGTTGGATGCTGCGCTGGGCAATGCTGAGCAATCCCTTGTCTTCACCACTGAGGTGGCCGCTCTTGACGAGCTGTCCTACAGGACCGGCGATCATCGTTAGCGGGGTGCGGAACTCATGGGCGATATTGGCGAAGAAGCTCATGTTCATCTGGTTGGTCCGCAGCTCCTGTTCCTTCTCCATCTGTGCCTGACGGGCTGCCCTACGGGCTGCCACCACACGCATGGTGTTTCGGTAGAGGTAGTAGGCGAGGGCAGCAGCGAGGGTCAGGTAGATCAACCATGCCCACCACGAATAGGCAGGTGATGGTTGCACCACTACGCTAATCGTTCGCTCATCGCTGTTCCCCTCATCGCTGGCGCTGTCGGTAGTCCGCACCCGGAAGGTGTAACGACCTGATGGCAGGTTGGCATAGCTGGCAGAGTGGTTGCTGCCCGCATCCATCCAGTCATCATCGAAACCATCTAACTTATAATAATAATGTACACGCTCATACTCTCCAAAATCAAGGGCTGTGAACGAGATACTGAAACTGTTCTGTTTATGGGTAAGACGGATTTCCTTGCAGCTGTCGAGCATCTCCGTGATAGGTCCGCCATCGGCTGGGCGTACCAGTTGGTTGTGGATCTTCAGATGACAGAATCTCAGTGGAATCTTCCTCAGCGTGTCGATATCTTCAGGATTGAACATGGTGATACCATCAGTTCCGCCAAATACCAGACTGCCGTTGGGCAACTGACAAGAAGCGCGGTCGCAAAACTCATCACCAGCCAGTCCGTCAGCCTTGTACAACGAAGTGATACGTCCTGTCTTGGCATCCAGTCTGTTCAGTCCTTTCATCGTACTGATCCAGAGGTTACCCTGTCGGTCTTCCTCAATGCTACCCACATCGGAACAAGAGAGACCGCCGATGCGGGACATAGTATTGTCTTTGGGATTGTAACGCAGCAGACCATTGCTCACGGTACCTATCCATACATCGCCTTGGGAATCCTGATGCATGTCGGTGGGGATATAGACACTCTTGCGGATGCACTGCTGCATGTCGGGAATCTTGAGCTGACTCAGCTTACCGGTCTGGGGATTCATCTTGACAATATCCTGATAGAAGGCCGAGATGAGCATCGTGCCGTCGTTGAGTTTCAGCAGGGAAGGGATGAACGTGAAATCAACATTGAAGGTCTGTTTGGCTTCAGGTTCTTGAGAGGCGTTGGGATGGAAGCCGAAAATATATGTGGTACTCGTAGCTGCCCAAACCGTACCATCATCCGTCTGCTCAAAGTCCATGGCCATCGGTACGGGCCACTGACCGAGGATGTTCAGTCGTTGACCGTCGTAACGACATTTCATCACAATGTTACTGGTCGAGAGCCAAAGCAGTCCGTCGCGGTCGCAGAAGATATGGTTTACCGCATTCTTCGTCTCGCCTGTCGGCAGACCTTCAATGACGATCTGCTCAGCCTTCTGCGTGGTAGTATGATAGACGAAGACACCCTTCAGCAAGGTAGAGACCCAGAGGTTCTCCTGCTTATCCACTGCCACTGCTAACACCGAAGAGTTGTCGATGATACGGTTCAGATAGTTGTCACTACCTCCGAATTTCTCTTTGTAATAGTAGTCGGCAAAGAGTCCTTTATCGTAGGTACCCAGCCAGATATTCTTTCTAGAGTCTTGGAAGATCTGTGTCACATAGGCATCAGGAACAGGAAGCGTGAATCCCGCATCACCTTCACCACAGAGTGTATGGGTGAGCAGGTTCATCTCGAACAGACCGTTGTGTGAGGTGCTCAACAGGATGGTGTTGTTCTCTAACAGACAGGCTGCCTGTACCACACTGCCGTGAGCCAGCAGGCGTGCTTCCATCTCCTGACTAAGTGGTACGAATTGGCGAGCCTTGGTATCAAAGAGCATCAACGAACCATTACCGGAAGAGAGAAGTAATCCGTTTGACAGCAGGTCGAAATAGTAGAAGCCTGTACCATTGGGATGTTTGAGCTCCATGCGTTGCTTAAAGGTATTACCGTCGTAGATCAACAGGTTCTCCGGTCCTACCAGCAGGAAATCATCAGCAGCATCGATAAAGCAGTCACCCCACGACTGGTTGGTGATCTGTCTGCTGATCTTTGGCAGGAAGATATGATGCACCTCGTCGTACATCAGCACCTCCGAGCCATTATATACAAACAATCGCCCTTTGCTGTCCATCAACAGCTTGCGGGCATTACGGTTACCCGTCTGCATCGGTATGCGTTCGAAGTTGTCCTTTTTCGTATAGCGACACACCCCATTCACCGTGGCCACCCACAGACATCCGTTCTTGTCGCACAGCAGTCCTTGCACATTATTATCAGGCAGTCCTAATGAGTCTTCCGTACAGAAATACTGATGGTACTCATGACCGTCATAGCGGTTCAGTCCGCGGAACGTGGCAATCCACAACTGTCCTGTAGCATCTTCCTCGATATCTTGCACACGACTGTTCGACAGTTCTTGCGAAATCACCAGTCCGTGTTCCTCATCCTTGTCACGCTGCTGCACAGGTTCTGTCTTCTGACATGCTGTTAAAACACATGCCAGGAGTACTGCCATCAATGATACTCTACCTCCCAATACTTTAGTCATATAGCCATGTTTCGAATTACGGGTATGAAGTTAATCGCAAAGTTAAGAAAAATTCTTCATATTTCAATAAAATCTTGGTTTTTTAAACAAATTGAACAAGATTTGAACAAATAGGAAAACCCAAAAACACTTTTGAACATAAAAGAAAATCAAAAGAACGTTAAGAAAAGGCACTTTGTACTCTTCTCCTTAACTTTGCACCTGAAAACCAAATTATTACTAACATATTAAAATCTCAATGAAAAAAAGCAGTATTCTATTGATGTTGATGACACTATTTGTGTCTGTCACATCTTTTGCCCAAGGAATCAAGGGCACTGTGATTGACGAGAACGGAGAACCTGTGATCGGAGCAACGGTTGCTGACAAAGCCGACGGCGCGAACGCCACGATCACCGACTTTGATGGAAATTTCTCCATCAAGGTTGATGCAGGTAAGACCCTTATCGTCTCCTACATCGGCTATGTGACCCAAGAAGTGGCCGCCAAGAACGGAATGACCGTCCGTCTGCAGCCAGACAATCAGTTACTGGAGGAAGTGGTGGTCGTTGGTTACGGTGTTCAGAAGAAAAGCTCCGTGACAGGTGCCATCTCGCAGGTGAAGGCAGAGGACATGGAGAATCGAACCATTGCCAATGCCCAGCAGGCCCTGCAAGGAAAGACCTCAGGTGTGCAGATCATCACCTCTTCTGCGGCACCTGGTAGCTCACCCACTGTTCGCATCCGTGGTTATTCCTCGAATGTGAGCTCTGAGCCTCTCTACGTTGTTGATGGTGTACGCCTCAGCGACATCAGTGGTATTGATCCCAGTACCATTGCTTCTATGGAAATCCTAAAGGATGCCGCCTCTGCCGCTATCTACGGTGCTGAGGCTGGTAACGGTGTGGTTTTGATCACTACCAAGAAAGGTAAGCCAGGAGAAGGAAAGATCTCCTATGATTTCATGTTCACTGATGAGAGTCTTGCCCGCATCCCCAAGATGCTGAATGCTGAGCAGTACATCAACTACATGGATGAAGGAAATATCTTCACTAAGGATTATCTGTTGAAGAACTGGGACGGTGTGACCAACACAGCATGGACCGATGTGGCCTTCAATCACGGTCATATGCAGAAGCATGCACTCTCGTTCACAGGTGGTAACGACCGTGGTAACTACTACCTCTCTCTTGCGTACCTTAATAATAATGGTATCATCAAGGGCGACGCAGATATCTATAAGCGTCTTACCGCCACCATTAACGCTGAGTACAAAGTCAAGGACTGGCTGAAGGTGGGAACTACCAACCAGATTGAGAAGTACGACGTGCGCCAGGTATCGAGCAACAGTGAGTACGGCTCATTGCTGACATCCATCCTGATGCTCGACCCGCTGACTCCTAATACTTATTCTGCCGACAACCTGCCATACCACATGGTAAACGCGCTGAACAACGGCAGAACGCTTCTCACAGATCCTGATGGTAACTACTATGCTGTATCCAAGTTCTACGCAGGTGAGCAGTATCACCCCATGATCATGCGCGACAATGGACAGTCAAACAACACGGGCTTCAATGTCAACGGATCAATCTATGGTGACTTCACCCCCATCAAGGGTCTGACCGTTACCTCACGCTTCGGTTATCGTCTGGCAGGAGCACGTAGTAATTCCGTATCACTGCCCTTCTATGGCAACGGCGTACAGAGTCGCGACTATCTGGGCTACAGTAGTTCATCATCAACCTCTATCTACTATCAGTGGGAGAACTTCGCCAACTACATGAAGACTTTCGGCGGTCATACCGTAACAGCCATGGTGGGTATGTCGTTCCAGAAATCATCTAGCGATGGTGTGAGCGGTTCGCTGACTGCCAATGGCGAGGATGCGCTGACCAAGAATGATCCGCTGTTCTACTACCTGAACTATGCTGCTGCCTCTGCCACCAAGGGTGTCAGTGGTGAACTCAGCGAGGGCAGCAAGCTCTCCTACTTCGGTCGTCTGAGCTACGACTATTTAGGTCGTTACCTCCTGCAGGCTTCCCTTCGTGCTGATGCTGCCGACTTGGCTAAGCTATCCAAGAAGAGTCGTTGGGGATATTTCCCTGCCGTATCAGTAGGTTGGACCATCAGTGAGGAGAAGTTCTTCGAGCCGTTGAGGAAGACCTTCGACAGTTTGAAGTTCCGCGCTAGCTGGGGTCAGAACGGTAGTCTTTCGGCATTAGGTGGCTACACCTACAGCACAGACATGGCACAGGGTGGACTCTATCCTTTCACCTCTGGTATCGACTATACTCAGGGTGCTGCTCCTTCAACGATGGGTAATGATGACCTGAAGTGGGAGACCTCCGAGCAGCTGAACTTCGGTTTCGACGGTATCATGATGAACGGTCGTCTGACCTTCGGTATCGACTACTTCATCAAGAAGACCAAGGACTTGCTGGTATGGAACACCACACCGTCACTGATCATCGGTGGTTCCACATCACCCATCAATGCCGGTAATGTGGAGAACAAAGGTTTCGAGTTCGAGCTTGGTTGGAGAGACCATATCGGTGACTTCAACTACGGCATTCGTGCCAACTTGTCAACGCTGACCAATAAGGTTACCTACATCGATCCCTCTATCACGCGTCTGAGCGGTAGCAGTTTCCATACTTATACCGTGACCTATTTCGAGCAGGGCTATCCTGTTTACTACTTCCGCGGATACGAGTATGCAGGTGTTGACCCCCAGACAGGTAATCCTACCTTCAAGGATCTTGATAATGACGGTAAGGTGTCTGATGGAGACCTGACCTACATTGGTGATGCTATTCCCGATTTCACCTACGGTATTACGCTGACAGCAGGTTGGAAGGGTCTTGATCTGACCGTCTTCGGTACAGGCTCACAGGGTAACGAGATCTTCAACTGTATCAACCGTCCTGACTATGCCGCTTCCAACCGCATGAAGGAAGTGTTCTACGATAACCGCTGGACAGCCAGCAACCCCACAGGAACCGTTCCTCGTGCCGGTGCTTCAGATATGGATAAGTACGCTTGTTCAAGCGCCATGATCTATGATGGCAGCTATTTCAAGATCAAGCAGATCCAGTTGGGCTACACCCTGCCGAGAAACCTGATCAACAAGGTGGCCTTGAGTCATGCCCGCTTCTATGTTTCGCTCGACGATTACTTCACCTTCTCCAAGTACCCAGGATTTGATCCTGCGGCTTCAGCCAATGCTACCTCAGGTATGGGTATTGACAAGGGAGGTTATCCTACTTCCAAGAAAGTGGTACTCGGATTGAACATCGAGTTTTAAGAATTGACAATTTACAATTGATAATTGACAATGAATATGAAAAAGAATCTATTATATATAGCACTGATGGCCATGATGTCGCTGGCCTTCACAAGTTGCGACAGTGAGCTCGACATCGAGAAGCACGGCAATCTGGGAAGTATGGACACTTACTACATCAATGATGCAAACGTGAACGCTGCCACTGCCTCTATGTATCTGGAGATGCGCGGCAACTACTTTAACTGGTTCTTCACCAAGAACCTGCTCTCTGACGATATCTGGACTGGTGGTGGCTCACGCAGCGACAATGCCAGTATGGAAATGCTCAATGAGTACACCTTCGGTACCGACCATGGTATGGTTGAGGGCTTGTATTCCGGTCTGTACTCGATTATCTACAAGGCTAACCTGATTATCGACAAGGTAACGGGTGAGACACCTGTCATGAAACGTGCCATCAACGAGGCAAAGGTGGTTCGAGCCATCGCACACTTCGAGTTGGTAACCCTTTGGGGTACAGCACCCGTGGTGAACCATCTGCTTACTCCTGATGAGTATCGTCAGGGCAATAGCACACCAGCCGACCTGTGGGCACAGGTGGAGACCGACCTTACCGAGGCCATCAGCTCTGGTACGCTGCCTTCAAAGAGCGATGCGAACGATCAGGAAACTGGTATCCGCATCACCAAGGAGACGGCACAGGCCTTCCTTGGCAAGGCTTACCTCTTCCAGGGTAAGTACAGCGAGGCTGCTTCCATGCTCGATAATGTGATCAATTCCGGCAAGTATGCCCTCTTTACAGGTGACTATGATATGCAGTTCCATGCAGCTTACAACAACAACTGTGAGTCGATCCTGGAGCTTCAGCGACGTAATGACAGTGAGCAGCTCTGGACTCAGATGGACATGACCTTCATCATGCAGGGCTGGCGTACTGATAAGCTGAACTATGGCGGACAGGCCGTGAACGTTCTTGCTCAGGGTATGTACGGTTTCAGCAATCCCCGTAAGTCACTCTACGATACCTTTGCTGCATGGGAAGGCACCAACGGCTATCGCATGAACAAGACCATCATGACCTACGATCAGGTGGAGGCCTTCGGTGTTTCTGTCCAGACAGGTTCGTTCCTTTATGGCAACGAGGGTTATTTCTTCTGGAAGAATCAGGCTTTCAAGGAAGACTGCATCACTGATATGTCATTCTTCCAGGTGGGTCAGTACACCAGTCTGAAGGTGATGCGTTATGCTGAGGTTCTGCTGATGGCTGCCGAGGCTCATCTGCAGGCTGGCAACAGTGCCAAGGCGCTCGACTACATCAACCAGATCCGCACACGTGCCAAGGAGTCTCCTCTGGCTGCTGTTACACTGAATGATATCAAGACTGAGAAGCGCTTGGAGCTCTGTAACGAGTGCGTGCGCTATCAGGATCTCGTCCGCTGGGGCGATGCTTCCTCTGCCATGAGCAGTCAGGGTAAGGATATTCCCGTATATGGTGCTGACGGTGCACACTGGAACTTCCATAACGACAACTATGGCTTCAAGGATAAGAACAAGCTTCTGCCCATTCCTCTCAAGGAGATTGACCTCAATCCTAACATGACGCAGAATGAAGGATGGTGATATCCAATTGAGAATTGAAAATTGAGAATTGAAAATTCTGAAGACTCATAATTGATAAAGACATGAAACAGTTTAAATATATTATATGCGTAATCTGCGCAATCTGTGGTTTCACTGCTTGCGACAATGATTCCATAGAAGATCTCAGTGGTGAGTACAGTAATATCACCTTCTGTGACTTCACCAATGTCAATGTGCAGCCCACAGATAAGTTGGGCAAGGGTGTCAAGGCCTTGAATACCACCTATTCCGATAATGCAGGTAATAACCTGACATTGCGTTTCGGCAGTAAGGAATGGATTCTCGGCGAGGGCACTTATTCTCTGGCTCCCTCCGTTAGCAAGGCCGGTACTTATGAAGGTACCGTGAATGGTGCTACAATCAGTGATGGTAGCATGGACGTTAGTATGGTGGGTGAGACATATTTCGTGAACGGTCTGGTGAAGACCTCCGACGGCAAGCAGTACAAGGTGAGCTACAAGGGTCCTATGACCTTCGTTATCGGTGAGGATGATCCTGAGTCAAGTGGCTATACGATGAGTATCCAGACCAATCCGGTTAGCGTGTTCGACTGGAGCACCTTTACCTCTACCGACTATCCCGATGTGACCAAGTACACCGTTACCGTTGCTGATCCGTCAGGTAAGACAGTGGCTGCCTTTGATCTCATCAACAGTAACAACCTGTCGGCTCCTGGTCTGGCTGGCACCTATCAGGTGGAGAGCTATGCACATGAGCCCTTCCGCTTGGATGCAGGTTATTCAATACCTGATTATGGTATGGCTGGCGGTAGCTGCTACATGGACGATAATGGTAACATGCAGTATATCGTTGGCGGAACCCTTGAGATTACCACAGTGACAGGTATGGATGGAAATCCGCTCTACTCGTTCAAGGGTACAAACATGTACTCGGTTGACATTGCCGGTGCCGAACATACTGGTGGTAGCTTTAACATCATGTTCGTTTCCTTTCTCGAAGTGAAGGGAACGGTAGTGAGAGACATTGTCATCAACAGTACCGCTCTCGGTCGTGAGATGAAATATTCCGTTTATCTGCCCGATGGCTATGACGGACAGACCACCCTCCCCGTGCTCTATATGCTGCACGGGATGGGTGACGACCAGAACTCATGGCTCGACAAGGGAAACCTGGCTACGCTTACCAGTGCTGCCATCACTACCGAAGAGGTAGGAAAGATGGTGGTGGTAACCCCTGATGCCATGCAGACCTTCTACTGCAACGGTTTCCAGGACGGCATGGCTTACGAGGACTATTTCTTCAATGAGCTCATACCCTCGGTAGAGACAACACTGAACGTGGGTAAGGATAGGTCGAGACGCGCTGTTGGTGGACTTTCCATGGGTGGTTATGGAACACTCTACTATGCTGTTCAGCATCGTGACATGTTCTGCTGTGCTTATGCGATGAGTCCCGCCTGCTACATCGACGGACTCCCCAACCTCTTCGATCTCTATCCTGCAGCACCTGCAGGTGAACTGCCCGATCTGACCATGGAGGTGGGAACAGAGGACCAGACAGTCTATGCTACTTGTCCTTGGCTGGCTGGAACCATCCAGCCCCTCGGTCTTGCCAACTTCGAATATATCGAGCGCTCAGGTGTTCACGACTGGCAGTTCTGGAAAGAGTGTTATCCAAAGTTCATGACGAAGTTGGGTAAGTACTTTAAGTAATTGATAAAAAAATAAAGAATATGAAGAAACTAATAGTACTGGCTGTCCTATGCCTGATGGGTATGACAGCACAGGCTCAGCAGAACCTCAACTGGGGTCAGGGTGAGCAGGTGGCATCCCCCGTGGTGAATGCCGATAATACTGTCACCTTCAACATGTTGGCTCCTGCCGCACAGCAAGTGCAGATCACAGGTGATTTCCTACCAACACAGAAAATAGAATATCCTGGTGGCAGCTATGATGCCCCAGGCGTGGTGGATATGAAGAAGAACGAGAAGGGTGTGTGGACCTTCACTTCCGATCCCCTGAAGCCCGAGCTCTATATGTACAACCTCATCGTGGATGGTGTGAAGGTGACCGATCCGCTGAATGTCTATTCCATTCGCGACATCAACAACCTCTTCAACATCTTCCTCATCGGTGGCGACAGAGCTGATCTCTACAAGGTGAACAAGGTGCCTCATGGCACAGTCAGCAAGGTGTGGTATGAGAGTCCTACGGCTGGCATCACCCGTCGTTGCACAGTCTATACGCCTGCAGGCTACGAGACCAGCGGTAAGGAATACCCCGTGTTCTACCTCTTGCATGGTATCGGTGGTGATGAGAATGCATGGAGCGAACTGGGTCGTGCCACCCAGATCCTCGATAACCTGATTGCGCAGGGTAAGGCAGAGCCGATGATCATGGTGATGACAAACGGTAATATCTCGCAGGAGGCTTGTCCTGGTGAGACATCAGAGGGCTTCAGGGTTCCGACGATGATGTTGCCCAAGACCATGGAGGGATCGTTCGAGACCGCCTTCCCGGATGTCATCCAGTTCATGGAGAAGGCTTACCGCGTGAAGAAAGGTAAGGCTAACCGCGCCATTGCAGGACTGTCGATGGGTGGCTTCCACAGTCTGTTTATCTCTATCAATAATCCTGACATGTTTGATTATATCGGTCTGTTCTCAGCAGCTGTGGATCAGCAGCAGAACGGTCAGGGCGGCTTCCCCAATATCTATGCCGACCGTAACCAGAAGATCGACAAGCTGTTCAGTAAGAATCCCAAGCTGTTCTGGATTGGTATCGGTAAGACCGACTTCCTCATTCAGAACAACAACGACCTTCGCGCCTACCTCGACAGTAAGCACCACAAATATACCTATCTGGAAACAGATGGCGGTCATATCTGGCGTAACTGGCGTATCTACCTCTCTGAATTTGCACCATTGCTTTTCAAGTAATGTTCCAAAAGTTCAAAGTTCAAAGTTAAAAGTTAAAAGATATGAGACGTTTATCATTTATCATTTGTACATTATCCATTGGCGCAGTGTTGGTGGGATGTACTTCTTCCGACAAGGCAACCATGAACACCATCAATCAGGAAGAGGTGATGGCCCAGTTCTCGCTTGAGGACAAGGCGCACTTTGTGATCGGTACAGGTATGGCAGGCTTCACTGGCGATGATGCCGTGATTGGAGCCACCCGCAGTCTGGTACCTGGAGCTGCAGGTACTACTTACCCCTTTGATTCCTTAGGCATCCCCGCCGTTGTATTGGCCGACGGTCCTGCGGGCTTGCGTATCGATGCTACCCGTCAGGGCGACTCCGCCACTTACTACTGCACCCACTTCCCCATTGGAACCCTGCTGGCTTCTACCTGGAACACCAAACTGGTGGAGCAGGTGGGTAAGGCCATTGGCGAGGAAGTCAAGGAGTATGGTGCTGACGTACTGTTGGCTCCTGCCGTGAATATCATGCGTAACTCACTTTGCGGTCGTAACTTCGAGTACTATTCAGAGGATCCTGTGGTGGCTGGTAAGACCGCCGCTGCTTATATCCTTGGTGTACAGAAGAACGATGTGGGTACGAGCATCAAGCACTTCGCTGCCAACAACCAGGAGACCAACCGCATGAACAACGATGCGCACATCTCCCAGCGTGCCCTGCGTGAGATCTACCTCAAGGGCTTCGAGATTGCTATCAAGGAAGCGAAGCCTTGGACGGTGATGACTTCCTACAACTACATCAATGGTGTCTATACCTCTGAGAGCAAGGATCTCGTTACCACTATTCTCCGCGATGAGTGGGGCTATGAGGGAACGGTGATGACCGACTGGTTCGGTGGTAAGGATGGTGCTAAGCAGATGTGGGCTGGTAACGATATGCTCCAGCCGGGTAAGAAAGAGCAGTTCGACTCTATCGTGGCTGGTGTGAAGAGTGGTAAGTTGGATGAGGCTGATCTCGACCGCAGTGTTCGTCGCACCCTTAACCTCGTAGAGCGCAGTCCTCGCTACCAGGGGTACAAGTATTCCAACAAGCCCGACCTCAAGGCGCACGCTGAAGTAACACGTCAGTCGGCTGCAGAAGGAATGGTATTGATGAAAAATGGAGCCACCCCCGACCCATCCAAAGAGAGGGGAGAGGTTCTTCCGCTCAAGGAGAGCGTGAAGACTATTGCGTTGTATGGTAATACCTCGTATGACTTCATCGCTGGCGGTACAGGTTCGGGTAATGTGAACCATGCATACGTGGTATCGTTGCTCGACGGACTGAAGAATGGTGGCTACATTGTTCCTGAGGAAATGAAGTCAGCTTATGAGCAGCATCTGGCCGACTGCAAGAAGAAGGCCGAGGAAGCCATTGAGGCTGCCATCAAGAAAGATCCGAAGAATGCTCAGTTGATGCGCTTCATGCCACAGCCGCTACCCCCAGAGAAACTCTTCACTGAGGAGGAGCTGACCGCACAGGTTAACATTGCCGACGTGGCCATCATCACCCTCGGTCGTATCTCTGGTGAGTTCCTTGACCGCAAGGTATCCGACTTCAACCTCAGTGCTTCTGAACGTATGCTGATCGAGCAGGTATGCGATGTGTATCACAAGGCTGGCAAGCAGGTGGTGGTACTGCTGAATATCGGTGGTGTCATCGAGACGGCTTCTTGGAAGGATCTGCCCGATGCCATCCTTTGTGCTTGGCAGGCTGGTCAGGAAGGTGGTAACAGCGTTGTGGATGTGCTCAGCGGCAAGCAGTCGCCTTCGGGTAAGTTCACCATGACATGGCCCGTGGCATTCACCGATGCTTACTCTTCCAGAAACTTCCCCATCGATCAGGATCCGCGTATCGACATGCTGAACCAGGGCAAGAAGGGTAATCTGAAGAATGTTGACTATACCGACTACGAGGAGGATATCTATGTGGGCTATCGTTACTTCGACTCGTTCGAGGTACCTGTGAGCTATCCTTTCGGCTTCGGACTCAGCTACACCACGTTTGAGTATTCTGATGCTAAGATCTCTCGTAAGAACGACATCTTTGACATTACTGTTACGGTGAAGAATACGGGTAACTATGATGGCAAAGAGGTGGTAGAGCTCTATATCTCGGCTCCCGACAACAAGGCGAAGAACAAACCTGCTAAGGAGCTGAAGGCCTTTGCCAAGACCAAGCTGCTGAAGCCCGGTGAGAGCGAGACACTGACGCTGAGTGTGACAACCCCTGAGCTTGCTTCGTTTAACGAGGAAGCATCTGCCTGGGTGGTTGACGAGGGTGAGTATCAGTTCCTCGTAGGCGCTTCTTCACAGGATATCAAGGCCACCCTCACTGCTGATGTCAAGAACATGCAGACCAAGGTGAACGATGTGATGAAACCGCAGGGAAAGATGAATCTGCTGCGTAGAAATTATTAATTAATAATTAAAGATTAAGGATTAATAATTATGATTACTATTTGGGTACAAAGCTCTGGAAACAATATCCAATGCCTCAACTTGAACCATATCATAATTCTTAATTCTTAATTCTTAATCCTTAATTCAAAAAAGATGAAGAAATTAATAATATTATCGGCTCTGGCAATGCTTTGTCTTGGAGCCTCGGCACAGGAGAAACTCTTCAATAGTGCCAGTGTGCAATCCCCCGTGGTGAATGCCGACGGAACAGTCACCTTCAACGTATATGCTCCCAAAGCTATCAAGGTGGAGGTAACAGGTGACTTCCTTCCTACGCAGCCCATGCAGATAGAAGGATATGGCACCTATGATGCCCCGGGCGTGGCTCAGCTCACAGAGGGTAAGAACGGTGTGTGGAGCTATACCAGTGGTAAGCTTGCCCCTGAGATGTACAGCTATACCTTCAATATCGATGGTATGACTGGCGTGAAGGATCCCGCCAATATCTATGTAAACCGCGACATCGTGTCGTTCACCAATATCTTTATCGTCAGCGAAGCAAAAGGCGACAAGGGCGATCTGTATAAGGTGAACGAGGTGCCCCACGGCAATCTGAGCAAGGTATGGTACAACAGTCCTACGCTGAAGATGCAGCGCCGTATGACCATCTATACACCTCCAGGCTACGACAAGGGTGGAAAGTACCCTGTGCTCTACCTGTTGCATGGTGCTGGTGGTGATGAGAACGCATGGAGCGAGCTGGGACGTGCTGCCCAGATCCTCGATAACTTGATTGCGCAGGGCAAGGCTAAGCCGATGATTGTGGTGATGCCGAATGGCAACCCCAACTGTCAGGCAGCCCCCGGCGAGTGGTCATGGGGTATGTACACACCTGGTTTCCGTGATGCAGGAACTGGTCCTACAACACCTGCCGTTGCCTCTATCCCCGAGAGCTTCATGGATATCGTGAACTATGTGGATAAGTACTACCGCACGGTAAAGAGTCGTGCAGGACGAGCTGTCTGCGGACTCTCCATGGGTGGCGGTCATACCTTCCATATCAGTCTGCTCTATCCCTCCACGTTCGACTACTACGGACTCTTCTCTGCTGGTCTGCACTTATCTAATGGTGGTTATCAGGATTCGTTTGCTGAGCAGATCAAGGCCGATCCCGACTTTGCTAAGCAGTCGGCTAAGTTATTCGGCAGCAAGCCCAAGCTCTATTGGATGGGTATGGGTAAGACCGACTTCCTCTATCAGAGCACGGTCGATCTGCGCAACTATTGGGATTCCAAGGGCTACAAGTATGAGTATGTGGAAACCGACGGCGGTCATATATGGCGCAACTGGCGCATCTATCTCACGATGTTCGCCCAGAAAATTTTCAAGTAAACACAATCATCCCCAGCCAAACGGCTGGGGATGATTGTTTCTTGTAGGAGCCAACGCTATTCTTGTGGCTCCTTCTTCTCTAAGAATCACTCAAAGGTACATATGAGTAAGAAGCCTACTTACTATGAGAAAGTGGCCTAGTTTGAGGTGGTAATCAGCCTAGTTACTATGAGAAAGTAGTCTAGTTTCTTTATGAAGTTTATGTGGAATATTTCTCCGCTAAACTCTCTAATTCTCTGTAAACTAAAAAGATGAAGGCGGAGGAATTGGGAGGCTTACATTTGACATGCTTGGAGGCTTTATTCACCTCTGAATGAAAGAATTCCTCCGCCATCATATTTCTGATATATAGATAGTTAAAGGACTTAGCGGAGTAATAATAGAAAGTATTAGGAAGCCCAAAGAACGAATGTGTTATGGGGATTCTAAGAATCTTAGGATCTAATGGATTGGGGAGTAGTGCTGGCAGATGCCGGTCCCTTAGTACCCTTTATTAACTATCTTCGCACCTCATCATAGTTAGTGCGTTTTTTGCCACAACACAAAATTCTCCCCCTGATTATTCCATTGTATTGTTTTTTTTCGTATCTTTGTACCGCTTAAATTCAGTATTTCCGAAAAGACAATGGCATTTGAATCATCATTTAAAGCAATAGATAATACACTGCATTACAATAACGGGTGTGGCAAAGCACTAGAAGGCATCATGGCACAGATCATGGGAGACTTGTGGGAAGATAACAATGGCGAACCTTCGCTCTTTGGAGATTAATGCAGGACGGACATGAGTTACAATTGAAAAACATGGCAGAAATCAGAATATTTATCAGTAGTGTGCAAGTGGAATTCGCCAGTGAACGAAAGCGACTTTGCAACTATATCCGACAGGATGCGCTGTTGGGGCGCTTCTTCATTCCTTTCATCTTCGAGGAACTTCCTGCCCTCAACGCTTCTGCACAAGAAGCCTATCTCACAGAGGCTAGTCAATGCGATATTTACTTAGGACTCTATGGTGAGCAATATGGCTATGAAGATCATGACGGTATTTCACCCACAGAGCGTGAGTATGATGTAGCCACCCAGCAGCACAAGCATCGACTGATCTATTTGAAGAATGTCCCAACCCGCCATTCTAAAGAAGAACGCTTTATTCATAAGGTGGAACAAGACGTGGTTCGTAAGACCTTCGATACCTATGATGACCTGCGTACAGCAGTATATACATCGCTGGTACGCTATTTGGAAGAGAAGGAGTATCTTAGGCTGTTGCCATTTGATGCTACCTTCCATCGTACGGCGACAATTGATGATATAGACCCTTCGAAAGTGGAGTTGTTTGTCAACCTGGCACGTGACCGCCGTAAATTCCCCATCCCATTCAGTGCTGGCATCCCCAAAATACTGACACATATGAATCTGATGGCCGAAGACGGGAGGCTGACAAACTCAGCCTTGCTGCTTTTTGCCAAAGATCCGCAAAAGTTCTTTATAACGTCAGAAGTAAAGTGTGCACAATTCTATGGAACCAAAGTTGAGAAGCCTATTCCATTCTATCAGGTTTTCCGTGGTAGCTTGTTTGAACTTGTTGATCAAGCCGTAGGCTTCGTTATGGGTCATATTGATGCCAGAGTGGGTGATCGTTCTAAATCGACATCCGTTGATGTTAGCTATGAGCTCCCGGTTAAGGCTGTTACTGAGGCTATTGTAAATGCTATCGTTCACCGTGATTATTCCAGTAATGCCAGCGTGCAAGTGATGCTGTTCCGCGACCGTCTGGAAATCCTGAATCCAGGAACGCTACCTTTCGGTCTTTCGCTGTCTCAGCTTTCGAAAGAACATTCTTCGGTTCCGACCAACCCAATATTGGCTAATCCTGTCTATCTTGCTGGATATATAGAACGCTTGGGTACAGGTACAACTGACATTATTGATCAATGTGAGGCTATGGGTCTTCCCACCCCTCAGTTCCAACAAGAGGCTTTCTTCAAGGTAATTATTTATAGGAAGTTGAAGGATGCAGGAAGTAATAATGATAATCCCGTACAAAGTAATAATGATTATAAGCTTAATGGTGAGTGTATAAAAGGGGAAGGGGAAACATCTATTATAGGTAATAATTATGTACAAAGTAATAATGATAGTAACATTGATAGTAACATTCATCAAGTAGTACTTGATATCAACACTTTGAACTATCAACAGCAAGTGGTTATCAACTACTGTTATATTCCTCGCACCAGTAAGGAAATATTGCAGCGCCTTGGCCTGACACGGCAGACAAAGAATATAAAAACTTATATTACTGATCTCGTTGAAAAGGGATTCCTTAGAATGATTGACCCTGAACATCCCAGAAGCAAAAATCAAAAATACATCAAAGCCATAGAGCAGCAAGAAGAGATCAACAAGAACAAGTAGCGCTCAAATTGAGTAGAAACGATAAGGAGATTGCCGCACTGACCGAATGGCTGATGCCAAATTGAAAATTGGAAATTAAAAATTAACTATTATCTATTAACTGCTTCCTCCCTTTGGAGGGGATGGGGGTGGCTCCTTCTTCTCCTCTTGGAGGTGACTTTGCACTTTTCCTGACCATCTCCTACCAAAAACGATGTAAGCATCAGTGCTACTGGTGTTTATATCATTTCCATTCCCTACTAAATCCCCTACAAACTCCCTACTTATTCACTACTAACCTACTACTAGATTGAAGTGTAATGCGACGTGCGTGCCATAACAGTAACCGTAGTAAGGTAAGCTGTTTACTCATGGCAACCAAGGCACTTACTGCCAAATTCTCGTGAGAATTTATCAGTAAGAACGTCACTCTCTATCAGCAACTGCGTCACTTTCTCACTAATTCTCGAGAAAATTTCAGAGCAACTACGGCAATAGCGAATTGAGATTGAGCCGATGTCTGCTCGTTATGATACTCCTTGTCGCATTGCCCCTTAAATTAGTAGAGGATAGGTAGGGAGTTAGTAGGGGATTAGTAGGGGATTTAGTAGGAGAAGAATTTGAGATATAACACTCACTAACAACATTATACGTCATATTTAGTAGGAGATAATTCGGAAAACCATTTTCTCAACCAAAATATTTATCAATCAATCAGCACGTCTAAAGAAGTGCTTTTCATTTACCATTAATCATTTAGGCGAAGCCGCTAGATGGATTGGTGCGGTTTTTTCTTGGTCTAAAAACAAAAAATCCACCATATTATTCATACGTAAAAATTTTATTTGTATATTTGCAATCAAGATGAAAGGAGAATTAATTAAAACTATCATAGCTATGGCATATACATGGATACCGTTTTATAAAGAGATGTCGAAGAAACTCTTGCAGTTTAGAAACGACAGGAAGCCGTTAGTAGATTGGATATATGATAACCTTCAAGGGTATATCAATCATCTGAAAGATGCTCCTGATGGTAGGCGTGTTCCAGATATTGACCCTTTTACAGTTTTTGCAATCATTAATCGTGGCATCACATGGGACAAGAAGATAGTTATATGCACCAAGTTCAAAGCCTTTTTGAACATTTCCTCGCCTGTTCCACAAGACTTCACTGGGGTTCCTGAAATGAATACTCAAAGGACCAACTTTATGGCATTTGAGGATCGAAGAAAGAATGGTGATATAGAACGCCTTTGGTCTGTTTTTGAAGATGCGGTCTTGGATAGGGACATCGAATCCGCATATATGGCACTAAAAAATCAATTCCTTATCAAGTTTAATCTCACGTTTGGGTTGTTCTGGATTCGCCCTGACAAATATATGCCTTTGGATGGCAATAGTCAAAAACTGCTTGAATCATTAGGCATAGCGTTTGACAGGACAAAGTTTCTGCCATACAAAGAATATGAGAGGGTGATGCAAGAACTGAATAATAAGATGGCATCAGGATCCTTAGGCTTTTCTAATTATTCTGAGTTCTCGCATGCTGCCTATCAGCAGAAACCAGCAGACTCTATCGTAAAAGAGAAACGGGCTGATGATAAAATCAATTATTGGATGTATGCTCCAGGTGAGCAAGCGGTATTCTGGGACGATTATTATCAAAATGGTATCATGGGCTTAGGCTGGAATAAAATAGGCAACCTTAAGGAGTATAAGAAACAGGATGATTTGATAGCTCCTTTGAAGTTAAACTATGGAGATGAATCCAGTCAGGCAAAAAGTGCTGATATGCTATATAGTTTCGCTTATGAGATGAAGCCTGGGGACATAGTATTTGCCAAAAAGGGAAGATCAATAATTGTTGGTAGAGGAGTGGTTACATCTGATTATTATTATGATGGTGGTCGTGAAAACCATCCCCATTTACGCAAGGTTAATTGGACAGATAAAGGGGTTTGGGAAGCAGATATTACGTTAGCAATGAAGACGCTTACTAACATTACTAATTCAACGGCCAATGTTAAGTATCTGAACAACTTAATTGATGGAGGCAGAAAAGTGGAAGAGTCATTAGAATCTCCTAAAAAGAACTACTGGTGGTTAGTAGCTAATCCCGATATTTGGAGTATTACAGGTATGAAGATTGGCGAGGAACAGAGTTACAGTTTATATAACGAAAACGGTCATAAGAGAAACATTTTCCAGAATTTCCTTGATGCTAAAGTAGGAGATACGGTTATAGGTTATGAGTCTTCGCCAACGAAACAAATAGTCTGTTTGCTAACAATCTCGAAAGAGAATGATGGAAATAAATTGTCCTTTAGAATGACTGAAAAGCTACCGACTCCAATAAATTACACCACCCTTAGGAATACACCAGGTCTAGAAAACATGGAGTATATGAGGAGCCAACAGGGATCTTTCTTCAAGATTAGTCCTGATGAATATGATATTATTATGGAGCTGGTTCGTGGAGAAAATCCATTGCCTAAAAAGGATGCGAACGAACCCTATACAGAGAAAGAGTTCCTGGAAGAAGTCTTTGTAACTAGGGAAGATTATGTGAAGCTTAGAAAAATATTGCTCAGAAAGAAGAATATAATTCTGCAAGGTGCACCTGGAGTTGGAAAGACCTTTGCTGCTAAGCGATTGGCCTATGCCATCATGGGCGAGAAAGACGATAACAGAGTTATGCAGATTCAGTTCCACCAGAACTATAGCTATGAAGATTTCGTGATGGGCTATAAACCAAACGAGAATGGTGGATTTGATATGAAATACGGTATATTCCGTAAATTCTGCGGTCGTGCGGCTGTTGACAAAGAACATAAGTATTTCTTTATCATCGATGAGATAAACCGTGGTAATCTGAGTAAGATATTTGGTGAACTGCTGATGCTGATCGAATCAGACTATCGCGATAAGCCGATACAGCTATCGTATAACGAAGAACTGTTTGCTGTACCATCTAATATATACATAATTGGTATGATGAATACGGCCGACCGTTCGTTGGCAATGATAGACTATGCACTACGTCGTAGGTTCAGTTTCTTTGAAATGAAACCTGGATTCGAGACAGATAGTTATAATAATAATATTTTAGGATGGTCAACCCCAAAACTAAGAAACCTTATTAACGCCATCATCGAACTGAACAAAGTGATTGCTGATGACGACTCGCTAGGTTCAGGTTTCTGTATTGGTCATAGCTATTTGTGTAATTTTGAAGGCAACTTTGATTTGGAGAGTATCGTAGAATATGATATCATACCAATGCTTAGGGAATACTGGTTTGATAACAACGAACAGTTTGATCAGCAAGCAGAAAAACTGAGGAATGCTTTGAAATGACAGAAAACAAAGGCATACTGATTCGAAACGTGTATTACATGTTGGCCTATGCTTTCCAAGAGCTTAGGCAGAATAACTATGCCAAGATTGAAGGAGAAGCGTTTGACAACATCTACGATCTATTTGCAGAGATTCTGGTAAGAGGCATATCGTATCAGCTCAAACAAGGATTGTATCGCGAGTATGTGGCAAAAAACGAGTCAATGCAGACCATAAGAGGTAAGATAGATATTAACGGAACTATTGCCAACAGAACACGCAACATACAGCATATAGTGTGTGATTATGACGAGCTATCTGAAAACAATGTTTATAACCAGATACTGGTAACCACAGCTACATTACTGATGAAACACTCGGATGTGAAGAAAGAAAAGAAGTCGAAACTAAAACAACTGATGCTCTTCTTCCAAAATGTACAACCAATAGATGTTCGTACTATACGTTGGAAAGCGCTACGTTTTGATCGCAATAATAGAAACTATCGCATGCTGTTATATTTGTGCTTCTTTATTATTCGGGAGTGGCTAATGACTACAGAAAACGGAGAATTCAAGATGCGTGAGTTTTCTGATGATCACATGTGCAGACTCTTCGAGAAATTCATTTTGGCATATTACAAGAAACATCATCCAGAGCTGAAGCCGTATCCTGCACCAGTTAAATGGAATATCGATGAGGAGCTATCAACCATAAGTATTCTTCCTAATATGCAAACGGATATTCTGTTGAAAGGTAAAGAGCGGACAATAATTATCGATGCTAAATACTATTCTCGCTCTATGCAGAGGCAATACGAAAAATCGACAATCCATTCAAGCAATCTTTACCAGATACATACATACGTTACAGAGTATGATAAGGATCATAAGGGAAATGTGGATGGCATGTTACTATATGCCAAGACTCAAGAAGAAATAGTGCCTGATGGGCAGATTAAGCTCAAAAGTGGCAACTATATCTATTTTAGGACTCTTGACCTGAATACTGATTTTAAGAGTATCAAAGATAGATTGGATAGTTTTATAAAGGGTGACTAGACAGGGTGCCAAAGGCTGGTCTCAGCCATCATATAACATTGGTAAAAGTGTGGAGGATCATTTTCCTGACGTCAGGAAAATGATAAGAATGTGCTAAGGCGCTGGCACCTGCCATCATTTGTTCAATTTGGAGTTTTGAATGAGGAAGTACGATGTGTCGGCGAGGTCGAGGAAGAAGTAGGAGGGAATAATAATAATAGCACAAGCAACAGACCAGAAAGTGGAATACTCAAAGCATAAAGGTCTGGCAGACAAGAAGTGCGAGGCTTTATTGCTTGAGTCCATAAAGGATCACGGGAGCTTGACAAAAAAAGAAATTGCAAGATTGCTATGGGATATTCTGCCAGACCAACTGAATGACAAGCAGAAAAATACGAAGGTTTATAATATACTTCGTAAGCTTAGAGAAGCAGGTAGAATCTCTAATATAACAAAAGGCAACAAATCTCTATGGTCGCTCGCAAAATCGTGAAAATTGCGAGCGATTACGAGCGAATTTGCGAGCGGTTTTTGTAGGTGGTTACGCATAACGGATTGATAATCAATATGTTCTTTGCTCGCAAATGCTTAGGCCTAAATACAAAAGAGATGTTTTACGTGCGGTCAAATAAGGAGGAAACGGGTCGTATAGCAAATACGAATACCACCGTCGCGTTATTTTGAGGAAATGAAACCGTGACAAATTGTCACCAGTTGAAAATGTTTTCGCCTGTACCTGCTATCATAAAAGAGAGACGTCACAACGTGACGTCTCTTTATTTGTTTCTAGCACAAAAAGACTTTTTCTACTCGTGAATAATCAAGGCTGATTGTGCATCTACGATGACCTTGGAGCCCTGAAGGGTGCCAAGCCCCTTTTCGTTGATCACCCCGTCGCAGCACACAATGGTGTAGTTGCCCTCTGGGATGGTGATTTCCGTGTCAGCCCTGCCAGCATTCAGGATGACGGTGATGTTGCGCCAGCTGTCGTTACCAGCATTTTCTTTCAGTCGGTAGGCCACGATCTTTTCTGGCGTATCGAGGAATTCCAGATGCTTGCGCACCAGCTCGGCACTGCCTAAGCGGAAGGCGGGATGGTTCTTCCTCATGGCAATCAGGTTCTTGTAGTACTCGAACACCTTTGGATAGGTGGTCTTGTTACTCCAGTCGAGGTGGTTGATGCTGTCAGGCGACTCAAACGAGTTGTGTACGCCTAACTTGGTGCGTAGCAGTTCCTCACCGCTGAGCATGAAGGGAACGCCCTGTGAGGTGAAGACAGCGGTCTGTGCGAGCAGGTCAAGACGGATCAGTTCGTCTTTCGAAACGCCTGGCAGACTCGCTTTCAGTCGGTCGAATAAGCACATGTCATCATGACAACTCACGTAGCTCATCATCTGTGTAGGCTCATTTGCCCAAGGCTCCTTCGAGTAGTTCACCTTGTCCATATCCACCTGCGGATGAGCAATAGCACCTGCAATGCCGAACTTCATGCTTTCCTTGAAGCCGAGAAGGTCGGATGACTTAAAGATCCTAATGCCCGAACCTAACCAGCCTGCTTTCGAGTCATCGTCAAACGGTCCTCTGAGTGCGTCACGGATCTCATCCGAGAAGGCGGCGATGCGCGGCATCTGCAGGATATTAGCCTTTACGCCCAGCTGTTCTGTGGGTAAGGCACACTGTCCTGCACTCCATCCCTCACCATAGATAAAGATCGAGGGATCGATTTCATCCACCGCCTTTCGGATGGCATTCATCGTTTCAATATCATGACAGCCCATCAGGTCGAAGCGGAAGCCGTCGATATGGTATTCGTTGATCCAGTGCTTCACGCTTTCGATCATGAACTGTCGCATCATCGGTTTTTCTGAGGCTGTCTCGTTGCCGCAACCAGAGCCGTTGGAGTAGCTTTTACCGGATTCTCCGGAATTTCCGGAATTTCCGGATAGCCGATAGTAATAGTCGGGATAAGTCTTTTGGAAGTTCGAGTGCTCGATGTCGTAGGTATGGTTATACACCACATCGAGAATTACGGAGATGCCCGCCTTGTGGAGAGCCTGCACCATCTGCTTGAACTCGCGGATGCGCACAGCAGGCTCGTAGGGGTCAGTGCTGTAGCCACCCTCAGGCACATTGTAGTTCACCGGGTCGTAGCCCCAGTTGTACTGTGGCTCGTCCAACCTTGTCTCATCCACAGAGCCATAATCGTAAGAGGGCAGGATATGGATGGCATTCACGCCCAAGGATTTCAGGTGGTCGATGGCCCACGGCTCAGTGAGTGCGAGGAACTTACCAGGGTATTTCGCCTCTTCACGGGCAATGGAGAAATCGCGGTGATGCAGTTCATACACGATATTGTCCTGATAGGGACGCAGCACATGACGGTCGTCTGTCCATCCTTCAGGATCAGTATCTTTCATATCCATGATGACACCTTTCTCGCCATTCACGGTTACAGCCTTGGCGAACACGCCCGGTGAGGCTTGTCCGTTCACTACGAACTGATACTGTTCGCCCTTGTGGTCGCCTTTCAGCGTGGCTGTCCAGATGCTGTCTTTGCGGAGCTTCATCTTTACGGAATCCTTCCCCACCACCACATAGCATGCAGCATCGGCAGGAGCAAAGAGTTTGAACACGGTTTCGCGAGACGAGTAGGTCACCTCATCGAAATGAAACGCTTGCTTGTCAGACTGGCATGCCATCATCAGTACAACCATTCCTGCAATAATCAGTTTCTTCATAACTATTTTGCGATTAGTGAGATAGCGAAGCCACCACCAGGTGCCTCCTTGAGTTTAAGCTCATCGCCTTTCTTCACCACCTTCTTGGAGATGGTGTAGGCTTGCGGATTCTTCTCGTAGTGTGCATCCTTGGCATCCGCATAGATGGTACATTCGTAAGTGCGGTTGCTGTCGAGGAAGTCGAGCTTGATGGTGCTCTTATGACCGTTCTCGTCGCACTTACCACCAATGAACCAGTTATTCGTTCCCTTAGCCTTGCGGGCCACGGTGATATAGTCAGCCGGCTCCGCCTCGAGATAGATACTCTCATCCCAGTCGCATGCCACATCGCGGATAAACTGGAACGCATCGTCGAACTTCTCGTAGTTCTCAGGAAGGTCGGCAGCCATCTGCAGCGGTGAGTACATGGTCAGGTAAAGCGCCAATGAGCCCGCAAGGGTGATACGAGCCCACGAGGTATTGTCGCTCCATTCAGAGAGCTTGGTGACGAAGATACCAGGGGTGTAGTCCATAGGACCGCCTTGCAAGCGTGTAAACGGCAGGATACAGGTGTGGTCAGGACGAGATCCACCGAAGGCCTCATACTCCGTACCACGTGCGCTTTCATTACCCACCATGTTGGGATAGGTACGACAAAGACCTGTAGGACGTGTAGCCTCATGGGCGTTCACCATGATATGATGCTTGGCAGCCTCTTTGATGACATACATGTAGTGGTTGTTCATCGACTGCGAATAATGGTGGTCGCCACGTGGAATGATATCACCCACATAACCCGTCTTCACAGCATCATAGCCATATTTGTTCATCAGCTCGAAGGCCTCCTTGAGATGGCGCTCATAGTTCTGTGTGGATGAAGACGTCTCGTGGTGCATCAACAGCTTCACACCCTTGGAGTGCGCATAGTTGTTCAGCATCTGGATGTCGAAGTCGGGATAAGGTGTCACGAAGTCGAACACATCACGCTTCCACATGTTGGCCCAGTCCTCCCAGCCTACGTTCCATCCTTCCACCAGCACCTCGTCAAGACCGTTCTTGGCGGCGAAGTCGATGTAGCGCTTTACCTTCTCGTTGTTGGCGGCATGACGACCGTTGGGCTTCGCCAATTGATAATTGACAATTGACAATTGAGAATTGGGGAAGGCATCGTCGGCCAGTTTGATGCTGGGGAACTCATCGGTGTAGTTCCATGAGCTCTTACCCACGATCATTTCCCACCACACACCGCAGTACTTGGTAGGATGGATCCAGCTGGTGTCATCGAGTGCACAAGGCTCGTTGAGGTTCAGGATGAGGTTTGATGACAGCATGTCGCGTGCATCATCACTCACCATCACGGTACGCCAAGGCGTCTCGCAAGGCGTCTGCATAGCCCCTTTCAGACCTGTGGCATCAGGAGTCAGATGACTCACGAACGTGTAGGGCTTCGGCAGGGGATAGGAAGAGCCCTTGGGGTTAGGGGTATAGGCATTGCTGCCACCGCCCAGTTTGGTGGTGAGTGCCTTGGTCTTTTTATCCACCAGTTCGAGGTGCATCGTGGCATAGTCGGCACAGGCAGCCTCATGGATATTGATATACAGACCGTCCTTGCTCTTCATCTGAAGGGAGGTCTGCACACCTGTCTCAGAGAACACCGCCACTGACGAGTTTCCCCAGTTCACGGCCTCCTTCATCCTTCCGCGGATCTCCGACAGCTTGGTCTGTTGTGTCTCCTGCTCCTGTGTGTCGTAGTCGCCTGGCAGCCACCACGCCGTGTGATCGCCAGCCATGGCAAACTCGGTCATCTCTTCCTGAATCAGGAAGTAGTTCAGGTCTTTCTGCTGCGGGAACTCATAACGGAATCCGATACCATCATCAAACACGCGGAAGCGGATAACCATGATGCGTGATGAATCCTGTTCGAGTGTAACCTCCAGTTCGTTGTAGTTGTTACGGATGGTTTTTGTCTCGCCCCATACAGGCTCCCATGTTTCATCGAACGTAGAAGTCTCCTGACTCTTAATAGAGAAGTTTTCCATCAGATCACTCTCGTTCTCACCCCGCGAGGCATGCTTGTCCTTAGCGAGGATCAGTCCTAAGTGCGATGGCAACACCACTGCCTTGCCCTTATACGACATCTCGTAGGTGGGGCGCCCATTGTCGGTCAGTGCGAAGGTGAGTTCGATATTCCCGTTGGGTGATTTTACGCTCTTGCCACTTAACTGGTTGGGTGAGTTATCTGACGAAGAGCAAGATACTATTGCCATCAGTGGCAGCAGCAACAATGTGTAAAATAGTTTTTTGGTATTCATTTTCTTCCGCTTTGAATGATTAATGTACTGATCTCGTTATTGAAGCTGTCGGCAACGAGCAGATCCTCGATGTTCATGTGCATGCGATAGCGCCAATAGTGCTTGGGGTTGGCAGGGATATTGATACGTTCCGCATTGGCATCCGGCAACCGCAGTTTATCATCGATGGCGAGCCAGTCCTGTATAGACAGGATGCAGAGCATGCTGGGTGAGGTGAGGTGGCGCGAGATGATATCACGTGCCAGCCATCCGGGTAGTGGATGCGGAGCTGCATCGCCGCGGTAGAGCATGGTGTTGTAGTATTCCTGCGTGCGATCATAGTCCTCATCCCACCACTGACGGAGGGTGGGCATGTCATGACTCGATATGGTGCAGACGCTTCGGTAGGGGTTGCGTGACAGATGACCGAACTTCACCGTGGAGTCTTTGGGCATCGACTGCAGTTCCAATGAGAGGATGCGCAGCTCGTTCATCACCCAAGGCACGCAATCGGGCACCATACCAAGGTCCTCTGCGCATACCAGCATCCTCGTGGCCTGCACGAGCTTCGGTAGTTTCTTCATGGCCTCGCGGTACCAGAACTGGTTGTTGCGGTTGTAGAAGTAGTCATTGTACAACTTATTGAAATGGTACTTCTGATCCTCGCTCAGCTGGTGGTATGCCTCCTGATACTGCACAGCGATACGTGGATGCCAGCGGTCGTTACGCTTATGGTCAACCAGGAAGAGTCCTTCGTTGAACGTCACACCGTAAGCCGCAATCTCCTCCATGCTCAAACCTAAGGCAGGAGAGAACTGTCCCATCAGTCCTGAGCTCTCTGGCACGGGAATCTCCCAGATGCGGAAGAATCCCAATACATGGTCGATGCGGTAGGCATCGAAGAACTTCGCCATGTTCGAGAAGCGACGTACCCACCACAGACAGTCGTCCTTGAGCATCTCATCCCAGTTATAGGTGGGGAAGCCCCAGTTCTGACCGTCAGCCGAGAAATCATCCGGGGGCGCACCAGCCTGTCCGTTCAGGTTGAAGTAACGCGGCTCCTGCCAGGCATCACAGCCATAGCGGTTCACGCCGATGGGGATATCACCCTTGAGGATCACACCTTTGCTGCGGGCATAGTCGTGTACCTCACTCATCTGTGTGTTCAGCAGGTACTGCACGAAATAGAAGAACGCCACCTTTTTATATATAGCCGTGCGTGGTGATGAGAGGGCGGCACGGTCATCCTCGTTCCAAGTGTTATGGTCAGGCCACTGGGAGTAGTCGGCCGTTCCGTTCTTGTCGCGCAGGTAGCTATATTGAGCGTAGGGCACCAGCCACTGTTTGTTCTCCTCGAAGAACTTCTTGTATTTGGCCGTTGCCATCACCTTCTTACCCTCTTGTGCGAAGAGCAACTGAAGGTATTCGTTCTTGGTCTTGTTCACCAGCTCATAGTCGATCTGCTTCAGCGCATTCAGTTCCTGGCGCAGTTGTTCGAAACGTTCCTTCTCCTTGGCATCAGCCAGTGCGGGGAGGTCCTTCAGACTGATATACTGCGGATGCAGGGCAAAGATGCTGATGCAGCTGTAGGGATACGAATCCGTCCAGGTATGGGTGATGGTGGTATCGTTGATGGGCAGCACCTGCAGGATGCGCTGACGTGTACTTGCCACCCAGTCGATCATCTTGCGCAGATCTCCGAAATCGCCCACGCCGAAGCTGTCCTTGCTCCTCAGCGAGAACACAGGCACTAAGGTACCTGCGCATTTCTGGTTATAGATGGGGAAGTAAGCCTGCGGGAGCTCATACACCACCACATCGCCCTCTTGGAGCTGTGGCAGACAGATGGTACGGTTCTGACCGTCCTCCCACAACACGCCTGTATCCTTATCCTCATCGATCACTACGAACTTGAACTCCAGAACAGGGCGTTCCAGTTGTGCCGCATCGATGTTCACCATCCATTCGTTATAGTTATGTTCGGTCATGGGTAGTGATTTCTGGATCTCCCAGTTACCCAACGCCTGCGTGTCGCCCACAAGAGCCAAGCGTTCCCGTTCGCGCAGTTGTGGCGCCCTCACCTTCAGTCGTATGGTGTAGGCAAACGGTTTCACAGGACTCTTCACGGGGGTGTGCTTGGCAATGCAGTCGGTGAAGGCCGAGCTGTACAGATAGGCATCTTCGGGCATGTCGATCCAGTGGTCGTAAAGGGTGTAGTTCTTCCCTTTCTCGCTCACCAGTTCGAGACGATGCGGACACACGAGCCATTCATGACGACTCTCCTCGCCGTTGCTTTCCACGCTGTAATAGTAGTCGATGGTGTTCCCTAAGTTGAACTTACCGTTCAGTTCATAACTCCAGTGACTCCCATCATGGGTGCTCATGTGATAAGAGGAGACCACACGGTCTCCTTTATCATCATTTGTCATCAGGTTGAGAATCAGTTCCTCACCGAATACCGTCAGGTATTCTATGTTAAATATCAGTTTCATAGACCATTTAGTTAGTATTATGTTGCGAAATTACGCATTAATTCGCTTCGTTGGAATCGCAAAGGGGGAGTAATTGATGGTTTTGATGCGCAAACGTTTGCATCAAAGCACTCATTTCTATTCGATAAGTTGGATGTTGGAATGGCTCTTCGTCATTTTTGTTGAATCGAAACAAAAACCAATGAAAACCCGCTTCTGTTGTCTGTGGGTTAACACCCGCCTGTTTTCAATCCGTGTATCAGTGAATACAAGTGCACTTGTCTTCCCTGACACACGAATCGCAAACTGCCTTACGGCATCAACAACAGAATCGAAAAACCCAAAAAACAATACCAAAACTATTTCGGTTTTTTAGCGATAGCGTTGGATTTTATCCGACCTTTTTTCGCCATGGCAAAGCCGAAACGAGTTTCGCTTTGCTCATCTGGCTTAACAAAAACGTTGGTTTTTCTTGGTTGTGCTGTAAAGCCGAAGGCTATCTATAGGTGTTAGTCAAAGAATGGTTATGCTTGCATAAAGAGGGTTTGACTGATACCTATAGATGAATGCTCGAATAGCATACAGCACAAACAAGGGTTTTGAAGG
>JAFZBK010000019.1 GCA_017561825.1 Prevotella sp.
AATTAAGAATTAAGAATTAAGAATTAAGAGCATGATTAGATATACGAAGAAAGAAGAGATTATCAATAGCAGTTCACATGGGGCAGGCATCCTGCTTGGTGTGACGATTGGTATCATCTTCTTGATCTGGTGCTTCCGAGGAGGAGATGGCTGGGCACGCACTGGCGTCATCCTCTATCTCTTCGGCATGCTGGGATCGTATATCACCTCCACCATCTATCATGCCCTTCCTCGAAGACTCAAAGCCAAGGAGATTCTGCGCCGTTTCGATCATGCCGCCATCTATTGGCATATTGCAGGTAGTTATTCGCCGATTACGCTGATTGCCATGCGCGACCAAGGTTACTGGGGATGGGCGCTGTTTTGTTTTGTGTGGCTCTGTGCCATTGCCGGCACCACCATCAGCTTCATCCATCTGAAGGAACACAGTAATGTAGAGACGTTCTGCTTTATTGGTATGGGCCTCTCCGTACTTGTGGCCTTCAAACCTCTGATAGACTGTGTGAGCACGGCTGCCGTTATCTGGATTGTGGCCGAGGGCGTCTGCTATATCACTGGCGCCGCCTTCTATAGTCTGAACAAGACGAAATACATGCACAGCGTCTTCCACTTCTTCGTATTGGCAGGATCCATCTGTCATATCATCGCCGTATGGGATATCCTGATGCAGTATATTTAGGAATACTATGGACGAGCAGAAGATTCATCAGAAAGTAGTACGACTCTTCAACGAGGCCTTGAAGAGATACCTGCTCATTGAGGATGGCGACCGTGTCCTCATCGGTCTTTCAGGAGGCAAAGACTCCATGGCCTTGTTGCAACTGTTAGGTCAGCGGGCGAAGGTGTTCTTCCCGCGCTTCTCGGTTGAAGCAGCGTATGTACGGATGACCAATATCCCTTATCAGAACGATGAGGAGTATCTTCTGTCGTTTGCCCAACAGTATGATGTGCCTTTGCATATCATTGAGACCTCCTTTGATGAGAGCACAGACAACCGTCACACCCACTGTTTCCTCTGTTCATGGCAACGAAGGAAGATGCTGTTCAATACCGCACAGGCACTGGGCTGTAACAAGATAGCTTTTGGACATCATAAGGATGACTTCATCCAAACAGCCCTGATGAACCTCACGTTCCAAGGTCATTTCTCCACCATGCGCCCCACCATGCAGATGGATAAGTTCCCCATCACCCTGATCCGTCCGCTCTGTCTGATTCGGGAAAACGACATGCAAGCCTTTGCCCAGATCCATGGCTACCGTCAGCAAATCAGGAACTGTCCTTACGAGGATGCCTCCCATCGCTACAGCATGAAAGAGATTATCGCCCAACTTGAGCAGATGAACCCCGAGTTTGAATACTCGTTCTACCGAGCCATCGAGGACAACTGGGATCTACCTGCAACAAACAAGAATTCCCGAACCTGACGAAGCGTCCTGTTCGGGAATTCATATGATAGTACCTAAAACGTTTATCGCTTGGTGATAATCTCGCGTCCTGCCTTGATGGCCTCCATGTTCAGCGGGATGAGATGATGATGACGCTCGGGAAGAGTCTTGAAGAGCGCCTTCTCCACACCCTTGTCACTCACCACGGGAGCAACCTCCAGCAAGCCACCCAGCACGATCATGTTAAACACCTTGGAATTCTTCAACTCTGCAGCCTTGTCCATGGCATTGATGCAATACACATTGATATCCTTACGTGTCGGCGGATTGATGATACCGAAGCCATCATAGATCAGGATACCGCCCGGCTTGATCTTCGGCTCGAACTTATCCAACGACGGCTGGTTCAGCACCACGGCAATATCGTACTTGCTGAGGATGGGTGAAGAGATACGTTCATCACTGACAATCACGGTAACGTTGGCTGTACCGCCACGCTGCTCAGGACCGTATGCCGGCATCCAAGTAACCTCTTTATCCTCCATCAGTCCACTATAGGCCAGAATCTTACCCATGGAGAGCACGCCCTGACCACCGAAACCACTGATAATTATTTCTTTCTTCATCTTTGAATTTTCAATTTTCAATTCTCAATTTTCAATTAAAGACTGGTAGTGTCTTTGAGGTCACCTTTGGGATAGAAGGGGAACATGTTCTCCTTCATCCATTCATTGGCTTTCGCAGGAGTCAGCTTCCAACCGCTGTTACAAGTAGAGACGAACTCAACGAGTGAGCTACCCTTACCATCCATGGAAGCCTGGAATGCTTTCTTCAATGCCTTCTTAGCCTTGAGGATGGCACCAACAGTCTCCACGCTCTGACGAGTAACATAGCAGGTTCCTTCCAATCCAGCAGCGATATCTGCCATCTTCAGGGGATAGCCGTGCAATTGAGGATCACGACCGTAAGGACAAGTGGAGGTCTTCTGACCAATCAACGTGGTAGGAGCCATCTGACCGCCCGTCATACCATAGATGGCATTGTTGACGAAGATGATGACGATATTCTCACCACGGTTCAGTGCATGGATGGTCTCGCAAGTACCGATACAAGCCAGGTCACCATCACCCTGATAAGTGAAGACCAGTCGATCAGGCCAGCAGCGCTTGATACCCGTAGCCAATGCAGGTGCACGACCGTGGGCAGCTTCCTGCCAGTCGATATCAATATAGTTGTATGCGAAGACGGCACAACCTACGGGTGATACACCCACAGCCTTCTCTTCCATGCCCATCTCTTCGATAACTTCCGCAATCAGTTTATGTACCACGCCGTGGCTACAGCCAGGACAGTAGTGCATATTATTGTCATTCAAAAGCGTCGGCTTCTTGCAGACGATATTCTCGGGTTGAACTATCTGATTTCTATCCATTTTCTTTAGAATTTAAGAATTGAAGGATTGAAGAATTGAAGTTCTTCGCCTTCATTTTCAATTTTTCAATTTTTTAATTCTTCAATTTTTTCAACGCGTTTACGATTTCTTCAGGATCAGGAACGATACCACCCAAACGACCGAACTGCTCTACGGGAACGGCACCATTTACAGCGAGACGTACATCCTGCACCATCTGACCCGCATTGATCTCAGCCACGAGGATACCCTTCACCTTCTTCGACAACTCAGCAATCTGCTTCGTGGGGAACGGGAACAGGGTAATCGGACGGAAGAGTCCAACCTTGATACCCTCAGCACGAGCGATCTCCACAGACTTCTCAGCGATACGGGCGGCAGAGCCAAAGGCAACGATTGCATATTCTGCATCGTCCATCAGCTGCTCTTCATAACGCACCTCGTTCTCCTGAATCTTTGCGTATTTCTCCTGCAGGGCGATATTGCGCTGCTCCATGATCTCAGGCTTCAGTTCCAGTGAAGTGATAACCACACGCTCACGACCGCCCTTCGGCTTACCAGTAGAAGCCCAGGGGCACTGCTTGATCACCTCCTCGTCGGTACGACGGGGCTTGAACGGCGGCAGCACCACCTTCTCCATCATCTGTCCGATGACACCATCAGAGAGAATCATGGCAGGGTTACGATACTTGAATGCCAGCTCAAAGGCGAGATCCACAAAGTCGGCCATCTCCTGAACAGACGACGGAGCGAGAACGATAACCTTATAGTCACCATTACCACCGCCACGGGTAGCCTGGAAATAGTCACCCTGTGAAGGCTGAATGGTTCCCAAGCCAGGACCGCCACGCTGTACGTTAACAAAGACGCCCGGTACTTCAGCACCAGCCATATAAGTGATTCCTTCCTGCATCAGCGCGATACCAGGACTAGAAGAAGATGTCATGGCACGCTTACCAGCACCGGCAGCACCATAGACCATATAGATCGAGGCCAGCTCACTCTCAGCCTGTACCACCTGCATACCTGTGGTTTCCCAAGGCTTCAGCTCAGCCAGTGTCTCAATAACTTCACTCTGCGGAGTAATAGGATAGCCGAAATAACCGTCACATCCACAACGGATGGCGGCATGGGCAATGGCTTCATTGCCTTTCATCAATACAACTTCTTTCTTTTCTGCCATAACTTACTCCTCCACTTTTTTACGGTACACGGTGATGCATCCATCCGGACAAACGATGCCGCACGAAGCACAGCCCACGCAGGCCTCTTCGTTAACAGCTTCCACGTAAGGATAACCGTGCAGATTCACTTTGTTGGCCAGGGCGATAACCTTCTGAGGACAAGCAATGATGCACAATTGGCATCCTTTGCACCTTTCGGTATCTACCACAATGGCACCTTTTAATTTAGCCATACTCTATAGATTAATGCTTGAATTCAAAATCGCATGCAAAGTTACGAATAAACGAGCGAAATGCAAAAAGAAAAACAAGTTTTCTTTTCATTTCCGAGTGAAAGTAACTTCGGCGTAGCCAAAGGTACGAATTAGTGAGAACAATACAAAATAAATATATATTTATTTTTTCTTCTTATCAGAAAGATACATTCCCGTAAGGATCAGGATGGTACCAAGCAGGAACCAGACGGTAATCTGTTCGTGAAGAAGCCACCAGGCAAACAGGATGGTGGTGATAGGATTGAAATACACCCAGTTAGTAGCCACAACAGCCCCCAACCTACTGATCACCCAGTTCCATATCAGGTAGCAGAGCAACGAAGCCACGATACCTAAGAACAACAGGTTGAAAAGAATTGAAGGATTGAAGAGTTGCAGAATTGAAGAACTGAAGATGCTGGCTTCTTGGGGACTTAATATATAATAAGGTATAATGGTGATGAGTCCGTAGATGAACACCTTACGGGTGATGAAGAGCGTAGGGTATTCTTCCAAAGCCTTCTTCATCAACAGCGAATAGACCGCCCAGCAAAGACAAGCACCGAAAGCCAGTAAGTCGCCTAACGGTGAGAGATGAAGCACGAAATGACCGTTGAGCACCACCACTGCCATTCCTATGCAGGCAATGATGGATCCTAATGCCTGCACCTTGGTGATATGCTCCGAATGCCGGTAAACGATGGCTACGAGGAGCATAGCGAACAGCGGACAGGAGCAGACAATCAGTGAAGTGTTCGTGGCCGTGGTGAAGAGCATCGCCGCATTCTCCGTCAGAAAATACAGTGATCCGCCAGTGATACCTAATGCCACCATCAAAGTCTCATCCTTCCATGAGCTACAGAACCATTGGTGCTGCTTCCTCATCGAGAACGCGAGCAGCAACACATAAGCAATCAAAAAGCGAAAGGTGAAAATCTGGGCAGGCGTCAGACCTGCCTGCAGCAGCATCTTTGTAAACACAAAGGTACTTCCCCAGACGGCTACTGTCAGGAAAGCAACGAAGTGGGTGAAGAGATGACTGCGGGAAACCATAGGAACAGCGCGCCGGTGCGATTACGGATTATACATATCCTTGCAGTAGAAGGCATAGATATCATCCAGCATGCGTTTTGCCTCCACAGCAGGACTATCAGGGTCCAGTTCAATGGCCTTGATATAGCAGTTGATGGCCTCGTGCCATTGTCCCCGCTTCCTTGCTTCGTTACCCTGCTGGTAGTACTCCTCAGCCACCCCCATCCCCTCCATAAGGAGGGGGGATTTCTTCTTTTCCTTGTTGTTGTTACTCATGAGCAGATGCAGTTCCCCTCTTTATGGAGGGGTTAGGGGTGGCCTTCAGTGTATTCAACATTAATGAGCAGATCGTCATGGGTCCTACCCCACCCGGTACAGGAGTGATGAAGGAGCATTTGGGAGCCACCTCATCGAACTTCACGTCACCATTCAGTCGGAACCCGCTCTTCTTGGTGGCATCAGGAACACGTGTAGTACCCACATCCACGATCACGGCCCCCTCCTTCACCATGTCGGCCGTAACGAAGTCAGGCTGTCCAATGGCGGCAATGATGATATCCGCCTGGCGGCACTCCTCTTTGAGTGTCTTTGAGTGGGAATGACATACGGTAACGGTAGCATCACCATACTGTTTCTGCATCATCAGCTGTGCCATGGGCTTGCCCACAATGTTCGAACGACCGAGGATGACGCATTTCTTTCCGCTGGTCTCGATATTGTATCTCTTCAGCAGTGTGATAATACCTAATGGAGTGGCAGAGATGAAGCACGGCAAACCAATCGCCATACGACCCACATTGATGGGATGGAATCCATCCACATCCTTACGGTAGTCGATTGCCTCGATGATGCGCTGCTCGTCGATATGTTTGGGAAGTGGCAACTGCACGATGAAGCCATCCACATCCTCGTCGTTATTGAGTTGATCCACGCATGCCAGCAGTTCTTCCTCTGTAACATCCTCCTCATAGCGGATCAGGGTTGACTTAAACCCGCAGGCCTCACAGGCCAGCACCTTGTTCTTCACGTAGGTTTCCGAGCCACCGTCATGACCCACCAACACGGCTGCCAGATGCGGCTGCTTACCGCCCTTGGCTATTATCTCTCTTACTTCCTCGGCAATCTCCGCCTTTATGGCTGTTGCTGTTGCCTTACCATCTATCAACTGCATTTTTATAAAATTGAAGAATTATAGAATTGAAGAATTGAAGAAACTTCAACTTTTCAATCTTTCAACTTTTTAATTTTATCACATTGGCATTCCGCCCTTCATATTCTTCATGGCACCCATCATGTTACGCATGCCACCACCCGTCACCATCTTCATCATCTTACGAGTCTGGTCGAACTGCTTGATAAGGCGGTTCACCTCCTGGATATTCGTGCCTGAGCCCTTGGCGATGCGCATACGACGACTCTGGTTGAGGATTTCAGGGTTGGAGCGCTCCTTGGGTGTCATACTCTGGATGATGGCCTCGATACCCTTGAACGCATTATCGTCGATATCAATATCCTTCAACTGCTTACCCACGCCAGGAATCATTGCTGCCAGATCCTTCAGGTTACCCATCTTCTTGATCTGGTTGATCTGTCCGAGGAAGTCGTTGAAGTCGAACTTGTTCTTCGCGATCTTCTTCTGCAGTCGTCGTGCCTCCTCCTCATCATACTGCTCCTGAGCACGTTCAACGAGAGAAACCACGTCACCCATACCAAGGATTCGGTCGGCCATACGACTCGGATGGAAGGCGTCGATAGCCTCCATCTTCTCACCCGTACCAATGAACTTGATAGGCTTCGTCACCACCGTGCGGATACTCAGTGCAGCACCACCACGGGTATCACCGTCGAGCTTAGTCAGTACCACACCGTCGAAATCCAGTCGGTCGTTGAACTCCTTGGCCGTATTCACGGCATCCTGACCCGTCATGGAGTCAACAACGAACAAGGTCTCGTTGGGATTCACGGCCTCTTTCAGGGCAGCGATCTCGTTCATCATCTCCTCGTCAACAGCCAAACGACCTGCGGTATCGATAATCACCACGTCGTTACCCTTGGCCTTGGCCTCGCGGATAGCGTTGTTGGCGATCTCCACCACGTTCTTGTTCCCCTCCTCGCTATAGACGGGCACCTCCACAGAGGCACCCACCACCTTCAACTGCTCGATGGCAGCAGGACGATACACGTCGCAGGCCACCAGCAAGGGGTTCTTATGCTGCTTCTTCTTCAGCATATTGGCCAGCTTACCGCTGAAGGTTGTCTTACCGGAACCCTGCAGACCCGACATCAGGATGATGGACGGACGACTGTCCAACTGCAGTCCTACAGTCTCGCCACCCATCAGTTCTGCCAGCTCATCGTGCACGATCTTCACCATCAGCTGACCCGGTTTCACGGCAGTGAGCACATTCATACCCAATGCCTTCTGCTTCACGGTGTCCGTGAAGGTCTTGGCCACTTTATAGTTTACGTCGGCATCCAACAATGCGCGGCGCACATCTTTCAAAGTCTCAGCGACATTGATCTCGGTGATTTTCCCTTCGCCTTTCAGTATCTTGAACGACCGTTCAAGTCTGTCACTTAGATTCTCAAACATCTTTTATAATCTTTTTCTGTTTTGAAGGTGCAAAATTACTGATTTTCACCCAAACAAAAGAATATTTCCATAAGTATTTAGATTTTTTAGGAGGCAAGAGGCAAGAAGCAAGAGGCAAGATAAAAAAAACCAGTCTGCCACCCTCACAGGCAACAGACTGTAAAACTTAAAACTAAATATAAAACTAAACCTTTTCTGATACTTATTACTAAGATCCTAATTCTGCATCGCTCATGTTCAGACGCGGTCCGCCATTCATGTCACCAGTCTGAAGACCCTTCTTCAACCAGCGCATACGCTGTGTGGAAGTACCGTGTGTGAACGATTCCGGCTGACTATAGCCTTGTGATTTCTCCTGGAGATAGTTATCACCGATAACCTGAGCGCATCGAATAGCCTCCTCGATGTCGCCATCCTCCAGCGAGTCAAACTTCTTATTATCATAATGTGCCCAAACACCAGCGTAGTAGTCGGCCAGCAGCTCCAGGCGCACACTGATCTTATTGGCGTTCACCTTATTGGTTCTGTTCATGGCTGAGTGTGCCGTACCTAATGTTCCCAGCAGGTGTTCCACATGGTGTCCCACCTCATGGGCAATCACATAGGCATAGGCGAAGTCGCCATCAGCACCCAGTGATTTCTTCATCGTGGTGAAGAACGACAGGTCGATATACAAGCACTGGTCGCCAGAGCAATAGAACGGTCCTACCTGTGCCGAACCAGCACCGCAGGCAGTCTGCACCCTACCTGTATAGAGCACCATCTTCGGGGGAGTATAGGTCTTGCCCATCTGTCTGAACACCTCGGTCCACACATCCTCAGTACCGGCAAGGATCTGACTGGAGAACTTGGCCAGTTCCTGCTCTTCTGCAGTGAACTCGCGCTGTCCTTCCTGTGTTGTCACATTCTCACTCTGGTTCATCTGAGAAGTCACGACGTTACCAATCACGTCACCCAGGTTACCACCTGACATAAAAGTGATCAAGGCGATCATCACAATACCGCCCAATCCTAAACCAGCAGCCTTACCAACCGTCATACCTCTGCGGTCGTCAACATTGCTACTTTCTCTTCTTCCGTCTAATTTCATATTGTTTAGATTTTAATTTAAGTTCTTTTCAGCAGACAAAAATAGTGGAAAAGTTTGAGACTACAAAACTTTTCTGGCATTTCTTTTGTTTTTATTATCAAAAAGTGTATCTTTGTCCGCAAAAACAAAGAAGATGAAGAAACTATTAGTTGCTGTTATCATTATCGGTATTGCCATTCTGATGGCACTTACCGTTCCCGACAAGAAGGCCCACAAGGAGGCCATGATGAAAGCCGTCAAGGAATATGTTGACGAAGAGGCTGAAGAGCGTGGCATTGCCGACAACGGTATCACCCGCTTCGGCAAGAATGTGGTGAACAAAGCCATTGAAGGTACCTTGGGCACCATGCTGAAGGTAGATAACTACTACCTGTTCAACACCACCCACATCAAATATAAGGGTAAGAACCAGCTACTCTCCATTGGCTTGTTCGGACAGGTCATCACGTTCAACAAAAACATGCTCCGCGATGCCATTGAGAACGCTGCCGTTGCCAAGAAGGAGGCCAAGGCTGAGAAAAAGGAGCTCAAGGCCAAAGCCAAGGAAGAGAAGAAACGGCTGAGGGAAGAGCGCAGGAAGCAGAAGAAACAGGAACGCGAAGCCAAGAAAAAAGCCAAAGAAGCCAAGAAGAAGAAATAAACCATTAACTCAAAAACCTATAGAAAATGAACATTGAACAGTATGATCCTGCCATGGCTCAACAGCAGAGTCAGGCACCCGTTAACAACGAGGGTGGCAGCAAGAAGAACAGTTCGCGCAAATGGTGGATCGCTTTGATCCTCATTGGCATCCTCATCCTTTTTGCCGTAACCACTCCTGACAAGTACGCACATAAGGAAGCCATCAATACGGAGGTTAGCTCTGCCGTTACCAGTTCATTGGTTGGCAAGGTGGGCAGCTGGGCCGTGTTGGGCAACATTGTGGTTTCGAAGATTGTTGACTTAACACTCGACAGCAATATCGACGTTGACAACTACCTGGTGTTCAGTCTGGCAAAGGCTGAGCTCGAAGGTAAGAAGCGCGTGCTCTCCGTTGGTGCCCTCAACCATGTATGGGTACTCTTTGAGAAGCGCGATCTCGAAGGACTGATCGACACGGAGGTGAACACCCTGTGGCAGAACTTCGTTGGTAGCATACCAGGACTGGGCAGAACGGAATCCAGAACGTCTGAGCCTGCCATTGAGAAGAGCGAAGAGCAGACCGCTGCCCCACTCGACAGCGCTGCTGCTCCCAAGAGTGCCAACGACATCATCGATGATGCCATTCAGGATGTTTCTTCTGAAGTGGAGAAAGCATTGGAAAGAGGTGTTTCCAAGGCTATCGACGGTATTCTGAAAGATCTGTTAGGAACAGGAAGCGGAAGCGGTCAATAAACCGTTAAGGCATTTCCCGTTTCTCTACGTTCACCTGGATACTGAAGCTGGGTGAAACGTTATACCTTACCGCTGCGCCGATACGGTCGCCAATATTGGTCATGCCGTAGAGGGGCAGCGGAATTCTTTTGCTCACCAACGACTTCTGTCCGTACAGATATCCCTCCCAATGATCATCAAAGCGGTAGCTGAGAACAGCGTTCAATCCGCCATCACGATACGTATCATGAGCCCAGGAAACCTGTTCCATATAGCCGCCCACGGCAAACGACAGTTTCTTGGTGAGGGGTGTGGCATACATCATGGATAGGTCTTGTGTGAATCCCGCTCCATGGTAAGCGTGTTTGCCGAATTGGGTAAACACACTGGCACCCAGACTCACATTCAGTCCTTCGTGCAGATTCCAAGAGGGATAGCCGCCACACATATACGGGTACATACTTAAATACGGCATTTGTCCGAAGCGGGTCAGCACCGGCAGATGGAGGGAGTCGGTTACCCATGTGTCGCTCAGTTGGAATGTGGGTTGCACCTCGTTGGGCACCACCGCCACCGAGTCGATCACCTCCTGTCCTTGCATCCTGAGCATGGAGAGAAGGGCGAACAGCATCAGACAAATTCTTCTCATGTAATCCTTTCCACTTCTTTTATAATATATGCCTTCATTTCATCCCATGACACAGGAGAAAACATCTTGGGCATCACTTGTTTTTCTGCATCTTCAAAGTACGATAGACTCATCAAAGCACGGAACAAGCTGTTTTCGGGATATTTCTCTTGGTAGAAGCTAAGAACACCTTCAAGAGAATAGTGTTGCATGAGAAAATAGATGTCAACAAAATCCTTTCGGGTTCCTCTTCCTTCTATTGCGTTAATCTTCATGGCTGCTATGTCTTGAGGAGAAGCAAGTCTCATTCCATCTTCTATTACGGCATCAGTCAACCAAGGATAACGAGAATAATCTACAAAATCTATTTTTACACCATCCAAATCGTAAACTCTTATGTTTCTGGTTTCTTTAATGACAAGAAGCTGACCCATGCTCTTTAAACAGTCACGAAGAACAAACATGTCATCATCAAGTTTACCAAAGAAATCCAAATCTACTGAACTGCGATGGCCATATTGCAGAGCAAGCGACGTGCCTCCAACAAGTCGCGTATCTAACAATGATGATTCTGCCATCAATTGTTTTAGAAGTTCCAGGGTGTGGGGTTCGACTGTCTGGTATGAAAGCATCGGTATTCTTCTGGTTGTGTATGAGAAATGGCACAGATATATGACAGACAAACAGGATCAAGGGTTCGCAATTTCTTGCACTCTTCAACAATCTTGGGGAGTCCATAATAAGAGCGTAACAACCTCCAATCATCCATATTGCCATATTCAAGGACACGCTGAATGAAATGAGCAGGATACTTATCCATATCCGCCTGATCCATGTCCATATCCCATAACAGGATTTTAGACAACTTTGACATACATTCCTTGCTACTCATATCTGAGTGCAAAAATAGTGATAAAAAATGAAAGTTCCAAAGGAAACCTCATAATAATTCATATAATCAAACTCCCCGCCCCTCTTAGGGGAGGGGTTGGCGAAGCGAGGGGTGGGGTTGATTATGAATTATGCATTATGCATTATGAATTGCTATAAGCCTGATTGGAGTGTGTTAGAAGCCTTATAACGGGTCGTTAGAAGGCTGATAACGAACTCTCAGAAGGCTGGTTCCTATTTATTCCCAAGTTGGGAACACTTTATTCCCATGTTGGGAACCTTTTCGTTAAGCCAGATGAGCAAAGCGAAACTAGTTTAGGCTTTGCCATGGCGAGAAAAGGTGGGATGAAATCCAACAACTAGTTTTATGCAAGGAAACTCTTATGTTCCATGCAACCAAATTGCAATCCGTCAGAACAAAATAAAAGAATTTTTCGTTTTTGCCCAAGACCTAACAGTTTCACGGAAGAAAGTGCCTGTATATAGATGTTTCACGCGTTTTTAGCCCCCTAAAGACCTACCGTAACACCTAACAAAGAGGTAACGTAAGACCTAACATCACACCTAACATGTCAACTTAGAACAGTCGTAAGACCAAGAACTGATAACCCAAATGGTTCTTCTTTAATTTAGTTGAAAGCACGCACAGATTTTTAAGAAAACCTTCAAAACCCTTGTTTGTGCTGTATGCTATTCGAGCATTCATCTATAGGTATCAGTCAAACCCTCTTTATGCAAGCATAACCATTCTTTGACTAACACCTATAGATAGCCTTCGGCTTTACAGCA